>CAZWXW010000007.1:0-78742 GCA_964638025.1 uncultured Verrucomicrobiaceae bacterium
ATGTTGCCGTAGCCGCCCGCGATCATGATCGGCTTGTGGTAACCGCGCCGCTCGACGCCATTGGCACCGACCGCATCCTCTTCGAAGCTGCGGAAATAGCCGCACAGGTTCGGGCGACCGAACTCGTTGTTGAAGGCGGCGCCGCCGAGTGGGCCGTCGATCATGATGTCGAGCGCGGTGACGATGCGATTCGGCTTGCCGTAGTCGCGCTCCCACGGTTGTTCGAAGCCGGGAATACGCAGGTTGGAGACGGAGAAACCGGTCAAGCCCGCCTTCGGTTTCGAGCCGCGACCGACTGCACCTTCATCGCGAATCTCGCCGCCGGCACCGGTGCCAGCACCGGGGAACGGTGCGATCGCGGTCGGGTGGTTGTGCGTCTCCACCTTCATCAGGATGTGAATGTCTTCGACGTGGTAGCCGTAGCTGCCGCTCTGCGGATCGGGATAGAAACGACCGGCGTGCGAGCCGCGCACCACGGCAGCGTTGTCCGAGTAGGCGCTCAGTACATCTTCACCGCCGACTTCGTTGGTGTTCTTGATCATCTGGAACAGCGAACGGTTCTGCTGTTCTCCGTCGATGCTCCAGCTGGCGTTGAAAATCTTGTGGCGGCAGTGCTCGGAGTTGGCCTGCGCGAACATCATCAGCTCGACATCGCTGGGGTTGCGACCGAGCTGCTGGAAACTCTCGACCAGATAGTCGATTTCGTCCTCGGCCAGTGCCAGACCGAGTTCGCGGTTGGCTTTCTCCAGCGCTGGGCGACCGCCTTCGAGGATATCGACGCGTGTCATCGGTTTCGGCGAGGCGTGGCTGAACAGCTGCGCGGCGTCGGCGTCAGTCGTCAACACCGATTCGACCATGCGGTCGTGCAACAGCGCGACAACCTGCTGGCGCTGCTGATCGGAGAGCACCGCCGCACTGCCCAGCGTGTAGCGAATGCCGCGCTCGATACGACGGATCGCACCCAGCCCCGCGTTGTGGGCGATATCGGTGGCCTTGCTGGCCCACGGCGAGATGGTGCCGGGACGCGGCACCACCAGCAGCTGCGTCTGCACGCCGTCGACCGCCGCCACCTCGATACGCGGCCCGTAACGCAGCAGCTGGTCGAGCACGTCGCGCTCGGCGACGCTCAGCTCGCGCTCCAGATCGGCGATGTGGACGAACTCGGCTCGCAGCGCCGTCACTGGCAGATCGCGCGCGGCGAAGGTGTCGAGCAGTTTCTGGATTCGGAACGCGGAAAGGGCCGGAGCGCCGCTAACAATCAGCATGCGGGGGATCAACCTCGGGGGCGGGGGCGGTAAGAAAGGCGCACATTGTAAAGGAAGGCACCGGGCGCGCCCACCGCGGCGCCAGCGTCGTTTCTTCCCCCTCTCCCTGACCCTCTCCCTGAAGGGAGAGGGAAATATCGCTGCAGTCGTTCAGTATGTGCTCCCTCTCCCTTCAGGGAGAGGGGCCGGGGAGAGGGCGCCGATCAGTTACCCGGCTCGGTGATGAACCCGAGCTTGAGGATGCCGGCGCGCTGCACCGCCGACATGGTCTTGATCACATATTCGTACTCGACCGTGCGGTCGCCGCGGATGTGGATCTCCGGCTGCGGCTCGCGCTCGGCCTCGATCTTCAGGCGCGGCTCCAGATCCGCCTCGGGGATCGGGTCGTTGTTCCAGAACAGCTCGCCATTGGCCGCGACGGCCAGCGTGATCGTCTCCGGCTTGATCTCATCCGGTGTGTTGCTCGCGCGCGGCAGATCGAGCTTGACCGAGTGGGTCAGCACCGGCACCGCGATGATGAAGATGATCAGCAGCACCAGCATGACGTCGACCAGCGGCGTCATGTTGATCTCGCTCATGACCCCGTCGTTGTTGTCTTCGAGTCCTCCCCCGAATGCCATCTCAGCGAGCCTCCACCACACTCACCTTGCCCTTGGCGGCTGCCGCCGGGCGCGCAGCCTGCTTCAGTGAGCCGGCGCTCGCCAGCGGTGCGCCGGTCAGCATGTAGGCATGCAGCTGGTGGGCGAAACGGTTGAGCCGACCCATCACACCCTTGTTGCCACGGCTCAGCGCGTTGTAGCCCAGCACCGCCGGGATCGCGACGATCAGGCCGAAGGCGGTCATGATCAGCGCCTCGCCGACCGGACCGGCGACCTTGTCGATGCTGGCCGAGCCGGAAACACCGATGCTGACCAGCGCGTGATAGATACCCCAGACGGTGCCGAACAGACCGACGAACGGTGCCGTCGAACCCACCGAGGCGAGCACCGCCAGCCCGCTCTGCAGCCGCTCGGCGCTCTCGTCGATGGCGGCGCGCAGGCAGGCGGTCAGCCACTCGGCCAGCGGCAGGTGGCCGTGCAGGTCGCTGGTGTGCTCGCGATGGTGGTCGAGTGCTGCCTGCCCTTCGTCGGCGAGCAGGCGGAACGGGTTGTTGGTGCCGAGGATCTGCAGCCCTTCGGTGAAACTGTGCGCGTGCCAGAACTTCGCCTGGGCATGCACCGCGCTGCGCAGACGCAGCAGGCCGATCGCGCGCACGACGATGACGAACCACGACACGATCGACATCAGCAGCAACAGGATGGCGACACTCTTGATCACCACATCGCCCTGGCTCCAGAGCGCTTCGATTCCGTAGGGGTTGGCTTGCATGTCGGATGCCTCTCTGTAAATCAATCTATAAGCCCGACCAGCGGGCGATGGATATCTGTCGGTTGGCCGGCCGCCTCAGCGGCTCAGCGAGAACTCGATCGGCTGCACATAGCGGAACGGGATCGCCACGCCTCCACGCTTGGCCGGAACATAACGCCAGCGCCGCACCGCATCCAGCGCCGAGGCATCGAGCCGGCCGAAGCCGCTCGACGTTTTCACCTTGATCTCGCTGACGCTGCCATCCGGCAGGATCAGCAGCTCCAGGTAGACCGTACCCTGCTCGCGCAACCGGCGCGACAGCGTCGGATAGACCGGCGCCGGGTTGTTGAGCTGGCTGGCATCGACGCGCGGTGGCACCACCGGCGCGCCGAGATCGTCATCGTCCCTGGCTGCAACCGCTGCCGGTGCCGGCTCCGGATCCTGCGCCGGTGCGCTGACCGCGTTCTCGGAGGGCGGACCTTCCGGCGGTGGCGGCAACGGCTTCGGCGTCGGTTGGGGCTTCGGCTTGGGTTTGGGCTTCGGCTGCTCCACCGGCAGCGGCTTCGGTGGCTCCGGCGCCGGCGGTGCCTTCAGCTCTTCGGCGGGCGGCGCCGCAATCAGCACCCCCTCCACCGTCGGCATCGAAATGACCATCGGCTCCGGCGTACGTGCCCACAGCACTGCACCAAGCGCGCCAGCATGCGCCACCACGACCGCCACCAGGGCCAGACCTGAATCGAAACGCGCCATCGCTCAATACGCCGCCGGACAAGCCAACGTCATGTCGCAACCGGCGATCACCACCGCACAGGCGGGTGCCATCGGCGGGACAGAACGGATTCGGGCTGAAACAGGGCGATAACAACAGATCATGAAGGCTTCTCGAACAGCGGGCCGCACAGCGGTCAATAAAGCGCGGGGCAATCTAAACAATAACAATTCTTATTTCAATAGATTCAGGTCAATAAAATCGGGGCATACATAAACAGATCAATAAATAGAGGGATGAAGCGACCAATCAGTGCGCCGTCATGTGCACGCCGATGTCGCGCTCACGGCCCGTGACCGGCTGCATCGGTGCCGTTTCACGCTGGCCACCGACACAGAGCCGGGTCTGCTCCAGCGCCCGCGCAAACCGCTGCGCCTGCTGCGCCGCAATGCGTGACGTGCCGGGTGGCAGCCAGCGGCCGAGCAGTTGCTCGGCCGCCTCGAAGCGCGACTGCTGCAGCAGGCCGACACACTGCAGCAGCAGCGCCTCACCCTCCCCCAACCCGCCACAACGCAGGCTGCGGACATCGAGCGGCAGTCGCCAGACGCTGTTCAATACATGCATCAGCAGGTCGAACGCATCGGCACCGGCCAGACTGACCCCGGCGGCACGCATGCCCGCGCGCCAGTCCTCCGGTACCGAATCGGGATCGAGACTGGCGGCAACCCTCAGCCGAACCAGCATCACGATGAAGATCTCCGCAGCGCCGAGATCGCTGAGCAGAGTCCGGGTCGAATAGGCGGTATCGGCTGTCTGCACGGCGTCTCTCCTGAGAAACTCGTTCTGTTGCACGTGATCCTGATGAATGCCTCCCTGTCGCTATTGCTTCAATAGCCGGGATCCTGACGGACCCGGCCAAACGAGCAATGCGACGACGAGACGCTATCAAGGCAACCGATTAAACGCAAGTAATTCTCATTTACAAAAGTCTCATCCTCAAAACTCCACTGCAATACTCACCTCGTACGAGCGTGGCGCGCGCGGCTCGAAGGTCGAGTTGTAACCGTCGTAGATCTTCTCGTCGGTCAGGTTGCGCCCGTTCAGGCGCGCCTCGAACTGCTCACCGCGATAGATCAGCCCCGCGTCGAAACGGGTATACGACGGCAGGCGCACGTCGGCGGCCGTCAGCGGACCGGCCGGATCGTTCGGCAGACCCGATTCGCGCACACTGGCGTAGGAGACGCCTGCCGTCACACTCCACGCGGAAAGACCGAGCGCGCGCAGGCTTACCTTGTTGAACAGGCTGGCCGCATTCTCCGGCACGCCCTGGCGACGATCACCAACCGGCAGCCGGTTGTCCTCCGTCACCTCCGCATCGAGATAGGTATAGCTGGCGATGATGTTCCAGTCCGGCGTGATTTCACCGATCGCCTCCAGTTCAAGTCCGCGCACGCGCTGTTCGCCGACCGGAATACTGAAATTCAGGTTGTCCGGATCGGTGGTCAGAATGTCCTGGCGGGTGTATTCGAACAATGCAGCGGTGGCGGCCAGCCCACGCGCAAACTCGAACTTGGTGCCCAACTCATACTGCTCGCCGCGCTCCGGCTCGAACGTCGAACCGGAAGCATCGCGCCCGCTGTTGGGGCGGAACGAACGTCCCCAACTCGCGTAGTACGAGATGACCTCGTTGGGCTGGTAGATCAGACCAGCGCGCGGCGAAACCTCATCCGTTTCCACGCGCTGCGTCGCCGCACCCGGCACACGCTCCTTGCTCGACGTTTCGAGCTGGTCGTAGCGCACACCAGCCATGACCTTGAAGCCACCGCCCAACGTAATCAGATCCTGCAGATAAACCGCCTCGCCGTCGGCGTCGCTGTCGACACCGGGGAACGGCACGGTCAGCGGCGCCAGCTGCTCGCCCGGATACTGCGGATTGAAAATGTCGATCGACGTGTAGGGCGCGACATTGAAGATGTAGCCCGTGCTCTGCCGGCTGATCTCGATGCCCGCCAGCCACTGATGCTCCAGCGCCCCGGTTTTTGATTCGCCCGACAGCTCGGTCTGCGACGTGCGATCGCGCTGGTATTCGTCGACAGCTCGCACACGGCGCGTCAGCAGATGCGTTGCACCGTCATAGGCAAGCGGCTGAATCGCCGTGTCATCGCTGTCGACCTTGTTGTAGAACAACCCTTCGCGCAGCAGCCAGCCGTTGGCAAAGTGATGCGTGAAATCGATGCGGGCGAGTTGCCGCGTCAACTCGCCACCGGCACCGGCTGGAACAGCGGGATCACCGAGTTGCGTTTCGACCGGAATGCGGAAGAAATCGGGGTGGCGCAGGAAATAGGCTTCGCGACCGGGCCGATCGACATCCTGATCGACCAGCTCGATATCGAGCTTCGTCTGTTCGCCGATATCCCAGCGCAGGTAGGGGCTGATGAAGCGACTCTGCTGTTTGGTGTTCTCAACAAAATTGCCGTCCTTGTCGACGGAGGCTGTCAGCCGATAGCGCAGGCTTTTGTCTTCGTTGAGAGGCCCCGTCGAATCGATCGACGTCACCAGATGATCGAAACTGCCGACAGTGGCCTCGATGCGGTTGAACTGTTCTGCCAGCGGCTTTTTGCTGACGATATTGACGAGACCGGAAAGCGCACCGTTGCCACCCGACAACACCGACGCCGGCCCCTTCAGAAACTCGATACGTTCGATATTGATCGCCGCCTGCGGCGTGTTGAAGCCATTTTCGCGAAAGCCGTTGTAGGTGCTGGCCGTGCCGGATGTATTGAAACCGCGCACGAAGAAGCTGACGGCATAGGGGTTGGCCTGCACCGCCTCACGATCGACACCGGCAATGTAATCCGCCACTTCGTCGAGCGACTGCGGTGCGAGATCGCGAATCACCTCCTCGTTGATCACGGTGACCGCTTGCGGAATATCGCGCAGCGGCAATTCACCTTTGGCGCCGCCCGTGGTGCGCTTGGTGACATACCCCTGCGTGTACCCCTCACCCGCACCGCTCGCCTGCACCTTGACGGCCGGCAATGTCACCGCACCGGCATTGCGCTGCAATTTGTAACCGTCACCCGGCTGCATCACCGCCTCGAAACCCGAACCCGCCAACAACGTCGCGAAGCCCTGCTGCACGCTGTATTCGCCCTGCAGACCACGGCTCTGCACGCCGGCCAGCGGCGTCGGATCGAACGACAACTGCACGCCGGCTGCCGCCGCGAACAAGGCCAGCGAATCGCCGAGCGAACCGGCCGGGATCGCGTAGCGTTTGACGGCAATGGTGGCAGCCGGGTCAGCGGCATTCGCGCCCGGTGATGGCAGCGCCATCGTCAGCGCAACACCGAGCAGCGCGGCGCGAACCGCGACGGTCAACGGCGCCAGCGGCGCGGGAGAAGCAACAAAAGATCGTGAAGCGTGCGTGCGGACAGTGACAGCAGACATGAGATCGGTTCCCTCGGCGGTGAATCAGCAGTGGCGCGTCGAATGCGCGCATCTGACCGCTCTACCGAACGAGGCAAGAAAAAGTATCACCCGGAAAAAATTATTTATTCAGCGCGGCTCAATAACGCGCCAGTAGCGGGTGCGGCCCACGACTTTTACCGGCAGCGTCTGTTCGAGCAGCGCCAGACTGGCGTCGACATCGCGCAACGAGAAAGCACCAGAGACCGGCAGACCGGCCACACGCGGATCGCAGCGCAACACACCGCTGCGGTAGCGATCGAGTTCCGCAATCAACTCACCGAGCCGCAGGCTGCGCGCCACCAGCATCCCCTGCTCCCAGGTTGCCGCAGCGTGATCATGCACGCGTGTCGACACGACCGACTTGCCGAAATCGGCGCTGTCACCGGCATCGAGTCGTGCGACATCGTTGCTGCAGCGCGGCCGCACTTCGACGGCAGACTCCAGCACCGACACCCGCGTCATCTCATCGAGCTGGCGCACGACAAAACGTGTACCGAGGGCACGTATGCGCCCTTGCGCCGTATCGACAAAGAAGGGACGAGGCACGGGCGATGGGGCATGCCCGGTGGTGACGAGAATTTCACCGGCATGCAACCGCAGGCGTCGCTCATTATCGCTGAACGACACATCGACCGCCGACGCCGTGTTCAACACCAGCTGCGTACCATCCGCCAGGCCAATGCGACGCTGCTCGCCAATGGCGGTGCGCAGATCAGCACTCCAGTCGCGCCAGGGCAGTTGTCGCCACGCCAGCCAGGCCATCGGCGGAGCCAGCAGGGCGACACCGAGCAATTGCAACGCCTCACGCCGACGCCGGTGGCCGAGCCGCCCCAGCACGCCGCGCCCGACACCCGACGGTAACTGACCAAAAGCCTGCAGAATCGACTCGGCACGCTGCCAGGCAAGTGCATGCTGAGGACTGGTCGCGCGCCAGCGTTCGAATTGCTCGCCTTTAACAGCCTCACCGCACTGAAAGCGCATCAACCAGTCGGCAGCTTCGCTGAGCAGGTTCGGATCGATATCGGTTTGCATGACCAGCGACTCAGGCAACCGTCATGCAGGCGATGAAAGCCTTGTGCATGTGGCGTTTGACAGTAATCAGAGAGAGTTCAAGACGCGCGGCGATCTCGGCGTAACCGAGACCATCGAGCTGGGCCAGCAGAAATATCTCGCGCGTGGGTCCGGGCATGGCGTGCAACATCACATCAATGCGCAACAGCGTTTCGACGATCAGCAGTTGCTGTTCCGGCGATGGCGCCTCCGGCTCCGGCAGATGCGCAAGGGTGTCGAGATAAGCCTGCTCGATCTCCTTGCGCCGCCAGTGGTCGATCACCAGCCCCTTTGCTACGTACGTCAGAAAGGCGCGCGGCTCACCCGACAGCGAACGCGGCGAAACCAGCAGCCGCACGAAAGTGTCATGCGCAATATCCGCCGCCTGCTCCGCGCAGCCGAGCCGACGCCGCAACCAGTCGCGCAGCCAGCGCGAGTGGTCGCTGTAGAGCAGATGAATCTGCTGCTCGGCGGAGGGCTCAGCAACGGACACGATCGCCCCCTCCGCTACCGCACCGTGTGCCGGATGCGCCCGCTTACATCTGCCACTGCGCCGTCACTCCCACCAGTCGACGCGCACCCAGTGTTCCGCAGCAGTCGCCCATGCCCTCGATCACATCGCGATAGACGAAATAGTCCTTGTCGAATGCGTTGTCGGCGAACAGCGTCAGCGACCACTGGTCAGCGCGATAACCGGTGCGCAGATTCCAGATGGTGTAACCACCGAGCGTGTCGATCGGCAGGTTCTGGTAATCGCGCGCGTAGTACTCATCGGTGTAGCTGCCGTCGAAGCCGGCGAACAGACCACTGGCGTTCTGGTATTCCAGTCCCCAGGACGCGTTCCACATCGGTGCTTGCGGGAACGGCATGCCGGTGAAGTCGACGGTGGCGTCATCGTCGAACGACTTGAACTCGGTTTCGGAGCGGCCGACCGAGGCAAAGCCATGCAGGCTTTCGGTCAGCTGCACCTTCGCTTCGAGTTCGGCACCGTACATGGTCGAGCGCGCCGCGTTCTCGATGCGCGCGGTGGTGAAATCGAGCGGATCTTCCTGCACCTCGATCTGCTGATCCTTCCAGTCGCCGTAGTAAATATTCGCCGCCAGCTGCGCGCGCCCATCCCAGAACTGACCGCGCCACGCCAACTCGTAGTTGTCGAGATATTCGGCATCGTAGTCGTAGGCTTCGCCCGCACCGTTGACGCCGGAGCCGCCCGAGCGATAACCAGTGGCATAGGTGAAGCCGAGCGTCTGCGTCTCGGTCAGTTCGTATTTCAGGCCGAGCTTCGGCAGGAACTCGGTGCTGTCGGAGTCGGTGCCATCCGGATCGGTGACGCGCTCCGGGCCGCCCGGTGTGTACGGATTGTCGCGGCTGTAGAAGCTGTCGTTTTCCTGCTCTTCAAGCGCGAGCCGGCCACCGGCGATCACCGACCACTGCGAGGTCAGCGCATATTCGATCTCGCCGAACAGCGCCAGACTCTCCACATCGCTAGAGGCACGCGACACATCATCGCGCGCCCACGCCAGAATGGTGCGAGTCCAGGCGTTGTCCGACTGCTCCTTCGATCCGTACAGCCCTGCCACCCAGCGCGTCTTGTCGCCGCTGTAGTTCAATCGCAGCTCCTGACTCACGTATGACTCATCGACGGCGCCGTCGGTCACATCGGTTTCACCGGCAGTTCCGTCGTTGATCGACGAGCGATCCATCTCGGTCTCGGTGTAACTGGTCAACCAGGTAAACGAGAGTGCATCACTGATCGGCACCAGCACATCGAGCACCGTGCTCTGCGTATCCGACTCGCGGTTCTCCTGATAGAACGGCGTCGCCGCGTTGAGGTCACCACGCCGCTCGCTGTATTCATGGCCGAGCGCGGGACCGGCGACATCATTCAGCGTCGGCGAATCGTGCGAGACGGCATAACTGAGCAACGCGCGACCGCCGCGCAGGAACGCCGGCTCGAACAACAGTTTCGTGCGCAGCTGGTAATACTTATCCTCGACGAAATCGTCGTAGGCGTCGTACTGCTCGTAACCGTCGTAGTTCAGATCGCTTTCGCTGGTGTGGTAGTCACCAGCGATACGGAAGGCCAGCACGTCATCAATCAATGCACCGCCGCCGGCCGCCGAGATTTCGCGGGTATCGTCCTCACCCACCGTGGCACGCAGCGCGAGATCGGGCGTGTAGGTCGGATTCTTGGTGTTGATATAGATGGCGCCAGCCAGCGAGGCGCGCCCACTCATCGTCGATTGCGGGCCGCGATAGATCTCCATCTGACCGACATCCCACAAGCCGCGCGCACCGCGCCGCGATGCCTGTACCGGTTGCGCCGCGCCGTCGATATAGAGCGTCGCCAATGGCGAACCACCCGGCGTCAGCCCCTCCGAATTAACGCCGCGAATAATGAAGCCGGAGTCGGTCCAGTCCGAAGTTCTGACGTTCGCCATCAGACGAAAAGCATCGCGGAAGTTCTGCAGATCGAGCTCGGCAATCGTCTTGGCATCGACCACTGCGACGCTGGCCAGTGTGTCCTGCAGCGTGCGCGGAATCTTCTGGCCGTAGACCACAACCTCTTCGAGTTTGCGGTCAGCTGGCGGGTTGGCGGCAGTTACGGTTGACGTGTGGATGACGCCGGCAATCGCGATGGCGAGCAGGCTGAAGCGGTTCAGATTCATGAGCGTTCCCCGAAGTGAAAGTCTTGCCCGGCGTCTTTGCGCCGTTGCAGCTGCCGCCCTTACGGACGGCAGGACCGGGGAAAGATATAGGAATCAGATGCTAATGACAATTGTTCTTATTTGAAGAATATCCCCTACAGCATCAATGGCAGGGCCGTCATTTCGCAGCACGCGTTGAGGTGACTGCTGGTTTGCGGCCTCGTCAGAACTTCGCTCGCACCGACACCGTGGCGTTCAGCGGTGCGCCATAGGAGTGGCTGTAGTTGCTGACGCGGTATTCCTCATCCAGCAAATTGTCGACAAGGAGTGACAGGGACAACTGCTCGGTCAGCGCGTAGTCCACATTCGCACCCATCACGAAGTAGCTGTCGATGGTGTACAGCGGATCGATTTCGCCGTCGACATGCGTATCGTCCTGCCAGCGCAGACTGGCACCGACGGTTAGCTTCGGTGCAACCGCAGGTTGGTAAGAGGTGTAGAGCTTGAATTGCTGCTCGGGCATGGTCGTGTCGAGGTTGATACCGTCGCTGTCTTCGTTTTTGAAGGAAGCGTAACCGGCTTGAATTTGCCAGCCCGGCGTCAGCTCCCCCGACACTTCAAGCTCCCAACCACGGCCTTTAGTCTGATCTTCAGCGCGGTATGCCTGATCACCCTGCGGCGTCAGGATGGGAACACCGGCATCGTCGTAGAGGTCCACGGCAACGTTGTCACGTTTCGATTCGAACACGGCGGCACTGGCGTTGAGGCGACCTTCAAACCACGCCCCCTTGAGACCGAGTTCATAGGTGTTGCCCTCCACCGGTTCGAGCAGGTGGCCGTTGATGTCCTTGTAGTCCTGCGGCAGGAAGATCTGTGTATAGCTCGCGTATACCGAGAGGAAGTTCGTGAGATCAAAAACGACGCCGGCATAGGGCGTGAATTCGTCCGTGTATTCGAGATCGCTGTAGACGTAGGCGTCATGGAGAGCGGTCGCACGATCGGCGTAGTAATACTCCCAGTTGGTCACGCGGCCGCCCAGGATCACGGCAAGACGATCCGTGGCATTCAGCCGCGTCGCCAGGAAGGCACCCTCCTGTCTGGTCTCGATATCGTAGGGATAATCACCCTCCGAGCCAGCAAGCGCACTCCAGTCGGGATCGGTGTAATGCAACTCGCCGTTGTTCCATGTCGCGGAGACGACACCCATGCCGCGAAAATCGTCATAAAAGGCGAGCGGCGCGGCCTGCTCATTGCGATACGCATTGATGCCGGCAACCAGCTCGTGCTCGCGGCCGAACAGTGGGTACTTGCCGTTGATCTGCGCATCGAAAAGGTGCGTGTCGTAGTTGTAATCGAGGTCGAGCACACGCGCGATGACAGGCGAACCATCCTGCGGAATGGAACTCACCATGCCGCGTCGCATGTCGGTGTTGTACTTGCCATAGCCGTAGGTGAGCTTGCCCGACCAGTCCTCGTTGATCTGATGTTCGAGTGCCGCCGAGAAATAGGTCCGATCGCTGTTCAGATAAGCCCAGGGGGCCGCGATGCTGTTGGTGGTGCTCTTTGGCATCGGCGTAACGCCGTCGGCGAAGTAGAAATAGTTGCCGTAATCCGCCGCCCACGGCGCTTGCTCGCTGTCGGCGTTGCCATGCTCCAGCGTCACCGTCAGCAATGTGCTTGATCCGAGATCTGCATCCACTACGCCATAGACGATGCTGCGGTCGTTGCTGTAGTCATCGACCCAGGTGTCGCCTTCGTCATAGGCGCCCACGACGCGACCGCGAATGGTGGCGGCGTCATTGAGCGGTCCGCCGACATCGCCCATGAAGCGATAACGGTCCCAGCTGCCCGCCGAGGCTTCGAGCGTCGTCTGAACTTCGCGCGTGGGTTTCTTGCGGGTCAGCGCCATCAAAGCGCTGGGATCGCCCGCACCCGTCATCAGACCGGTGGAGCCGCGAACGACCGTGATCGAATCGTAGATGGCGGTATCCAGTGTGCCGTGACCGTATTGCTCGGATTCCGCCAACGCTTCCCACGGCACGTTGACGCCGTCGATCTGGTAGCTGTCGACCAGATAGCCGCGTGCGTATATCCAGGTTCTGCCGCCGATCGGCGTGCCTGTCGAGTTGAAATAGACGCCGGGCACCTGTGCGGCAACATCGGCCAACGAATTGAGGTTCTGGCTCTCGATGCGCTCGCGCGTGATCACCGTCAGCGACTGTGGCGTTTCGCGCAGCGAAAGATTGAGTCCGGTGGCGGCAGTGACGGGGCCAGCGGTCGTCAGCGAGCCGCTGCCCTCGGTCACCGCCGGATCAACGGCACCTTTCACCTGCACCGCTTTCAACACCGGAGCGTCCTGCGGTGCCGGTTTCAACCGGTAATCGCCGTCGCCGGTGACGGCGTACTCGTACCCGGTTCCCGCCAGCAATTTGGCGAAGCCGTCATGTACCGACAATTCACCGCGCAACCCGTTGCTCTTCAAACCAGCGAGCGGCGTTGGGTCAAACGACAACGAAATACCTGCCTGCGCGGCGAATGCCGTCAATGCCTCCGGCAGCGGGCCGGCCGGTACGTCATAGCGACGCAGTTCAGCAGTGGACGGCGCTTGTGCCATCGCTATCGGCGCAATGCCCGCTGAGACCACCGCCAGACCGAGGCAGGTGCCGCGCAGAACCTGCGCAACGGCAAGGCCGAGAATTTTTCTTTTCATGCTCATCGGTGCTTTCCCCAGGTGAATGAATTCGCCCATCGAAGGCAGGCGTCACCCGTTAAAACGGGCGAGTCGAAAAAAGCACTCAGGGAAATTGCACATTTCGGAAATATTTTTAGCGCGGCCGGATCGTGACCCAGTAGCGGCTGCGCGTCTCGATGGTCAGCGGCAGCGACGTCTGCAGCAGCGCCAGCGCGCGATCATCGTTGCCAATCGGAAAGGTGCCGGAGACCGGCATGTCGGCAACGGCCGGGTCGCAGCGCAGGATGCCGCTGCGATGGCGTGAAAGCTCGGCGACGAGATCCGACAACGGCAGACGGTTGGCCACGTAGAAGCCGTTCTGCCAGGCGGTCGCATTCGACAGGACGGAGGCCGGCTCACCAATCCAGTCGGCCCGAAACTGCGCCTGCTCGCCGGCCTGCAACAGGCGCACGCCACCATCGCGGCCGGTAATTTCGACGGCATGTTCGAACACCGCAACGTGGGTAGCGGCGTCAAGCTGACGCACGCTGAAGCGCGTGCCGAGTGCGCGTGCCGAACCCTGTTCGGTAACGACGCGAAATGGCCGCGACGGCGAAGCCGTGTCCGGACGCGTCGTGATCAGCACCTCGCCTTCGTACAAACGCAAGCGGCGTTCACCCGCATCGAACTGAACATCCACCGCGCTGACCGAATTGAGCACGAGACGCGTACCGTCCGGCAGCGATAGCGAGCGTCGCTGCCCTTTCGCCGTGCGCAGATCGGCGGACCATGGCGGCGTGCGCTGCGCCACCTGCCAACCGATCGGTATCGCCACCAGCAACACCGCCAGTGCACGCAACGCCTGACGACGATCGAGCTTGCGCAGCCGGCGCATGGCATCGCGACCGACACCGGCAGGCGCCGAGCCCCTGAATGTCATCAATTGCTCGGCACGTTGCCACGCAGCGACATGCATCGAGCTGCGTGTTCGCCATTCGTCGAACACTGCTCGATCGCGATCGCCGAGCGCGCCATCCTGCAGACGCATCAGCCATTCGGCAGCCTCTTCGGCCACACGCACGTCAATGGCAAGCGAGTCGGCCACGATCACTCCGCCAGAATGCAGACGGCCAGCGCCTTCTGCAGATGTCGACGCACGCTGTTTATGCAGATGCCCAGCTGATCGGCGATGGCCTGCTGCTTCATGCCATCGAACTGCGACAGCTCAAAGATGCGTTGAGTCTGCTGCGGCAGCCGCGACAGTGCCGACTCGATGCGCAGCAGCGATTCAACAATCAATGCCTGCGACTCGGCAGAGGGCATTTCCGCCTCAGGCAGTTGTGCGATTGCCGCCAGATAGGCGCGCTCCACGGCCTGCCGTCGCCCGTAGTCGATGACGAGATTGCGCGCGATGCGCTGCAGCAACGCGCGTGGATGACTACTGAAATCCTGGTAGCGGTTCAGCAGCAGCCGCAGGAATGTGTCGTGCGCAATGTCGGCCGCCCGCTCAGAACATCCGGTCGTGCGCCGCAACCAGCCTTGGAGCCAGCCGTGATGATCTCGATAAAGCACGTGAAACAGCTGGTGGGAGTATGTGTCGGGTGCAGACATGGCGAGCCGCCTCGAACCGATCGAGGCGACCGCCCCAGATGCAGATAGGAATTGTTCGCATCTTATGGGCTTGAAAGAGGTGTCTGCAACCCCCCGATCGGTCATGGACTACCAGCGGTAGGTAGCCTCCGCCCGAACGGTTCGTTCCTCGTCGCAAACACATACAGGCAGGTCTCACCGACTCAGAGCGAATAGCGCAGCATCACTCGCACACTGCGCGGCTCGCCATACACGTTGCCGCCATCTTCCCAACCCAGCGTCTCGTAATAGTGTTTATCGAACACATTGTTCAGGTTGAGCGCTCCCTTTAGCTGCTCGCTGAAGCGATAGCCGACATGAAGATCGACCATCGTATAGCCACCCTGCTTGACGTTGGCATACGAGCTCGCGATGTCGCTCTGCGAATAGATCGAGCCGCCGATGCTCCAGGCATTGAGCACAGCCGGCAGATCGTAGTTCGTGGTCAGCTTGAACAGATTGTTCGGCAGCGAGGAGTCGTAGTTGCGACCAACGTTAGCGGGATCGGAATCCTCGCGAAACTCGGTGGCGGCATAGCTGTAACCCGCCGTGATGTTCCAGCCCGGCAGTGGTGAGCCGGACACCTCGAACTCGACGCCCTGGCTCTCGACTTCGCCGGAGGAGCGCTGACACCAGCCCCAGCTGCCCGGCTGACAGGGATTGGTGCTGCTGAGGTCATCGACCGGCCGGTTCTGCTGCCGGATCACGAACAGCGCGAGGTTGGCATTGAATCGACCACCCAGGTATTCACCTTTCACGCCGGTTTCATAGTTGGTACCGGTGATCGGCGGCAGCAGCTTCAGATTCTTGTCGAGCTTGAATTGCGGCTGAAAAACCTGCGTGTAGCTGGCGTAAACAGAGTGGCTGGCTCCCAGATCAAAAACCAAGCCCGCGTACGGTGTGCTTTCGGTGGGAATATCGTAGCCATCGTCGGGAGCATCCCACCGATAGCGACTGAAGCGATTGCCCACGATCAGTGTCAGCGCATCGGTCAGGCTGAAACGCGCAGCCGCGTAGAGTCCTGCTTGCTCGCTGTCGTAATCATAGGTCCACAGCGAGTAGTCGATCCGGGGGCGTGCCACGGAACCGGGATCCCAGTTGAACGAATCGACCACCGGACCGGTATCAGCCCAGAAATTGTCGTCCCAGCCGCCCTCGTCGTGGTGATCGGTGCGATGCCAGCTGGCACCGGTCACCAGCTCATGCTGCCGACCCAACAACGAAAACGGTCCAGAGGCGTAGAAATCGACAGCCGACTGTTTCTGTTCCTGTCGATAAGCCTGGTTGCTCATGTACAGCGTGTCGTCACTGCCACAGCGACACAGCTCCTGATAGAGCATATCCAGTTCGATTAGCTGACCGCTTGCGACCAGCGTCGCCTGCCAGTCGTCGGCGAAATCGTGACGCAGCTCCGCGAATGCGTTCTGCCTGTTGGAATTCCAGTAGTTGAAATCGGTGCCCAGATAAGTCGAGCGCGACAACGGCATGAACGTGCCATCGCGATAGGCGGGAAGTCCGGTGTGCATGCCGTCCTGATCGGTATCCAGCAAACTGGCACCGATGGTCAACGTGGTATGCGGCGACAGATTGGCAGCGACGACGCCATACAACAGTTGCGTTTGCGTATTGATGTCGTCGACGAAATTGTCCGCATCCTGATACGCCGCCACCACGCGGCCGCGCAATGTACCGCTGGCGCTCAACGACTGGCTGGCGTCGAAATCCAGTCGGCCATCGCTCCAGCTGCCACCGGTAACCGTCGCTGCCAGCAATGGCTCGTCCGTCGGCCGCTTGCGCACCAGATTGATCCCGGCCGAAGGTGTGCCGACACCCTGTGTCAAGCCGTTGGCACCGCGCACGACTTCGACGCGATCGTAGATCGCCATGTCATCCGAATTGCCGCTGTAGGTTCCGTTGCTCTCCAGGTTGCTCGGTATGCCATCGAGCATGAGGCTGTTCATGTAGAAGCCGCGCGCACCGAAACTGCCGGAGCCGCCGTGATTGGAGGTCTGCGCGAAGACCCCTGTCACACTGCTCAGCGCATCCACCAGCGACACGATCATCTGATCGTCCATCTGCTGTCGGGTAAGCACGCTGACCGACTGCGGCGTCTCACGGATCGATAGTGGCAACCTGGTCGCCGTGCTCATGGCCCCGGTGGTGTAAGAGTTCGTACCCTCGGTGGTTTGCCCGAGTGCAGAGCTATTCACTTTCACCGCTGGCAGCACTGCCGAATTGGCGGTGGAGGTGGCGTACAGTTGCACGACCCCGCTTTCGCTGCGGCGGGCGGACAGACCAGTGCCCACCAGCATTTGCGCCAGTGCTTCATCGACTGACAGCCGGCCGTTGACCCCAGGACTTTGAAGACCGGCAACCAGCTGAAGCTCGAACGACAGATTGACGCCACTCTGCGCGGCGAAGCGCGCGAGCGCACCATCCAGCGGCCCGGCAGGAATATTCCAGCTGTGGCGTTCCGTTACAGCTGTCGATTGAGCCTGCGCAGACAGAGCGGTAACGAACACACCGCCTGCCATCGCAACCAGCAAGGCATGGACAAGCGCGGTGCGACGAACGCCGGGGAAGGCGCTTTGAATAGGGAAAATGGCGGGCCGCCGGGCGGGCAAACGGGTCATATCTTTTTCTCGATGATCAAGATGCCGAAATGGCATCACTCCGACTCACCATGACCATCGAGATCAGAAAACCGGACACACGATTTGAAAATTTATCCTTCGGCGGGTTCGACCACGACCCACAAGGCCGTGCGGCTGCTGACACGCACGGGTAACAACTCAGGCAACGCACGCAAAACCGCCTCGGTATCACCGAGCTGATAGATGCCGGAGACCGGCAACAGCGCGACCGCCGGATCGCAACGCAACAGACCGCGACGATGGCGCGACAGCTCGGTCAGGAAATCCTTCAGCGGCATGTGATCGGCATGCAGCAAACCGCGCGACCAATCACTGGCGTGTGTGTCGACCGTCTCTGCCGCCTCAACACCCTGCGCATTGAAGCTCGTCTGCTCGCCCGCCTGCAGCACCAATGGCTCGCTGCCCGCATTGGGGCGAATCTCGACCGCGCCCTCGAATACGGCAACAAATGTTCGATCACCCAGGTCGCGCACACTGAAGCGGGTACCCAGTGCACGCAATAAGCCGTGTGACGTCGACACCCGGAACGGGTGTGCTGGCTGCCTCGAATCCGCAGCCGTTTCGATGAGGATTTCACCGCCACGCAGAATCAGAAGACGCTGCTGATTATCGAATCGCAGATCAACAGAACTCGCGGTGTTGAGGTGCAACGCGGAGCCGTCGGGCAGCGCGACTTGTCGACGCTCTCCGGTAGCCGTGCGCAGATCGGCGGTCCATTCCTGCCAAGGTGTTTTATCAGCGACCAGCCAAGCCGCAGGTGCGGCGGCAATCAGCAAGCCGAGCAGCTTGGTTGCCTCGCGACGCGACAGGTCCGGCCGCGCCAGCGTTGCCATGCCGATCCGCGACGGTATCGAACCCAGTCGCGCACCGATCTGCTGGGCACGCTGCCACGCCCGCTCATGTTCGTCATTAACCGCACGCCAGCGTGCGCATGCCTCGACATCGGCCGCGCAAACATCGTCGGCACCGAGACGCATCAGCCACTCGGCTGCTTCGCGGGCAATTTTTCGATCGATGGATGCGGCGGTCATGGCGTCAGCAGAATGCACTGCTCATAAGCGCGCACCAGATGACGCTGCACGGTGCGCACGGAGATATTCATCTGCTCGGCGACTTCGGCATAACCGAGACCGTCGAGCTGCACCAGCAGGAAAACCTTGCGCACCGCCTGCGGCAGCGCCGACAACACGGCGTCCACTTCGTGCAGCGTTTCGAGCAACAGCGCCTGATGCTCCGGCGATGGCGCCAGCGCTTCCGGCAACTGCGCCAGCACCTCCAGATAGGCCCGCTCCAGCGACTGTCGCTGAAAGTGACTGAACAGCAGATTGCGGGCAATGGTGAGGAGATAAGCACGAGGCTGACGCAGGCCGTCTATCTGCTCGCGATGCCGCAGCACACGCACGAAAGCATCATGAGTAAGATCGGCCGCCTGCTCCGCACAGCCGAGCCGACGCCGCAACCAGTCGCGCAGCCAGCGCGAATGGTCGCTGTAGAGCATGTGAATCTGCTGTTCTGCGGCGGGTTCGGCAGCCGACACGGCGCGCTCCTCTGCTGCGGCGCGACGGATCGGTCGGGCGGCGGGCAGGCCTGGCTCAAGTGAGAATGGTTCGCACTATAAAGAACTGGGGTCGGGCCGGCAATCAGATACCCAAACTGTTTGGGAGCCACCGAGGCCAACCAAGCCAACTTGACCAAGTTGGTCAGGATGCATAGCCTGCCCGACACAGACGCCGGGAGGAGAGCCTCATGCAAGTCAATATTCTCGAAGCCAAGAGCCGACTTTCGCAGCTGATCAAACAGGCGCAAGCCGGCGAAGAGGTGATCATCGCCAACCGCGGCGAGCCGGTGGCGCGACTGTTGCCGACTGACGCGCCAGCTCTACGAAAAGGCGAAAGCCGACCGCGCGATTTCCTGCGCTGGCTGGCGGAAAACCCGATGCCAACCTACGCCCAACGCAGCGCCACCGATATCGATGCCGCCGTGGAAGAGGCGCGCGGCGCATGGGAATGATCTATCTCGATACCTGCCTGCTGATCTATGCGATCGAGCACCATCCCGATTTCGCCGACCGCGTGCGGGCCGCGCTCGCCGCCAGACCGGCCGACACGTTCGCGATTTCGCCGCTGGTCAAGCACGAGTGTCTGGTGAAACCGCTGCGGGACGGCGACCTGCGCCTGCTGCACAGGTATGAGGCCGGGCTGGCCGAACTGGCGACGCTGGAGATTTCGGAATCGGTGTTCATCGACGCGGCACGCCTGCGCGCCCGCCATGGGCTGAAAACGCCGGACGCGCTGCATCTCGCTTGCGCACTGCACCACGGCTGCGACGCGCTGTGGACCAACGATGAACGCCTCGCCCACGCCGCGCACGGTCTTGCGATCAACGTGCTGAAATAAGCGGTCTCAATACATCCAGTTCCACGCCACCTTGATGCCATCGTCGCGAGCCGTAGTGGTAAAACCCGGCTCTCGCTGGAACAAGCGGTTCAGGCTGATATAGATGTCTTGCCCTGGCGCCAGCGTCCAGCGCAACCGCAGGTTCAGCCCCACTTCGTCGCTGATGCTGTCCCACTGCGTCATGGTACTGACGGCAATGCGCGGTGTCGGTGTCAGCTCAAAGCCGAGCGCGAGCAGGTGAATGCGCTCATCGCCAGCGGGCAGATGCAGATCGGTCTGCTGGCCGCGCAGCGTGATGCCCCAGCTCGATGCCGGACGCAGTGCTGTGTACAACGTGTAGTCCTCGCGCCGACCATCGTAGAACTCGCCCCAGCGCACGCTGATTTCACCCGACAGCAAACTGTGCGCACCGATACCGGCGTAGACGATGGCCGAGTCGTAGCGATAGTCGCCGGCGGGAATGACCAGCCCCGGCACGATTTCGAAATCCTCGACCAGCGTTTCGCGCTCGAAGTAGAGCTCCGGCATCAGGTAGTTACCGATGGCACTTTCGAGAGTTATTTCGGGATTCAGCAATTCATAGTGGCGAGCGTCGTCGATGCCAGCGCGCCACTCCCAGTCCAAGCCCGGAATGATGTCGCCGCCGGAATCGGTGCGCCACCAGTAGCCGACATCGCCGAAGGCCTGTTCGATGCCGGTTTCGACGACGAAACCCAGCGCTGGATCGAACTCGGTATCGACGCGCTGCAAGCCGAGGCTGCCGAGCCAGCCGATATTGTTCCAGCTGATCGCGCCGCCGTGTGCGCCAGCCGTGCCGCTGTCGGCGTTGTCGCTGTTCTGCGTCCACAGATCGATGGCGAGATTGCGATCCGGCAGGAATTGCGGGTTGCGATATTGCCAGTCGATACCCCACAGGCTGCTGCCGCTGACTCCGGTGGGATTACCAACGGTGCCGATGGCGCCGAGCCGCGTGTGCTCGCCGGTGCGCACCGCGACGCGACCGACACCCATGCTGGTTGCATCGGTGGTTGGCCCCTCCTCGACGCGCGTCGCCAGCAGCCCCGCATCCACCGCGTGCGATTCATGCGTCAGCTTGATGCCCGCCTCCAGCGCCAGCGGTGTGCCGTCTTGGTCGAGCCCGACACGGCGCGAAAAGAACGGCAGCATGTTGTCGACCAGACCGCCGAAACTGAACACACCGGCGTCCTGCAAAAAGAATTCGCGCTTCTCCGGCAGGAACAGCGGATAACGCGTCAGGTTGACCTGTCGATCGTCCGCTTCGGTCTCGGCGAAACCGCTGTTCAGTGTCAGCGTGGCGGTAGTGTCCGGACGCATGCGCCAGAACAGATCGAGGCCCGGTTCCAGCTTCGCTTCGAGTTCGCCCGAGCGATCGTCCTGATGCAGACGCAGCGACGGTTTGATACGAAGGTTATGGCCTGGGGTTTGTGTGGTCGGCACACCAGCCATTTCACCGGCGATTCGCAGCGTGGTGATCTCGCGATCCGGCAGTGCGCCGCGCCAACGCAAACGCTCGCCGCTGTTGGCAAGGTAACGCTCAATGTTGAAGCCCCAGCGTCCGCTGCCATTGGCGGTCAGTGCGTTCAGCGGAATGGCCAGCTCGGCACTCCAGCCGTCGTCGGTGCGCTGAACCTGCGCATCCCAGATCGCATCCCAATCCTCGCGCAACTCGGCACTGTCGAAGATCAGCGCATCGAATTGCGCGCCGTTGGCATTGATGGCGAACAGATAACCGTTGCGCCCGGCGTGCGCGGGATCGAGCACCAGTGCGATGTGATCATCGCCATCGAGAAAGGCATCGCGGCGCGTCTGCCGCGCACTGCGCGCATAGCCGGGCTGCTCATGGGCGACGATGGAAACGTAGAGCGTGGTGCCGTCCTGCACCATGCGTACGTCGGTGGCGACACGCGGCGCAGCGCCGGCAATTGGCGCCACCTGAATCAGTTCACCGATCGGCGCGGCCTGTTGCCAGACCGGATCATCAAGGCGCCCGTCGAGCACCGGCGCCTGTCCCAGAGAGATTGCAGTGACCTGCGCGATCTCAGGCGACGCCACGGCGACAACCGCGACGAACAACGCGGGCAAAATCATCCAGCGCCTCGTTGATGAGGCGAAGCGACGCACACAGCTCATATCAGTCCGTGTCGAGCGTGAAGAGAAAAATGATTTGCGAGAGATGGGTTACAGCGATCGCGGTGCGAACGGCTTATGCCGTGCGCACCCAGGCTACCAGCGGTGCAAACGTGCGCGGCCGCCAGGTAAACGTGAACGCGACCACCAGTGCTGCGGCTGCCAGCGCCATCGGCCAGACCAGTGCCGCCATCGACGGATGATCGGCCAGAAAGCAGAGCCACAACGACACCGCGAGCCCGACGCTGCCCAGAATGCGCAGCGTTCTGACGACAGCCGGCAACAGCGGTTGGCCGCTGCGTACCTGCCGCCAGTGGGGCTCCATCGACAACGCCAGCCACGCGAATCCGATCACGCAGCAAATAAATGCAGCGATCAGCAGAAGTGCCTCAGGCATGGGCCACCTCCGCACGCTTGCTGGCAGCGCGACCTACCGCTGCCTCGACCGGCTGCCGTGCCCGCAGCTGCAATTTGCGCGCTGCGATCAACGCAATCGCCGCACCGCCAATCAACACCAGATCGACGCCAGCAACCGGCCAGTAATGTCCGATCGTCTTCAACAGGTGATCGCCAGTCGTTACCCAGTTCAAGACAACGGCCAGCACCGATAACACAGCAATGGCAACGCATTGTTCAGCCCACGCCGGCGCCAGCCGCGCCTGTTTGACCGGTGCCGTGCGCCACGCTGCATGCGCGGCTGCCAGCAGCCACGCCAGCCAGAACAACCGCTCCTCCCAGTCGCCGCGCATGGGCAGATCGGAGGGCAACAGCCGGTTCACCACCAGCATCGCCGTCGTCGCGATCAACATGCCGGTGACCGTGGTGACGGACAACGCATCGACCCAGCGCGCACCGCTCTCGCCACGCTCGGCCTGTTGGCGCTTGCGCTTCTCGACGAAGAAAACAAATCCGGTGGCGATGCAGACAGCGCCGGCCATGCCGCCGATGAAATAGAACCAGCGCAGCAGCCAATGCTCGAAGTGCTGCAGATGCAGGCCGGTCAGGAATTCATTGATGCTGAAGACGGCGGAATCGGGCGGATCTTCGCGCAGCAGTTCGCCCGTGCTGGCCTTGAAGTGAATGCCCTCGCCGACCAGCGCGACGCGGTCGCTGCCGGCGCGATAGATGCTGACATAGCCGTTGGCATCGTCCAGATGGTTGATCGACAGCGAGCCAACTTCACCCGCCATGTCGCGCTCGGCCCAGCGCCGTTTTGCCTCGGCCACCATTGCGTCGACCGACGCCAGCGGCGCGGCAACGCCGGCCGGCTCATGCGGCAGACCCGTTTCCGCCGCCTCGCGCACTTCATCGGCTTCATGCACCGGCTTCAGCATCGTCTCGCCGATTGGCAGATAGATGCCGGCGAAGATGATCAGGCCGGTCAGCGCGAAGAAGAAGTGGAACGGCAGCGCGACCACGCCGGTCAGGTTGTGCAGGTCGAGCGCACTGCGCTGCACGCGCTTTTTCGGCCGGAAGGTGAACATCTCGCGGAAAATCTTGCGGTGCATCACCACACCGCTGACCAGCGCCGCCAGCATCACCAGCGCGGCGAGGCCGACGATCCAGTAGCCAAGGTTCAGCCAATGCAGGTGCAGGCTGTAGTGCATCGGGTAGAAGAAGCGGCTGCCGATCTTCAGCTGGCTGTCCGGGAATTCGGCACCGGTGCGTGGATCGATGGTCGTGTATCCATGCACATGCATGTGGTCGTCACTGGGGTCTTTCGGCTTGTTCGGGATGTCGAATTCGCCGCCAATGATCAGCACCGGATCGCGGTGCGTGGTGTAGGCCCAGAACGACGACAGCGGCAATGTCTCCGGCGGCGGAATCTGGCCGATCACACGCTCCTGCGTATAGGCAAAATCGACCGGGTGCGGCTTCAACGCACGCATGGCCGGGCCGAGGATCTCGTCGAAGCGCGGCATCGGCTGCGGCTCGAAACGGGTTTCCGGAATCGCCCAGCGGTCGATCTCGCGATCGAACACGGAGAGCGAGCCGAAGAAGAAACAGGCCATCAACACGAAGCCGAGCACCAGCCCGAACCAGGTGTGCATCCAGGCCATCGATTGGCGGAACGATTGATACATGGTCGCGACCTCTCTTCTAAACAGTTCCGGCGTGTCAGAGCAGCGCGGGCGTCAGCAGCCACGCCGCGCCAGTCATCGCGGCACCGCCGCCGGCCAGTACCGCCCACACCTTCCAAACCCGCGACGCGGCGAAGGCCCAGCAGAACACCACCAGAAAGACCAGGAAGGCCAACAGGTACGCCAGGGTTTCGGCCTCGTGGAAGGTCATGCCCGCCAGTATCAGCAGGACCGTACCGAACACGGTGAAACCCCAGACAAACGCATAACCGCCGAGCAGGCTGGCGGCAACGCGTGAAGCAATAGAGAGGGAAGCAGCAGTCATTGGCACGACATCTAGGTGAACAGGATCAGGGTGAAAAGGGCAGAAACTGGGGAATAGCGGTGCGCATGATCGCGCAACCACCCACTTGCAAACAAGTCTCATTTGCCAGTTCCGCCGCCGGGGCTTCCGGTCGCAGCGGCGGAGCTGGCGTCATTAACCCCCCCTCGATCAGAAGTCGTAGCGCAGCGACAGGCTGTAGTTGCGTGGGGTGCCGTAGCGGGCGGCACTCTGGGAAAGGCCACTGTAGTAGCGCTTATCAAAAACATTGTTGGCGTGCGCCACCAGCGTCAGACCTCTCGGGAACTGATACTTCGCCAGCAGATCGACCAGCACCAGGCTTCCCTGTTCGTAATCTCCGCCGCCCAGCACTGCCACGTCCTCCACCGTGGAGGAGCCCTGCCATGCCAGATTGCCGCCGACGGTGAACGCGCTCCAGTTGCCCGGCAGCTGGTAGGTCGAGAACAGCTTGAAGGTGTCGCGCGGCACATTCGGAACCAGGCGGGTTCCATCCTCCTCCTCGCCGGACGCATAGGCATAGCCGCCGGCGACCTGCCAGCCCGGCATCAGCTCGCCGGAGAGCTCCAGTTCCACCCCCTCCACTTCGGCGCCATCGGCGGCGCGATAGGCGGGGCTGCCATCCGGTGCATAGATGCCGGCACCGAGCGGAACCGGATAGTTCTTCTGCTCCATCTGGAACACGGCCGCGCTGGCATTGAGGCGCCCGTCCAGCAGCTCCGCCTTCAGGCCCAGCTCGTAGTTGTCGCCTTCGAGCGGGTCGAGCCGGCTGCCATCGATGTCCTTGTATGACTGCGGCTTGAATACGCTGGTGTAACTGGCGTAGAGCGACAGCTCGCTGGTCAGGTCCACCACCACGCCGGCATACGGCGTGAAGACGCCGTTCTCCTCGCCACCCGGTGTCGTGCTCTTGCCCGAGCCGGCGCTGCGGTACCAGGTCGACTCTTCCCAGTCGCTGACGCGCACACCGAGAATCACCGACACCGCATCGGCCGGCCGCAACCGCAGCGCGCCGGCCAGCGCCGACTCCTTGATCTCGCCGCCGGCGGAGCTGGTATCGGCGCTGAGATCCGGCCTCGTCCAGTTGCCGCTGCGGTAGAGCGCGAAGGCGTCGGGTACCGCCGCCCGATAGGGACCGGGAGCCCACCAGCCGGGATAATCCGGCCCCTCGTCCCGGTACTCGGCATGTGACGCCATCAGCACCAGCTCGTGCGTGCGGCCGAACAGGTCGAACGCGCCATGCAGGCTGGCGTTGAAGGCATCGATCTCCAGATCGCGGGCCCAGCGCGAGATGTACATCGTGCCGCCGCTGCCATCGCGCGCGAGGCTGCCGGCGAAGACGTAGCCCTGCGTCTCGTCGAAAACGCCCTCCTTGTGCTCGTAGTTGAAACCCAGGCGCCATGCGTCGCTGAACGAATGGTCGAGCGAGAAAAACAGGTTCGTGCTGTCGCGACCGAAGGTCGACCATTCGGTACCGGAGTTGGCCGAGCGCGAGAAATGCGTTCTGCCACCATCGCTGTACAACAGCGGCAGGCCGCCGCGCGAGGCGCCTTCGTTCTCGAAATCCTGGTACTCGACGCCCGCCATCAGCAGCGTCGAATCGGTCAGATCGACTTCGGCGATGCCGTACACCGCCTGCCGCTCGGCGTGCTCGCGATCGATGAAGGAGTCGTTCTCCTGCCAGGCGGCCGCCAGACGCCCGCGCACCCGACCGCTGTCGACCAGCGCCCCGCCGACGTCGGCCTCCAGCCGGTAGAGATCCCACGAGCCGGTCTTGGCGGTCACCGAGCCGGCGAACTCGCGCGTCGGGCGCTTGCGAATCAGGTTGATCGTCGCCGACGGCGTGCCGACGCCGGTCATCAGGCCGGAGGCGCCGCGAACCACCTCGATGCGGTCGTAGGAGACCATGTCGGCGGTCTCCTCGGCGAAGCCATACATGCTGGTGGGGCGCGGCACGCCGTCGACCATGTAGTTGTCGATCGTGAATCCGCGCGACACATACTGCGTGCCGTCGGACCCGAGGGCGCTGGTGTTATTGCCCGAAATACCGACCATCTGCTGCATCACGTCGCCGATATTGGTCAGGTCCTGATCCTTCATCCGATCGCGGGTCATCACCGAGATCGACTGCGGCGTTTCGCGCAGCGAAAGATCAAGCCCGGTCGAGCTGCTGGTCACGCCGGTGGTGTATGAACCGGTGCCTTCCGTGGTCGCCCCGAGCGCGCCGGCATTGACCCTGACCGCCTGCAGCGTCGACACCGC
Source organism: uncultured Verrucomicrobiaceae bacterium (assembly GCA_964638025.1). GTDB lineage: Bacteria > Pseudomonadota > Gammaproteobacteria > Pseudomonadales > CAMLJR01 > CAMLJR01. The sequence goes on from CAZWXW010000007.1 coordinate 26,669, forward strand.
GCCGCTGCTGACGACGATGGCGGAGCCGCTGGCCTGCGCGCGCAGGCCGGAGCCGGCCAGCAGACGATCGAGCGCCTGCTGCGTGGTCAGGCTGCCCTTGGTGGCAGCAACCGTCTTGCCTTCCAGCAGCCCCGGGTCGACCGACAGCGTCAGGCCGGACTGGCGCGCCAGTGCATTCAGCGCGGTCGACAGCTTGCCGGCGGGAATATCGAACGCGACGACGGACTGCTGCGCGACCGGCGCCTGGGCCAACACCGTCAGCGGCGCGGTCGTGGCAAGGCCGATGCACAACGGCAGCAGCGCGCGGCGGAAAAGATGTCTGCTCAGGGGGCGAACGCAGTGTTGCGGCATGACGGGCTCCATGGAACTTGAGGTTGTTTGGCCTCTATGCCGAGCCAACCCCGTGGACCCCGTAAAACTTTTTCAATTTTTTTCAGCAGACACGCACTTGCGAGCTCAGCGCGCCTGCACGCTGACCCACCAGTGGGTGGTGTATTCAACCTGCACCGGCAGCGACTGCTGCAAGGCCTGCAACGCGCCGTCGGTGTCGTCGAGGTGGAACAGCCCGGTGACGCGCAGCGAAGCAACCGCCGGGTCGCAATGCAGCCAGCCGCGCCGATAACGGCCGATCGCGGCCAGCACATCGTCCAGACGAGCGTTGTCCGCCTCGATAACACCATCGGCCCAGCCATCCGGCACAAGTCCGTTGCCGGCGATCGACTGCGCGCGCCGTGTCGTCACCTGCCACTGCTGCCCCGCCGTTGCCTCGGCCTCGACACCGTCATTCGGTGTTATCTGTACACGTCCCTGCAGCATGGCCAGCTCAGTGGCGTCGTCCTGCCCGGTGACGACAAAGCGGGTGCCGAGCGGCGTGAAACTGCCGTGCTCAGTAACGATACGGGGCTTGTCTGCCGGCGCGGCAGCACTGGAATCGACCAGAATCCGCCCACGATACAAATGTAAAACCGTCCTGCCGTCGACCTGTTCCACGTCCAGCGCCGTGCCGCTGTCGAGATCGATGCGCGCGCCACCGGCCAGCGCAATCGTCTCGCGCTCATCGCCGGTCACATATTGCGACTGCCACAGATATCGCAGCGGCGACAACAGCAAGCCGGCCAGCAGTGCCAGCGACAGCAGCGTTCCGACCGCGTGTCGAAGTCGGCGTTTGCGCCGCTCGCCGGCAACACGGTCGAGCACCTGCAAACCGCGCCGCGCACCACCGCGCGCCGCCGCGAACTCCTGCTCGACGACCTGAATGCACTGCCAGGCACTGCGATGCAGCGGCGCCTGCAGCCAGCGTTCGAATTCGCTCTGCTCGCGCTGACCGGTGGTGCCCGAATTCAACACCACCGCCCAGCGGAATGCCTCGTCGAGCACGCTTTCGGGAATATCGCAGGTTGCACGAGGGGTCATCGCTGCAGCGCGTCCATCAGCCCATCAGTACCTGATAGCAATGGCGCAGCGCCTGCGCCATGTCCTTCTCGACCGTACTCAACGACACATTGAGTTGTGCCGCGATGGCGGGATAACTCATCTCCTCCAGCCGCGACAGCAGGAACACCTGACGCACGCGCGGCTTCAGGCCATCGAGCAGCGCATCGATGCGCGCCAGCGCGTCGACGATCAGCAGCTGCTCTTCCGGTGATGGCGCCATTTCATCGGGCAACAGCGCCAGCGTCTCCAGCCAGGCGCGCTCGACCATCTGGCGCCGATGGTGATCGACTACCAAGCCGTGAGCGATACGTGCCAGATAGGCGCGTGGCTCGTCGAATGCCGGCAATGCCGAACGACCGAGCAGGCGCAGAAACACATCGTGGGTCAGGTCGGCGGCCGTCTCGCTGCAGCGCAGACGGCGATAGAGCAGCGCGCGCAACCAACCGCCGTGGTCGAGATAGATCGCGTCGAGGCGTTGGGCGGACGTTGGCTGCATGGCAGAGGGAGAAACCGCAGAAGACAGAAACAGGACGGTGCGAACTAAACCAGACCAGCAATCAATTGTAAATGATTCTTGTTTGTAAGGAGCCAGAGTGCCGGGTGGGTTGGTGGATGCAATCAACCGCGATCCCTGGCTCGACACCCTGAAGAAAGCAGCATGTATATAGAGCAGAGAAGAGGCGGTGCCACTATCGCGACACCGCCGCCAGCCTTCCGTCAGAAGCTGGCTTCGACAGAAGCCGCCAACGTACGTGGACGTCCAAGATAGGTGCTGTTCAACCAGTAGTCTTCACCGGTGACGTTGGTGAAGCCGACACGAAATGTCAGTGGCACGTGTGCCGCCTTCATGCCGTAACGTGCACCGAGATCGTAGGTAACGTAGGACGGCACCTCATCGGTGTTGAGGGTATTCACCTGCTGCTCGCCCGTGTAGTAAGCACCGCCGGTCAGCGTCAGCCCGGGTACCGCAGCAATGTCGTACTCGAGATAGAGCTTGGCCATTGTCTCGGCAACGTTGACGGGCGTTTTGCCTTCAAGCGCCGGATTGCTGGCGTTTTTCTCAACTTGCGCATCCAGCAGCGTGACGCCGCCCAGTACTGTAAGCCCTTCCAATACCCGCCCCGATGCTGTGAATTCAACGCCTTTGTGAACCTGCCTGCCGTCCTGGACGTAAACCGGGCGGGCGATATTGCTTTCGTCGAGATACTGCAGCCCTTTGTCGATATCGAACAGCGCAGCGGTCAGCAATACGCCGTCTACTTGCGCCTTGGCCCCTACCTCGACCTGCTCACTCTCCAGCGGCGCCATGACTTTGCCAGCGTTGACCACAGCGACATTTGTTGAGCTGAAATCAGGCGCCACCCCGCCCTTTTCGAGACTTTCTGCATAGCTGACATACAGCGTGACGTTGGGAATCGGTTTGTACATCAGCGCAGCCGACGGTGTGTAGGCATCGTCATCGTAATTCGGCCGAACGATTGCCCCATCTTCTTCATAGCTCGTGTCGACAATGCTGGCGCGGTTTACACCAATCAACGCAGACCACTCGTTGTTAAACGTAATCTGATCGCCAACTACCCAGTTATCAGAGCGTGTGCGCTGCGTCGTGTATTTGGGGCCTGAAGCAGGCGGAATCGTCACATCAAAATAAACCGGCCCCTGATCGAGATTGACCGGTGCCGACGTCAGCGTGGCCCAGCCGCCAGAGCTGCGGAAATTGGTGCGCTCATCGCGATCGCCATACCAGCCTGCGGTCAGCAGGTGCTCGATGCGGCCGGTGCTGAAGCGGAAATCGGCCAGCGCGAATCCACCCAGCGCCTCGACATCTGGATATTCCCACGTGCTGGCCTGCACGCGATAAGTGCCGGATGGGCCAACGAGGAATCCGTTGTTTGCGGCCGTCAGGTCCAGCGCTGTGTCGTACTGCGCGATGCCTGCCCGCGCCGACACGCTGTCACTGACGCGCCATTCGAGTCGTGCGCCGACTCGTTGCTGTTCCGTTTCAGTCTGCGTGAATGGCTGGCCATAGTAGTCATCGCCATCCGGCGCCGACGGATAAAGCGCTGCGCCAACTGCCGACCAGAACGGCTCCGTACCGGCCATGCGATAGCGACTCTCCGATGCGTCGAATTGCAGACGCACGTCGTCGGAAATGTTCCAGTCCAGTGCGCCGCTGACGAACTTGCGATTCAACGACTGGTGATCGAGCTCGGTATCGCCATCTTGGTAGACCGCGTTCAGGCGATAAGCGAAGCGTTGATCCGCGTCGATGGCACCACCGATATCGCCATGAACAATGGCATTTTCTCCTTCGGCCACCCCGGCACGGACCGTGGCGCGTGGCTGATAGGTCGGACGCTTCAGCACGTAGTTCAACGTGCCGCCAACGTTGCCCATGCCATACAGGAAACCTGACAGACCCGTGATGACCTCGATACGCTCCTTGTCTTCGATATCGACATTGACGTAACTCGTGGTGCTCGGAATGCCGTCAATGCGCTTCGTTGAGCCCTGACTGAAACCCCGCAGCGTGACACCGGTAAAAAATCGCGATTGCGGCGTCGTCAGCTGAATCACTGGGTTGATACGAAAGACATCGTCCGGCTTGCTGGCCTGAACGTTCTTGATCAGATCCTCCGAAATCACATTGAGCGAAAACGGCGTGTCCAGCAGTGTTGCTTCACCGAGCGGCCCGAGCTGGCGAATGGTTTCAACGCGATAACCCTGCGCAGCAGTACCGTCCGTTTCCGACTGAGATTTCACTTTGAACGCCGGCAGCACGGCTGTTTCAGTTGCCGTCGCTGCAAATGCTGGAGCACCAGCCAACAACGTGGCAGCAGCAATAGCGACATGCAGCGGATGACGGGCATTAAACAACGGGCGAGCAAACCGGCCGACGGCCGGAATCGGGTGCTGTCGGGGCATGGAAATCTTCTCTATCTATGAAAAGGAAATCAGTTGGCCGCGTGGCCGGTCGGCATGCGACCGGCGCAATTTAAATGATAATAATTATTGTTTCAATCGCCGACTGTACCACCAGTCTGCCACCCGCTATTGCGGCAACATGAACGTCGCGCAGACACGCACCTTCTGACGCGGCTCGCTGGGTGCCAGCACGCCCTGTGCGGCCAGCCGGCGGATATTGGCGTAGGTACTGGAAAGGCTGACGCTGTATCCGCCGCGAATCAGCAAGCGGTAGGCCTCTTCACAACTCAGTGAACGATCACGACATTGTTCGAACAGATCGAGCAGCACCAGCCTCATCATGGTTGGACGCAACCCGGCGGCGTGCAGTCTCCCGGTCGGAATTTCGTTCAGCGCCCGTGGTTGCCATGCGCGGTCCATCGGTTTCAACATTCCCTGCCTGCCCTTTCTTTTAATTGCGCCGTTATTCGTCACGTCGCCTCTTACTCACGCTGCTTTTCAATGCAACAGATGCAGGCCGCGCCCGACACCGGCTGTCATCGGCGTGAATTCGTGCGGCTCCACCGCATCAGTCCGGCGCAGCGGCAACAACAGCCGAGCCACTTCGAGTGCCGCCGCAAAACGCATGGCCAGCGATGACGCGACCCGCGCCGCGGTGGGCGGCAACCACTCGACCAACAGTTGCTCGGCCCACTCCATCTGCTGGTGCTGATAGAGCGCGATGCAACTGAGGAACAACCCCTCGTCGCGGCTGATGCCATAGCAACTGGTGTGGTGCACCTCGATGGGCCGGATGCTGCTGGCGAACAGCACGCCCAGCAGCGGATCGAACAGCTGCCGCGCCGCCTCCTCCATGCCTGCCGCACGCAGGCCCGCGCGCCAGTCCGGCATGCGGTGATGGCCGTGGCGCAGATGACACAGCGCCCACAGGCGAAAGCTGACAAGAACCAGGCTTTCCGCCGTGCGCAGTTCGTGCACGGCGAGATCGGTGGGATATCCGGTGGCGGGCAAATGGCTGGACATGACCATCTCCTGAACACGCTGGGGGATAGCGTTGCAAGTGGGTGTTAGAACGGGTGGTGCGACGGGCAGCCACGCTATCAAGCGCACCCCATTAATGCAAATGATTCTTATTAATATAAATTCAGCGAGAGGGGTAAGGAGAGAGGAGAAAGGCGTTTTTCAGAAGTTTGTCTACACGGATTTCCGCAGCTTCCATGAAACCAGCGAGACGTAGAGCCACAGCAGTGAACCGAAAACCCACGTCGGCCTGTAGTCGAACGAACTCAACGTCTGATCGGCGTACGCGGCGAGATAGGCGGTGACGACAAAAACGGACGCGCCGGTGAACAGCGACAAGCCGACCCACCCGTACGCCCCAACCGACACGAAATAGCGGGCAAATGCGAAGCAGGCGAGCGCTATTGCCGTGAAGGCGATGCCGCCGGCGATACCGTGAACCCGAGCCGACAGGCTGAGCACGTCGTAACCGTGGTAGACGCCTTCACTGCCGGGCGGAAACCCGAAGGCGGGATCGGTGGGCGCGAAACCGATGACGATGCATCCAACCCCGTATATCGACAGCAGCAGCGGCGCCCATGTGCCGCCCGGCCTGCCACGCAGTACCTGACGGGTGCCCAGCGCCGCCAGCGTGACGAGCACGCCGAACACGATGAAATTGACGGTCTGCAGCCAGCCCCATTCGCCGAGCACGAGCAGGCTGTTGGCGTGGCGCCGAATGTCAAAGCCGTCGCTGACGAACGCCAGCGTGAACGAGATGATCGTGATCTGCACACCGGCCACCATGCCAGCGACCAGAAGTTTTTCCGTGTGCTGACTACCTGCCGTTAACTGCATTGCCGCTGTCCCTGATAGTCGTGACTGGATAGCATCGATCAGTTCCCTGCCGGTTGCGGCACCAGCCGCACCAGCCTGCCCTTCGACTCGTCGGTCAGCAGGTAGATGGCGCCGTCCGGCCCCTGCTCGACATCGCGCACGCGCTCGTCCAGCTCCTTTTCCAGCAGGCGCTCTTCGTGCACGACCTTGTCGCCGTCGAATTCGAGACGAACCAGCTGGTTGAATTTCAGCGACCCGATCAGCAGGTTGCCGCGCCACGCCGGAATGCGCTCATCGACGAATGCCATGCCGCTGGGCGCGATCGATGGCACCCAGTAGCGCAGCGGCTGCTCCATGCCGGCTTTCGCCGTGCCTTCGCCGATGCTGCCGCCGATGTACTCCTTGCCGTAGGTGATGACCGGCCAGCCGTAGTTTTTCCCGGCGCGTGTGATGTTCAGTTCATCGCCACCGCGCGGCCCGTGCTCGTGGGTCCACAGTTCACCGGTCTGCGGATGCAGCGCGGCGCCCTGCAGATTGCGGTGGCCATACGACCAGATCTGCGGCAATGCACCTTGCCGGGCGACGAAGGGATTGTCCTTCGGTGCCGAGCCGTCATCGTTGATGCGCACGACCTTGCCGTGATGAGTGTCGAGCGTCTGCGCGTCGTCGCGGCGGGAATAGCGGTCACCGAGCGTGACGAACAGCGTGCCGTCGCGCGCGAAAACCAGTCGTGAACCGAAGTGGTTGGTGCTGTCGAACTTCGGCTGCTGGCGGAACACCACCTGCAGACCGCCGAGCCTGTCGCCGTCGAGCCGCGCGCGCGCCACAGCGGTACTGTTACCGCCGTCGCCGGCTTCGCTGTAACTGAAATAGACGAGACGGTTGTCGCTGAATTTCGGGTGCAGCACCACATCGAGCAACCCGCCCTGTCCTCTCGCCACCACGGCCGGCACACCGGCCAGCGGCGCCGACAATTCGCCGCTGGCGGAAACGATACGCATCCGGCCGGGCCGCTCGGTCACCAGCAGGCGGCCATCCGGCAGGAAGGCCATGCCCCACGGATGTTCGAGGCCGGCGGTCACCGTCTGCAGCACGAAGGTCTGCTTCTCGCTGACCACCGTCACCGGTTCGCTCTGTGCCACCGCCGCGCAACACAGCAGCAAGGCCGCACCCATGTTCAAACAGCGTTTCCGTGTCATTCCGCGCATCGCTTCGCCTCCGTCGCCCGTTTCGGACCGGATACTAGCGCGAAACCGGATCAACGCCCGCGCGTCAGCAGCGACTGCGCGCAGCGTGTTCACCGTTCACGGCGCGGTCTCCACCAGCCGTACCACAGCGTCAACGCCACCGGAATGCCGAGCCCCAGCCACGACAGCCCATCGAACAGGCCGTCGCCGACCAGCGCCGCAACCAGTCCGATGAGGGAGAGCACGCCGATCCAGAACGGCGCGCGAAAAATACGCCACAGCGAGCGGCGTTCGAGGCGTTTCGGTGTCGCAACAGCCTGCTGGTTCACGACGCCACCCCCTCGACCAGACCGCCCGCCTTGATTTCGTCGACGCGGCGCGCGACGGTGCCGCGACGGCCGAGCCACAGATACAGGCCGCTGCCGAGCACGACGATGGTGATGATGTCGAGCAACGCCCAGATGATCTTCAGCGGCATGCCGCCGTAGTCGCCGAAATGCAGCGGCTGCGACAGGAACAGCGTTTTCACATACCACGGCATTTCGCGCGTGTCGGTCAGCTCGCCGCTCACCGCGTCGACCAGCGCCGGCTGCAGCAGCCGCGAAGTCAGTGGCGTATTGCCATGCAGGAACACGGTGTAGTGATGCTTGCTGGAAAAATCCGTGCCGGGCCAGGCGATCAGGCTCAGCTCCATGTGCGGCACGGCGGCGATGGAAACCGCCTTCGCCGCCTGCACCGAGCCGAGCTGCTCCGGCGCCAGTGGCGGCAGATCCTGGTAGGCGGCGGTCATCTCCGCCATCTGATCGCTCTGCCAGATGAACACCACGATCTGGCTCAGCGTGTTGATGGTGCCGGTCAGGCCGACCACCAGCGCCCACACCAGCGTCACCACACCGAGCAGGTTGTGCAGGTCGAGCCATTTCAGGCGCGCGCTGCGCTGCGTGCGCACGGTGCCGAAATCGAGCTTGCGCATGAACGGCGAATAGAGCACCACGCCGGAGACGATCGCCACCACGAACAGCAGCCCCATGAAGCCGAGGAACAGCATGCCCGGCAGCCCGGCGAACAGATCGACGTGCAGCTTGAACATGATGTACATGAAGCCCTCGTCGGGCGGCGGCTCATCGAGTATCTGCGCCGTGCGCGAATCGACCACGACCGAAATGCTCTCCTCCGGCGGCGCGTCGAGCGTTTTCGCCATCGACACCAGCGTCTGGTGCGGGTGGTGGTCGGCATCCCAGAACATATAGCGGATCAGCGCATCGGGGCGCTGCTGCAATGCCGCCGCCGCGATCGCGTCGAGGCTCGCCTCGGGTGTGTCGGCCGGCATCTCCGGCGCCACCAGCTGCTCGCCGAATTCGTGTTCGATCTCTTCGTGAAAAATCAGCGGCAGGCCGGTGATGCAGAGCAGCAGCAGAAACACCGTGCAGATCAGGCTGGTCCACTTGTGGATCAGAAACCAGAGTTTGATGTTCATGTCTCGCTTTAATCTCCTGCGCGTTCGATGTGGAATGGCGCCACGGTGAGGGCACCGCTGCGGACGGTATCGCCGAACAGCCGCGCGGTCTGCGTCGCGACGCGCTCGGCGTCCGCCACCACGGCCGAGAACTGCAGAAAGCTGTGGATCAGCGAAGCGCCATTGAAGTAGGCCACCGGCACGCCCTCCTCGCGCAATCGCTGCGCAAAGGCGCGCCCGGAGTCGCGCAGGATATCGAAACCCGCGGTGGCGATGATGCTCGGCGGAAAACCGCGCAGAGTGCCGGCACGCAGCGGGTCCATCAGAGCGTCCGGCCGGTCGCGGCTTTCTTCGTCGAGGCCTTCGTCGTCAAGGCTTTGGTCGAAGTCGGGAAACACGCGCGGCAGGATGAAGTCGATGAACGCGGCGTCCAGTCCGTAGCCGTTGCCGAACAGGGCAAATGAACGATCCTGTTGTGGCAACCCGGTGCCGGGGTAGTACAGCAGCAGCGCGCGCGGCACGGGCCGGCCGGTCATCAGCTGCCGCTGCACCACGTTGATGGCGGCGTGACCGCCCGCGCTGTCGCCGCCGACACCGACACGCTCCGCATCGCCGCCGAAACTGGCCGCGTTGGCACGCGCCCACAGGAACGCATCCTCGCAGTCATCGCTGGCGGCCGGATAGGGATGTTCGGGCGCCAGACGATATTCCACCGAAATCACGATCGCGCGCGCCTCGTTGGCCATCAGCCGCACGGCGCGATCTAACGCCGCGACGCTGGCGAAGACCCAGCCGCCACCGTGCGCGTAGACCAGAACCGGCAGCGGACCGGCGTCATCGACATCGGGGTGATAGATGCGCACCGTCACCGCGCCGTCGCGGCCGGGAATCTGGCGATCCTCGACGCGCGCCATCGGCGCGGTGACCCTGGTGTAGAGCTGCCACTGCCGGTCGATCGACGCGCGCACCCAGCGCCGCCCGCGTTCGACGGAGAAGATCGCGGGCATCGTGTACGGCATAAGCCTGGTCGCCGGCCGCGTCTGTTCCAGCATGTACTGGAACTTGGGGTCCAGCCGCTGGCCGTCGATGACTTCGAGCGGATGCTGCAGCTGTTGCAGGAACCAGGACTCCGGCTGGCTGTAGAAGGCCAGCTCCTCTTCCTCCTGTGCCGTCGGCGCGAACGGAACCGCTGCGGACGGCGCCGGCACCGGCCAGAACACGAGGAGGCCGGCCGTCACCAGCAATACCGTCACCAGCAGCAGGCCGATGCGCCGCAGCCAGCGTGCGATCCATCGCGCGCTCATCGCATTACCCTTTCGCGGCAACTTCAACATCCTCAGAAGTCGACCGTTGCCGACAGCAGCAGCGTGCGCGCGTCGCCGACGTGCAGATAGCCGAACGTCGACACGCCCCAGTAGTTTTCATCGAACAGGTTCTCGACATTGGCGCGCAGCACCAGCGGCTTGCCAAATGCGTTGGTGCGGTAACGCGCACCGACATCGACGCGCGTCCACGCATCCGCTTCCAGCGTGTTGGCGGCATCGACGTAAGTTTCACCGGTGTAGATGGCGCGCGCCGTCAGCGTGAAGCCGCTCAGGAACGGCGTATCCCACTCGCCACCGATGTTGGCCTGCAGTTCGGGCACGCCCATCGCGTCGTTGCCTTCGTTGGCGTCAACCGCCGTGCGTGTCAGTTCCGAATCAACCCACGACAAACCGCCGAGCACGCGTACCGACTCCACCGGTGCGCCGAACAGACTCAGCTCGATGCCGCGAAGCCGTTGCTCGGTGCTGGTGAATACCGCTCCCGACTCTCCGCCGGGCTGCTCGATCTGATACAACGCAACCGTGCCGCCGACTGTGCCCCAGTCGCCTTTGGCACCCACTTCGGTCTGCTTCGATTTGTAGGGCGCGATGGCCGCGCTGGGTACGCCGATCGGCGCTCGCGGGCCGGGGCTCAGCCCTTCGATGTAGTTGGCATACAGCGAAACCTGCTGCCAGGGTTTCACCACGACGCCGGCCACCGGCGTGATCTCCGTTTCGTCGTAAGGCTCACTGAGCGGCGTGCCGTCGGTGTAGTCGAAGTCGCGGAGTTCAACCTGCTGCCGGCGCAACCCCAGCGTCACTTTCAGGCGGTCATCGAGAAAGCCCAGCGTATCGGCGACGGCATAGCTGGTCAGCGTCGTCTCGTTGTAGGGCACGGTGTTGACGTCGATGCCTCTGGTGTTGACGCTCAGGCTGTTGTCGGATTCATAAATGTTGCCCATGCCCGGCGGGAACACCGTCGTGTTGAAGTAGATCTCCGATTCCTGCTCGACACGTGTCACGCCCAGTGCAACCTGATGCGATACCGGCCCGGTCGTGAATGCCGCGTCGAGACCTGCCTCATACGAGTTCGAATCGATATCCATGATCTGGTAGCCGCCACTGTAAAAATAGTTGCCATCGTCATCGAGCAGGATGGGATTGCCGGCCAGCGCATCCATGCTGCTGCTGCGCTGGCCGGCACTGGCATAGACGGTAACCGCGTCGCTGATGTCGTATTCGATGCGCGCGACACCGGCACTGTCTTCCATCTCCAGGTCGCCCCAGCCGCCGGGATAGCTGACATTGCCCTCCGGCGCATCCGGCAGTTTGGAGAGATTGGAGAAACCCGATACCAGCAGGAACTGGCGAACGACGCCTTCGATCTCCTGCTGCTGGTAGTACAGATCGACACTGGCGCGGAAGCGTTCGCCGCTGTAGTCGAGCGCCAGCGACGCCAGCTCGTCGCGATTTTCCTGATAGTCGACGGTCGATTCGCCATCGCGCAGCACGCCGTTGAAGCGCGCACCAAACGCATTGTCCTCGCCAAAGCGGCGAGCGGCATCGACATGCGCACCGACAATCGAGTCGGACAGATATTCCGCAGTCACTCGCGTCAGCGGCGCAGCTGCCGCGCGTTTCGGCAGCAGGTTGATGGCACCGCCGATACTGCCGCCCGGCGGCATGCCGTTCAGCAAGGCGCTCGGCCCCTTCAGCACCTCGACGCGCTCGGCCATCTCGATCGGTACGCGAAAATAGGGGGTCAGGCCATACATGCCGTTGAAGGCGATATCCGCACTCGGCACCGGCAAACCGCGCACGGTGAAATCGTCGCCGATATTGGTGCGCGCATTGGCGGGGCGAATCGCCGGCTCGTTGGCCAGCACGTCGATGACGCTGCGCGCCTGCTGATCCTCGATCGTCTGCTCGGTGTAGCTGGTGATGCTGAACGGCGCGTCCATGATGTCGGTGTCGCCGAGCAGGCCGAGCCGGCCACCGCGCGCCACCTGGCCGCCGGCATACGCCGGAACGGTCGCAGCGCCGGCAACCGCATCGGCCGAAACCTTCATCGCCGGCAGCACTACGGCGCTGCCCGCCGGTACCGCGCGCAGCGTGTAGCGGCCATCGGCCTGGCGCACCGCTTCGACGCCGGTGCCGCTGAGCAGCCGGCGCAGTGCCTCGTCGACGCCGTAGCTGCCCTGCAGGCCCGGGCTCTGCTTGCCGCCGGTGAGGCTGGCATCGCCGGCCAGGAAGATGCCGGATTCGGCGGCAAAGCGATTCAGCGCGGCACTCAACGGACCGGCCGGAATGGCATAGCTGATCGGCTTGGTGGCGCCGGCAACCGGGGCGGCCGGTTCAGCGGCAATCAGCGGCAGCGGTGCGGCGGCCAGCGACAGCGCCAGCAACAGGCCGGCGGGCAGGGAGGGGTCGGCGGAAAAACGGGACATGGAGGTATTCATCCTGGGCAGAGGGTTCAAAACAACAACTACGTCTGCCTGAATCGAACGACGACCGCAAAAGGGGAACCGCGACGCGAAATATTTTTTCCTCTCGCGGGGTTTTAGAGCGCCTCGACCGTCACCCACCACGGCAAGGTGCGCCGCACCCGCACCGGCAACGCCTGCTCCAGCAGCGCAAACACCTGCTCGGGATCGCGCAGCGGAAAGGTGCCCATGACGCGCAGGTCGGCCACTTCCGGCGCAACGCCCAGATGACCGTGGCGATAGCGCCCCAGTTCGGCGAGCAATTCACTCAGCGGTATTTCGTCGGCCAGCAGCAGGCCGCGCGACCAGAGCTGGCGCGCGCGCTGCGCCGGCTGCGGCGCCTGAATGACCGTCTGGTCGAAGCGCACCTGTTCGCCGGCCTCAATGATTCGCGTCGCCGCGTCGTTGCGCACTTCCACGGCCCCCTCGTACACCGCGAGGTCGGTAAAGCCACTCTGCTGGCGCACGGAAAACAGCGTGCCGAGCGCACGCATGCTCCCTTCCCGTGACTCGACCACCAGCGGCCGCGCATCGCGCGCGGTATCCAGCAGCAGTTCGCCGTCGAGCAGCGACAGCAGGCGCCGTTCGGCGGTGAACTCGACATCGAGCGCGCTGGCGGTGTTGAGCCAGAGCTGGCTGCCATCCTGCAGCCGCAGGCTCTTCACCTCGCCGATGGCGGTGGCGTAATCGGCCCGCCACGCCAGCAGCTGACGGGTGGCGGGACCGCTGCGCAGCGCGCCCCAGCCGCACGCGCCTGCCAAGGCCAGCAGCGACAACATCTGCAACGAACGCCGGCGCGACGTGCCGGCCCCCTCGATGCCGCCGGCCAGCGCCACCTCCGCCACCGGGGCGACGTCAGCGCTTTGCAAGGGCGCGAAACGGCGCGCCACCTGCTCGACGTAACCCCACGCCAGCCGATGTTCGTCGCTGGTGTCGAACCAGTGCTGCCAGTCGTCGCGCTCATCAGCGGCAGGCGTGTCGGCCTGCAACCGCGCATACCACTCCGCCGCCTGCTGCAGCGCCGTGAATGAGGGGGTATCGGCGGGCTGGACGACCGTGCTCATGAAACAGACTCCGGCAGAGGCACGCCGGCTTCCAGGGCGATGCAGTGCAGCATCGCCTGCGCCATGTAGCGCTTGACCATGCGCTCGGAGACGCCGAGACGCAGGCCGATCTCGCGGTAGGTCAGGCCGTGCAGCTGCGCCAGCACGAACGCGCGCGACACCTTCGGCGGCAGCCGCCGCAACAACGCATCGACCTGACCAAGCGCCTCCAGCACCATCGCCCGCTGCTCGGCGGAGGGCTCCTCCAGCTCCGGCTGCGCCGCCAGTGCCTCCAGCCAGGCGCGCTCGATCTGCCGGCGCCGCCACAGGTCGACCATCAGGCCGCGGGCGACGCGGCTCAGGTAGGCGCGGGCGCCGTCGAAGCCGTCGAAGACCGGCGGCTTCAACATCACCCGCAGGAAGGCGTCGTGGGCGAGATCGGCGGCATCGCCGCTGTCGCCGAGCCGGCGAGAGAGCCAGCGGCAGAGCCAGCCGTGGTGGTCGCTGTAGAGGGTGTCGATCGGAATCGGTGCAGAGGTGTCGCTGGCTGCCATGGCGGTCGCCCATCTCCGTCGAGGCGGCGGCCCTCGATGCAGATAAGAATCGTTCGCACTTTATCGGTGGAAGCCGCGCATGTGCAAGCGCGGGATCGCCCGTTACAATCCGCGCCCATGACGCTGCTCAAACTTTGTTCACTGCCGCCCCTGCCCTGCCTCCGCAAGTTGCTGCCACTGCTGGCGCTGGCCGCGCTGCTGGCCGGCTGCGGGCAGTCGGACCACCTGAGCGAGATCAAGGCGGCCGGCGTGCTGAAGGTGGTGACCCGCAACGGCCCGACCACCTACTACGAGGACCGCCACGGTCCGACCGGTTTCGAATACCAGCTCGCCGAGCTGTTCGCCAAGCGGCTCGGCGTGCGCCTGGAGATCCAGACCGAATCGAGCCTCGACGCGCTGCTCGATACCGTCGAGCGCGGCCGCGTCGACCTCGCTGCCGCCGGCCTGACGATGACGCCCGACCGCCTCGAACGGGTGCTGTTCACGCCGCCCTATCTCGACGTCGAGATGCTGGTGCTGGTGCGCGACGACCACCCGCCGGCGCTGAGCACGGCCGATCTGGCCGGCCTGCGGCTGCAGGTGCTGGCCCACAGCAGCCACGCCGAGGAGCTGCGCGTGCTGAAGGCGGAGCAGCCGACGCTGCAGTGGATCGAGTCGGAAGATGTCGAGACCACCGATCTGCTGGACGCGCTCGACGAAGGCACCATCGACGCCACCGTCATCGACTCCAACGAGTACCTCGCCAACCGCGCCTTCTACCCGCGCCTGCGCGTCGCCTTCCGCCTCGGCCAGCCGACCAGGCAGGCCTGGGCCATTTCACAGCGCGAATCCAGCGCCGCGCTGCTGAAGGAGCTGGAGACATTCTTCGGCGAGCTGCGCAGCGACGGCCGGCTGGCGCAGCTGGTCGAACGCCACTACAGCCACAGCGAAGCCAACAGCCTGATCGACTCCACCGCCTTCACCGAGCGTTCGACCACGATCCTGCCGCGCTACCTCGACCATATTCAGAACACCGCCGACCAGTTCGGGCTCGACTGGCGGCTGCTGGCGGCGATCAGCTACCAGGAGTCGCACTGGAACCCGAGCGCCACCTCCTTTACCGGCGTGCGCGGCTTCATGATGCTGACCACGCCGACCGCCAGGGCGATGGGCGTCACCAATCGCGAGGATGCGGTGCAGAGCCTGCGCGGCGGCGCCCGCTACTTCGTGCGCACGCACCAGAAGATTCCGGGCCGGATCGCCGAACCGGATCGCACCTGGTTCGCGCTGGCCGCCTACAACGTCGGCCTCGGCCATCTGGAGGATGCGCGCAAGCTGACGCTGAAACTCGGCAAGGACCCGGACAAGTGGGCCGATGTGAAGGAGGTGTTGCCGCTGCTGTCGCGGCAGCAGTGGTACAGCAAGACCCGTCACGGCTACGCGCGCGGCAGCGAGCCAGTGCGCTTCGTGCAGAACATCCGCCACTACTACAACCTGCTGACCTGGAGCGACGTGGCGAAACAGCGCACGCCACCCGCGATGATCACGGAGCAGTACCTGCCGGAAGGGTTCGACGTCACGCTGAACGCGCTGTAAGGCAATCGTGACACCGCCTCAAGGAACTCATTCCTCCCCTCTCCCTTCAGGGAGAGGGGCCGGGGGAGAGGGCAATTTTCGCGCGTGCCCCCTCTCCCTGACCCTCTCCCTGAAGGGAGAGGGGACTTGACCAGAGCCCCCTAAACGCCGCGACGGCTGCGAAAGAACTGCTTCATCACCTCGCCACACTCGGTCGCCAACACACCGCCGACACACTCGATGCGATGGTTGAAATGCGCGGCCGACGCCAGCGCCAGCGCACTCTCGACCGCGCCGGCGCGCGGCTCGATGGCGCCGTAGACCAGTCGCGCGATGCGCGCATGCATCAGCGCGCCGACGCACATGCTGCACGGTTCGATGGTGACGTAGAGGGTGGCGCCTGGCAGCCGGTAATTGCCGACCCGCCGCGCCGCGCCGCGCAGCGCGACGATCTCGGCATGCGCGGTGGGATCGCAGGCGGAGATCGGCTGGTTGTGACCGCAGCCAATCACTTCCCCCTCGCGCACCAGCAGCGCGCCGACCGGCACTTCACCGCGCGCGGCGGCCAGTTCTGCCTGTTGCAGCGCCAGTTGCATCCAGCGCTGATCGTCATCGAAGAGATGGCTGTCGTCTGAAATGCTCATACGCTCGCGCTAACCCGCTTCCGCCCGATTGCGGCCGCGCTCCTTGGCGCGATAGAGCAGACGGTCGACGCTGTCGATGAAGGCGAGCGGCTCGTCGTCGCGGTTGGGCACGATCGTGCCGACACCGAGGCTGATGGTCAGCAGCTGCCCGACCGCCGAACGCTCGTGCGGAATCTGCTGCGTGAAGACCAGATTGCGGCAGCGCTCGGCGATCTTCTGCGCCGACGCGGCGTCGGTCTCCGGCAGCACCAGCACGAACTCCTCGCCGCCGAAGCGGGCAAAGAAATCGCGGGCGCGCGCACCTGCTCCACTCAGCGCCCGTGCCACCTGCTTCAGGCAGTCGTCGCCGCGAATATGACCGTAGTGGTCGTTGTACTGCTTGAAGTAGTCGATATCGAGCAGGATCAGCGACAGCGGCAGCCGTGTGCGCAGCGCGTTCTGCCACTCGATCTCGAAGATCGAATCGAACAGGCGGCGGTTGGCGACGCCGGTCAAACCATCCTTGAACGACAGCTCTTCCAGCTCCTGCTTCAGCCGCAGCAGTTCCTGTTCGGTTTTCTTGCGCTCGCTGATGTCGAACATGAAACCGATCAGCGCCTCGACCTCGCCGTTCTCCTTGCGCATGACATGCACGACATCGCGAATCCAGACGTAGTCGCCGGCAGCCGTCAGCGCGCGGTAGTCGGCCTCGTGATCCTGTCCCGCCTGCGATTGCGCGACACAGAAATTGACTACGCGCTCGCGGTCCTCCTCGTGGATACGGTCGGCCCAGTCCTGCACCGTGGCCCAGCTGTCGGCGCGCCAGCCCAGCAGCGCCTCGATCTGCGGCCCGATATAGGCGAAACGCATGGTCGCCCAGTCGATCTTCCACGGGATCGCCTTGGTGGATTCCAGCAGCGTCTTGTAGACCGCACTGTCGGCGACCATCGCCTCGCTGTTTTGGGAAAGGTTTTCGTCGGACATCGGCATCAGGCTCCTGAAAAGCCCCGTGAAAAATTGAACGGTCGACAGCCGTGTCGGGTGGCATCGATCCAGCCAGCCGGCACGGTATCACCTGGCGCGAGACCGGTGGCAGAGCGACAGCAAATCGGGCCATGACGAAAGCGCGAAAACAGCCACCCGCCGCCGCCGATAAACGCACATACTGGCCACCCGCCCGCGCGGCATTTGCCGCGAATTTCCGATACATCATTCCGATGTATCGGGATGCCTGGTTAATCGTTTCGACAGGACGCCATGATCAAACTTCAGCTCGGCATCGAGCTCAACTACCAGATCCTTCAGCCCGGCTGCGAGTTCATCCTCAACATCCACGCCGCGCACACGCGCAACCAGACGGTGCTGCAGGAACGACTCGAACTCAGCCAGCCGCTGCCGCCGAATATCTATACCGATGCCACCACTGGCAACCGGCTGCTGCGCATCACCGCCGGCACGGGGCCGCTGCGCGTGCGCTACGACGCCACGGTGGAACTGAAGCACCACATCGAGTCGCCGCAGCAGCTGATGGAGGTGCCGGTCGCCCGCTTGCCTCCGGAGGTGCTCTCCTACCTCTACCCGAGCCGCTACTGCCAGTCCGACCGCCTGAACCGCATGGCGATGACGCTGTTCGGCAATCTCTACCAGGGCTATGGCCGGGTGCAGGCGATCCGCGACTGGGTGAACCGGCAGGTCGTGTTCACGCCGAACACCTCGAACTCCACCACCTCGTCCGTCGACACGCTGATCGAAGGGGTTGGCGTCTGCCGCGACTTCGCCCACCTGATGATCGCGATGTGTCGCGCGGTCAACATTCCCGCGCGCTTCGCCACCGGCATCGACTACGGCACCGACCCGGCGCTGGGACCGACCGACTTTCACGCCTACGTGGAAGCCTATCTCGGCAATCGCTGGTACATCTTCGACCCCTCCGGCCTGGCGATGCCGATGGGCTTCGTGCGCTTCGGCACCGGCCGCGACGCCGCCGACACCGCCTTCGCCACCATCTTCGGCGCGGTCACCTCGACGGCACCGCTGATCAGCATCCAGGCGCTCACCGACAACAGCGGCCGCTACTCGATGCCGTTCTACTGCACCGACGCACTCGCCACCGACGGCGGTGCCTGATCCGATCCGGGCACATCGCATGGCGCGCGGCATTGCGTGCGGCTGGGGATTCATTGCACCTTAGTCCGCCCCCCACGCGAAGGAACAGCCCGGCATGAATGATCAGGACAGCGCCAATGGCCGCTACACCCGCCTGCTCGCCGCAGCGGCGACGCAGCCACCGATCGCCACGGCCGTCGCCCACCCGTGCGAAAAGAGCGTGCTGGAAGCGGTGGTCGAAGCAGCGCGGCTGCAGCTGATCACGCCGCTGCTGGTCGGGCCGGTCAACAAGATCCGCAATGTCGCCAACAGCGCCGGCATCGATCTCGGCGACATCGAGATCGTCGATGCCCCCCACAGCCACGCCGCGGCGGCGCAGGCGGTGGCGCTGGTGCGCGGCGGTCGCGCCGAGCTGCTGATGAAAGGCAGCCTGCACACCGACGAACTGATGGCCGAGGTGATCGCGAAGGAGACCGGCCTGCGCACCGGGCGGCGTGTCAGCCATGTCTTCATCATGTCGGTGCCGACCTATCACAAGCTGCTGCTGGTCACCGACGCCGCGATCAATATCTTCCCGACCCTGGAAGACAAGGTCGACATCGCGCAGAACGCCATCGATCTCGCCCACGCCCTCGGCATCGCGCGACCGAAGGTGGCGATTCTCTCCGCCGTGGAGACCGTCACCTCGAAAATTCCGTCGACGATCGAAGCCGCCGCCCTGTGCAAGATGGCCGATCGCGGCCAGATCACCGGCGCCATCCTCGAAGGCCCGCTCGCCTTCGACAATGCCATCAGCAAGGAGGCGGCCGAGATCAAGGGCATCGTCTCCGACGTGGTCGGCGATCCCGACATCCTGCTCGTTCCCGATCTCGAATCCGGCAACATGCTGGCCAAGCAGCTGACCTTCCTGTTGCAGGCCGATGCCGCCGGCCTCGTGCTCGGCGCGCGCGTGCCGATCATCCTGACCAGCCGCGCCGACAGCGTGCGCACCAAACTCGCCAGCTGCGCGGTCGCCAAGCTGGTGGTCGCGGCGCAGCGCGCGGCGCTGCTGACGCTGGAGGCCGCGACATGAACGAACCCGCGCTTCTGGTGCTGAACGCGGGCTCCTCCAGCATCAAGTTCTCGCTGTTTTCAACCGCGAATGGCGCACTCGACGCCCGCCTCGGCGGCAAGATCGACGGCATCGGCACCGAGCATGCCCGCCTGCAGATCAGGCAGAACGGTCAGCCGTTTCAACGCGCGCTCGACGCCGACGAAGGCCGCTCGCATCAGGCCGGCATCGATCTGCTGATGGCCGCGCTGCCCGAGCTGTGCAACGGCACCGACATCGCCGCCATCGGCCATCGCATCGTGCACGGCGGCACCCGCTTCACCGCACCGACAATGCTGAATGACGCGGTACTGGCCGCACTCGAAAAACTGGTGCCGCTGGCACCGCTGCACCAGCCGCACAATCTGGCCGTGATTCGCGCCGTGGCGAAAACGCTGCCGCAAGTGCCGCAGATCGGCTGCTTCGACACCGCCTTTCATCGCGACCACGACACGGTGGCAGAACTGTTCGCGCTGCCCTGGTCGATGTACACGGCCGGCGTGCGCCGCTACGGTTTTCACGGCCTCTCGTACGAATACATCGCCAGTGCGCTGCCGACGCTGGCGCCGTCGATCGCCAGCGGTCGTGTCGTCGTCGCGCATCTCGGCAACGGTGCCAGCCTGTGCGCGCTCGACAACGGTCGCAGCGTCGATTCGACGATGGGTTTCAGCGCGCTCGACGGCCTGCCGATGGGCACCCGCTGCGGCCAGCTCGATCCCGGCGTCATCCTCTACCTGCTGCGCGAACAGCGGCTCGATGTCGACGAGCTGGAAAACCTGCTCTACCACCGCTCCGGCCTGCTCGGCATCTCCGGTGTCTCCGGCGACATGCGCGACCTGCTGCAGTCGACAGACCCGCGCGCCGCGCTCGCCATCGACTACTACGTGTTTCGCATCGCGCGCGAAATCGCCGCGCTGACGGCGACACTGGGCGGGCTCGACGGGCTGGTGTTCACGGCCGGTATCGGCGAGAACTCGGCACAGATTCGCCAGCGTATCTGCGCGCGGCTGCAGTGGCTGGGCGTACACGTCGATGCAAAAGCCAACGACGCCGGCCATGCCTGCATCACCACCGGCGGCTCGACGGTTTCGGCGTGGGTGATACCAACCAATGAAGAGCTGATGATTGCCCGCCATACCTGCGCGCTGAAAAACGCTTTTCTCCCCTCTCCCTAACCCTCTCCCTGAAGGGAGAGGGGACTGTTCAGAGGTTTCCTCAGGCCTCGCCGCTCGCATCGCCTCTTTCGCACCGCTTTCGCGCACAGGCTTCATGCCGGCACCGTTTTGGCGCCCCGGCATGACGGCGCGGCCGCAACATGGCCGCAGTTCCACTCCGGCACAAATACTGCAGAACCTCCCACCGTCTCAGCCTCGCTCCCCCTGAACGCGCACAACAAGCGAAAAACACAAGCGCGCCAAGCTCTCGAAGGAGAACCACCCCATGTCGTATGTCGCCCCCGCCGAGTTCGCGGCCAAGATGGTCGAAGCCGGCGAATCGAAAATCTTCATGTCCACCAAGGACACCCTGATCCGCGCCTACATGGCCGGCGCCATCCTGGCGCTGGCCGCAGCGTTCGCCGTGACGATCAACGTCAACACCGGCGAACCGCTGCTCGGCGCCCTGCTGTTCCCGGTCGGCTTCTGCCTGCTGTACCTGCTCGGTTTCGATCTGTTGACCGGCGTGTTCACGCTGACGCCGCTGGCGCTGTTCGCCAAGCGGCCGGGCGTCACCGTCGGCGGCGTGCTGCGCAACTGGTGGCTGGTGTTCGTCGGCAACTTCGCCGGCGCGATGACGGTGGCGCTGTTCATGGCGATCATCTTCACCACCGGCTTCAGCCACGAGCCGAACGCCGTCGGCCAGAAGATCGGCCATATTGGCGAGAGCCGCACGCTCGGTTACCAGGCCGCCGGTGCCGCCGGCATGCTGACGCTGTTCATCCGCGCCGTGATGTGCAACTGGATGGTGTCGACCGGCGTGGTCGCCGCGATGATGTCGACCTCGGTCTCCGGCAAGGTGATCGGCATGTGGATGCCGATTCTGGTTTTCTTCTATCTCGGCTTCGAACACTCCATCGTCAACATGTACCTGTTCCCGTCCGGCATCATGCTCGGCGGCGAGTTCACCTGGATGGACTACCTGCTGTGGAACGAGATTCCAACCGTGGTCGGCAACCTGGTCGGCGGCCTGACCTTCGTCGGCGCCATGATCTACTCGACCCACTACAAGACCTCGCCGAAACGCAATGCCGCATGAGGCGCGCGATCGCCGCCATCAATCCGGCGATCGGATAACGCCGTGAACATTGCGCACCACCACGCCGCGGGCCGCCGCTGAATCGAGGCGGCCCGCAACACATCCGCCTACGAGGAATGCAATGGCAGCGGCGCTCACCGTATCGATCGGACAGTGCTCCGACAAAGGCCGCAAGGATCTCAATCAGGATTTCCACGGCGCCATCATTCCGCAGGGCAGCGCGCTGTCGCTGAAAGGCATCGCGATCGCCATTGCCGATGGCATCAGCACCAGCCCGGTCAGCCAGATGGCCGCCGAAACCGCTATCAAAACCTTCCTGTCGGACTACTACTGCACCTCGGAAGCGATGTCGGTGCGAACCGCCGGCACCGACGTCATCGCCGCATCGAATGCCTGGCTATACAGCGAAACCCGCCGCAGCCACGCCGCCTATGATCGCGATCGCGGCTATGTCTGCACCTTCAGCGCACTGGTGCTGAAAGGACGCTTCGCGCATATCTTTCACGTCGGCGACTCCCGCATCTTCCGTGTCTGCGGCAACGCGCTGGAACCGCTGACCGTCGATCACCGCATCGTCCTCTCCGCCAGCGAGAACTATCTCGGCCGCGCCATCGGCATGGCCGACGCCGTCGAGATCGATTACGACAACCACCCGCTGACGCAGGGCGACCTGTTCATTCTGAGTACCGATGGCGCGCACGAATTCATCGACGCGCGGCAGATGATCGAGCTGATCCGGACCAACGCCGACGATCTCGACCGGGCCGCACGCCTGATCGTGGAGACCGCGCTGGCGAACGGCAGCGATGACAACATCACCGTGCAGATCGTGCGGATCGATCATCTGCCCGACGGCGATGCGCGCGACTACGCGGGACAGGTCGAGGCGCTGCCACCGCCGCCGCTGCCGGAACCGCCGGCGGAGTTCGAGGGCTATCAGTTGCTGCGCCAGATTCACGCCAGCGACCGCAGCCATATCTATCTCGCCATCGATCGCGACAACGGTGCCCAGGTGGCGGTGAAAATACCGGCGCTGAGCTTGCGCCAGGAGCCGACCCTGCTGCGCCAGTTTCTGATGGAGGAGTGGATCGCGCGGCGGGTATCGAGCCCGCACATTCTCCGCGCGCACCTGTCGCCGCGACCGCGCCGCTATCTCTATGCGGTCATGGAGTATGTGGAGGGGCAGTCGCTGCGGCAGTGGATGCACGATCATCCGAAACCGGAGCTGATCGCGGTGCGCGACATTCTCGATCAGATCATCAAGGGGCTGCGCACGCTGCATCGCAAGGAGATGATCCACTGCGATCTGCGCCCCGAGAACATCATGATCGGTCGCGACGGCACGGTCAGGATCATCGACTTCGGTGCGGTTCGTGTCACCGGCCTGGTCGAAGCGGCCGTGGCGCCGGCCTCGAATGCCGTGCTCGGATCCGTTCAGTACACCGCGCCCGAATGGCTGGCCGGCGAAGCGCCGACCTGGCGTGCCGATCTGTTCTCGGTCGCCGTGATCGCCTACGAGATGCTGACAGGCTCGCTGCCCTATGGCGCCAGCGCCGCGCGCGTGCAGTCGCCAGCGCAACAGCGCGCATTGCGCTACCGATCGGCACACGCAACGGGCAACGGCATTCCCGACTGGATCGATGGCGCGCTGCGCACCGCACTGCATCCCGATCCGTACAAGCGCTACGACGCGCTGTCCGAATTCATCAACGACCTGCGGGTTCCCAACCGGCGTTTTCTGTTGAGGCGCAGCACACCGCTGCTGGAGCGCGACCCGGTGCTGTTCTGGAAGGGACTGTCTCTGCTGCTGAGCGCGATCATCCTGGCGCTGCTGGTGCTGAATCGGCACTGAGCCGACGATTATTCGCCGTCGATGTCAGTGCTGAACATTCAACCGACCATGACGCAGTTGCGCCCTGCCGCCTTGGCGCAATACATCGCCGCATCGGCTCGCGACAGCAGCACATCGAGGTCGTAACTGCCGGTGGCCACACCGATGCTGGTGGTGATCGACAACGTCTTCTCACCGAACGGCACCGGTACCTCCGCAATCGCCAGCCGCAGTTTTTCGGCAAGGCCACGGGCATCGACCAGCGCGGTATCCGGCAGCAGCACGGCGAACTCCTCGCCACCAATGCGACCGCAGACATCGGCGCGGCGGAACTGCTGCTGCAGCAACCGTCCGACAATGTCGAGTGCCATATCTCCCGCCGCGTGACCACTGCTGTCGTTGATCGATTTGAAGTGGTCGATATCCATCAGCAACAGGCTGAGCGGACGGTGGTTGCGCTCGCAATAGCTGACGATCTGCTCACCGCGTTCGAAGAAGGCGCGCCGGTTGCTGAGCCCGGTCAGCATGTCGGTGCGTGCCAGCGCCTCGGCACTGACATGGGCCAGCTCCAGCTCGCGCGACAAGCGCAGGCTCTCCTGCAATGCACGCGCGGTGATGCCGATGCCGCGCAGCGACGCAAGCATGAACAGCGTGCTGCCGAAGGCGAGACAGACATGCAGCACATCGCCCTGCCAGTAGAGCCAGAGCGTGCCGGGCAGCAGCACCGACAACATGCCCACCGCCGCCGTGCGTCGCAGCACCGAGTAGGCCGACAGCGCACCGCCCGCCATGCCCATCATGAAGAAACCGGTAATGACCTGACCGAGCAGCGGCACCACCGACATGACCACGGCAGCACCGATGCCCCAACCCAGCGACGCCAGCGCGAGCGTCAGCAGATAGGGGCGCTCCCAGCGCAGCAGTGCGGCTCCCTGCGGCCGCCGCAGAAAATAGGCCGTAAAAAGTGCCAGCCTGATCAGCGCGACCGCGCCAAGCACGGCAACCCAGCTCCACAGCACCGCGCGCGGCGCATCGTTGCGCAGCAGCCAGGCCAGCAGCGCGCCGATGGCGAATGCGATGAAGAGCGCCGGCGCCGATTGATTGAAAAGCAGCCGCAGCTTGTCGGCACGGACACTCTGTCCGATCCGGCTGGCGGCTTCGGCGACGGCTGATGCACTGTTGGACATGAGGGGATACGACAAGGGGTTACAACGGATCGTGGGCGAGCACTATAGCGGGCTTTCCTGACGAAAGCGCTCAACCGCCCCGGTCATATCGCCCGCACCTTCATGGCAGCGCCGGATGGCAGCCGATCTTCATATCGGCGTTAATGCGGTCACGACCGGGGGCAGCCGCCGGGAACTTTCGCCCGTCGCAGCTGCCGAGAAAAGCAGCCGTCACTGCTACAGGAGAGACGCATGGAGACCAACGAACTTTATCGCGGCCGACTGATCGACCATATCCAGCTCGTCGTGCGCGATCTCGCCGCCAGCCGCCGCTTCTATACAGCGATCCTGGAGCCACTCGGCATCCCGCTTGGCGGCGAAGGGCCGGATTTCTTCTGGTTCGACGAGCTGTTCATTTCGAGCAGGCAAAGCATGGCCGCACAGGGCGATCTGACCGGTCGCACGCACCTGGCATTCCAGGCCCGCGATCGCGATGCCGTGCAACGCTTCCACGAGGCTGCGTTGAAGGCCGGCGGCAAAGACAACGGCGCGCCGGGCGAGCGCCCGTACCACCCCGGCTACTACGCTGCCTTCGTAATCGATCCCGATGGCAACAATATCGAAGCGGCCTACCATGGACCGGCACAGCGTTCGGCGGATGCCATCAGCATCACGTTCTGAGCGGCGCGCATTCGACGATCATCAAGGAGAGAAGGAGAGCCAGCTGCGCTGAGGCGCTGGCTCTTCTGCTACTGCCATTCCGTTAGAAAGTTCGAAGATAAATGGCTACGATCTCTGCGCCATTTTCAGGATCGACAGCATGCCCGAGCAGAGATTGGATTCACAACCGGTGCCGGCCCAGGTCACGCTGCAACAGCGCGGCGAACTGCCGGTACTGCGCATCAGCAACCGCTACGCCGATGCCGCCATCGCGCTGCAGGGCGCGCAGCTGCTCGAATACACGCCGCGCGGCGAAAAACCGGTGGTATGGCTCAGCGATCTCGCCGACTACCAGCGCGGCCAGAGCGTGCGCGGCGGTGTCCCGATCTGCTGGCCGTGGTTCGGCGCCATCGAGCGCAACCCCGACGCGGTTCGAGCGATGACACGGGGCGACAACCTGCCGGCACACGGGCTGGTGCGCGCACGCGACTGGGCACTTCGCTCGGTGCAGGAACACGACGACAGCACCGAAATCACGCTGGGATTCGTCACTGATCACCTGCTGCAACAACACTGGGCTCACGCCGTCGATCTGCAACTGACGGTAACCGTCGGCAAATCGCTCGGCATGGAATTGACGACGCGAAATCCCGGCGCAGAACCCTTGGCAATAACGCAGGCACTGCACACCTATTTCGCCATCAGCTCGATCGACAACGTGACATCGACGGGCTTCGAAAATACGCGCTATATCGACACGCTCGATGCGTGGCGCGAACACCGGCAGGCAGGGGCGATCGACTTCAGCGGAGAGACTGACCGCATCTATCTCGATGTGCCGCGCGAGGTGAAAATTCACGACCGCGGCTGGAACCGCACGATTCATCTGCTTGCCACCGGCTCGGCCTCGGCGGTGGTGTGGAATCCGTGGATCGAAAAATCGAAACGGCTGTCACAGTTCGCGCCGGACGCCTGGCGCAACATGCTCTGTATCGAAACGGCCAACGTGCTTGGGGACAGTCGCGAGCTCGCTCCCGAGACATCGCATTCGATGGGGCTTGAGATCCGGAGCTATGGCCCCGCCTGATCACTTCAGCATAAAAATGCTGCTAGCATTTTCGCTCAACGCCGATGTCTCGGAGAGGTGGAAAATTGGAACCTCCGAACCAGGAAGGGACTGAGGAAACAAGAGACAGCTCCGACCCCAGCTCCCGCGAAGGAACACCCACGCTGACGGCCATTGAACGACAGCGGCTTGCGATGGCTGCGCGCGCCGCGCCAGAGCGCCACCATCCTGGTGACACTGTCTGGCGCCCCCAGGGCCGAAAGGATCGACCAAGGCGCCCCGTGGCGTTGCCGATCCTGGCGCTGGCCATCGTTATCGGATTGGCAATCGCTTATACGGATATCGGCCAATTGCTGCGCGAACAGGTCAGCAGTGCGACAACTGCGGAGATTGCTGCACGACATGAAGCGGCAGCGGAACAACCTCTTCCCTCCACCTCTTCACCGCCAACCAAATCGGTCGAGCCGCAGCAACAACCCGCTCCTTCGGCCAGTGGCAGGGTCGTCCGCGATCAGATCGCAACTGAGCAGTCCGCTGACACCTCTCCGCCCTCTGTCGATGCTCCCCCGGCTGCCGACAAGCTGCTCCTTTCTGTCGACGTGCTGTCGCTGCAGCAACAACCCGGGCTATTCCTGCAACTCGTGCAGCTGTACAGAGAGCGACTCGCCAAAGACCCCGACGACGCCGAAGCGCAAAACGCTTTGAGCCAGCTTCAGGAGCGAATCGCTCAAGAAAAACCTGCAGCCACTGCAACGGACGACGAAAAAGCACCGCCGCCCCGCCCCAGGATCGATTCGCTATCGATAGTGTCCGGCATCATGGAAAACGAACAATTCGTGCCACGAAATAACGGCGGAGTCTTGATGGTCAGCATCAGTTATCGCAATTTCAGTTACCCGCCCGCCGATCCCGGCGACGATACGCTCACCATGCTCATACGGGCCCCCGGCAATCCACTGCTGCTCGCCGAGGTGCCCGTTGATATCCCCGGCGACCGCGGCACCAGGAACTTCCGTGTCGAAACACCGATCCGGGAAAACACCAGCGATCACTATCAGCTGGATCTGGTTCTGCGCGGCCGGCTGCTGGAGTCGCGCGTCGTGATGAGAACCTACACCGGCAACTGATCATCGCGCAGAAATCGATACCCCACCCACTGGAAGGAAACCGCAATCATGAGTTCGAAGAAGAGCAAGACACCGGAAATCAGCATCGGCATCAACCCCGAGGATCGCCAGAAGATCACCAAGGGGCTCTCGGCCCTGCTCGCCGACAGCTACACCCTCTACCTGATGACCCACAACTTTCACTGGAACGTCACCGGGCCGATGTTCAACAGCCTGCACCTGATGTTCATGACGCAATACAGCGAGCAGTGGGCCGCGCTCGACAGCATTGCCGAGCGCATCCGCGCGCTCGGCCATCCGGCGCCCGGCACCTACAAGGAGTTCATCAAGCTGGCGTCGATCAAGGAGGTTGAAGGCGTGCCGAAGGCGACCGACATGGTGCGTCATCTGGTGGCAGCGCAGGAGGCCACCGCCCGTACCGCGCGCAAGCTGTTCCCGGTCGTGGACGCCGCCAATGACCAGCCGACCGCGGACCTGCTGACCCAGCGTCTGGAGGTACACGAGAAAACAGCGTGGATGTTGCGCAGCGTGCTCGACGAGTAATTCACTGCAACGCCGGTTCAGCGAGGGCGCAGCGTCAGCTTGCCCTCGCGCTACCAATGGGCTCATGAGCACGGCGTGAAGCCATTTCCGATCAAGCCCGGCAAGCCAAATCAGAATGCCAACGTCGAATCATTCAACGGTTGCTTCCGCGATGAATGCCTGAATCGACACTGGTTTACCAGCTTGCTGCAAGCCAAGGCTGTCATCGATATGTGGCGCCGCGAATACAGCGAGGAGCAACCGAAGAAGGATATTGAACGGATTGCCCCCCGCGGCCCATGCATGCAACCGGCCATCAAAACCGCTACAGTAATCCTCGGGTTCTAAAGTCGAGCGCTATTTAGTACAGGGATAGGTCGGTGTCATGAGCAAAGTTAACCTTATGCCGGTAGTTACCAAAGGCTTGGCGTTCGTAGAGTTCTCCGGTAGCAAACCAGCGCTTTTGCGCAGTCTGTTTTCACAAATGGGGCTACAGCAATACGATCACCGTCGGGACACAGAGGTTAGCCTGCACCATTCGGGGCAGATTGTTTTTATTTCCAATCCATCCAATGGCGGCAATGCCGAGCATTTTCGCGCGCATCATGGGCGCGGTGTATCAGCCATAGGGTTTAGTGTAGAAAACGGCCCAGCAGCCCTGCATCAAGCACTACTGCTGGGCGCCGAAGCGGCAGAAATTAGCGATCATCCAATTCCCGCGATTAAAGGTGTGGGGGAGTCGTTAATTTATCTGGTGGATGATCAAGCCAGACGCGAATTGATTAAAGGTTTTACGGCTGCCGACCTGCCTGAGCAGACTTTCAACAAGCTGCAGCGGGTGGACCACCTGACCCACAATTTGCATCAGGGCGGCATTGCCCGCATGAAGGATTTTTACAAGCGGGTATTTGGCTTTGAATCAGTGCGAAATTTTGATATCGAGGGGAAAAAGACAGGGCTCTACAGCGAAGTAGTGGCCAGCGCTTGCGGCAACATCATTATTCCCCTCAACGAAACCAAGGATGACAAGTCACAAATTGCCGAATACCTGCGCGAGTACAACGGCGAGGGGGTACAGCACATTGCGCTTGAAACTGAGGATATTTACACCACGGTTAAAGCCTTGCGTGCGGCGGACATAGAGTTTCAGGATACTCCCGATACTTACTACGAATTGGTTGATGGGCGCCTCCCCGGCCATGGAGAATCTGTAGCTTCGCTCTATGGCGAACGCATTTTAATTGATGGTGGCGAACACCAGGGCGGTGGCTTTTTGCTACAGATTTTCACCAAAAACAGTATAGGCCCGATTTTTTTTGAATATATCCAGCGCAAGGGAAATCAGGGCTTTGGCGAGGGAAATTTTCAGGCGTTGTTTGAATCTATTGAGTTGGACCAGGAGCGCCGCGGTGTGCTCTAGCGTTTAACCTTGCCGCTCGTCGCCAGGGTTTGTTCGCGCGCGATCAGCGGTTCGCTAATTGTCTTCAACATTTTGTCCAATTGATAAGCCAAGACTGGGGTGTGACTTACATCTTTCAGATAATCCACGCGCACATTCCCCGCTATTGGCAAATCAGTAAAAGCGAGCTGCAATTGGCCAGGATGATTAAAAGATTCATTCACGCTGGCGGTATAAATAAAGTGCAGATAAGCTCCGCGCGCCAGCATTTTCGTGAGCAGCTTATGCGCCTCGGTGTAACCAATGTATTTGTAGTCTACCAATTCGGTTGAGCTGGATGCCGCGGGCTGATAAAGGCCGAAAAAACGCAGTAGGCGACGATAAAGCCGGTGGCGACAAGACCTCAGTTTGGCTTGAGGAGTTGCTACAGCGAAGGGGTCGATCATAAAGGCGCCGGCAATGTCCGGATCGCTTTCAGCGCCACGCAGAGCGGCCTCTGCGCCTGAGCAGAGGCCGCCAAGATAGATGCGTGTAGGCTCCAGCTGCGAGCGGAGCAGCGCTATAGCCTCGGCAATTTGTAGCTGGGTGCGCTCTTGCAGCAGTTTATCGCTGTACACAGAACCGCTATCCCCGAGAGAGTCCAAGTCAAAGCGCAAGCAGCAAAAGCCCTCTGCAGCCAGTTGGCGCGCCAGACGCGTATAAAGCCGGAAAGGGCCGGCCTTAGGGGTAAGTCCGGCGGTAATCAATATGCAGGCAGGTCCCTGCCGCCAGCTATGCTCGCGGGTAATTATGCCTACAAGCGATTGATTCAAACCAAACTGTATGGCGTATTCACGTGTCACTGAGCTTGCACCTTGTTCAGATTGGCTAAGAGTGCGGCTACCAGCTCACCCGAGATTCCCGTATCTGCCAGCAGCTGCTCCAGCCCCTGATACCGGTACCAGTTAGGCGCTGCAAGGCGGCCCTGGGGATCAAAGGCTCGTGTTGCAGCGACTTTGAAATCCTCCAGCTCTTTGAGTAATTGCGGGCCATAGTGAAAACCCAATAGCTCTTCGCCGCTTTGTTGACGCCATTGCGGCCACCAGGGGAGCATTGGTCGCATCCGCTTACGCAATGCTCGTTGCGCCTGGCGTAAATGACGCAAGTGGTCAGCTCCCTGGGTAATGGGTGCCCAGAGAAGTGGCGCTGCCAGACCTTGCCGCTCGGCAAACTCCTGCGCCAGGCCGCCACCGAGGCCTACCCCCAGAATCAACTTCGTACAGCTTGGCGCGCATGCCTCCAGCTGATTCCACGCGCAGACCAGGTTGCTGCGCCAATGACTGAGGCTGGCCTCGGCTTGCTCTCCCATTGAGTCAGCCGTGCCATAAAAATCAAAGCGCAAGCTGGCTATACCGGCATCAGCCAATTTGAGCTGCAGTTTGCGCACAATAAAATGAACATGAGTCCAATCGCTGCCTATTGGCGGACAGATCAACACCCCGCCACGAGCCTGGGCACTGCCTACGGGCGGCTGAAAATAGCCGTACAGCTTGGATTCCTTACCAAAATAAAACGCCTGGCCATTAAAGCTTTGATTGAAGGGTATTGAGGCACTGCTGGCACGACCTTGGGCCAGGTCTATTTGGCGGGCAATTACAGCAAGGGTTTCGCGCAACAGATCCATGCCCTCAAGACGATGGCCAAGATCTGTTTCGATTGCGGTAACTGCAGCGAGACCGCTGAGTGAGCTGCCACCCAAGTCAAAAAAATTGTCGCTGCGATTGATGGATGTGACCCCAAGGATGTCTCGCCAAATCTTTGCCAAATGCTCTTCGGTTGGCCCCAAGGGCGGGTCTTCCGGCCGGATAGATTTGATCACGCTGTCCGGGTGGGGAAGCGCAAGCCTGTCCACTTTCATGTTGTGGTTGAGGGGCAATGCATCCAGAGGAATGTAGCGGCTGGGCACCATGTAGTCGGGTAGCTGGCTGCGCAGGTAATCGCGCACTGCGCCAAGGTTCTGACTATCTCGGTCACTAAAAACAACATAAGCAAGCAGGATCTGCTCACCCTCAGGCGGCGTATAGGAAACCACCAAGCCATCTTTAACCCCTGGGGCCCGGCGCAAGCTGAACTCCACTTCGGCCAATTCGATCCGCATGCCGCGCAGCTGGATTTGAAAGTCGCGCCGGCCGAGCATTTCCAACCTGCCCTCGTCATCCAGTCGGCCTATGTCTCCCGTAAGATAGATTCTGTCTTCGCCATAGCTTTTGTATTTGTCGGCACTTAGCTCTGGCCGCTGCCAGTAGCCAAGGGTAACCCCAGCTCCGCCAAAGGCGATTTCGCCGACATCACCACTCGCCACTGGTTGCAGTTGTGTATCCAATACATAGAGATTCGCATGGGGAAAGGCCTTGCCTACATAGGTTTTAGGAACCGGCAGTGGCTCCAATACTCGGTGCGTAGCTCCCATGCAGCTAACTTCGCTACAGCCGTAAATGACGTAAATCTCAGCCTGATTAAAAGTCTCGCGCAGCTGGGTCAACAACTCTGGCGGCACCATATCTCCGCCAGTCGAGGCATGGCGAACCTGCTGAAAAGTACTCGATGGCAATTGCAGGCGGCCAATGTGGCCGAGCAAACTTTTTAGCAGGCTGGGACCAATATGGAAGAGTGTCACCTGGCGCAGGCTGTCCAGCATCAGCTCCGGGTTGAGGATATGTTCGCGGTCAAGTAACAACAGGCAGCCACCACCGGCCAGAGGTAGCAATAATTCAAAAACACTAATGCTGAAAGTAAAGCGCGCCACCGCAGGAATAATGTCCTGATGGGTAACGCCATAAGCTGCCTGGGCACCGAAAATATGGCTGGCCAAATTGGCCTGACTGGCCATCACTCCTTTGGGCTTTCCAGTGGTGCCCGAGGTGTAAAAGATGCTCGCCAGTTGGTCTGCTGCGATCGCAACGGAGGGATTGGTGGACGGACAAGCCGTTAAATCCAGACCATCGAGGCAGAGGATCTTTGCGTCGATCTGGGGTAACCGCTGAACCAGCCGCTCCTGAGACAGGATCAACCCCGGTTTTATATCCTCCAGCACGAGTGCCAAGCGCGCAGCGGGGTAATTAGGGTCGAGTGGCACCAAGGCCCCACCGGCTTTGTGAATTGCCAGTAGGGCGATTAGGTAATCCGGGTGAGGTTCAAAAAACAAGCATAACGGTTCGGCTTTTAGGCCTTGAGGTTGCGCCAGACAGCTCAGCAGATGGTGCGCAAGCTGGTTGGCCTTTTGATTTAACTCACCATAGCTAAGGCGATGATCGCGATAACGCAGAGCTATCGCAGCGGGAGTTTGCTGGGCATATTGTTCAAATGCGCGAACAACCAAAGACATGGACTGGGCCAACCGCTCGTTTTTAGGGCCTGATTTCGGGCTATTTATAGCAATGCCTATTGCAAACCTTTAATCCGGATAAGTCTTCTAATAATACTGTGGACACTGCTGGGACGCGATGCTGGCGTCCTCGATGCAAGAACACGGGCTGGCCATCGCTGAAGATGGCCATCACCACACAGCATGTTTACTGACCTTCAACCGCTGACACATCCCTTCCACGCCCATGGCGGCGTTTCAGAATCAGACGCTCCCGCGCTGCAATTCATTGACGGCCTGCGCCAGCGCGGCAATCGATAGCGGCGATGAACCCTCCGCCTTGTTGCTCAACGTGACGTAGGCTTTTTGTCCCTTGCCGACCGTGCCTGCAATGACCTTCGCCAGTGCGCTGCGCGTCTCCAGATCGGGATCGACGATGCGGTTGTAGGGCGCATAGAGATCCCGCGCCTCTTCGTAACCGTACGCGCCATGCAAGGGATTGAGATTCCAGCGGCACACCAAGGGTCCTGGCCACAACGCGCGCAGGATCGGCAACTGCTCGGCGATGCGCGGCATCTTCGCATGCAATCCCATGCAGTAGGTCGCACCGCTATCGCGCAGAGCCTGCGTGAACGACGGCGTCAGCCACTGCGGATCGCGAACCTCCACCGCGACGACACTATCCGGCGCGACATCGCGAAGCGTCGGAATGGCCTGCAACAACCGGTGCAGCCGTTCAACGGCATCGGACATCTGCACCAGCCACGCCGCCGGCAAGGGACTGATCTGAAACACCAGCGCGCCCAGCTTCTTTCCCAACCCTTCGACGGCCGGCTCGATGAAATCGCGCAATGCCGTATCAGCATCGAGAAAGCCGGGATTGGTTTTCAATCCGCGTCCGGAATCGTCGCGCAGCACCGCATCCGTCACTGCGCTCGGCGCCTTGACGACAAAACGAAAATCGTCGGGCACCTGATCGGCGTACACGGAAAACTGCGCGGCGCTCAACGGCCGGTAAAAGCTGCGATCGAGCCCGACGGTGCGAAACAACGGATGCTTCGCATACGCCGGCAATCCGTAGCGCGACAATGTCGCTTCCGGATAGTCGCGCCCCCACACCAGATCCTTCCAGCCGGGGTAGTGCCATGAGGAGGTGCCGAGCCTCAGCTGCATGGGCAGCGCGGCGGCAAGCTCGCTCAACGGGGAGTCGAATGCCGCCGCGTCGACGATGTCGGCTGCCTGCTCGGAAAACAGTGTCTGCTGCATGAGATCTGCCGGGGATGATCAGCGGTAGACGATACCACCGTCGGTCAGGATGGCCTGCCCGGTGATGTAGATTGCCAGTCGGCCGCCTTGCCGTCAGCCGGCCGAGTGGTGAACACTGCCCAGCCACCACCCTCGACCACTCGACAGGAGTTACGCCATGACCGTTTCATCCGTTGCAGTTTTCGTCGGCAGCCTGCGCAAGGCCTCGTTCAACCGCAAGATCGCGCAGGTGCTCGCCAAGCTGGCCCCGGCCGAACTCAGGCTGGAGATCGTC
Source organism: uncultured Verrucomicrobiaceae bacterium (assembly GCA_964638025.1). Taxonomy (GTDB): domain Bacteria; phylum Pseudomonadota; class Gammaproteobacteria; order Pseudomonadales; family CAMLJR01; genus CAMLJR01. The sequence goes on from CAZWXW010000007.1 coordinate 61,171, forward strand.
GAGATCGGCGACCTGCCGCTCTACAACCAGGACCTGGATGATGAGGGCACGCCGCCGGCCAGCTGGACCACTTTCCGCGACAGGGTGCGCGGCTTCGACGCGGTGATGTTCATCACGCCGGAATACAACCGCTCGGTGCCGGCCGTGCTGAAGAATGCGCTGGATGTGGGTTCGCGCCCCTACGGCAAGAGCGTCTGGAACGGCAAGCCGGGTGCGGTGATCAGCGTGTCACCGGGGGCGATCGGCGGCTTCGGCGCCAACCACCATCTGCGCCAGTCGCTGGTGTTCCTGAACGTACCCATACTGCAACAACCCGAAGCCTACATCGGCGGCGTCGGCGATCTGCTGAACGACGACGGCACGTTGAAGAGCGATTCGACCAGAAACTATTTGTCCGGCCTGCTCACCAGTTTTGCGGAGTGGGTGCGCCGGAACCGGGCTGCGTAGCCCGGATTTTCCCGGCGCGACATCACGCTCGGAGATCAATGCACCTGCGACAACACCTCGCTCGCGAGCTTACGCGCCATTCTTCGCCTGTACCCTGGCGAGAAGATCCTCTTCCGAGGACAGCTTCGTCAGTCTGAGATCGCCGGCGGTGCTTTCGAAAACGAAGGTGTGGTTCGGCGAAGCGGGCACGACCGCCGAACCGAAACAGAAGTATTCCGACCAGGGTTCCGCTTCCAGGTGAACCGCAACGCTGCGGATACGATTCCCCAAAGCAATCCTGTCCAGCCTGCCGCGGAACGAGGATCGCTCCCGGGTTCTGTTCAGCTGTTGCGAATCGCATTCGAAATATGCGATGAGCGCACCTTCGACGATTGCGCCCTCCTCCTCGGTCTGGATTTCACCGGTCATGGCATTGGCCGCGACGAAGACGAAATCCTGTCCGGCATTGCCGGCATGTGCCACTACCTTGAAGAGATTGATGTACACGAAGAAATCGTTCTCCTCATTCGAGACGTTGTACAGCGTGTCGGCGATTCCCCGGTGCTTCCTGCTCAGTGGCCGGTCGCCGGGATCCTTCGTGATGCCGACGTAGTGGACCGTCGTCGGCTCCCCCAGCCCAAAATCCACGTACTGCAGAAAGTCGTGGATCGACCAGGTTTGCGAAGCATCCTCCTTCAGGAAAATCCGGATGAACCGTTCGGACAGTTCGACCCGCGGTCGTATCGGGCTCCCATCGGGACCAAGCAGCCTCCTTTTCAGAACGACGCGCCGTTTCCTCTTGCCAACGAGAAGGTGCAGCACCAGTTTCCCGGAGAAACGTTCGTACCGTGGTGGACGTGAAACATCGAACCGGACCTTGCGCCGGGACGCGAAGAAGTAGATGAAACGCTTCTCCAGCGTCTGCTCCACCTCGCTCCTGAGCAGGTCGAGTTCGGCGCTGATGCCACTCTTGGTATCCAAGAAATCGGGCGGATTGACGATCAGTTCGTACCAGTAGCATGTCGATTGCTGCAGCGTGATGTACCAGTCCTTCTCGGCATCGGTATAGACCGGGCTCTGTGCTATGGAATCCAGCAAACCTCGCATCAGCGGACCTCCGCTCGATTGTCCCGGTTGCCGCCGTCGATGACGGGAATGCCGGCCTGCGCGGGCGTGATGATTTTGCCACGTAGCCAATTGGTACTTGACCAAGGCGGCACCGAAGCCCGGCCCTTTTGGGTTCGTGCACGGTGTCAGGGGAAAGCTGGCTCTACCGCCCGAGGGTTGATGACAGTCACACCAGCCGCTTCATAGGGCGACGTGTCGCGCGATGCCACGATGAAGCGCCGCGATGCTGCAACTTCGCGGGCCTCCTGTAACGACTGGCGCCCGCCAACTTCGCCCAACAACTCCAATAGCGCACGTTCTGGCACCGAAACCTGCGGGTGCCCCACTGCGCTTCTCAAAAAGACCGACATACCGCAAGGCGTCCGACTGCTCATCGAACAGTCGCATGCGGTGATACTCGGCTGGAAAGCGCTCGGTGAACCACCCACCACCCAACCATACAGGCGCTACAGCGGCTGTTGTGTGCCACGCACTGGCGCAAGCCATACCAGTCGAGCGCCGACTTGCCACCCACGTGTAGGCCTTCAAATCTGCGCTGCAGCAGCAGGCTGGGGTGCAAAGTCCAGGGGGTCATTCGGACGGCAGAAGCCCCACATGCCAGGCGCGTGAGCCAACCAGCGCGCACGCAATGCGCAGCCAAGTCCACCGAGATGCCCAGCGCCACCAAGTCTTCCGAGGTTAGCTGTGCCCCAGTGGGCGGATGCTTTCTCCCGACCCATGAGCGAAGAGGTCCACTATCGTCAACTTCAATAATGTTATGATATAACATATTTAAATAATTCAACCGTCACGCTACCAACCCCGATCTTTCACCTGAACAGGATTTCGCTCACCTCATGTTTCATCGACTAGCCACCACCATCGTCCAGCTCAAGCGACCACCCCAACGGACCTCACTCACAAGGCCAACCGCGATTGCTCTTTTGTTTAACCTGACTTGCCCAATAGCTATGGCCGAGCCACTGCCATCCGATGAAACACCGGTGCAACTACCCACGCTGCAGGTCTCCAGTACCGCAGGGGATCTGTTGGGCAGACGCGAGGAGGTCACGCTGAAGCCTACCGGTCTGCCCTCTGCCATGACCGTGATCGAACCGAGCGAGATCGAGACGATCAATGTCTCGCGCGACATTTCCAACGTGTTCCGGCGCGTCCCCGGCCTGGTTGCCCACAACGTCGATCAGGGCGACACCGGCAACGGTTTCAAGATGCGCGGATTCGCCACGCAGGGCAGCCACGGAGCGGACACCGCGGTCTATGTCGACGGCGTACCGCAGAACCTGCCGTCGAGCGAAGCGGGTGCCGGTCATGGCCCGGCGTTTCTGGAGTGGCTGACACCAACCGTGATCGGTGGCATCACCGTCATCAAGGGACCGGTCTCGGCGCTGTACGGTGATCAGAACCGCGCCGGTGCAGTCGAGATCTCGACCCGCGCGGCAGCGACCACATCAAGCGTTACGCTGACCGCCGAGGCCTATGACGGCCGGCGTGGCAATGTCGTGTTGTCCGGTGGCGACCAGGAGCTGGCGGCTCTGCTGATCGCTGACAGCTACCGTAGTGACAGCTTCCGCGATGAAGCGGAGACAGAGCGCGACAATCTCTTCGTCAAGTTGTCAGCCGTTCGCGGCGACGCTCGTTACGACGCCACCCTGCACCACTACAAAAGCGACTACACCGCCGCCGGTTTTCTCCTCCACGACCGGTTGGCAGCAGGTCTCGTCGAACCAGAATCGGCACAGGAAAATGCGCTGCCCGGCTTCGGTGAAAACCGGCAAACCGGCCTGACCCTGAACCGCAGCCCTGCCAACGGCGAACACGGCTTCTACGCCAATCTCTATGTCGAGGAACTGGAGCGCCAGCGCGGTGGCATCGTCTCCGACACGTTGCACAATGTCGGCAATGACGACCGCCACTTCTACGGCGGACGCGCGGCTCACAACTTCCTATTCGGCGAAACAACCGCCCTGTTTGTCGGCGTTGACGCACGTCGCGATAGTGGCGATGCCTATCGCCAGCGCTACCAGAACTACCTGCCGACCGATCTCTATCTGGTCAATCTCGAACTCGACCTGCTGACTTACGGCGCCTTCCTGCAAGCGCAGCACAAGCTGACCGACACCGTGAAGCTACTCGGCGGCCTGCGCCACGATCGCTTCGACTACGACATCGTCAATCGCAAGCTGCCCGATGCCTCGACCGAGTATCGCGACGGTGTCACCACGCCAAAACTCGGGCTGGTCTGGAGCGTCATGCCCACGCTCGATCTCTACACCAATGTCGCGGAAGGCTTTCGCTCGCCGGCCGCACAGCAGATCAGCCCCGGCGGTGCACTCGGACCACTCGGCGCTGCCGGCGGCACCACCAATACCAACATCGGCGCCTCCAAAGTGCGCTCGTACGATGCGGGTTTCACGGCGGGTGTTATCGACTGGACGCTCGCCGGTGCGTTTTTCTACACCGAAAACGAAGACGAAGTGGTGATGACGGCTCCCGATACTTTCGATTCGGTGGGAGAAACCACGCGACGCGGTTACGAGATCGAAGCACGCGGCGCACTGATACCGCAGTTGACCGCTTACCTCTCCTACACACGCATCCTGCAGGCGGAGATCGACAACCCACTGCCCGGCACCGGAGCTCTGCTATCGGTGGCGAAACATGTCGTCAAGGGCGGTATCGAGCACCGCCACCCCATCAGCGCTGGCGAACTGGTAGTGAACGTCGACGCCTATTTGACCGATGGCATTCCGTACTACGCCGGTACACCGCTGAGCCAGCGCGAGATGCCGCGTTACGAGCGCTACGACCTGCGTGTCGGCTACGGACTCGAACACTGGAATTTCTCGACGTTCTGGATCCATCAGCCGGAGGTCGACATGAGTGAAGCAGCCTATGCCACCACGGCGGGTCTGTGGGTATCACCGCAACCGCGCAATCACTGGGGCGTTAGTGTCGGATATCAATTCTGAGGTGGACAGGTGATGGTGAGGATGCGATGACGGGGAAAAGTGGGCTGGCAGCAATCGATCTGGTGGTGACGCGGGAGAATCGCTGCGTCATCGACAATCTCACGCTGACCGTTCCGGCCGGCACGGTCTACGCGCTGCTCGGCGGCAACGGCGCCGGCAAGACGACGGCGATCAACACATTTCTCGGTTTCGTGCCGCCATCAGCCGGCACCCTTCATATCGACGGCTGCGAAATCGCCCCCAACCTGCCCACGTCACAGCGGCGGCTTGCCTACCTGCCGGAAAATGTCGCGCTCTACCCGGAGCTGAGCGGGCTGCAGAATCTGCGCTACTTCTGCACGCTGGCCGGCATCAAACTCGATCGCGACAGCGCCACCCAACAGCTATTGCAAGCCGGCCTGCCTGCCGACGCGATCGAGCGCCGTACCGCCGCCTACTCCAAGGGCATGCGCCAAAAAGTGGGGCTGGCGATCGCCTACGCACGCGGTGCCTGCGCAATGTTGCTGGACGAACCCACCTCCGGACTCGATCCGGCCGCCGCCAACGATTTCGCCAACCGTATTCGCACCGCCGCCGCCAACGGCCTGGCTGTGCTGATGGCAACACACGACCTGTTCAATGCGGTGCAGGTCGCCGATCGCATCGGCATCCTGCAGGCGGGACGTCTGGTCGAAGAGTTCGATGCCCACACGGTCGGTCACGACGAACTGGAACAGAAATATCTGCTGCATGCACGAGCATCGACATGGGCGGCATAGTCGGCGCGATTGCACGCAAGGAGCTGGCATCGCTGCTGCGCGATGGCCGACTGCCACTGCTCGGCGGCGCTCTGCTGATCGCTTTCGCGACACTCATCCTGCTCTCCCTCGATCAGTGGAAACAGCAACAACAGGAGCGCGTGCACATCGGCAGCAGTGCGCGCGAACAGTGGGACAATCAGGGCATCAAGAATCCACACCGCGGCGCCCACTTCGGTCTCTACGTTTTCCGCGATACCGCACCGCTGGCCGCCATCGATCCCGGCGTCACACCGTACACCGGACAGGCGATCTGGCTGGAGCCACATCGACGCAATATCACCCGCTTTCAACCGGCCGCCGACGCCGGCCCAGGTACTCGCTTCGCAGATCCCGCGCCGATATTTCTGCTGCAGGGTGCCCTACCACTCCTGATCCTGGCATTGACCTTCAGCCAGATCGCCGGCGAGCGCGAACAGGGAACACTGCGCATGCTGCACGGTGTCGGTGTCGGTGCGCACCAGTTGCTGGGCGGGAAATATCTGGCCTGCTTTTCGGCGACACTGTTACTGGTGATTCCGATGTTCATCGCGTTGACGATCGCGCTACTGGTGAACTCGCCTGATCAGACATCGCTACCAGCGGCGATCCTTCTGTGCGGAATTCATCTGCTCTATTTCGCCGTCATTGCCGCTATCGGGCTGGCCACTGCCAGCCTGGCGCGCGACAGCCGCACCGCACTGCTGCTGTCGCTGGCCGTGTGGGCACTGTTCGTCATTGCCGCACCTCGCCTGGGCAGCGCCGTCGCACAACTTGCCGTACCGATACCGACACCGCAGGAGTTCTGGGCAGAAATTCAGTATGACTATGAACAGGGGCTGCCCGGGGAATCGGATCTGGCGACGCGTGTTCGGCAGTTCGAGCAGGCGTTGATGCAACAGCATGGCGTTGAATCGCTGGAGCAGGTTCCCATCGGCGTCAACGCAGCGCGCAGGCTGATGCGCGACGCCTATGCCGACCGCGTCTACCAAATCCATTTCGATGCACTTTGGCAACGCTACGAGACACAGGCCAACTGGAATCGACTGGCCGCACTGATCAGCCCTACGCTGGCGGTGCGCTCGTTGTCGATGCTTTTCGCCGGTACCTCAATGACACATCAACGCCACTTCGAAACAGCGGCCGAAAACTACCGACGCTACTTCAACCAGACGATCGATGACTGGGACATGCAACACACGCACGGCAGTGTCTCCGCCGAGGTGCGCTATTCGCACAGTGATTTGTGGCAATCCGTTGAGCCCTTTCGCTACGAACCGCCGGACTGGCGGATGCTGTCACGCGCGGCACTGCCTGATCTCGCCATCCTGCTGGGCTGGACCGTGGCTGCGCTGATCACGCTTCGTCTGGCGGGCAGGAGACTCGCACCGTGAAAGACCTGCTGCACGCGGAAACGACCTTGATGCTGGCCAATCGCAGTAACCAGATCGCGATAGTGGCGATCATCGTCCTGTTACTGCTAAGCGCTATCTGGTCGGGAATGGCAGCGCGTGAGTTGCGCGACGACCAATTCGCCACCACCAATGCCGCGCAACAACTGATCGAGCAGACCCGACGCGATGTCGAAACTCGCGCAACACTGCCGCCACAGGAGGCTGCGATGCGCGCCTTCCTGTTTGGACGCTCCGATGCTGCGCCGGCCCTGCTGCCGGGTGGTGGCGGCTTGGCACTGAGTGTTTCGCGCTTTGCACTGCTGACACCGGAGGCCCGTGTTTCGGTCGACAGCCGCTTGACCGACGGCCGCCGCGGCGAAGGTCTCGACAATCCGCTGCTGGCTGGTCTCGGCCAACTCGATCTGGCCATCACCACGGCGATCTTCGTGCCGCTGGCAGCGCTGGTGCTCTGTGCCGGCATGGTGCAGCGCGAACGAATGCTGGGCATCTGGCGCGCGCTCGGCGTACAGGCGTCCAGTCCACTACTGTTGCTCGGCATACGACTGCTGGTCCGCGCGATCACGCTGGCACTGATCACCGCCATCGCCTCGTTGCCTGCATTCCTGATCGATGGCGGCGCGACGCTGCAGGTCACAACCACCTGGTTCTGCCTGACCACCGTCTATGTCGCAGTATGGGTTGCCATCAGCGGTGCCCTCTGCCTGATGCGTACGACATCGGCAACTGCACTGACGACCGGCCTCGCGATCTGGATCGTCGCATTGTTTATGCTGCCAACACTGCTGAGCGCTGCTGCCGAGCACCGCCACCCCACGACATCGCGACTGCAGAGCATCGTCGAGTTGCGCGCCAGCCATCTGCAGTTCGAAGAGCAGGAGCAGGCACTGCTGACAGAGTGGTATGCCGCGAACCCAGCGTGGCAACCGCCAGAAAACCTCTCGCACACCTGGCCGATCACTTTTATGCCACGCCATGCCGCCTTCGATCGCAAGATGCGGCCCGTCATGCACCATTTCGATAACCAGCGTGCAGCGCGATTCAACTGGCTGCGGCGTTACGCCTGGATTTCGCCACCGTTGGCGCTGGTAATGGCTGCCGATGGTCTGGCCGGCATCGATGTGCCGCGCCACACCCGCTTTGTTCACGCCACCGACCAGTTCGAAGATCAGTGGCGCGCGCTGATCGTGCCACGTGTCATGAGTTATCGCGGACTGACACTCGATCTATTCAGCCAATTTCCGAGCTTCGAACCTCCCGCACTCTCCACCCCCGTCGTGCCCGGCACAGCCTGGTGGGGTCTTGGAGGCATCTTCTGCGTTGCCATCATCGGGCTTTGGTTTGGTCGAGCACGACTGTGGGCGAGTTGCTGAACAATAAATCCTGGAAATTCCATCACAAACCGCGAGGGAAACATCATGCAGCAAAGCGCATTCGACGATGGACGCCTTCCAGTCACAGTGCTGTCCGGCTTTCTCGGCGCCGGCAAGACCACGCTGCTGAACCATGTGCTGAACAACCGCGAAGGCAAGCGTGTCGCGGTGATCGTCAACGACATGTCGGAGGTCAACATCGACGCGCAGCTGGTACGCGAAGGTGGTGCCACGCTGTCACGCGCCGACGAAAAGCTGGTCGAGATGAGTAACGGTTGCATCTGCTGCACGTTGCGGGAAGATCTGCTGATCGAGATCCGTCGTCTCGCGCAGGCTGGCCGTTTCGACTACCTGTTGATCGAGTCCACCGGCATCTCGGAACCACTGCCGGTGGCCGAGACCTTCACCTTTCGCGACGAACACGGCGTCAGCCTCTCCGACATTTCGCGTCTCGACACCATGGTCACCGTCGTCGATGCATTCAATTTCCTGCGCGACTACAGCTCCGCCGATATGCTCGGTGATCGCGGTGAATCACTCGGAGAGGAGGATCAGCGCAGCGTCGTCGATCTGCTGATCGAGCAGGTCGAATTCTGCGATGTCATCGTCATCAACAAGATCGACCTGGTGAATGTAGAGCAGCGCGAACAACTGAAAGCCATCCTGCATGGATTGAACCCGCGCGCTCGCCTCGTCTACAGCGAGCGGGGGCAGGTTCCGCTCGACTCCGTGCTGGACACACGCCTGTTCGACTTCGAGCAGGCCTCGGCGGCACCGGGTTGGCTACGCGAGTTGCGCGGCGAACACACACCGGAGAGCGAGACTTACGGCATCGACAGTTTCGTGTTTCGCTCACGTCGCCCGTTCCATCCCGAGCGCTTCTGGCAATGGATTCACAGCCAGTGGCACGGTGTCATTCGCTCGAAGGGTTACTTCTGGCTGGCCTCACGCCCCGATTGGGTCGGCAGTTGGTCGCAGGCGGGTCCCGCGGCGCAACACGGTGCCGCCGGTCGCTGGTGGGCAGCCATGGAAAAGCAGCATTGGCCAGATGACGAGGAGTCGCTCCTGCACATCGCCGCGCGCTGGCAGGAGCCTTTTGGTGACCGCCAGCAGGAGATCGTATTGATCGGCATCGACATGGACCGCACGGCGCTGACTGAGAACTTCGAGTTGTGCCTGCTGACCGATGCCGAGATGGCTCTTGAAGAGCAGCATTGGCGTCAGTTCGACGATCCGTTTCCGGTCTGGCAGCTGCAGTAAGGAGACGTATATGTGCGCAAAAAAGTCGTCGCAGACTGTTTCAGGCCATTACTCGCCGGATGAGAAGGCGCTACTTGCCAGCGATCCCGATGACTATATGAACGAGCAACATCAACAATTCTTTCGCACCCGCCTGCTGGCAATGCGCGAGGAGCTGTTAACTGCAGAACAGGAGACCAGCTCGCACCTGAAGGAGCACGACAACACGCCTGACCCACTCGATCGCGCCACCATCGAAGAGAGCCTGACACTGGAGCTGCGCCTGCGCGATCGCGAGCGCCGCCTGCTGACCAAGGTCGAACAGGCATTGCAGAGAATCGATGACGGAACGTACGGGTGGTGCGCAGAAACGGGTGAACCGATCGGCCTCGCGCGGTTGTTATCACGACCAACCGCGACACTGTGTCTCGAAGCGCAACAACGGCGAGAGCGGCTGCAGCAGGTTTTTGGGCAGTAACTCTGCGCACAATCCCGCTTTCGCTGACCCTCAACGGTTGTCCGATGAGACGAGCCTCACTCTCCACTCGATCATCAACAACTCACGCAAGTCCGCATGGTTAAAGGGATTGGCTGTGATCGACATGAGCCTTTACCGTCGCTTTTACCGTCAGAAACGCACGTCCTTTGCTGGCGCGAGTTTGCGCGGCATCGGCTCATCACCAATCGCCTTCTAGGATAGCGCAGACAGCCGCGTGGCGAGCAAGTCGGCCTGCTCGGCGAACTTCTTCGCATCGGTCTTCTGCAACTGCGCCAGGTTGCGCAGCTTCCAGCGGACGCCCGGCAGTTGTTCGAGGTGCGCGATGCCCAGCAACGGCCACTCCGGCGTGCCGGCGGCCAGCGACAGCAGGAAGCGTCGCTCGTTGTCGTCCAGGCCCTGCTGGATTTCGCGCACCATACGTTCTCGTGCGGCGAGCAGCGCATCGAGCGGCACCGGATCGGCCGTCATGCCTTGGAAGTTGTGCTCGTAGTCGTGCCGGATGTCCCGCAGCGGCGTGAACAGCACCTCATGGATCGGCCGGTTGCTGCTGGCCAGATAGACCACGAACGCACGCCGGATGCCGGGCGTGATCCCTTCGTGCGCAAAGAGCTGCATCACGTCGAACAGGTCGCGCGGGTGCTGACGATCCAACGCCGCGACGAGCTTGCCGCCGTACACGTCTTCCAGCGACACCACCGGGATGTCCAGATCGGCCATCAACACATCGCGGGCGGCCAGCGTGAGCGATGCGCGGCGCACCGGCTGCACCGTGCCGCGCATGACGAAGTTGACTTCGACCTTGACCTGTATCGAGCCGCGGCGCACCAGCAGCTTCGTCTCCCCCGCTGCTGCCGCCGGTGCGTGCGTCTGGAATCCTCGCTTCTTCAACCGCTCGGCAGCTTGCCTGACAGCCTCGTTGATGCGCGCGAGCGCCTCATCACGCAGCAGTGTGTGATCGGGAAAGACCAAATCGAGATCGACCGACAAGCGCGGCATGTCGCGCACGAACAGATTGATCGCCGTACCGCCCTTCAATGCGAAGGTGTCGTCCACGAACACCAGCGGCGCCACCTGCGTCAGCAGGCGCGCGGTATCGAGATAGATCTGGTTCATGGCTTGAGCACCAACAGGCCATCGGCCGATCTAGACACCCAGGGCCGGTCACTGCCCGTCGGCAGCGTGGCCGGGTCGAGCTTGCCCATCCAAGGCAGGGAACCCTCGCGGCCGAGTTGCAGGCACAGTCGCACGGTCTTGACGCTCGTGCAGCGTTGCAGTAGCTCGCGCAGCACATCGGCGCGCAGGCTATAGGCGCTTTCGACGAGTTCGCGGGCTTCCTGCAAGGGCTGGCGCACGCCGACTTCGCTCAACAGTTCCAGCAATGCCCGCTCCGGCGCCGACACCTGTGGCGCCCCGCTGCGCTGCTCGAACGGGCCGACGTGCAGTAAGGCGGCCGGCTGCTCATCGAACAGGCGCTTGCGGTGGTACTCGGCCGGGAAGAGTTCGGTGAACCATTCCGGCAGACGCGCTGCCGTCCATCCATACAGATGCAGCACCGGCTGCTGCGACACGTACTGGCGCACGCCGTACCAGTCCAGCGCCGACTTGCCACCGACGTGCAGCCCCTCGAACCGGCGCTGCAACAGCAGCAGGCTGGGATGCAGGGCCAGCGTGTCGTTCGGGCGGCCATACACCCCGCGCGCCAGGCGCGTGAGCCAACCTGCCCGGACGTAGTGCACGGCCAAGTCCGCGGAGATGCCCAGCGCCGCCAAATCCTCCGATGTCAGCGGCGCTCCCGGTGCCAGCCGGGTATGGAGCGCATTTAGCTTGCTTGGAGTAGTCGTAGTCATACTACGATTTCTACAACTTTTCCAAGGAAAAGTCAATTTGATATGACGGCTCCAGTCGTAGCCCAGATACGACAATAGCAACATATCCAAACGCTCACCCTTTGGGCAGAGCCGCGCTGGAAGCCGATCGGGTGTCGTCTCCCCTGCCCCGCCTGAATCCCCGATCCCGCGCGATGAACGCTTCCAGCATGTGCGGGATCAGCGTCATCGCATCAACCGGCTCGCCGTAGGTCTGCGCGTGCAGCGCGGCATAGCGGTCGAGGTCGGCCTTCAAGCTGACCGGACACGCAAAGGTCAGCTTGACGCTCTCGCTCTTGGGCAGCGGCCCATATGCCGAATGCGGCATATGGGCCGCTATGCCGAGCGCCGTGTTATGCCGAATCCATCCTTGAATTCGCTCTGTCGCCAGTAATATTCCTCGTCCTGGTTCGGCATAACGCGGCATCGCTATAGGGCTTCCAGGAACGTGAGCAGTTGATCCTCTGCTTGGAAACGTCCGGGTTTGCCGTCGATGGGCGAGGTCTTGGCCAGCGCCGCCTCCTTCAAAGCGATGTGCGCGTGCAGGTAGGCTTGCGTGGTCTCGACCGATTCGTGGCCCAGCCACAGCGCGATGACCGAGGTATCGACGCCAGCCAGCAGCAGTTCCATTGCTGCGCTGTGCCGCAGGACATGCGGCGAGATCCGCCTGCCTTGCAGTGACGGACACGTTCGGCTCGCCGCTGTCGCGTACTTGGTCAGCATGTACTGCACTGAGTCCGAACTGAGCCGATCACCCGACCGTGAGGGGAACAAGAACAGACTGCCATGCTGTGCCGGCTCAGCGATCCACGCCCTCAGGATGGCGACAGTGGATCGGGTCAGCGGGGTACAACGGTCTTTGCGACCCTTTCCATGACAGCGTACATGTGCCGAAGATAGCCCAAAGACCATCGCATCGCGATGCAGGCCAGTCAGTTCCGACACCCGCAGTCCAGTTTGGGCAGCCATGAACAGCAAGGCGTGATCGCGTCGGCCAATCCAAGTGTCTCTGTCGGGAATGATCAAAATGGCCTCGACCTCCTGACGGCTGAGGAATTCCACCATAGGTCGGGCCTGGCGTTTGAACGGAATGGACAGTGCTCGTGCAATGTGGCCGCCGCATGTGGGTTCCTCCATTGCGGCGAACGTGAGGAAGGAGCGGATGGCCGTCAGGCGCTGATTGCTCGTTCGCGCACTGACGCCCCGGTCTTGCTGAAGCCAGTCGAGAAAAGCGCCGATGAGATCGGTGTCGATATCGCTCAATTGCAACTTGGAAGGGGCCTTGCCGGAATGTTGGCGGACGAAACGCAGCAGCAGCCGGAACGTATCCCGATACGATGCGATCGTGTGTGTGCTGACCTGGCGCTGCATCATCAAGCGTTGGGTGAAGAAACGTTGCAGCAACGCGGAGAAGTTGGTGGAAGTGCTCATGACCGAGCCTCCCAGAGGGCATCAAGCCGCTGAGCGGCGTGATCCATCAGTTCGGGGCATGCGCTCAAGTACCAATACGTGTGCCGGACATAGCTGTGGCCCAGGTAGGTGGTCAGCACAGGCAGCAGGCGCTGCACATCTTCACCGCACCGGTACCAGTTCAGCAGCGTCTGAACGGCGAAGCGGTGGCGGAAGTCGTGAAGTCGTGGGCCGGTGGAGTCATCGGGGCCACGCAGCCCAATGTGGCGGGATAGACGCGCAAAGGTCTCTGCGGTCGTCGAACTGTAGAGACGCTTGCCACGGTCGCCGACGAAGAAATGGTCGCAGCCCAGGCTGTTGGGTCGTTCCTCCCGGCAACGGGCATAGGATGCCAACATGGCGCAGGTCGATGGATGCAGGGCCACGTAGCGCGTCTTGCCGAACTTGGCACGGCGAATCGTCAGGATGCCGGTGTCGAGGTCGGTATCCTGGCGTTTGAGGTTCAGGGCTTCGTTGATCCGCAACCCGCTGACGCTGAGCAAGCCGATGAGGCAATAGTAGGTCTCGCGGGAATGCACGCTGCGTTCAGGATCGGTACGCGCGGCCTGCATCAAGGCATGCACTTCCTGGTCGGAGTACAGGTAGGGCTGGGCACGCCGGCTGCCCATGGCCAGCCATCCATGTTGCGGAACCTCATGGCGCGGATCGTTGGCATGGCAGTGCCGTGTGAAGCCCCGCGCCGTCTGAAGTCTGAAGGATCGAGTGGAAAGCTTGACCTGAGCTGGCGTCGCAGCCCATTCCAGCGTCAGCCGGTTGCTCAGGAATGGCTCGCCGCGTTCGTCCATGAAAGCAACCAGGTTGCGCAGGCAGCGGGCTTGGCTGTCGAACTTGCATCCCAGGTCACGACGCAGGGTGATGTAAAGAGCGACTTGCTCGCGCAGCGTCTTCATTGCACACCTCCGGGCCACGGAAGTGCCAGGGTATGCAGGGCGGCCAGATCGACCTTGGCGTAGATGCGGGTCGTGTCGGGACTGCGATGTCGCAGCAACTGTCCGATCTCGTCCAGGCTCGCGCCGCCACGAAGCATCTGCGTGGCCAGCGTGTGCCGCAAGACGTGCGCGCCCTTGAATGGCGTCTGCACGCCGGCACGTTCGATTGCCGTACGCACGATCTCCGAGATGGACTCCGATACCCGCATGCCGACGTGCGGCGCACGTTCACGAACGAATAACCGACGACATGCCGTTCGTCGGGGAACGGCCCGAAGATAGCCTGCAATGGCCCGTCCGACATCATCTGGCAGCGGCATCTGCACGCGGGCACCGCCCTTGGCCTGAAGGCTCAGGCGGGCCGCTCGCCAGTCGATGTCATCCAGCGTGAGCGTGCAGACCTCACCGGCTCGCAGCCCCAGGCGCGCGAGCAGTACAAGAATGGCGTAGTCGCGCAGACCAATCCAGGTACTGCGATCACAATGGTCGAGCATCTGCCGTACTTGGTCGGCCGACAAGTGCCGGGGCAATGCAGCAAACTTCCAGTTCCAGACGGTTGGCAGCGCGCATGCCAGTTCCGATGAAACCTGCCCGCGAAAGGCAAGATATCCAAGGAAGGATCTCAGTGCGGTGCAGATCAGTCCCAGGTAGGCCAAGCTGTAATGACGGCGGGCGCAGTCCTGGACGTAGCCAACCAGCACCTGCGCCGACAACGTATGCCAACTCGGTGTTTGCTGACCAAAGCAGTGGCGTAGAAAGGCAAGGACGAGCGCGGGATACTTGTAAACGGTACGCGCCGACAGCCCTCGATCCTTGGCCAGGTAGACACGAAATTGCTCGACGGCATGCTCGCACGGGTCGAGTACGGTAGCGGTTGCTGGCGGTGTTGCTCCCATCATCCGGAGCATGGTCAGCAACTCGCGCAGAACCGTCCGATCCTTCTCGTTGGGAATCCGCGTGCGTGCACGATCTCGCAGAAACTCCAAGCAGCGCTCATCGTCGAGATCCGGAGTGGCGAGCTGGCGTCGTTGTAGCCAACTGCTCAGACTGGCAACCAACCGCACCTTGTGCTTGCCCGTGCCTTGTGCAAACGCCATTGCGTGCAACTGAGCCGCGTACTGGTCGATGTAGATGCCCAGTGGGCCTGAGCGCAGGCGCTCCAGGCAGCATGGGCGCTTGAAGTAGAACTCGATCGTCATGACGAACTCTCCCGTTGTCGATGGAGAGGTCATCGTCGGACTATGCCGAATGACGTGCAGAACTATTTACCGGATGGCTGGCGGTCAGTGCATAAGTTCGGCATAACACGGCGCTCGGCATAGCGGCCCGAGCCGCAGCTTGTTCGTGTTCATTGCGATGCTCCCCTCTGGAAGAACAGCGGCTGGTAACAGTTCATTCAATCCGACGCCGCTTCGCGTCGCGGCTCAATTCAGGCGTTAGCCATCATGGGAGAAACCACGCATGTCGGACACAAAACTTGAAGGAGGCTGCCAATGTGGCGCTGTTCGGTAACCGACTCATCTCGCCATGATGGTCCGGAAGCCACCAGACTGGGCCATGCAGATCATCATCGGCGTAAGGACAATAATCAATCCTTTGGCTTAGCGAGCACCAGTGCGCCTCGCCAATACTCGCGAAGCGCCTCGCGCAATTCATCCGGGAAGCTCGGCAAGCTGTCGGCTGGAGTGGAATGTTCATCCTCGTCAGCATCACAGGACTGCCACAAGCCGCGAGCGAAGGCATGGCTTCGGACCAGCAACTGGAAGCCCCGCCCAGCAGGCAGATCAAGCTGGCGCTCGATCGCCCGGCCCGTTCTCGCCATCTGATCGCCCAGGCTCGCGCTGAAATGCCGGCGCGCTTCTTCCGACATGCCGCGCTTGAACTCCGGCAGCATGGCGTCGAGCGGCATCAGCGCCGGCTTGCCTTCGATAAGGGTCACGAAGCTTTCGAGCACCGCATCGACCGCGCCGGATCGTGAAACCTTGGCTGCAAGCTTCGCTTCGAGTTCCGCCAGCGTCTCCCTCCAGCGTTCGAGGAGGAGCGTAGCAAAGACTGTCTCCCGGCTTTCGAAATAAAGATAGAGCGTTCCCTTCGCCAGCCCGGCAGTCTCGGCCAGACGTGCCGCCGTCGGCAGTGAACCTTCCTCGGTAAAGAGCTTGTCGGCCGCATCGAGGATCACCTGACGCCGCATATCTTTCGCCGTGTCGTCGTATGCTCGCCGGACAGCCACTTTCTAGATTCCTTTCGCCATGCGGGCGAACATCCTAGCCGCCGCACGACGCGACAGGAACCTGTTCACGAAGACGCCCAGCTTGTTCACTACGCCAGGAACGACGCCCGATTTTCCCGCGAACAGCGCGTCGAGCCCGATCTTCGCCACCTCGTCGATCGGCACGATCATCCGCTGCATGCCCGGCGAAAGCTTCAGCCCGGACACGGTGTTGAACCCTGTCTCCATCGGCCCCGGAGACACCACAGTCACGCCGACCTGCGGGCCCAGCTCGACGTGAAGCGCTTCTCCGAGCGACTGGATGAACGCCTTTGTCGCACCATAAGCCGCCATGGTCGGGGTCGGCTGATAGGCAGCGCCGCTCGACACCATGAGAATATGGCCCCGCCCGGCCGTCCGCATGCGGCCGCCGAGCAGCAGCGTGAGTTCCGCAAGCGACGCCATGTTCAATTGCAGCATGGAGGCCAGTTGTTCGAGTTTGAGATCGGCAAACGTTCCATGCAGTCCAAATGCGGCGTTGTTGACGAGCACTTCGGGCGCGATAGCGCGTTCGTCGAGTTGGCGAACCAGTTCTGCGGCACTCCCCACTACGGACAAATCCAGCGGAATGACCGTCACAGCCGAGCCGTGCTTTTGCGTCAGTTCGTTGGCGACTTCTTGCATCGGCGCCTCCGATCGCGCCGTCAGCACGATGTCGTATCCCCTCGCGGCGAGTTCGTGCGCGAATGCAACACCGAGTCCGCCCGATGCGCCGGTAATCAAAGCAACGTTTCGATCCATAGCAGCCTCCAAATGACCATCGGTCATATAACCTGACTGGTAGTCATTTTGCAACGTTTAGAGCGCTCGGCGGGCGACGCACGCGCAAAGTGCAGCTCTTCAGCGACCGCGACGAAACAGCGAAGATGGCGAAGCTCCAATTCAAGCTCCTCCCCATCTCGCCATCCAACGTCTCGGCGTGCAACGCTGGACGAGGTCATCCACCACTTCGTAGAGCACGGGGATCACCAGCAAGCTTAGGAAGGTCGAGGTGATGAGACCGCCGATCACGACGATGGCCATCGGCGCGCGAAAGCTCGGATCGGCACCGAAGCCCAGGGCAATGGGCAGCATCCCGGCGCCCATCGCCAGAGTGGTCATCACGATGGGGCGTGCGCGCTTGTGGCAGGCGTCGAGCAACGCATCGAGCCGGGACATGCCCTGATCGCGCTGCGCCACGATGGCGTACTCCACCAGCAGGATGGAGTTCTTGGTGG
>CAZWXW010000008.1:0-77790 GCA_964638025.1 uncultured Verrucomicrobiaceae bacterium
CCGGTCGATCGCAGCCAGCCCTATCTGCGCCTGTTCTGGCAGGACTCGGAACGGCGGGGGCGCGGCAACAACGAGCTGATTGATCCGGCCAGCGGCCAGCCGTTCCAGGCGCGCGAAACCGGCGGTGGTCAGCTGCTCTATCGCATGCACTGGAACCTGCATTACCTGCCGAGAAATCTCGCCTTCTGGCTGGTCGGTGCGGCGACGCTCGGCATGTTCGTGGCGCTGATCACCGGCATCATCATTCACGTAAAAATCTTCAAGGACTTCTTCACCTTTCGCCCGGCGAAGGGGCAGCGCTCATGGCTCGATGCGCACAACGTGCTGAGCGTGTCGACGCTGCCATTCCAGCTGATGATCACCTTCACCGGCCTGCTGTTCATGGCGGCGACCTACATGCCGCTGATCGTCGTCGCGCAGTACGGCACCAGCGCCGAAGGGCAGCAGCGTTTTGTCGCGGAGATGTTTGGCAATGCACGCGAGATGCCCGCTGCCGGTGTTCCGGCGCCACTGCTCGATCTCGTTCGACTGGTGGCGGAGGGCGAAGCGCGCTGGGGCAAAGGCAGCGTCGAGAGTTTCGAAGTGATCAATCCCGGCGATGCCAACGCGCGCGTGCTGCTTTATCGCGAGGGCAAGCCCGGCGTGCTGCGCAGTGGCGAAACGGCTGTTGTCGATGGCGTCAGCGGCGAATGGCTGCAGAGGCGTCCCGCCATTACCTCGACACCAAAAGCGGTGCGCGATGTGCTGCTCGGATTGCACGAAGGATTGTTCGCCGGTCCGCCGCTGCGCTGGCTTTATGTGCTCTCCGGTTTACTCGGCGCGGGCATGGTAGCCACCGGTCTGGTGCTGTGGGTGGCCAAGCGGCGCCAGCGTTCGACCAGGCAGGGCACCGACAGTCGCGGCTTGCAGCTGGTCGAGTCGCTGAACATCGGTACGGTGGTCGGCGTGCCGGTGGCGATTGCCGCTTACTTCTGGGCCAACCGGTTGCTGCCAGTGGATCTGCCGCAGCGCGGCGACTGGGAAGTGCACGCGATGTTCCTGACCTGGGGCGCACTGCTGCTGCACGCGGCACTGCGTCCACCCGCTCGCGCCTGGATTGAGCAGTTAGGTGTGGCGACATTGGCGTTCGCGCTATTGCCGCTGCTGAATGCGCTCACCACGACGCGTGGCTTGTTGCACAGCCTGCAGGTTGGCGATTGGGTGTTCGCCGGTTTCGATCTGTCGGTGCTGGCGCTCGGTGTTCTCTTCGCGTGGATGGCACTGCGTCTGTTGCGCCGCGACGGCAAAGCCGTGGCGGTACCGGCACGACGTGCGTTGCGCGAGGTGCAATCGTGACGGGCGCCTTGATGATTGCTGCCGCTGGCCTGACCTATGCCGCACTGACGGCGTTGTGTGTCGGTTTCGACCGCCACCACCGCCAGCTGCGGCCGGGCCGGGTGAAACCGTCCGCGCGCTGGCAGGTCGCCATTCGTGTTGGCGGC
The DNA here is from genome assembly GCA_964638025.1 of uncultured Verrucomicrobiaceae bacterium. Lineage (GTDB taxonomy): Bacteria > Pseudomonadota > Gammaproteobacteria > Pseudomonadales > CAMLJR01 > CAMLJR01. The sequence goes on from CAZWXW010000008.1 coordinate 1,482, forward strand.
TGGCTGCTGCTGGCTTTGTCGCTGTGGATCAGCCTGCGTGCCTGGGGTAACGATATTGGCTGGGTGGCGTGGTTCGGATTGTTGTCGCTGGCGACGACGCTGCTGGTGATGCAACTCGCCTACGCACCGCGCCGGGTGCTGGTGGCAGCCGGCATTGCCGGCGTCAGCTCGCTGCTGGTGGCGTTACTGGTGTAAACCGCGCCGCGCTTGCTGCGTACCACGCGTCTGATTAAAATGCGAACAATTCTTATCTGCATCTGGGGCGCCGCCTCGACGGATACGAGGCGACCCCGATGTCTACTGCAGAGAACTCCTCACCGCAGGTAATCCATTCGCTCTACAGCGACCATCACCATTGGCTGGTCGACTGGCTGCGGTGCAAGGTCGGTTGCAGCGAACAGGCGGCCGATCTGGCGCACGACACATTTCTCCGTGTGTTGTTGCGCCGCGAACTGCCGTCGTTGCAACAACCGCGCGCATTCCTTGGTGTCATCGCGCGCGGTCTGGTGATCGACTACTGGCGTCGACGTGCACTGGAGCAGGCGTGGCTCGACAGCATGGCTGCGTTACCGGAAGCGTTGCTGCCGTCCGAAGAGGAGCGCCATCTTGTCCTTGAATTGCTGATGCGCGTCGATGCAATGCTCGATGGCCTGCGTCCGCGTGTGCGCAGTGCCTTTCTGATGGCTCAGCTCGATGGTGTCGGCTACGACGAGATCGCGGAGAAGCTGGGCGTGACACGGCGCTCGGTGGAGCGTTATGTGGCAGAAGCGCTGCTGCACTGTTACGCGCTGCGTCATGGTGAATGACGTCATGGCGAATCCCGTGAACGACACCATTCCCGCCGATGTCGTGCGCCGCGCCGCCGCGTGGTTCGCGCGCCTGCAGTCGGCGCCGGCTGACGAAGCGCTGCGTCGTCATTGCGAGCAGTGGCGCGCGCAACATCCTCACCACGATCTGGCCTGGCAGCGGCTGCAAGCGATTCAGTCGGAGATGTCCGCCGGCTTCGGTCGTGTGGCGCGTCCACAATTGCTGGCCGATACGCTGGTGGCCAGCACGCGTGGCCTCGATCGGCGGCAGGCGCTGAAGCTGCTATCGCTGGTTGTGGTCGGCGGTGTGGTCTGGTCAGCGCGCGATACCACACCGTGGTCGCGCTGGAGCGCCGACTACACCACCGCCATTGGCGAGCGTCGCTCGATCGAGCTGCCCGATCATTCGCTGTTGCAGCTCGACACGGGTTCGGCTGTCGATCTGCAGTTCTCCGATACCGAACGTCTGCTGGTACTGGCGCATGGCGGGCTGCGACTCACCAGCGGACACGATCCGCAGCAGCGTCCGCTGCGTGTGCGCACGCGACTTGGCACTTTTGAGGCGCTTGGCACGGTGTTCACACTCAGGCATGAAGAGGGCGTGACGCGATTGCAGGTTGAAGAGGGTGAGGTCGCGGTGGTGTCGAACGATCGTGCTCGACAGGCTATTGCCGCAGGGCAGGGCTGTGTCGTCGACCGTGACGGTATCGGTGCCGCTGTCGCCGACGGCATGACGGCGAGCGGCTGGGCCGATGGCGTCATCGATACGCAGTCGATGCGGCTCGGCGATTTCGTTGCGGAGGTGGCGCGATATCGTCGCGGTTACCTCGGTTGCGACGCGGCGGTCGCCGATTTGCGGTTGTCCGGTGTCTATCGGCTGGACGAGACCGATCAGCTGCTCGACGTGGTGCAGCGCACCTTGCCGGTCAACATTGTCTATCGCACGCGCTGGTGGGTGACTGTCACGGCGCGGGTTTGAAGCTTCAGGAAGCGTTTTTACGGAGTCCGATCTGATCGAGAGTCTGTGTGCTGGATGCAGTCAAAAACTGTGCGCATAATGTGCTAGTCTCCAGCTCAATCCCTAGAGGTGAAGCCATGCTCGCGACCGCTTTTGCAGACGTGCTCGAATCAGCCCGTGAACCTGGCACATCCCGCTTGTCTGCCGCCCATATCGCCGATGTTCTGGGTCTGCAGCATCAGGATCTTGCCGAACTGGCAGGGGTGCACCGCAACACCCTGCGGACGCACCCGGAGTCTCCCCGACTGCAGGCGACGCTGCGTGACCTGATGAGGGTCTTGTCGGCCGCCTCGGCCATCCAACCGGATACCCAGCGCGCGATCTTTCTGATCAAGAACGAGCCAATCCCGGCGTTTCGTCACAAGACCGTGCTGCAGCTGGTACAGGAGGGTCGGACGGAGGACGCAATCGATTACCTGGAGTCGATCAGCGCCGGATTCGTTGGATGATCCTTCACCACCTGCCGTCCGGCTCCATGCTGTTTCGCGCGCACACACCGCAGTGGGCCAGCCGGCCTGCCAGTGGCGCGGGCGCCGCGAGCAAGGGTGGGCGGTTCAATCGACCGGGTGTCGGAGCGTTGTACCTGTCGCTGGACGAACTGACGGCGCTGCGCGAGTACCAGCAGACCTCGCCTTTCTTGCCGCGCCCTGCACCCTGTGCTCGTATACCGCGACGCTGCGCGATCTGGTCGACCTGCGCCAGCTTCATCGCGGAGACGCTTGGGATGAGTTGTGGCACGACTGGCGCGAAGACTGGCGCCACCTGAAATTCGAGCAGCACATCGAACCTCCAACCTGGGTGCTCGGCGACCTAGTGCTGGAGCGCGGTCACACCGGCATTCTGTTCCCCAGCCTGGTCCGTGATGGTGGCACCAATGTCATGGTGTACGTCGATCGACTCAAGAGTGGCAATACGCTCGAAGTCAACGACCCCGATCACCGCCTGCCGCAAGACCAATCCAGCTGGGTGCGCTGACGCACTACAAAGAATCGTCGGGAGCGATTTTCGGCGTCGCGCCAGCGACGACATGATGGGTGGCGCCATGGATGGCCTGCTACAAAAAACTCGCTGATCACTGTCGGGTTTTGCGCGCTCGTCCGGCTATCCGGGTATCAACCCCCATTAACCGGACGATGGACGCCCACCATGCCCTTTGCACTGCCTGCCTTGCCTTCCCTCAATCGAAAAGTCGCTGCTATTAATTCGTTCCGCCTGCGAGAGCTGTGCCGCTGCGTGGCGTTGTGCGCGAGTGTTGGTGTTATTGCCGCCATCGCAGTGCCGGTACATGCCCAGCCGGCTACCGCGACAACGAGCATCACCATTCCTGCGGGCGATCTCGGCGAGGCGCTGAATCGTTTTGCGCGCGCAGTGGGCGTGACGCTTTCTTTCACGCCTGAACAGGTGCGGGGTTTGAAAACGCCGGGGCTTTCCGGTGCGCATTCGGTGGAATCCGGCCTGGAGCTGCTGTTGCGCGGCACCGGGCTGCGGGTCGAGCCGGGCGGTGAGGGTTATGTGCTGAAGCAGCAAGGGGCAGTGACGCTGGCGCCGGTGAAGGTCAGCGCCGCCGCGTCGCCTGACGAACTGCCGGCAGCTTATGCCGGCGGCCAGGTGGCGCGCGGTGGCCAGCTCGGCCTGCTCGGTAACCGCGATTTTCTGGAGACGCCGTTCAACCAGACCAGCTACACGGCGGAGCTGTTGCAGGACCAGCAGGCACGGGACCTGTCGGACCTGCTGCGCAACGAACCGTCGGTCCGCGAATTCAATACACCGACCCAGACCTCGAACACGTGGCGTTTCCGCGGACTGCGCGTGAGGCCCTCGGACTTCACGTTCGAGGGGCTCGGCGGCCTGTCGATTCCAGCGATTCAGTCCGTGGAGCGCGTCGAGGTTCTGAAGGGGCCGAGCGCCCTGCTCAATGGCATCACACCCAACGGCGCGATTGGCGGCATGGTCAATCTGGTGCCGAAGCGGGCGGGCGATACGCCGGTGACGCAGCTCACCGGGACCTTCGAGTCCGAGGCCCTGTGGCTCGGCCATCTGGACGTGGGGCGGCGCTTTGGCGACCAGAAGGAGTTCGGCGTGCGCTTCAACGGCGTCTACCAGGATGGCGATGCGTTTCTGGAGGATAACGATCAGGAGCGCAGCGACGGTGTCGTTGCGCTGGACTATCGCGGCGAACGGCTGCGCGTGAAGCTCGACGCCAGTGTCACCTCGCAGACGATCGACGGTGCCGACTCCGATATGTTCCTGGCCAATGGCGCGCAGGTGCCGGACACCCCCGACGCCGACCAGCGTTTCCTGCAGCCCTGGAACCACTTCGAGTCCGACGAGCACTTCGCGGTGCTGCGCGGGGAGTACGACCTCACACCAGACGTCACGGCCTATGCAGCCGCCGGATATGCGAAGTCGCGGTCGCACTTCAACCTCAGCTATGGCATCAACCTGCAGGAGTCCGGTGACTTCGACGAAGTGTTCTGGGGCAGCCGTTCGTATGGTCGCGGTCAGAGTTTCGAGGCGGGGCTGAATACCCGCTTCGCTATCGGGTCGCTGAACCATCAACTGGCCTTCAAGCTCAGCCAACTGGAGAGCGAGTCCGGCGCGATCTCATTCTTTGACGGCACGATCGACGGCTCCCTGACCACGCCGTTGGCCAACCGTCCGAATAACATCTTCGAACCGACCTTCATTGCGGCGCCGCAGCTCGGTGGGTTCCCGTCCGTGCCCAAGACCTCGGAATCGACATTGTCCAGCGCCGCGCTGGCGGACACCCTCTCATTCGCCAACGACCGGCTGCTGCTGACGCTCGGCGCGCGGCTGCAGCAGGTGAAGGGCGACAGCTTCAACGCGCAGACCGGCGCGAAATCGGTCCCGACCTACGACGAGCAGGCGGTGAGCCCGGCGGTGGGGCTGGTGTTCCGTCTGCGGGACAACGTCTCGCTGTTCGGCAACTACATCGAGGGGCTGACACGCGGGCCGGTCGCGCCGGGGACAGCGTCCAATGCGGGCGAGGTCTTCGAACCCTACAAGTCGGAGCAGATCGAGGCCGGCATCAAGGTCGATTTCGGAAACTGGGCCACGACGCTCAACGCGTTCGATATGAATCAGCCGAGCACATTCACCGACCCGGTGACACGCAGGTTCTCGCTCGACGGCGAGAATCGCTACCGCGGCCTGGAATTCACCGTGTTCGGCGAGCCGGTTACCAGCGCCCGCGTGCTGGGCGGCGCGACGTTGCTGGACGCCGAGCTGGTCAAGACCAACAACAGCGCCTTCGACGGCAACACCAGCACGGGCGCTCCTCGTCTCAGCGTGAACCTGGGCGGCGAATGGGACGCGCCGTTCCTCGCGGGGTTGAGTTTCCGGCTGTTCGGCATCTACACGGATTCCCAGTACATCGACAACGCCAACACACAGGAGCTGGAGAGCTGGACCCGTATCGACGCCGGCGTGAGCTACGCCTTCAGGGCGGGTGCGAACCCGATCGTGCTGCGGACCAGCGTCGAAAACGTGTTCGACGAAAGCTACTGGGCCAGCACCAGCCTGTACCGCGGTGCCTCGCGCACCTTGCTGGTTTCCATGACGGCGGATTTCTGAGCATGCCAGAATAGCCCGGTATCGCGATCACCCCGAGGTGTGCCATGGCCCATGCCAAATCCCTGCCGCCGTTCAGCGCCGACGACTACCTGCGCTGGGAGGCGGAGCAGCCCGAGCGTCACGAGTATCTGAACGGCGAAGTCTTCGCGATGGCCGGTGCCGGCGATGGACATGTCACGGTGGCGGGGAATCTGTACATTGCGCTGCGCCAGCATCTGGCCGGCACACCCTGCCGCACCTACATGAGCGACATGCGCCTGCAGGTGGCCGAGGCCAACGGCTACTTCTACCCGGATCTGATGGTGACCTGCAGCGCCGCCGACCGCGACAGCGACCTGCAGAAGTCCGAACCGTTGCTGCTGGTCGAGGTCTTGTCGCCGAGCACGGCGGCGTATGACCGGGGCGCCAAGTTCACCGCTTACCGGCGCCTGCCCAGCCTGCGGGAGTATCTGATGGTGGATATCGACAGCCGCACCTGTGACCTCTACCGCCGCGGCGGGGACGACCTCTGGGTGCTGCACCCCTCTGCCGGTGACGAGCCGCTGGCGCTGGCCAGCGTGGAGCTCACCATTTCCACCGCCGCCGTCTTTGCCGAGATGCTTGAGCCGGTAGCGCCCTGAGCCTCTTTGGACGATGAGACAAGATTGCGGAACGTGCGCCCCCATGAATAGAATGCGAACAATTCTTATCTGCATCAGGGGCGCCGCCTCGACGGATACGAGGCGTTCATGGCGGCCACCGACTCTCTCACTGCGATCGACCTTCTCTACACCGATCATCACCGCTGGCTGCGCGGCTGGTTGCGCAGCCGTATCGGTTGTCCCGACGACGCGGCCGATCTGACGCAGGACACTTTCCTGCGTGTACTGCGTTCGCCTGACAGCGACGATCTGCGCGAGCCACGTCACTTCCTCGTCACCATCGCGCGTGGTCTCGTTGTTGATCTGTTTCGCCGCCGTTCGCTGGAGCGGCAGTACCTCGAAGCGCTGGCGCTGCTGCCGGAGCCGGAGTGGCCATCGGAGGAGGAGCGGGCGGTGATCGTCGAAACGCTGGTGCTGCTCGACGCGGCATTGGTCGGGCTCGGCGGCAAGGTGCGCGAGGTGTTCATCCTGGCCCAGTTTGATGGCCTGACCTACACGCAGATCGCGGCGCGGCTCGGGTTGTCGCTGCGCACGGTCAACAACTACATGGCGAAGGCGGTCGAGCAGTGCTGCCTGTTTCGGTTGCAGCAGCGATGAGTACGACCGACGTCATCAATATCGCTTCCGATGACGAACTGCATCGCGCCATTCGCATAGCGGCGCGCTGGTATGTGCGGTTGCAGGGCGGCGAGGATGCCACGCTGCGCAGCGAGCTGATGTGCTGGCTGAATGCATCGCCGCTGCATCAGCAGGCCTGGCGTGAAGTGCAGCAGACGATGACGCCGATCGGCCAGTTGCCGTCAGAGCTGGCAGCGCCGGCGCTGCGCGGTGCCGCCAGTTCGCGTCGACAGCTGTTGCGCCGTTTGTTGATGGTCGCAGCGGTGGCGCCGCTGCCGTGGTTTGCATGGCGCAATTCGACCTGGCAGGTGTGGCATGCGGATCTGCGCACAGCCATCGGCGAGCGCCGCCGTGAAACGCTGCCCGATGGCTCGCTGCTGGCGCTCGATACCGACAGCGCCGCCGATCTGCGTTTCACGCCGACCACGCGACAGGTGTTGTTGCAGCGCGGCGAGATCCTGATCGAAACCGCGCCGGATGTTGGCGCGCAACGGCGTCCGTTCACGGTCATCACCCGACACGGCAGCGTTACCGCGCTGGGCACCCGTTTCGTCGTTCGTGTCGATGCGCAGCAGACGCAGGTGTCGGTGCTCGATGCTCGCGTGCGTGTTGTGCCTGAGAGTGGTGACGAAGCGGTCGAAATTGGCGCCGGTCAGCGTATCGGGTTCGACGCCAGCCATTGCCAAAGAGCGCAACCGGCGGACAGTGCGGCCGGCAGCTGGCTCGGCGGCAGTCTGGTCGTGGTCGACATGCCGCTCGGCCAACTCGCTGCCGAACTGGCGCGCTATCGTGTCGGCTTTCTCGCCTGCGATCCGGCCATTGCCGAATTGAAAGTCTCCGGCGCCTTTCCGCTCGATGACACCGACCGTGCGCTGCAGGTGTTGACCGAAGCCTTCCCGCTGCGCCTGCAGCACCTGACCCGTTACTGGGTGCGCATCGTTCCCGCCTGAAAATTTTTTCCGCTCGCGTGCACTTTTGCGTGAGCTGGTTCGGCTCTGCGTGGAAACCTATCGCCATCTTGCCGAGGATCTCCGATGTCATCGCTGCCCGCCGCGGGTAAACCGCCACTTCGAGCGCTGAGCGCAGCCGTGCTGGCTGCACTGACACTGCTGTCCCAATCACCGCTGCACGCCGCTGATGCGTCGGCGACGACGGTCAGCGCGCCGCGTGAATTCTCCATCGCCGCCGGCCCGCTGAGCCGCGTGCTCGGCGAATTCGCCAGCGCTGCCGGTGTCGCGCTGTCGTTCGATGCCGCTGCGCTCAGCGCCAAACAATCGCCGGGTTTGCAGGGCCGCTACAGCGTTGACGAAGGTTTTGCCGCACTGCTGGCCGGCACCGGCTTGCAAGCTGTCAATAAAGGCACGGGCAGTTATGTGCTGCGTGCTGTCTCGGGCGAGCAGGGGTCGGTGGTATTGGCGCCGGTGTCGGTGACGGCGGCCCTGCTCGGTGAAAGCGCCTGGGGTGAGGTCGATGGTTATCTCGCGCATCGCAGCGCCACGGCGACCAAGACCGATCTTCCGCTGACCGAAACACCGCTCTCTGTTTCGGTGGTGTCGCGCGCGCAGATCGTCGATACCGGCGCCGCCTCGCTCGACAGCGCGCTGAATTACGCGGCGGGCGTGCGCACGTTCCTGTGGGGCAACAGCACCCGGCTCGATGGCCCGGAAGTGCGCGGCGCCGAGCCGTCGGTCTATCTCGACGGGCTGAACGAGAGCATCGGCTACTGGACCAGCACCGTGCGCGCCGAGCCCTACATGCTGGAGCGGATCGAAGTACTGCGCGGCCCGGCGTCGATGCTGTACGGGCAGGGCTCCTCCGCCGGCATCGTCAATCAGGTCAGCAAGCGGCCGTTGCCGGAACAGCAGGCGGAGGTCGGCATTCGTTTCGGCAGTCACGACCTCGCGCAGATTCAGGCCGATGCCACCGGCGCGCTGAACGACAGCGGCACCTTGCTCTATCGCGTGGTTGCGCTCGGACGCGACAGTGAGACGCAGGTCGATTATCTCGACGACGATCGCCAGCTGCTGGCGCCGTCGCTGACGTGGCGGCCGAGCGAAGACACTGAATGGACATTCCGGCTGCGCTGGCAGAAGGATCGCGCCGGCGGCGATTCGGGCGGCGTTTATCCGTGGGAGGGAACGGTGCTGAGCAATCCGAACGGTCGCATTCCGTCGGATCGTTTCACCGGCGAACCGCAGGCCGACAACTTCAACGCCGATCATCTCGCCTTCGGCTGGGCGTTCGAACATCGCTTCGACAGCGACTGGCTGTTTCGCCAGAACCTGCGCGTGATCGACAACGACGTCGATTACGCCGCGATCGATGCATCGGCGCCTTACATTGATGCCGAGCAACGCGTGCTGGAGCGCTACGGCTATTTCTGGCAGCAGGACACGCGCCTGATGCTGGCCGACCAAAATCTGGAAGGGATCGTCAAAACTGGTGCGCTGGAACATCGGGTGCTGGTCGGCTTCGACCTGATGGACTATTCGCAGAGCGGCAAAAGTGCGGATGACTCTCCGATCTCCGAAGGCGGCACGCTGGCGCCGATCGATATCTATTCACCGGTCTACGATGCGAGCTATCGCATTCCCGCCTACACGGATGATCCCGATTCCGACATCGATCAGCAGGGCGTCTATATCCAGGATCTGATGACGATCGGCGGCTGGCAGATCACCGCCGGGTTTCGCCACGACCGCGTGCGCAACGCCGAGCAGGGCGGCGAGACGCAGAACGACAACGCCAACACCAAGCGACTGGCGGTTGGCTATCGTCTGCCCGGCGGCTTCTTTCCCTATGTCAGCTACAGCGAATCGTTTCAACCGCAAATTGGTCGGACCATTTCCGGCGCGCGGTTCGATCCGCTGCGCGGCGAGCAGCGCGAAGTGGGGCTGAAATACGAACCGGAGAGCGGTGCGTTCCGCGCCAGTCTGGCGGCGTATGAGCTGCGCGAAGACAAGCGCATCGAATACGGACCGCTGGGGCCGGAGTCGCAGGTCGGCGAAACTGAAAATCGCGGCGCTGACTTCGAGCTGGTCGGTGTGGTCGGGCCGGGTGTCGAATTGAATTTCACCTACAGCTACATCGACATCGATGAGCAGCTGATGGCGACACCGCGCAATCGCGCCACGCTGTGGGCCAACTACCATTTCGCCATCGCCGGTCTCGACAACTTTGCCGTTGGTGCGGGCGTGCGTTATTCGAGCGCGTTCACCGATGGCAGCGGCACGCCGGAAACACCGTCGGCCACCGTCGGCGATCTGCTGCTGGCGTGGGATGGCGACCTGTGGCGATTCGCGCTCAACGTCAACAACGTCACCGACAAGGAGTACTTCGGTACCTGCTATTCGTGGGGAACCTGTAGCTACGGCGAAGAGCGCGAAGTGGTGGGCTCCGTCACGCGGCGCTTCTGATCGGGCGACCTGAATGGTCGGGCGGGCGGCCGATCTGGCGCATGACACGTTGCTTCGCGTGTTGCTGCGCCGCGAACGGCCGTCGTTGCAACAGCGGCGTGCATTCCTTGTGCGCCGCGTTCTTGTGAGGTGAGCATCGCGGTGGAGTTTTGATGCGAGGCTCTATTCGGTATGTGCAGAAAATGAAAAACCCGAGAGCCTTGCGACTCTCGGGTTTTCATGTTGGTAGCGGGGGCCAGATTTGAACTGACGACCTTCGGGTTATGAGCCCGACGAGCTACCAGGCTGCTCCACCCCGCATCAAACTGGTGGCTTAACACTTCGCCGTAAAACGGTGCCGTGCTCAGCGGTAGGTGGCGCACTATACGGATCGCTTCTGAACGGGTCAACAGCCCGAAGTGAAAAATATTGCGCTTCGTGGAAGGCGGTCTGTCGGAGCGGGAGGGTGACGGCTCGGAGTCGTTCCGGTATGTTGCAGCGCCCGTCCGTCACTGCCCGCCGAGCGCCATATGCAACAGCCGATACTGCAACCGGTTGCGACCGAAGATCCGTTTGCCGATATCCGTCCCTACCGCGATAGCGAGGTGAGCGCGGTATTGCAACGGCTGCTGGTCGATCCGGAGTTTCTCGGCAACATCGCCCGCATGCGACTGCCGCGTCTCAATGGTTTGCTGCCGGGACTGAGCCGCTGGCTGGTGCGGCAGGTGTTGAGCCGCGAGTTGCGCGGGGTCGACGCGGTCGATCCGCTGCAATCCGTGGTGAAGAAATACATGGATCGGATGATCGAGGCGACCACCGATCGCTTCTCGGTTTCGGGCCTTGATGCGCTGGCGGCGGACCAGGCGTGGCTGTTCATGAGCAACCATCGCGATATCGCTCTCGATCCGGCCTTCCTCAGCTACGCGCTCTACCACAACGATCACGAGACGGTGCGGATCGCCATCGGCGACAACCTGCTGTCGAAACCGTTCGCCGCCGATCTGATGCGACTCAACAAGAGCTTCATCGTCAAGCGCTCGGCGAAGGGGCCGCGCGCGATGCTGGCGGCCTACAGGCAGCTCTCCGGTTACATCCGTCACTCGATCGAAGTCGACAACAACCCGATCTGGATCGCGCAGCGCGAGGGGCGGGCGAAGGACGGTCTCGATCGCACCGAGCCGGCCATCATCAAGATGCTGACGATGGCGCAGGACAAGGCGGTCGAGTCGTTCAGCGACTATGTCAACCGCCTGCGGATCGTGCCGGTCGCTATCTCCTATGAGTTCGATCCGTGCGATAGCGCCAAGGCGCAGGAGCTCTATGTGCGCGCGACCACCGGCGGCTATGAAAAGGCGGAGCACGAAGATCTGCGCAGCATCGGTCTTGGCATTGCCGGTACCAAGGGCGACGTGCACGTCAGTTTCGGTCGGCCGCTGGTGGGCGAGTTCGCCGATGCCGATGCGGTGGCGGCTGCGATCGACCGTCAGGTGATTGCCTGCTACGTTCTGCATCCCACCAATTTCTTTGCCTACCGGATGCTGCATGGCGCAATGCCGGATCTGCCGTGCGGCGCCGACGGATCGCCGTTTGCCGCTGATCATTACCGCGATATCGAGCAGCGCTTTGCGGCACGGATAGCGGCATTGCCCGAGTCGCACCGGCCCTATGCCCTGGCGATCTACGCCAATCCGATCGTCAGCAAGCTGGAACTGGTCTGAGCCGCCGTGCGGCGGCAGCTCGTTTGCCGATGCTGATACGAAACGCTGATATGAATCGCCGATGTTGACCGAAGCCCTCAAGTCCACCATTCAGCAGGCCTACCGGCGCTGGCTCGACAGCAAGGGGCTGAAGGCGCGCTATGGTCAGCGGCTGATGATCGCCGAGGTAGCGCGCACGCTGGCCAATGCCGGCAGCGACGAATCGGCGATTGCGGTGGTGGAGGCCGGCACCGGCACCGGCAAGACCGTCGCCTACGGCCTCGCCGCGATTCCGGTGGCGAAGGCGCTCGATAAACGGTTGGTCATTGCCACTGCCACCATCGCGCTGCAGGAGCAGGTGGTCTACAAGGATCTGCCCGACCTGCAGAAACATTCCGGCCTCGCCTTCAGCTACGCGCTGGCCAAGGGGCGCGGCCGCTACCTCTGCCTGGCCAAGCTCGACGGCGCGCTGACCGATGCCGGTGCCGCCGATCCGACGCTGGCACTCTATCCCGACGAATTGCAGATCAAGCTCGACGTCGCCACCCGCAGCCAGTTGCAGGTGCTGCTGGAGAAGCTCGGCAGTGACGAATGGGACGGCGATCGTGACCGCTGGCCGGAGCCGATTGCCGACGAGGTCTGGAGTCGCGTCACCACCGATCACGCGCAGTGCACCGGGCGTCGTTGCCCGCATGTGCGCCAGTGCTGCTTCTTCAAGGCGCGCGAAGCGATCGAGAAGGTCGATGTCATCGTCACCAACCACGATCTGGTGCTGGCTGACCTCGCCCTCGGCGGTGGTGCGATCCTGCCGGCGCCGGCCGACTGCATCTATATCTTTGACGAGGGGCATCACCTGCCCGACAAGGCGCGCGACCACTTCGCCTGCAGCGTGCGGCTGCGCGCCACCGATCGTGCGTTAGAGCAGAGTATTCGCGGCCTCGCTGGTGCGGCCGGCGAGATTGGCGAGACCGGTGGCGTCGACCGCCAGTTCGAACTGCTGCCGTCGATCATTCACGGTTTGCGTCAGCAGCTGGCGGCTGTGCGTACACCGCTCGAGCAGTTGCTCGAAGAGCACGCAGACGGTGTCGACAACTCACCGCACTACCGTTTTCCGGCTGGCATCGTCGATGACTCAATTCGCGAGCTCTCTGCGCAGCTGCGCGATGGCTTCGAAGAGCTCGGCGAGCGGCTCGGGCGCATCTGCGCCGTGCTGGAAGAGGCGCTCGAAGATGCCGCGCTGCAGGCCGTGCGGGCGGCGGCCGAGCGCTGGTATCCGCCGCTGAGCCTGCTGCGCGCCCGCGCCGAGGCCAACCGCGAGCTGTGGTTTCACTTTGCCCGCGATGCCGGCGACGAGAACCCGCCGCGCGCGCGCTGGGTCGCGGCCGTCAGTGGCAGTAGCGGCGTGTTCGATCTCGAACTGAACTGCAGCCCGATCCTGGCGGCCGGCACGCTGCAGCATCATCTCTGGTCCACCTGCGCTGGCGCGCTGGTGACCTCGGCGACGCTGACGGCGCTGGGCAAGTTCGACCGCTTCCGCCAGCGCGCCGGTGTGCCGCTGGAGGCGACGACGGTGGTGGTGCCGAGTCCGTTCGACTATCCGCGCGCCGGGTTGTTATCTGTGCCGCCGATGCGCAGCGACCCCGGCAATCCGGCCGATCACACCGCCGAGCTGATCGAGCAGCTGCCGCGGCTGTTGAACCCGGACGAAGGCAGTCTGGTGCTGTTCGCGTCGCGGCGGCAGATGGAGGAGGTCTACGACGGCCTGACAGCGGTGTGGCAGGCACGCATCCTGAAGCAGGATCACCTCAGCAAGCAGGAGCTGCTGCGCCGCCATCGCGAGACCATCGACGGCGGCACCGGCTCGGTGATTTTCGGTCTGGCCAGCTTTGCCGAGGGCGTCGACCTGCCGGGCGCCTACTGTCGCCACGTCGTCATCGCCAAGATTCCATTCGCGGTGCCGGACGCACCGGTGGAGTCGGCGCTGGCGGAGTGGATCGAGGAGCGCGGCGGCAATCCGTTCATGGAGCTGGCGGTGCCGGATGCGGCAATCAAGCTGGTGCAGGCAGCGGGCCGGTTGCTGCGCACCGAGAGCGACAGCGGGCGCGTGACGCTGCTCGATCGGCGTATCGTCACCCGCCGTTACGGCCGCGCCATTCTCGATTCGTTGCCACCGTTCAGACGGGAGATCTCGACATGACAGTTCACACCCCCACGGTTTACACAGATGTCGCCTCGCTGCTGATCGATCTCGAGGCCGAATTGCGGCGCGGCGGTTACTGGCAGGCAGAGCCGCTGGACGCGGCGGCGCTGGCCAGTGTCGAGCCGTTCGGCGTCGACACGATGACGCTGGCGCAGTGGCTGCAGTTCATCTTCATTCCGCGCATGCATCTGCTGGCGGCGGCGCAGCAGCCGCTGCCGGGGCGCTGCGAAGTGGTACCGATTGCGGAGGAGTTTTTCGGCAAGGGCCCCGCGGAGCAGAAAATTCTCGCGCTCATCGACGCGCTGGACAGGGCGATCAATCGCGGCTGACGGTTCCGTGGTGGCTGCTGCTGCAAGGCGTGGCGCCTAGCCATGGCTTACCAGCGGTACTTTCCCCAGTTGTCCGGATTGGCCCAGTACTGCGAGTTGTTCCAGCTGCGTTTGCGGTTGTAGCTGCCGAGGTCGTAGCGATAGAGCGTCAGCAGGCGGCCGTCGTCATCGAATTCGCCGGCGCGCTGCAGGGCCAGCGCCAGCCAGTCGGTCAGCGACCAGCGCGGGTCGGCGGCGGTCAGCACGTAGAGCAGGTCGGTGTGCAGCGTGCGCAGTCGCCCCAGCAGTTCGATGGCATCGCGTTTGTCGAGCGCTTCGGTCAGGTCGATCACCAGCGCCATGTCGACATGGCCGATGTCGTTGAGCGCCATGTCGTTGAGCGGGAGGTCGTCGCGACTGATCAGTTGTTGGCAGAGGGGTTGGCACAGTGCCGGCCAGCGCGGGTCGCGGCTCAGCAGGAGCAGGGTCGACGGCTGCCGCTCGCGCAACAGCCGTTCGATCTCGGTCTCTGCGGTGGTCACGACGCCCGCCGCGGTCACGGCGGTGCCAGCAGGTCGCCGTCGCCGATGGCCATCACCATGCGCACCAGATGCGCCAGCGATTTGGCTTCCAGTTTTTCCATGACGCGGGCGCGATGGATTTCAACGGTGCGCTGGCTGATGTCGAGATCGGCGGCGATCACCTTGTTGGCGCGCCCCTCGACCATCAGTCGCAGCACGTCGAGTTCGCGCGGCGTCAGGCTGTCGACCCGCAGGCGGATCACCTGGCGCTGCTGCAGTCCCTGCCGGCTTTCGCGGTCCAGCTCGATCGCGTGCTCGATCTTCTCCAGCAGCTCCTGCTCGCGATAGGGCTTCTGCACGAAGTCGACGGCACCGTGCTGCATTGCCTCGACCGCCATCGGCACGTCGCCGTGGCCGGTGACGAAGATGATCGGCAGGATCGAGTTGCGTTCGTTCAGCTTGCGCTGCAGTTCCATGCCGTTGATGCCGGGCATGCGGATGTCGAGCAGCAGGCAGCCGCTCATGTCGGCATCCCAGGCATCGAGGAAGGCGGTACCTGTGGAGTAGGTGGAAACCTTGTAGCCGACCGACTCCAACACCATCTGCAGCGAGTCGCGCACGGCTTCATCGTCTTCGACGACATAAACAGACGGGGTGTCGCGCATCTGTATCTCCTTGTGGTCGGAACCGTGCGGCGATCCGGCTTCGGGCGGTGCCGGTCACTCCTGCGTCAATTACGTATATCCGTTGCCGACGACGCGTTCTAGGCTCCGGGAGTGCCCGGGGGTGGGGCGCGTCGCGGGCTATCGATCCCGGCGTGATCCTCTGTCTGCAGCTCGACGCAGTGCCACAGCGTTGCGGACGCTGCTGTGAAGCACTGCAAATAACAACAACGACGCACACTAGCCCAATCCTCGGGGCTTGCCAATGCGATGACACGGATGGAAGGGAATGGCTGCAAACCCCTCGATGAGGCGCGCCCTGCTGCCCGCACTGATGCTGGCGGTGCCGCCGTTGCTGCTGCTGATGTCGCTGCAGCTGATCCAGCCCGCCCTGCTCGCAACGCCCTGGTCGTGGCTGCTGGCTTTCATGCTGATCGCCGTCGGCATCTCCATGTTTGGTCGTTATCTCTACCGCCGGGCAGTGCTGGTCGGCGAGCAGTTGCTGGCGGCCGGTCGTGGCGAAGTCGGTGCCGATCCTTTCGATGGCGATCCGCACGGGCCGGTGCAGCGGGCACTGGCTTATATCCTCGAACGGCACCGGCGCAGTGAACGGGCGCTGCGCGCCAGCGAGCAGCGTTTCCAGCTGGCGCTGGAGGCCAGCGATGCCCACCTGTGGGAGCACTGCCTGAAGAGCGGCAGGCTCACCTTCGATACGTCGATCGGCCGCATGTTTCTGGAAGACCAGATGCCGCTGGAGAAAGAGCCGCACTCGGTCGACACCCATTCGGTCGACACTGAGGTGCCGCTCAAACGGTTCATCGGCATCATTCATCCCGATGACCTGCCGCGTTTGCAGCACAGCAGCGAGGAGTTCTTCCGCAGCGGAGAGTTCACCTGTGAATACCGCTGCCGCCACCGCGAGCGCGGTTACATCTGGATGCGCTGTCGCGGCCGCGTCATGGAGCGGGCCGAGGATGGCACGCCGCTGCGCGCGCTGGGGACGATGACCGATATCAGCGACCTGAAACAGATCGAGGAGCGGCTGCAGGCGGCGTTGATCACCGCGCAGGATGCCAACCACGCGCGCGCGCAGTTCTTCGCCGGCATCAGCCACGAGCTGCGCACGCCGCTCAACGGCGTGCTCGGCTACACCCAGCTACTGTTGCGCGACGCGGTCGTCGACAGCGAGCCGCGCAGCCATCTGCAGGCGATCGAGCGCTGCGGCCAGCACCTGCTGCGGCTGATCAACGACATCATCGATCTGGCGCAGATCGACAGCGGTCGCGTCGATCTGCACGAGGCGGAGTGCGATCTCCCCGTGCTGCTGGATAACGTCGGCCATGTGGCGCGGCAGCAGGCCGAGGCCAGGCAGCTGCAGTTCTCGCTGGAGCTCGATCCGCAGCTGCCGCCGCTGGTGCTGCTCGACGGAATCAAGTTGCGGCAGATTCTGTCGAACCTGCTCAACAACGCGGTCAAGTTCACCGAGCGCGGGGTCGTGACGCTGAAGGTCAGGGCCGTTGCCGGCGCCGCACCAGTGCTGCAATTCGAGGTGCAGGACACCGGCATAGGCATTGCCGCCGAGCGATTGGCACAACTGTTCGAACCGTTCGGCCGCCCTGGCGAAAGCGACGACAGCGGCTTCGGGCTGGCAGTCAGCCAGCGGCTGTGCGAGTTGATGGGTGGACAGATAACGGTGAGCAGCGCGCCCGGCGCCGGCAGCTGCTTCCGCTTCGCGCTGCCGTGCCGGCGTATCGACGCCTGGAGCAGCGCGACTGCACCGCTGTCGCCGGTGGCGATGGCCGGCCCGCCGGCGACGGCCGTGGCGGGCGAGCCGCTGCGCCAGTTGCCGGAGTCGGCGCTGGTGCCGCTGCGCTCGGCGCTGGCGCTCGGCGACCTCGAAGGGCTGCGCTCGGCGCTGGCCGCGCTGCGCCAGCGGGTGCCGGCGGCGCAGTCGCTGATCGACCACTGCAACGCGCTGCTGGAGGGATTCGAGCTGGAGCGGATTCGCGAGCTGCTGGAAGATCTGCCCGGAAACGTCTAGAGATAACGGGCGTTGTGGGGGCGGTCATGCCGATGACGAGCCCGGCTTCGATAACAAACCAGGATGGAGAGGCGTGGTGAATTCGGTCATCGATTACGGCGAGCAGATCCTGCTGGTCGACGACAACCCGATCAACCTGCAGATTCTCTACAAGACGCTGCAGGGCAACGGCTATCGCCTGCTGATCGCGCGCAACGGCGAGTCGGCGCTCGACATCGCGCGCCAGGCGCGGCCGTCGCTGGTGCTGCTCGACGTGATGATGCCGGGCATGGATGGCTTCGAGGTGTGTCAGCAACTGAAGTCGGCACCGGAGACGCGCGACTGCGCCGTCATCTTTCTCTCCGCGCTGGGCGACAGCCAGGCCAAGGTGCGCGGCTTCGCGCTCGGCGGCGTCGACTACATCGCCAAGCCGTTCCAGGCCGACGAGGTGGTGGCGCGGGTGCGCACCCACGTCAAGATCCAGCGCCTCGAACGCCAGCTGGCGCGCCGCAACACCGAGCTGGAGGAGGAGAACCAGCAGATTCTGAATGCCGTCGCGGAGGGCATCATGGCGCTCGATCCGGAGGGGCGCATCACGCTGGTCAACCCGGCGGCGACGACGATCACCGGCTGGCCGGCGGCCGATGCCATCGGCGAAAACGTGCAGCAGCTGCGGCTGTTTCGCGATGAGCTCGGCACCAGCGTCGCCGAGGAGCTGACGCCGCCCTACCGCGCCTATTGCCTCGGCCAGAGCGTGGTCAGCGACTTCGAGCTGCTCTATCGCCGCGACGGCAGAACCATGCCGGTGGAGCTGGCCTGCTCGCCGCGCCGCGACGGTGGCGCGGTGATGGTGCTGCGCGACATCAGCGAGTGGCTGGCGAGCGAGGAGGCGCTGCGGCATGCGCGCGAGGAGATGGAGTCGCAGCGCCAGCACATGGCGCACATGGAGCGGCTATCGAGTTCCGGCGAAATGGCGGCCGGCATCGCCCACGAGGTCAACCAGCCGCTGACGGCGGTGGTCAACTACGCGCGCGTCGGCCGGCGCATGCTGCAGCAGGCGGAGTTCGACCGCGACAAGCTGGAGGAACTGCTGACCAAGCTCGACCTGCAGGCGGTGCGCGCGTCGGAGGTGATCCAGCGGCTGCGCAGCTATGTGCAGAAGCCGCTCGGCGGTCGCACCCGCGTCGACATCAATGCACTGCTGCAGGAGGTGATCTCGCTGGCCGAGGTCGATTCGCGCATCAGCGACGTGGCGATCCACTTCGAGCCGGGCAGGGATCTGCTGCCGGTGATCGTCGACAGCGTGCAGATCCAGCAGGTGGCGCTGAACCTGATCCGCAACGCGATGGAGGCGATGGCGGCGTCGCCGCAGCGCAATCTCGGGGTGGTCGTCGAAAGTGGCATGGAGGCGGGGCAGGTCAGCTTTCGCGTCATCGACCGCGGTTGCGGGCTGTCGGCGGAGGCGGAGGCGCAGCTGTTCAACCCGTTCTTCACGACCAAGACCAATGGCATGGGAATCGGGCTGTCGATCTGCCAGGGCATCGTGCAACGGCACGGTGGCGAGATCGGTTTTCGGCGCAATGCCGAGGGCGGAGTGACCTTCTACTGCAGGTTGCCGCCGGCGGAGGCGTAACGTCCGGCCAGATGACGCCGGTTGCCTCCGCCGCGGTGAACGCGGTGCGGAATTACTGCTCGCTGTCGGCCGGCTGGCCGATCTCGTCCTGAATCCGGCGATAGACCTCTTCGCGGTGCACGCTGACCTCTTTCGGGGCCGCGATGCCGAGCCGCACCTGGTTGCCGCTGATGCCGAGTACGGTGATCTTGATCTCGTCGCCGATGATCAGGGTTTCTCCGAGACGTCTGGAGAGTACCAACATGCCGAATTCCTCCTGGGGGCACATCAAGGGCCGCTCCGGAGAAAACCCTGGAGCGGCCGAGGCGATTGCATCGCCATGTGGTGCCCTTGAGGGCACCGGTTGATTGGTTATCCGCGATCCGGTCAGCCGGTGGCGACGCGGTCGTTGCGGTCCAGCTCTTCCTGGATACGACGGTAGACCTCTTCGCGGTGCACGCTGACCTCTTTCGGGGCCGCGATGCCTAGTCGCACTTGATTGCCATTGATGCCGAGTACCGTCAGTTTGATGTCGTCGCCGATCATCACGGTTTCGCCGAGGCGTCTGGAAAGTACCAACATTGCCGTATCTCCGGTTTCCGTACAGGTGTTGCCAGTGTAGAAAGGGCACCCTTGCGGCGAAATTCGCTCATGTACCTACCGCGTTACGGAATAGTCCGTATCTGGATAGGGAGGCAGCGAAGAACGGCGAAACGAAGAACAGGCGGAGCGACGGCGGGCAATCGCGGCGGCGGCATTGTAGGTTTCGGTTTTCAACACCCGTAATAGGTAATTTCACCTAGGGTTCATTCGACTGGCGGCGCGCATACGGGCGCCACCGGCGAGCGTGGGAGGAAGGGGATGGTCTGGCGTCTGCTGGCGGGATTGATGGCACTGGTGTGGTGGGCGGGCGCGATGGCGGCGGACAGCGCCGTGCTGCGGGTGGGCACGGCGTTCGACCGGCCGCCGCTGAGCTTTCAGAGCGAGGGCGAGTGGGTCGGCATGGAGGCGGATTTCGCCCGTGTGCTGGCGGCCCAGCTCGGCCGCAAGCTGCAGCCGGTGCCGCTGGCGCGCAGTGCCCTGCTGCCGGCATTGCAGAGCGGCGAGATCGATATCGCCATGGCCGGGCTGGTCATCGACGACGCGGGGCTGGCACAGGCTGATTTCACCATGTCGTATCAGAAGGCGGGGCTGATGCCGGTGATCCGCGTCGTCGACGTGCAGCGCTTCCGTGGCCCCGGCAGCCTGATGCAGCCCGGCTACCGGCTCGGCTACGTCCGCGACAGTGGCGGCGGTCGCGTCGCCGAGCAGCTCGGGATCAAGGATGGCATCGGCTTCGACGCGCCGGCGCAGGGGCTGCAGGCGCTGCTCGACGGCAAGATCGACCTGCTGATCGATCGCGCGGCGACCAGCTGGGTGCTGCCGACCGAGCCGCGCTACGGCGACTTGATGAGCCTCGACCGGCTGCTGACCGAGGAGTTGCTGGCGTGGGCGGTACGCAAGGGCGATGACGCCTGGCGGCAGCGCATCGACGCCGAGCTGGGGCGGATGCGGCAGACCGGCGTGCAGCAGCACATCCTCGACCGCTGGGTGCCGGTGCAACCGCAGTAGTGGCGACGCGAGCGGCCCTGCATGTCGGCGCTGGATATGTCCACACGGGATTGGCACTGCGCCGCATTTGTCGCAGATCAACCCGCTGTCGGCTCCGCAGTGGCGCCGCGTCGACTACCATCTGCCGGTACAAAAAAATAAGGTTCGGCGATGTTGCCGGGCGGCGGTGGCGGGGGTGACATTGCGTCGACTGGGGTGGGTTCTGATTGCGCTGCTGGCGGGGTGCCATTTGTGGCCGCGCGAGGCCGAGGTGGCGCTGCCTCCCGCTGGCGAGATGCCGGTGCTGTCGGAGCAGGGCGCGACGCTGTACCGGGTCAGAGACAGCGCCTCGGTGGTCACGCTGAGGGTTTACCGCGAGGGCATGCTGGCGAAGCTCGGCCACAACCACGTCATCACCGCCACCCGCATCTCCGGCACCGTCTTCCTGCAGGGTGAGCTGTGGCGCTCCGGCGCCCGCCTGCTGATCCCGGTGCGCGATCTCGCGGTCGACCGCCCGGCCGACCGCCGCGCCGCCGGCAAGGAGTTTCCCGGCACGCTGAAGCCCGAGGCGATCGAGGGCACCCGCCGCAACATGCTCTCCACTCAGCTGCTCTATGCCGAGGCGCACCAGTTCATCGAATTGCGCGTGGCCGGCATACGCGGCGATCCGCCCAACGTGACGCTGGTGGCGCGCGCCAAGGTGCGGGGAAAGGTCAGCGACCTGCTGATACCGGCCCGTCTGGAGGTGACGCCGAACCGCATCAAGGTGATGGGGTCGATGCAGATCTCGCAGCGCGAGCTCGGGCTGGAGCCGTTCAGCGTGCTGAATGGCAACCTGCGGGTGCGGGATGTGGTCGACGCCGACTTTTATTTGATAGCGAACCGCGTGCCGCAATAGCCAGCGATAGCTGGCAGGCGGCGTGGGGTGGCGTTCGGGAAAGGCGGCCGCCAGGCGGCCGCGGAAGATATCAGGCCGCTGGTCGCGGCCTGTTGGCTATCGGGCTCAGTCGTCCCGGCGGTCGCGACCCGAGCGGCGCTCGGGGCCGCTGTAGTCGACACTCTTTTCCTTCTCCTTGCGGCGATCGGCGCGAGTCTTGCGCTCTTCCAGGGCCGATTCGATCACCTTCACCTTCTTCGGGGTCAACGTCGTTTCGCTCATGATCCTTCTCTATGACCCCCTGGGGGGCTTGTCACAGTGGCGGCGCAAACCGCGCCGATAACAGCCTTTAGTTATAGACCCGGTTTAGGGTTTATCAACCGCCCGCTGCGCGGCGGCCAGGCGCTGGTTGCAGCGGGGGGTGCGACGGCGGGAGGTACGGCAGGCGGTACAACAGGAGCCACAACAGATATCCGGTGGGGTGGCGGCGGCCGTTCAGCGGGTCGCGGCACCGGTTGCAGGAGCGGGAATTGTAGCCGGCACCGCGCCCGCTGCTGCCGCCCTGGCTGCCGGCGGCAGATCGAGATAGCGCTGCAGGGCCTGCTGGCCGAGCGCCTCGGCGTCGCGCTCCACCGCCTGATAGTCGTCGACATAGCGCTGGGCGAAGGCGGCGGTGCCGCCCCAGTGCCGGTACTGCAGCAGATGCCCCAGTTCATGCCCCCACCAGCGCGCGTCGGCGGCGCTGGCGAAGGTCGGCTCACGGCTGAAGATGATCAGGTCGGGCACCGACACCGCGTGGTCCTGGTCGAGCAGTTCGCGGTGGCCGCGATTCAGCAGCGCCGGCAGCGTCGGCGCATCGATGCTGACGGTATAGCGAGCCTGCGCCAGCAGCTCGTCCGGCAGCAGGCCGCGCATCAGTTCCCGCACCGGCGCCGGCAGCGGCCGGCCGTCGGCGACGTGGCGGTCGCGGGCGTAGCGCAGTTCGACATCGAGCTGGTTGATCGCCAGCGCGCGCACCGTCTGCAGCCACGGTGGTTGTACCGGTGCCGCCTGAGCCGGGTGCAGCGGTGTTTCCTGCGCCGGCAGGGTTGGCGAAGAGAGTGCGGCCAGTGTCAGCAGCAGGGTCGGAAGCAGTTTCGGCATGCGGTATCGGTAGTCGCTCGGTGATCGGTCGATGGGTGGCGGCGCGAGTGTGGCAGGTGGCGCTGAATCAGTGCTGAACACTGTTATCGCTGCGCGGTTGTGAGGGGTGGCAAATGTTGCAATGATCGCGGCCTTTGATTGTGGCTTTGCCGAAAACGGAGATGGACGATGTCGGGAAGACTTGAGCGCAACACCTTCCTGTTGCTGCTGATTCTGGTGACGATCCTGTTCTTCCGGCTGCTGCTGCCATTCTTCGGTGCCATCTTCTGGGCGATCGCCCTGACCGTGCTGTTCCTGCCGCTGCAGCAGCTGATTCGCCAGCGCGGCCGGCTCGGTCCCAACCTGGCGGCGCTGGCGACACTGCTCTGCTGCATCCTGATCGTGGTGGTGCCGATGGCGATCGTGCTCAGCTCGGGGGTGCAGCAGGGGATCGACCTCTATCACAAGCTGGAGAGCGGCGAGATCGACTACACCGTCTATGTCGATCGCGCCAAGGCCGCTTTCCCGCAGGTGATCGCCCTGCTCGACCGCGTTGGCATCGACCCGGACGGCCTGCGCAAACAGCTCTCCGATGTCGCCGTGGCGACCAGCCAGTTCGTCGCCAAGCGCTCGCTGACGATCGGCCAGAATGCCCTGAACCTGACCGTCAGCGTCGTGCTGATGCTCTACATGACCTTCTTCTTCCTGCGCGACAACCGCAGTCTGGTCGACCTGCTGATTCGCGCGCTGCCGCTGGGCGACGCGCGCGAGCGGCTGCTGTTCTCCAAGTTCGCCGAAGTGACGCGCGCCACGGTCAAGGGCAACCTGGTGGTGGCGGCGACGCAGGGCGCGCTGGGCGGCCTGATCTTCTGGATTCTCGATGTGCAGGCGGCGCTGCTGTGGGGGGTGGTGATGGCGATCGCCTCGCTGGTGCCGGCGGTCGGCGCCGCGCTGATCTGGGCGCCGGTGGCGATCTACTTCCTGCTCAGTGGCGACTATTTCAGCGGCGTCGTGCTGATTGTGTTTGGCGCCGGGGTCATCGGTCTGGTCGACAATGTGCTGCGCCCGGTGCTGGTGGGGCGCGATACCCGCATGCCGGACTATCTGGTGCTGCTGTCGACGCTGGGCGGGTTCGCCATGTTCGGCATCAACGGTTTCGTCATCGGGCCGCTGGTGGCGGCGCTGTTCCTCGCCTTCTGGGACATCTTCATTCGCGAGTTCAACCCGGAAACGGCCGGTAACGTGTAGCCGTGGGGCCGGTCGCGTGCAGACGCCGGCAAGGGGCGGATCGATGCGGTTGTAAACGGCGGAAAGCAAACGGGGCGGCAAATGCCGCCCCGTTCCGTTTCAGTCTCGCCACAGCCCGCAGGGGGTGTGGCGATTGCAGCCCTTCCGGTTACTTGCAGGCCTTCTTGGCGGCGCTGATCTGTTTCTTGTCGCAGTCGTCCTTCAGGCCGACGCCCTGGCACCAGAGCTTGCGGTTGTTCCAGGCGCTGACCTCTTTCTCCTCGCCGTCCGAACACTTGACCTTGAACTGCGCGTAGATCTCATCGTCGACCGGAACTTCCTGCACGTAGACGATGCTGGTGGGCTTGCCGGCAAAGGCAGCACTGGCAACGAAGGTCAGCGCGGCAGCCATCAGAATCTTTTTGTTCATGACATCTCTCCTGGTAGTACATCGGCAGCAACCGATGCGAATCTGTATCTCACGCTGACAGTAAATATCCGCGCGGCAGACAACGCCAATTACGGTTGCGTAACCCGGTGCGGGTGAGCCTCCGGGTTCGTTTGCGCCGAGGGTGAAGTCGTCGCTTCGCCCTGCTCCTGCTGCAGACGCCACATCTGGGCGAAGCGTCCGCCGAGGGTGAGCAGCTCGCTGAAGGTTCCCTGCTCGACCAGCTGGCCGTGCTCCAGCACCAGAATGCGATCGGCGTCGACCACGGTGGAGAGACGGTGGGCGATCACCAGCGTGGTGCGATCGGTCGAGATCGCTTTCAGTTCGTCCTGGATCGCGCGCTCGGTGCGCGAGTCGAGTGCCGAGGTCGCTTCGTCGAAGATCAGGATGGCGGGATTCTTCAGCAGCGTGCGCGCGATCGCCACGCGCTGCTTCTCGCCTCCGGACAGTTTCAGCCCGCGTTCGCCGACCATGGCGTCGTAGCCGTCGGGCAGGCGCTTGATGAAGTCGTGAATGTGAGCGGCGCGGGCGGCGGCGATCACTTCGTCGCGCGTCGCCTCGGGGCGGCCGTAGGCGATGTTGTAGAAAATGGTGTCGTTGAACAGCACGGTGTCCTGCGGCACGATGCCGAGCGCCGCGCGCAGGCTGGTCTGGGTGACGTCGCGAATATCCTGGCCGTCGATGGTGATGCGGCCGCTGTTGACGTCGTAGAAGCGGAACAGCAGTCGCGACAGCGTCGACTTGCCGGCGCCGGAGCTGCCGACCACGGCGACGGTGTGGCCGGCCGGAATGTCGAAGTCGACGCCGAACAGAATCTGGCGGCGAGATTCATAGCCGAAGTCGACGCGCTCGAAGCGGATCGCCGCGCCGGCGCGAGTATCGAGTGGCAGCGCATCCGGCTTGTCGCGCACCTCCTGATGTTCGTGCAGCAGCGTGAACATCCGCTCCAGATCGATCAGCGCCTGCTTGATCTCGCGATACATCACGCCGAAGAAGTTGAGCGGCACGTAGAGCTGGATCAGCAGCGCGTTGACCATCACCAGGTCGCCGACCGTCAACTGACCGGCGGCGATGCCGACCGATGCGCGCCACATCAGCAGCGTTACCGTCAGCGCGATCACCGCGCTCTGCACCGCGTTGAGGATGCCGAGCGAGGTTTCGCTCTTGACTGCCGCCCCTTCGTAACGCTGCAGGTTGCCGTCGTAGCGCTGCGTCTCATAGGCCTCGTTGCCGAAATACTTCACCGTCTCGTAATTCAGCAGCGAGTCGATCGCCTTGGTGTTGGCGCGCGAATCCTCGTCGTTCATCGTGCGCCGGTGTGCCGTGCGCCACTCGGTGATGGCGAATGTGGTGGCGATGTAGATGGCGACGCCGCCGATCGTGATCAGCGCGAACTCGATGCCGAGGCGGGTGTAGAGCAGCGCGGTGACCAGCACCAGTTCGAACAGTGTCGGCAGCACGCTGAAGATCAGGTAGCTCATCAGCGTGCCGATGCCGCGCGTGCCGCGCTCGATGTCGCGCGAGACACCGCCGGTGTGGCGCTCGAGGTGGAAGCGCAGGCTCAGTGCATGCAGGTGGCGGAAGACGCTGAGCGCGATGCGTCGGGTCGCGCGCTGCGTCACGCGCACGAACAGGATGTCGCGCAACTCGCCGAACAGGGTGGCCGAAAGTCGCAGCAGGCCGTAGGCGGCGAGCAGCGCCACCGGCACCACGGCGATCGCCGCCGGCCCGCTGAAACCATCGACGATCTGCTTCATCAGCAGCGGCACGCCGATGTTGGCGAACTTGGCGATCACCAGCAGCAGCAACGCCAGTGCGACGCGGCCGCGATACTCGCGCAGGTAGGGCAGCAGCTGGCGCAGCGCGCCCCATTCGCTGCCGGAACCCGCGGTCGATGTTTTTTCGGAAGAGGGATTCGAGCGGGAAGCGGTCATGTTGCCATCCGGTGTCGCGGCAACGGCTGGCCGCGGGTGGCCGGATTGTAGCGAATGGTGCCGGATACGCAGGGGCGTTGCTTGCTGCGCCCGGTCTGGGGCTGCGGCAGGTTCAGGGAGGGACGCGTTCCGGGGATATCAATTGGCGTGCGACATGATGAAGTCGCGCACCAGCGGGTAGACCTCGTTCTCCCAGCGCCGGCCGCTGAAAACACCGTAGTGGCCGACACCGGGCTGCACATGGTGCTTCTTCTTGTACTGGCGCAGGTTCTTGCACATATCCTGCGCCGCCAGCGTCTGCCCGAGCGAGCAGACGTCGTCGCGCTCGCCCTCGATGGTGAACAGCGCGGTCTTGCGGATCTTGCCGCAGTCGATGTCGCGCCCTTTCACTTTCATGATGCCGCGCGGCAGGTGGTACTCCTGAAACACGGTTCTGACGGTCTGCAGGTAGAACTCGGCGGGCATGTCCATCACCGCCAGATACTCTTCGTAGAAGTCGCGCACCGACTCCGCCTCGCTGCGTTCGTTGCGCACGAAGTTGGCGAACATATCGATCATCGAGGAGGCGTGACGGCCGGGGTTCATCGACATGAACGCGGTGATCTGCAGGAAGCCGGGGTAGACCTTGCGCAGTGCACCGCGATAGCGCAGCGGCACCGTGCTGATGACATTGCGCTCGAACCATTCGATCGGCTTGTCGTTGGCGAGCTTGTTTACCTCGGACGGGTTGATGCGGCAGTCGATCGGCCCGGCCATCAGCGTCATCGATGCCGGTTGCGCCGGATTCTCCTCGGCCGCCATCAGTGCCACCGCGGCCAGCGTCGGCACCGTCGGCTGGCAGACCGAAACGACATGCGTGTCGGGGCCGAGCAGTTCGAGATGGCCGATCACATGCAGGATGAAATCGTCGAGATCGAAACGGCCGGCGTACAGCGGAATATCGCGCGCGTTGTGCCAGTCGGTGATGTAGACATCGTGGTCGCGCAGCAGCGTGGTCAGTGTCGCTCGCAGCAGCGTGGCGAAATGGCCCGAAACCGGCGCCACCAGCAGCACCTTCGGCTGGGCGATGTCGATCTGCTTGCGAAAATGCAGCAGGGAGCAGAACGGCGTACGCTGCACCACCACTTCCTCGATCGCCACGTCGCGGCGACCCACCTTCACCGAGGGAATGCCGTAAGCAGGGCGGTCGTGGGTGAGACCGGCGAGCGCGGTGAACTCGCAGGCGCCGGTGGCCATTCGCAGCAGCAGGCTCTTGTCGCGCAGCGGATTGTTGAGCAGTGGCAGCATGCTGCGGGCGAAGCCGCGCGCCGGCGCTGTCATGTCCGCATAGGCCTGGTACGCCTGATAAAGCAGCGAGAACATCTTGGCCTCACGAGTGTCAATCGTTGAAGTGGTCAGCACGGCCGTCGGTCCAAGCAATGTTGTGATCCATGCACGTGGATGATCCAGGCAATGGATGAAGTGAGTGGAGCAACATGCATGCCACACGTCCGCAGCGAATGTCGCAGTACCAAGGCGCCATGCTGGTGCGCAATTTGCACTGCACCTCTGCAGGTGCTGTAACTATTTGGTAACAGGCCGAGTTGTTGAATGCGGCAGTCCTGCTGAAGCAGCCTGCCGTGTTGAACCCTACGGCGCTGAAATGACACTAGCATGGCATCTCCGCCTGTCGACACAGTAAAGGTACTTATGCTGCAGCAAAGGTACCTCTGTGGAGCTCACGGCAGGCGCTGCCGGCGGCAGCGCTTCAGCCGCAGGACGCGCACTTGATGCGCCGAGATTTTTGTTCGTCTACACACTGATAAACCGACGGAAATCCGCCATGGCAACACTTACCATCAGCAGCAAGAACTACTCCTCCTGGTCCCTGCGCGGCTGGCTGCTGGCCCGTTTCGCCGGCATCGAGTTCGACGAGAAGACGGTCTCGCCGGATGACCCCGAAGTGCGTGCCGAGATCCTGTTGCTCTCCTCGTCGATCCGCGTGCCGCGTCTCGAATACGACGGCGTCGAGTGCTGGGATACGCTGGCGATCGCCGAGTTCCTGAATGAACTCTGTCCACAGGCGCAGCTGCTGCCGGACGATCGCGCGGCGCGCGCCCACTGCCGCTCGATCTGCGGCGAGATGCACTCCGGCTTCACCGCACTGCGCTCGGCGCTGCCGATGAACATCAAGGCGCACTTCAAGAGCTTCAAGATCTGGTCGCGCGCGCAGGCCGATATCGATCACATCACCGATATCTGGCGCGACTGCCTCAATCGCTACGGCGGCCCGTTCCTGTTCGGCGCCAGGCCGACCATCGCCGACGCGATGTATGCACCGGTGGTACTGCGCCTGAAGACCTACGACGTCGCGCTGGATCCGGTTTGCACGGCGTACTGCAAAGAGATTCTGGCGCTGCCGGATCTGCAGGCGTGGATCGAGGAGGCACAGAAGGAGCCCGATGACATCGATGAGCTCGAAGCCGAGTTCTGAGACTGCGACCACGGTGCCGGGCACGCTGTTGGTGCCGCGCTGAGGTTTGCGCACCAGCGAAGGGCGGCTCGCTGCACCGATGCGGTGTGAAGCGGGGGACGTGAACACGGCGCGGGAACCGGGAGAGGGCACGATGCGGCGGGTGGTGTTCAATCAGAAAGGTGGTGTCGGCAAGTCGAGCATCGCCTGCAACCTCGCCGCGATCAGTGCCAGTCGCGGTCTGCGCACGCTGCTGATCGATCTCGATGTGCAGGGCAACTCCAGTTACTACCTCGGCGTCGATGTGCATGCACCGGAGACTCGCGAGGCCGAGGAGAGTGTCGCCCACCTGCTGCGGCGCAGTGCCGGCGGCTGGTTCAACTCGCCGAAGGCGGCGATCGGTTACGTGCAGGAGACCCGCTTCGAGCACCTCGACCTGCTCGCCGCCAGCCCGCTGCTGAATGCGATCGTCACCGAGCTTGAAAGCCGCTACAAGATCTACAAGCTGCGCGAAGCGCTCGACGAGCTGGCCAGCGAATACGATCGCGTCTACATCGACACACCGCCCAACTTCAATTTCTACAGCAAGATCGCGCTGATCGCCGCCGACCGCGTGCTGATTCCGTACGACTGCGACAGCTTTTCGAAGCAGGCGCTCTACCAGCTGCTCGACAACGCGCTGGAGTTGAAGCAGGACCACAATCCCGCGCTCGCCATCGAGGGTATCGTCGTCAACCAGTTCAACGGCCAGGCCAATCTGCCGCGCACCTTGATCGCCGAATTGAAGGCGGAGCAGCTGCCGGTGCTCGACCAGTTCCTGTCGACGTCGGTAAAGATGAAGGAGTCGCATCGCGAGCAGAAGCCGCTGATCTTCGCCGCGCCGAATCACAAGCTGACGAAAGAGTTCGTGGCGCTGTTCGAGCAGCTGGAGGGCGCGGCACCCGTCGCCGGCCGTGCGCCAGCCGAACAGGTGCTGCCCGATCCGGTGGCCTGACTGCGTAGCGGTATGTCAGTCGAATAAGCGTGCACCGAATACCTGTACCCAGTAGTGGTGCATCTGCTGCCAGTCGGGGTCGACGCTGCAGTGGCCGAGGCCGGTCTCGGTAAAGTCGGCGCCCAGAATGTTGGCGCGGTGCCCCTCGCTCTGCATCCACCAGTCGAACACGGCGGCAACGTCGTCGAGGCCGGCGGAGATATTTTCGCCCGCCCAGCGATAGCGGTAGCCGCTGTCGTTCAGGCGTTCGCCGACAGCGCGATGCTGGCGATCGACGTGATCGAAATAGCCCTGCGTTGCCATCGCCTGCGCGTGCCGTTGCGCCACCGCCGCAAGCTGTGCCGACCACTGCAGCGGCGCGACGCCGTGTGCCTGGCGCGCGTTGTTGCACAGCGCCAGCAGCTGTTGGTCACGGCTGGCCGGATCATTGTTCACGCGTTTCTCCTTGTTGGACGTTGGATCGCGCTTCGTCGAAACCCTCGATAAGGGGTACGAGGCGATCCGGCACCGTTCGCGCAAGCCGGCAAATATTTGTATTTCCATCGGCACATTCGGGTGGCGGCCGACTATGCTGCTCTGGCTCGATCGGTAATTGGGCATGAGCAGCATAGTCGTAAGGCGATCAGCCTATAAAACAGTCGTAAGGCGGTCGGCCCATAAAACAACAGCAGTAAGGCAATCGGTCTATAAAGACGTGTCCATCCGTGGACTGATAACAACAGCCAACGATGCAGCTGTTCGACGGTAGGAATCAGGTCGCCGCATCCGGGCTCCCCGCCCCGCGTCGCCAGACCGTGATACCGCTGCGCAACTAACGGAGTAGTTCCATGTCCGGCTCAAACCCGGATACCTATGCCGGCGCGCCAACCCAGCACCGCCGCCTGCTCCTCACCCTCGACACCTATGCCCGCCAGGAGCTGGAGGTGTTGCTGGTGCATCTGCTCGACGAGGCCGAGATCGTCCTTGTCGATTCCGCGTTTTCGAACCGCTCGACACAGCACCGCCTGCAGGCACTGGAGGCGGTTGGCGCGCTGCGGCGACTGAAGATGCAGCCGCCGAACCTGTGTCGCGCGGCCTGTTTCGTGGCGGTTGCTGCAGCCACGTCGACAAGCGCCGCGCCGGATGATGCCGAGCTGCAGGCCAGCCATCAGCTCGCGCTGGTCGCGCTCGACGAGTTCGAGGTGCAGCTGGCGCTGCGCAAGGCCATTCGCCACGGCAGCGAGCGCTGCGAGCTGGCACAGTTGGCATTGATGCGGCGGCTCGGTCATCTGCTGCAGCGCGAACTCGATGAATCCGTCTTTCCGCTCGCCATCCCGACGCTGCTGCAGGCGCTGTGCCGGGAACTGCTCGCCGCCGGCATCGATGTGACGCTGCTGCCGGTATTGCTCGGCGTCGCCCGGCGCACCCTGATCGACGGTCTGGCCCAGCTCTACGACGAACTGAACGAGCGGCTGAAGCAGGTCGGCGTGCTGCCCGGGTTCGAGATCGACCAGTGGCCAGCGCTGCAGCGCGCCCGCAGTCAGTCGTCATCACCGGAGGAAGGGGCAGCGAAGGAAGGCGCACGGGAGGAGCAGCCGCGGGAGGAGGCGCTGCCGCCTGATGCAGTGCCGGAGAGCGTCGAGGCGGCCGACCCGGCCCCGGCGGTCTACCGCGCCTCGCAGCAGTTGCTGCAATTGCTGCACGAAGTGGCGCCAGGCGGACACGAAGCCGTCGAGCTGCTCGGTTCCGAAGGCGTCATCGATGTGCTGTCGGCACTGCAGTCGCAGCCGGGCAGGGCGGCATTGAGCCGGCCGCTGCTGGCGCGGGTCGAGGAGTATCTGGCGGCGCAGGGGCTCGAGCGCGCGCTGCCGCAGCAGAGCGCTGCGCAGATCCAGCTCTCGGAGCATGTCATCGAGATGCTGGCGCGACTGCTGCGTGATCTGCCGGAGCTGCAGCAGCTGGTGCGACGGTTGGAGATTCCACTGGCCGCAGCGTCGCTGGCCGACACGACGCTGTTCGAGCATCCGGAGCACCCCGCCCACCATCTGGTCAACACGATGGGCGAGCTGTCGGCCTATCGCAGCCAGATCGATGGCGCCCTCGGCGCCCGCATCGCCGACATCCTGACGCCGGTTACCGCCAGCGTGCCCTGCGCCGAGACGCAGCTGGCCGAGGCGAACCGCGCCCTGACCGCGCTCAGCGAGCGCCAGCGCAAGGCGCGGGACAAGAGCATTCAACGGCTGGTCGAGGCCTGCGAGGGGCAGCAGCGGCTGTTGCAGGCCGGCAACGCCGTCGACCGCGAGCTGTACAAGCGGCTGGCGCATGTCGACGTGGCGCGCCCGCTGATCAACCTGGTGGAGAACGGCTGGCGCGAGCTGCTGCGCCTGACCTGGCTGCGCGACGGCGTGGACAGCGCGGCGTGGAGCGAGGCGCTCGGCATGCTCGACGAGCTGCTGTGGTGGTTCAGCCGGCTCGACAAGACGATGCGTCAGGGCGATGAGGCCCAGAGCGGTGATTCGCAGGCGTGGATGACCGAGGTCGCGCTGCTCAGCGAGCGCGTGCAGCAGCGGCTGCAGCGCAGCTTTCCGGTCGATTTTCGCCATGGCGAACTGGTCGATGCGGTGCGCGCGGTGTTGAGTCGCGAGCGGCCGCTGCAGCTGGAGCAGGGGCCGTTCGCCTTCCAGCCGCGGCCGGCCCGGGTCAAGGGCTTGCTGCGCGCCGAGCTGGAGCACGCCTACCCGGAACTGACGCCGTGGCTGCGCCGGTTGCGCGACTATCGCACCGGGGAAACCTTCGCCTACACCGACGATCGCAGCGGCATGCAGCACACGCTGGTCTGGATCAGCGCGGACCACCAGAATTTCGTCTTCGTCGACAACGCCGGCAGCAAGTCGCTCGATCTCGACATCGTCGATTTTGCGCGCGAGCTGTCGCGCGGTCTCAAGCCGCTGGCGGACAGCGATCGCCAGCCGCTGGTCAATCGCGCCATTGCCGATTCGGCGCAGAGTGCCTTCGAGCAGATCATCGATCGGCAGTCGGTCGACGAGATCACCGGTCTGCTGAACCGCCGCTATTTCGAGGAGAAGGTGCACAGCGCGGTGCTGCGCGCGCGCAGCCAGCAGCAGCGCTATACGCTGCTCTACATCGATGTCGACCACTTCGCGGTGGTCAACCAGCTCTACGGTCACGTTGCCGGTGACGAGCTGCTGCGTCGGGTCGGCATCACGCTGGCGCAGGTCGCCGGCAGCGATGCTGAAATTGCGCGCCTGATGGGCAATGAGTTCGCGCTGCTGATACCGACCGAGCGCAGTCGCGCCGCGCAGCTTGCCGATGCGATGCGCGAGCAGGTGCGGCAGACCGTGTATCACCTCGCGGCCGGCAATGCCGAGGTAACGCTCAGCATCGGCGCGGTGGAGATCGACAAGTTCGCCGAGAATGCAGCCACTGTTCTGCGCGACGCCCTGTTCGCCTGTTCCGAGGCGAAAACACATGGCCGCGACCAGCTGCAGCTGTTCGAAGGCAGCGACGAGACGATCCTGCGTCGGGACCGGATGCTGCACTGGATCAACCAGCTGGGCGAGCTGCTCGATGAGCAGGCGCTGGCGTTGCGGGTGCAGCCGATCGTCGCCGTTGGCGATATCGCGCGGGTCAGCCACTACGAAGTGCTGCTGGGGCTGCGCGGTGAAAATGGCGAGCTGGGTTCGCCGATCGAATTCATCGAGGCCGCCGAGCGCTACGGCAGCATGCGCCGGGTCGACCGCTGGGTGATCGATCAGGCGCTGGCGTGGCTGGGCGCGGCGGTCCGCCGCCATGCGCGACCGCTGTCGCTGGCGATCAACCTGTCGGCCAACAGCCTCAACGATCCGTCGCTGGCCGATTTTCTGTTCGAGCGCTTTGGCGCGCATGGCGTGGCGCCGAGGCTGGTCTGTTTCGAAATCACCGAGACGGCGACCATCGACAACCTGATCAGTACCGCCGACTTCATTCGTCGCGTCAAACGGCTCGGCTGCTCGTTCGCACTCGACGATTTCGGTACCGGGCGCTGCTCCTACGAATACCTGAAGCAGCTTCCCGTCGACTACCTGAAGATCGATGGCGCCTTCATCGAGAGCATCAACGACAGCGCCGAGGACCTGCTGATCGTGCGCTCGATCAATGAGATCGCCCATGCCATGGGGATTCGGACCATCGCCGAGTATGTCTCCAGCGACGCCGTGCTGGCGCGGCTGGTCGAGATTGGCGTCGATTTCGCGCAGGGCTTCGCCATCGGTCGGCCGGTGGCGATCGATGCCATCGACGCGGATATCGCGCGGATGAACCCGTCTGCGGCGTCGTATCAATAATCCAATCCGCATCAATCCGTTGCGGCGGGCGGTTGCAGGGCGTGGTGATACTCGTCGATCAGCGCGCGCAGCAGTGTCTCGTTGCTGCGGCGCAGCTTCTCCAGCTCGTCGCGCGCCGCGCGTTCTCCAGCCGCGGCGACCGGCTCGGTAATCCGGCGCACATCGTCCGCCATCGCCTGCACCTCCTGCAGGGCGCGCGGATCCTCCAGCTGCTGCTCCAGCAAGCGGGCCATCTGCAGTACCAGATCGGTCAGCTTGCCGAGCTGTTTGCCGGGGCTGGCGACGGTGGTGTAGATGGTCTGCTCCAGCGCCGCATTGCCGCGGTAGAGCGTCGGTGCTTCCCATACCGTATGCGGCTGGTAGGTGAAGCCGCCGATATCGCCGCTGCCGGGCAGGCGGATCGACGTTGGGGTGCGCAGTGCGGCGCTCATCGCCTGCAGCCAGGCCTCGAACAGATTCTGCGTAGACATATCGCTATCTCCTGAAGAACCTTCTCCTGAAAAGCCATCTCCCGAAGAACTGCCCCGCATCGTTGTGGAGTGGCGGTATCGCGATTGATAACGAGCCCGATCCCGAGGTCAATCAGGTACCGATTCGAGTCCAGATATTTGGACTTCAGATTCTTGCGTTTTCGTAATGTGTCGGAAAATTTTGCACGATATATCCTCGCATCGAGTTAGTGGTTCGCTGCTCAGGGAGCCGTATGTCGCGGCGGCAACATAATTTTAATAACTAGCGGGGACATCAATATGAACCAGTCAGTCGTTGGGTATCGCCCGATCGCCGTGGCGGTACGTCATGCGTTGAGAAATGGGGGGACATTGAGGAAAGGGGCGATCACCGCCGCCTTGTCGATTTCGATGTTGCCATTCGGCGGTCTTGCGCAGGCGCAGGAAGCAGCGGCAGCGCCGCAACACGAGGGGCGCTCGGCTATCGAGGAGGTGCTGGTGACGGCGCGGCGGCGTGAAGAGAATGCGCAGTCCGTGCCGATTGCCGTCAATGCATTCGGCGCGGAGACGCTGCAGGATTTTCGCGTCGAGAAGATGGAGGACCTGAAAACCATCGCGCCATCGCTCTCCGTCAGTTCGTCGTCCGGCCGCGCCAATTCGCCGGTCTACTCGCTGCGCGGCGTGCGTCCGACCGAAGCGCTGTATGGCCAGGATCCGACCGTTGCCATCTATTTTGCCGATGTGGTGCTGTCGCCGGCGAAGGGCAGCAACCTCGGCATGTATGACCTCGGTTCGGTGCAGATATTGAAAGGGCCGCAGGGCACGCTGTTCGGTCGCAACACCACCGGTGGCGCCATCCTGCTGACACCGAAGCGCCCCGGCGATGTGCTCGCTGGCGAAGTGACACTCGGCTATGGCAACTACGACCGCAACGAAACGCAGTTCGGCATCGATCTGCCGGTGGCCGACAATTTCAAGGTGCGCGTCGCCGGCCGCACCGTGGACAGCGACGGCTTCCAGACCAACGTCGCCGACAACCAGCTCAACGGCGACAAACTCGGCGGCCGTCGCGATCGCTCCGGTCGTATCACCGCTGTCTGGAACATCAGCGACAGTATCGAGAACGACACCATCCTGACCTGGGACGAGATGTACATCGACGGTCGCGGCCATGTGTTGCAGGCGGTCAATCCGGACGCGTTTACCGGTGCGAACATCGCGACCTACTACGTGCCGCTGTCGCAGACGCTGGAGCGTGCGCGCCACCGCAGCAACACCAAGATCGAATCCGACCTGCAGCAATCCAGCGAGGTCGAAGTGTGGGGTGTGTTCAACACCACCACGTTCGATCTCAGTGAGGATCTGACGCTCAAGAGCATCTTTGGCTATCGCGACATGCAGGCCTACGAGGTGGTCGATCTCGACGGCTCGGCGGTGCTGCCGCAAGTGGTCTCTTCCGACCAGACCTCGACGCTGAACCACGGCAGCTACGAGTTGCAGCTGCTCGGCAAGGCGTTCGACAACAAACTCGACTGGGTGACCGGGCTCTACTACTACTACGAGGATGGCATCGAGGATTCGCCCGGCTACAACCGGGGCGTGCGCGTTCTGCAGACGGCCGACATGACCAACCAGAGTTTCTCGCTGTTCGCGCAGGGCACCTACCACTTTAGCGACCAGTGGTCGGCCACCGGCGGTGTGCGCTGGACCTACGACGACAAGGAGATGACGATCGCCAACCGCGCGATTGCCGGCGGCTCTACCCTGTGCACGATGTTCGACAACAACAACGTGCGCCTGCCGCCCGACCAGTGTTCGGTCAAGTCGGATGCGTCGTTCGATCAGCCGACCGGCACCGCGTCGATCGAATACAAGCCCAACGACGAGATGCTGTTCTATATCGCCAGTCGTTACGGTTATCGCGCCGGTGGTTTCAACGCGCGCGCTTCGCGTTATGCCGAGCGCGAGCCGTTCGATCCGGAGACCGTGCTGGACCTGGAGTTCGGTTCGAAGATCGACTGGTTCGTCGGCGACTGGCAGATGCGCAGCAACGTCGCTCTCTATCAGCAGTGGTATGACGACATCCAGCGCACGGTGGGCGTCAATAGCGGAGGTATTCCGGGTTCGTCGATCCAGAACGCGGCGAAAGCGGAGATTTTCGGTATCGAAATCGACCAGACCATCGCGCCGACCGAGAATCTGAGTTTCACCATCAGCTACATCTTCACCGATCCGGAATACAAGGAGTGGGTAAACCCGGCAACGGGCGCCGATCTTTCCAACACGCCGTTCCAGTTCACTCCCGAGCACGCGGCCAGCATCACCGCCAACTACACCTGGCCGCTGGGTGAAGCCGGATCGCTGCGCTTCACGGCGGGTGCGTCCTATCAGGATGATGTCTGGATCAACTCGCTGCAGACCAGCGCGGATATCGCCGCTATTCCCGAGAGTGTGCACTCGACGATGCAACAGGAAGCGTACTGGCTCTACGACGCCAGCGTGGCGTGGAACGAGGTGATGGGCGGGCCGCTCGATATCACCGCCTTCGTCAAGAACCTCACCGATGAGGAGTATTCACTCGGCGGCATCCAGCTCTACCACAACGCCAGCGTCGGCCTTAATACCAAGGTGTTTGGCGATCCGCGTACCTACGGCCTGCAGTTCAGGTTCCGCTTCTGACGTTGATTGATCGACCGCGGCGCAGGCTGGCCGCGGTCGCTTTTCTCCCGCAATTTTTCACCACGCTTTCCCGGTACTCGATCGCGTAATATTCGCGGCATCGAAAATCAGCGGAGCGGCGCCCATGCATTCCAGCAAGATCGAATACACCGACGGCAAGACAACATTCATCGGGCAGATCTATCGGGACGAGTCACTCGGCGGCAAGCGCCCGGGTGTCGTTGTTTTTCCCGAGGCGTTCGGGTTGAACGATCACGCGCGCCAGCGCGCCGAGCGGCTGGCGCGACTCGGATACGTTGCACTGGCGGCAGACGTGATTGGCGAGGGCGCCGTGTTTGCGGATATTCCCAGTGTTGCGCCGGTCATGCAGGGGCTGTTCGCCGACCGGGCGGGGTGGCGGGCACGGGCGCGTGCCGCGCTCGATGCGCTGGCGGCACAACCGCAGGTGGATGCCGGCAAGCTGGCTGCCATCGGTTTCTGTTTCGGCGGTGCGACCGCACTGGAACTGGCTCGCAGCGGCGCGCCGCTGGCGGCGATCACGACGTTTCATGCCGGCCTGGTTCCCGAGTTGCCGGAGGACGCGGGGCGCAATCGGGCGAAGGTGCTGATCTGCCACGGTGCCGCGGACCCGCTGGTCAAGAGGGAGGTCGTCGATGCGGTGATGGCGGAGTTTCAGCGCGATGGGATCGACTGGCAATTCATCCACTACGGCAACACGGCGCACAGCTTCAGCGATCCCGAGGCGGATCAGCGCGGTATTCCCGGGCTGGCTTACAACCGGAGCGCGGATCAGCGCTCCTGGGCGGCGATGCGCGGCTTTTTTGAAGAGACATTTGGTCAGTAGATTGGACTAAATAAATCAGCGGCACTGTTTGCTGTTTGCAATGCAGTGCCGCTGTTGATGCCGGGCGCGATGCCCTTTGCTCGATGAAACAGCCTCAGTCGGCAGGCGCTGTTTCCAGCTTCTCGACGCTGGCGGCGATGGCGTTGCTGACGGTGATCACCACCTGCTTGCCGACATAATCCGATGACAAGGCGACGTCGTCGCGCACCTTCACCACGCGGCTGCTGCCGTCATTGAATTTCAGCGTGGCCGTGCGCTGTACCTCATCGAGCGATTCCACGGTAGCTGTCACCTGGCTGCTTTCGGCGACCAGGAAACCCGGTGCTTCACCTTTGGCTGCCTGGGCGGCCATGCCACCCTGCTGATCGGTGGCGGTGCCGGGCTCCTCCACGGAGATGACGGTTTCGCGTGCGGCGGCGATCTTGACGTGGTCACCGACCTGTACCTGATCGAAGTTGACCCGCTCCGGCGGTACATAGACCTGACGCTGGTGTCCGGCCTCGTCTTCCAGCACGACGAGACGTTTCTCCCGGTTGAGATCAACGATCGTGGCTTCGAGTGTTTCCACTTCCGAGTAGACCCCGCCCGGAACGCCGTCGATCTGGGTTTCGACAATGGCGGTTTCGGTGTCCAGCTGTTCGCTGGGCGGGTTGTGCGCGGCGGGCGTCGACTCGGCCGCCGTGGCGGGAGTCTCGTCTCGCTTGCAGGCCGTCAGCAGAATCAGGGCGGAGAGGATGGAGGCGTGACAGATAAGTCGGGTGGTAGCCATGGATAACACTCCTTTGAACCATTGAGCTTCGGGGATGAATTGAGCTGCGAGTAAGCCGCAGCCATTCTTCCACTTCTCCGGCGATTCTCCAATGGCTCTTTATGCGGTGTGTTCGCCCTGGCCGGCAATCAGCTGGCCGATTTCCGCGCGGTTCAGCGGCTTGTGGAACAGATAGCCCTGAAAGCGCTTGCAGTCGTTGTCCAGCAGGAACTGCAGCTGGCGCCGGGTTTCGACGCCTTCCGCCACCACTTCGCAGTTGAGTACCTTGGCCAGCATCATGATCAGCTGGATGATGCGATCGCTGCGCTGGTTCTTGCCGATGGCAACGATGAAGGAGCGATCGATCTTGATCGCATGAATCGGGTACTCGCTCAGTTTTTTCAGCGAGGAGTAACCGGTGCCGAAATCGTCGATGGCAATCCTCAGGCCGATGGCGATCAGCCGCTCCAGATTGCGTCGGGCGATCTCGTCGTTTTCGATCAGGCCGGTCTCGGTGATTTCGAGATGCAGCCAGGCCGGGTCGATCCGGTGGCGCTGCAATGCCCGCTGTATGAAAGCCGCCAGATCGTCGCGCTGCAGGTCGATACCCGACAGATTGATCGCGACCGGCCAGACCTTGCCGAAATCCGCATGCCAGCTCGCCAGCTGGCGGCAGACCTCTTCGATGACGAACTCGCTGATCATGTGAATCTTGCCGATATGTTCGGCCAGCGGAATGAATTCCGCCGGCGGGACATTGCCGAGCTCGGCGGAGTGCCAGCGTATCAGTGCCTCAAGCCCGCGAATCGATTTCGCGGCATCCACCTTGGGCTGGTAGACGAGCGAGAATTCGTTGCGCGCGAGCGCACTGGAGAGCGCCAGGCTGATGTCGATCTCCCGGTGTATCTCGCGTGCGCTGTCCTCGCTGAACAACACCAGCGGGCCCTTGGCGTGTCGGCGGGCAATTTCCAGCGCGCGCTCGCCGCGGTGAATGAGGTCGCCGGCGGATACCTCCTTGCCGCGGGTGAAGGCGACACCGACGGAGACCTCCAGCTCGACGGTCTGGTTTTCCCACGCATGCCGGGAGGGAATATCGTCGATGAAGTTTTCAAGCACGGCCTTGATCTGCTCCGGTGTCGAGCAGCCGGTCACCACGATCACAAAGACGACGCCGCGCAGCCTGAAAATCTGAAAGTTGGTGCGGCGATGCTGCGACAGCAGGACCGAGAACTCGCGGATCAGGTCGTCGCCGCGAGCATGACCAAATTTTTCATTGATGGAGCGGATGCTGTTCAGGCGCAGGCAGGCGACTGCCAGCAGCGCACCGCGCCGCGCCGGCGGAGGTTCATCCATCAGTTTCTGCAGGCGTTCCTGCAGCGATTCGCGATTGGGCAGATCGGTCAGCTGGTCATAGGCGGTCAAGCGTTCGCGCGCGGCGTTGGCCATTTGCAGGTCGCGCTCCATCGCGCGCAGCGCGCTGACGTCACGCATGCTGATCAGCAGACAGTGCTGGCTCAGCGACTTGATGGTCAGCAACACCTCCCTGCTGCCGTCCACGGTCGATCGTGTCAGAAACTCATCTTCGCTGAAGCCGGTGGTCAGCGCTGTATGAATCGCCGTATCGAGTCGCTTGCCGGTTGCAACCGGTTCGAAAAAGTCGATGAGTTCGATCGCCGGGTCGATGGCATTACCGTGCCGTCCCAGCAGGGCGCTGGCCTTTTTGTTGATTCTCAATATTCGCCCGCCGCGATTGCAGATCAGCGTCGGGCCGCCGGCGTGCTCGAACACATCCCGGTAGAGCAGGTTGCTCTGCTGCAGGCGCTGGGCGATCTGTCGATTGCCGGTCACGCTGGCATTCAGCGCCGATACCACGCGGAACAGTGCCAGCGGTATCGACAGGTTGAAGAACAGGAACAGCAGCGCATGCACGTAGAGATGGGAGCTCGGCATCAGCATGTCGATGCCGAACGGGATCAGCGGTCGCTCTGGCGACACCATGTAGAGAAAGGGGAGGGTGTTCGCCAGCATCAGCACGGCAGCCGTGATGCGGCCGAAATGGATCCAGGCGATGACCGGGGCAACATAGAGAAAGATGACGCCGAGATCGGACAGCGCGTAGTCGCCGACGCCGAACAGGATCAGCAGGCCGCAGATGTAGACCATCAGCAACAGCAGGCCGGCGCCCAGATTCGGAAACCTTGCTCCGATCCGCAACGCCACGATCAGCGCCACGTAGTACGACGCGATGGTGGCGATGACGGAGACAACGCCGAGTTTCCACGCGGTCGTGAAGGAGTGGATGGCCAGCAGCAGGCACAGCAGCAGTGAGCTGGCGATGATGATTCTGTAGGTGCTGAGTCGCCAGCGTCGCGGGTCGCCGTCGACATTGTCGAGCAGCAGCCATTCGCTCAGGCCATTGCTCCAGCCGCGTTTGTCTTTGCGTTGTGCACTGTCCGGCGAATTGCCCAAGGAGTTGGGCAGCGCGATCCAGTCGTCGTCCAGCTCGGTGAGCGCGGAATTGGCAGCGGCACCCTTTATTTCTATTGTCATGCTGAGTCATCAATGGGCCAATGAAACCGAACTGCATCGCGAGGAGCCAGGGCTGTGATCAGCAGTCGATCGGCCTGATCCGGCAATTCGCGGCAATAGGGTACGAACCTGATGATTCAGGGGTGACGGCGAGAGGTAGGGAAGGCGCACGAACCGCAGTTGATACCTTTATGCGTGCCGCCTATGTGTTACTTCCATCCGTGAATAGACCATCCAGCAAGCCGTTTCGGCAGTTCCGCTGTCGTAGGGCGCGCACCCTCATGGCGTGCGCCCCTTAGACCGGTGACTTTGCGAACTGAACCTTTCGGTACAGTCAGCCCTGAACAAAACGTGGAACCAAGCCTAGCAGAGCGTTTTTCGATTTCAAGATTTTGAGAAGCCGGTCACGCGGAGGGTTCATTCATTGGCCTTGGAAATCTACAGCGACACCACCGCGCCATCGCGCGCGGCGGAGTCGCGGATGGCGTCGAGTACTTCCATGCAGGCCAGGCCGTCGTGAAACGTCGGCGGCGGCACGGCGCTGTCGATCGCGCGACCATCGACACCGGCGCGCAACACTTCGCAAAGGCGGATATAGGGCCCTGGCTCCCTGACTGCCTGGCGCGGATCGTCGCTGCTGGCCGGCGGCGGCAGCTGCAGATCCTCGGGTACCGGCAGCTCGCGCACGCCGTCGCGATCGGCAATGCGGACAACACCGCGTTCGGACCAGAGTGTTCCCTGCGTGCCCGCCACGCGCGCCATGTCGGCCGATGGCCCCCAGGCGCCGGCGGTGTGCTGAACCACGCCCTGCACGCCATTGGCGAGACGGAAGCGCACGACGTAGCTGTCTTCGGCTCCGCCTTCGCGCGCGGAGATGGTCGGCAACGCGGCGCTGACGCTGGCGAACTCGCCCAGCCAGCTGCGAACCTGATCGACGATGTGAGAGCCGTGCGCGCCGAGCCAGCCGCCGCCGGCGCCTTCATCGAACCACCAGTCCGGCATCTTGGCATCGGGCGCGGCGACCAGCGGCAGATAACTGGTCAGTGTCAGCAAGCCGGGCTTGCCGATCATGCCGCTGTGAAGTGCGCGCGCGATGATGGCGCGCTCCGGTGCCCAGCGAAACTGATTGCCCATCAGGTGCGTGACGCCGGCGCGCTCGGCGGCCTGCAACATCGTGCGCGCTTCGTCGACATTGCTGGCCATCGGCTTTTCGCAGATCACATGGCAGCCGTGCGAGATCGCGGTCAGCGTCAATGCCGCATGCGTGGCTGGCGGCGTGGCGATGGTGACGGCGACAGCACCGGTCTTGCGGATGGCATCGTCGAGATCGGTGAAGGCCCGCGCGATGCCATTCGCCGCCGCGCGTTTTGCAGTACGCTCGGCATCGCTGCCGACCAGGCCGACGACGTCGAAGCCAGCGGCGCGCAGGGCCGGTACATGGATGCGACAGCCGAAGCCGGTGCCTGCGACCAGCGCCGGTGGCGCGGCGGACGTGGATTTGGTCATGGTTGAATCTCCAGCGAAGCCAATCGGATAAACAGCGTGGATCGTTTTGGGCGTGGATAGTATCAACTGTCTGGTGATAGGTGCCGGCGTGGTGGGGCTGGCCGTCGCGCGCGAACTGCAGCGCGCCGGTTGCGAAACCGTTGTCGTCGAGCGCCATCCGCGGTTCGGCATGGAGACCAGTTCGCGCAACTCCGAAGTGATTCACGCCGGCATCTATTACGCGCCGGGCAGCCTGAAGGCGCAGCTGTGTGTGCGCGGCAAGGCGCTGCTGTATGACTACTGCCGGTCGCACGGCGTGTCGTGCAATCGCATCGGCAAGCTCATCGTTGCCACCACGCATGCGGAGCTGGCGCTGCTGGAAAACTACCGCACGCGGGCGCAGGCCAATGGCGTCGACGATCTGCAGCTGCTCGATGTCGATGAGTTGACGACGATGGAGCCGGCGATCGCGGCCTGTGGCGGATTGCTGTCGCCGAGCACTGGCATCGTCGATTCGCACGCGCTGATGGCCAGCCTTGCAGCGGAATTCGAGCGCGCCGGCGGCACGCTGGTGTACCGCAGCGAGGTGGTGCAGTTGCAGCGCGCGGGCGATGGTGTCGCCGCCACGCTGGCCGATGGCTATCGCCTGTCGACGCGGCATGTCGTCAACTGCGCGGGGCTGCAGGCGCCGCTGCTCGCGAGCTGGCTGGGTCTCGACGAGTTTGCGCCGGTGCCGGTGCCGCGCTACTGCAAGGGACACTACTACCAGTACGTCGGCGCTTCACCGTTCAACCGGCTGATCTATCCGGTCGCGGTGGCCGGTGGCCTCGGTGTGCATGTGACGCTCGATCTGGCCGGACAGGTCCGGTTCGGCCCCGATGTGCGCTGGGTCGATGAGCCGGACTATGCGTTCGACGATTCGCAGCAACAGCGCTTCGTCGATGCGATCAGGCGCTACTACCCCGAACTCGACGAAGCGCGCCTGTTACCCGGGTACACCGGCCTTCGTCCGAAGATTTTTCCCGAGGGCGCGCGCGACGAGGATTTCGTATTGCGGCTGCAGCGCATCGGCAGTGGCGCGGCGATTCATCTGCTCGGCATCGAATCGCCGGGGCTGACGGCGGCGCTCGCCATTGCCGAGCGGGTTCGACATCGCTTGCTGATGGATTTCGATCCTTGATGCCTGCTGTGCGAGCCGCATGAGCAGCCGGTGTGCAAACAGATACAACCGATGTGAAAGCAATAAAACAAAACCGGCGAGGTGACGCAGCGGGTCTCGTGAGTATTCGCGGAGCTGGGCTACACCGATCAGGATGCGCTGGCGTCGATGGGCGATCTGTTCGCGCTGGTTCATCCCGACGATGCCGTCGCCGTCAGGCAGGCGATCGATGCGCATGCAGCCGGCAAGACGATGCAATACCGCAGCGATTTTCGCCTGCGCGCCTGCGACGGTCGCTGGGTCTGGTATGCCAACTTCTGCGCGAGCCGGAGCGTATCGATCGAGTGTTTCTGGCAACGATCAGGCAATCGCCTCGTAGCCCTTCAGCGTGGTGCGGTGCATCAGGCGCTTGGAGGCTTCGTTGTAGGGATACGAGCGGTGCATCAGCCCCGGATTGTTGAAGATCACCACATCGCCTTTCTGCCATTTGTGCCGGTAGGTGAACTGCTCCTGGGTGCACCAGTCGGAAAGCTCCTGCAGCAGCGCATAGCCCTCTTCGTGCGGCATGCCGACGATGTCCATGGCAGTTGCGCCGATCACCAGTGACGTTCTGCCGTCCTTCTGTTTCCACACCAGTGGGTGTTCGGTGCG
This sequence comes from uncultured Verrucomicrobiaceae bacterium, assembly GCA_964638025.1. GTDB lineage: Bacteria > Pseudomonadota > Gammaproteobacteria > Pseudomonadales > CAMLJR01 > CAMLJR01. The sequence goes on from CAZWXW010000008.1 coordinate 46,084, forward strand.
CGGAAATACCTGGTTCCAGCGTTCGACATCGTCGGCGGTCGGCTTTTCGTAGAGCTTGATGCCGACCGCTTCCATGCAGTGCACCACGCGCAGCCCGTTCAGTCGCTGCTTCATCGCCGGCGGCATGGCCTCGTATGCCGCAAACAGATTGGCGAAGCCGGTATCGCCACCTTCGATCGGCGCGCTTTCGCATTTCAGCAGCGTGCCTTTGCCCGGAATGGCGTAGGAGGTGCCATCCATGTGCCAGAAGTCATTGCCTTTGACGTACTCCAGCTGGGACTTGTCGTTCTTGTCCAGCGCGATGCGGTAGATGCCCTTGCTGGCCGTCTCGGAGCCGTCGATGGTGGTTTTCGGTGGCTCGTATGGCCCCAGCGATTTGGTCAGCGCGAGAAACTGCTCGTCGCTCATGGTGGTCTGCGGAAACACCAGCACGTTGTATCTGTTCAGTGCGGCCAGGATCTGCCCGGGAACCCCCTCGTTGGTGACGTCTTCCGCCGCCACCTTGATGTAGGCGCCAATTTTCGGCGTGATCGGTTCGATGATTACGTTGGTCATGTTTTCCTCCGACTGCGATCGGCCAGGTATTCGTTCGCATATGCGTACATTTGTTTGCGTATACGTTGATGTGGGGCAAATAGACCAAAAGATCGGGCGGAAATCAATAAGTAGTCCCACAGGCTGCGCCGCGGATAGCGAATGCGTCTGGTCAACGCGGGTCTGAAATGTGAGACTCTGCGCCCCCAAAATCGATCCCGGCGCTGCCTGGATCCGTCACCCCCGAGAATTGCAACGTGTCGAAGAAATCCGGCGGCGACAGCGCCGATACCGCGCGCGGTGGTCTGGTACAGGCCTCCTATAACGCCGGCCTTGCCGAAGGGCGGCTGCAGGCAATCGAAGAGAGCATCGACGCCGTGGCGAGATTGATCGTCAAGGCGGAGACGATGATCGTCGCGTTCACCGGTGAAACCAGCCAGACCACCCGCGACAACGCCGATCACACACTGCGCGCGCTGCAGCTGGCGTTTGCCGCGGTGACGGGCTCCAAGAGCGGCAGTCCGGCGTTTCAGGCATTGCTGAGCCAGTCGAAACAGCGCCTGCAGAAAGCCGCGTCGACGATGCATTGATGCACGGTCGATAGACGCGCAGATGCGCCGCTATACCGCAGCGATCTCGGCGGCGGTCAGCTGGCGGTAGCTGCCCGGTTGAAGGGCTGCATCGAGTTCAATCGCGCCCATCGACAATCGGTGCAGCGCGGTCACTTCATTCTGGAAGTGGCCGAACATGCGCTTGATCTGGTGGTAGCGCCCCTCGTAGATCGTCAGCTCGGCGCGGTGGCTGGCGAGAATGTTCAGCTCGGCCGGCAGCGTGGTCAGGTTCTCGTAGCGGAAGTAGAACCCCTCGGCGAATTTCCGCACGTAGTCGGCCGTGATCTCCCCTCGGGTTTCGACCAGATAACGCTTCGGAATCTTTTGTTGCGGCAGCGTGATGCGCCGCGACCAGCGGCCATCGTTGGTCAGCAGCAACAGGCCGGTGGTGTTGAAGTCGAGGCGACCGGCCAGATGCAGTTCTGTCTTGTCGGGCAGATCGATCAGGTCGAGCACGGTGGGGTGTTTGTCGTCGATGGTCGCGGAGGCGCAGCCGCGCGGTTTGTGCAGCATCAGGTAGCGTGCTTCGCGCGCCTGCTGCACGACCTTGCCGTCGACTTCGACGTGGCAGAACCCGGAGATGGAGACGCACCCCTGTTCCGCCGTGCTGCCGTTCAACTGCACGCGCTGTTCGGCGAACAGGTGACGAACGGAGCGGGCAGAGAGGGCGAGGCGGGATTCGATCAGGCGGTCGAGGCGCATTGAATAGTGTGTCGCGGCAGAACAGTGCGGACGCTGGTTGTATTGCGCCAGCGCCCGCTTCGGGTCAACCCGCTTTTTTCGGCAGCGCGATTTCGGCGGTGGCGGTGCACATGATGGTGCCTTTCTGCGTGGCCATCTTGTGTTTGACCTGGATCAGATGGCGCCCCTGGTCATCGACCAGCTTGTCGACGACTTCGGCGGTCTGGATGGTGATGTCGCCGGACAGCGCCGGGCCGCGATAGTTGGCGACCGAGTGGACCACCTTGCCGTGTTCGCCGGCCCAGCCCGCCAGATAGTCGGTCACCCAGGCACCCATCGACGCACCGTAGCCATAGGAGCGCGGCATGCCGATCTTGCGCGCCCACTGCGGGAACAGGTGTCCTCGCGACGGGCCGTGGTAGGCGCCGTCGGTCAGCGCCGGATTGATCAGCTGCATGTCGGGGTCGTTTTCATAACCCGCCATTTCCGGCGTGAAGCCGAGCGCGAGCAGGTCATTCTTGCGCAGATCCATCGTGCCCCAGATGCTGAACAGATAGGCGCGCCATTCGGTGGTGAAACTGGCAACGGAGTGGGGGCCGAACACTCGCTCCGGCAGCGTGTCGCCGACCTTCACGTCGTCCCACCAGCGCTCCTTGTGGCCGAGATCGTGCAGCATCTGGACCCAGGTGAATTTGCGTTCTTCGAGCGCCTTGAGCTCCTCCTCGCTCCAGACCGGATCGTCGGCTTCGCCGGTATCGACCGATTCGCCGCCCGCTTCGGCCAGATAACGAATCGCGGTGGAGCGCTGTTTGGCGACCAGTTCGCCGTGCTGGTTGCGATAGATGTTGTCGCCGCGCTGGAAGCAGGTGGGGCCGGCGAATTTGGTCTCCTTGACCACGTAGTCGAACGGGATGCGCTCGTTGTAGATGAAGTCGCCGGCAAACGTGCGCGCATCGTAGAACCACCACTCGTCACCACCGAACAGCAGATGCGAATCGGGAATGCAGCCGACGCAGGCCGGCGCAGCGCCATGGCCGTCGTCGATCGCGATCGGGAAACTCTGCGGTGCGACCAGCTTGCCCCAGCGGCTTTCGCTGGCAAAGGCGGGGTCGTAGTGCAGCCGGTTCGGGTAGTGCATCGCATGCGCCCAGCGACGGATATCGTTGTTGCCGATCGGTTCGCGCAGTGGCGAGGAGTCCATCGTCTTGCCGAGGTATTTGTCGATGTCGGAGGTGTCGAGGGTTTTTGCAGCCATGTCAAATCTCGCTGTCTGTCATTTCTGATCGGGATGGAGGGTTCGTGGGGCGCGAATATCGCTGTCGGGCTGGCCAGGTGACCGGCGCTTCGCCCACCAGCGTGGTGCGGCGCATCAGGCGTTTGCTGTCGAGCGGGTACTCATCGGCGCGGTGCATGGTACCGGTGTTGTCGAACAACAGGAAATCGTCGGCCTGCCGCTGGATCCGACGCTTCAGCTCTGCCTTGTGCCGGTGGCGTCGGACTCCTTGAAGACGGGAATCGCTTCGAGCGGCTTCATCATCACCAGCGGCAGTATGCGCGAGGTCGATGCCTGGTAATTGGCGTAGAAAGGGTGGCAGTCGATGAAGAAATCCCACACCTTCTTGCGCTCGGCACCCTCGGGTTCGCGCCAGCTGCCACGAAATGCCTGCGTGGCGATCTGAAACTCGATCTCGTTGCTGGCAGCGATATTCAGATACCACTCCGGGTGGTGATCGGCGCCGCCCTTCGAACCGCAGATCACCACCTCGCCACCAATGTCGGCGTAGCAGAGTGGCGTGATGAAGATTTTGCCGCTCTTGCGCCCGCGATATTTGACCAGGCAGTGCGTGGCGAAGAAGCGGCCGCCGACGGGGGTGATGTCCATGATGTGCCCTTCGGCGCCGCCCGAGCGCAGATACATCTCGCGGTGCTCGGTGACCCAGTCGCGGCGCACGGCGCTGATCGCTGCGGAAGATTCGTCGCTCATGCTATTGATCCTCGTATTTCAGTTCGATGTGGGTCATCTCGCCATTCGGGCCCATCGGCGAGTCGTATTCGATTACCGAGCAGACCGGATTGGCGTGGCCGGCGAACAGTCGCGCTTCATCTTCCTTGATCAGGTCGAGGCGATCCGGCGAGGCGATGATGCGCTGCGAATTCTCGAAATCGTCGCGGCTGTTCCACCAGATTTCCATGATGCAGTCATAGCCGGGGTCGTGAACCTCGCCGGTGACCGGGTTCCTCTCCGGTTGCAGGTAGCGCCTTACGTAACGCACGGCATTGGGAAGCGACGGCGCGCGCCCCTGTCGTTTCGACAGCTGCGAGTGCTGCTGCTCGTAGTAGTCCATGAACTCGTCCAGGGTCATGTCCGGGCGTTTCCGGAAGAAACAGATTTGTTTGAACATGGCGTCACCCGCTTGTTTTTATTGATGGCCAAGGAAGCCGCCTCGCGGCGGCAGACAGTGTGCCCGGGCGGTGTTATGTTTCCCAATGCATATTTGGTTTGGATCCATGTGATTTTGTTATGGGTGTGGCGTTTCGATGGAATTGTCGATAGGCAAGTTGCAGCAACTGGTGACGGTGGCGCGCACCGGCAGCTTCTCCAAGGCGGCGGTAGAGCTGAACATCAGCCAGCCGGCGCTCAGTCGCAGCATTGCGGCGATCGAGGATCGCTACGGCTTCCAGATATTCAATCGCATGGGGCACGGCGTGCAGCTGACGGCGGCGGGCGTACAGGTCATCGAGCTGGCGCAGCCGCTGCTGCAGCGCATGCATGTGTTCGACAACAACCTGCGGCTGTTCGGTGCCGGCAAGGGCGGGACGCTGGCGGTCGGGCTGGCGCCGCTGCTGGCGAGTCAGGCGCTGGCGCAATTCGCCATCGAGTTCTTTGGCGCATCGACCCGGGCGCAACTGCAGGTGGTGATTCGCTCAGGCGCGATCCTGGTCGAAAGTTTGCGCAATGCGTCAATCGAGCTGTTCTTCTTTCCCGAGGGGTATATCGAGGCCGATCCGGAGATCGACGTCGAGGCGGTGGGCAGCATCGCTCCGCTGTGCGTGGTTCGCCGCGACCATCCACTGGCCGGGAAAAAGAAGCTGACGCTGGAAGCGCTGGCCGATTTTCCATGGGCCAGTTCGGTGGCCCCGGCGGTGATCGAGGAGGTTCTGCACCCCGTGCAGTTCATCTGCGACAACTACCACATCCTGCGCGACACGGTGCTCGGCAGCGATCTCGTCTGCATCTGCACGGCGGCGTTCGTGGCCGATCAGCTGGCCGATGGTTCGTTGCGGGAAATTCGGGTGGAGGGATTGCCGCTGCCGACGACGACGATCTACACGGCGAAACTGCATGGGCGTGTCAGATCGCCGTTGGCGGAAGAGGCTGTCAGGCAGATGCGACAGCAGCTGAGTGAACGATACTGAGCTGGTTTATCGGATGGTTCGTGCCTGCGCCGACATCAGCCGCTGAATGTCCCGCCCCGGCGGGTTGCCGAACAGGCGGGCATATTCGCGGCTGAACTGCGACGGGCTTTCATAACCGACGCGATAGGCTGTGCTGGCGGCATCCTGCATCTCCGCCAGCATGATCTGTCGCGCTTCCATCAGCCGCAGTCGCTTCTGATACTGCAGCGGACTCATCGCTGTGACCGCTTTGAAGTGAGCGTGGAATGAAGAGACGCTCATGCCGATCTGATCGGCCAGTGCCTCCACCTTGATCGGTTTGTCGTAGTTCGACTTGAGTTGCCTGATGGCGGTGGCGATGCGCTGCATGTGGCTACCGCTCTGGGCGAGCTGCGCGATCATCGTGCCGTGCTCGCCGTTCAGCAGTCGATAGTAGATTTCCCGCTTGATCATCGGCGCCAGCAGCGCAATGTCCTGCGGCGCTTTCAGCAGGCGTGCCAGACGCAACACCGGGTCGCTGAGCGTGCCATCCATATTGCCGACAAAAATGCCGCGTCTGGCTGATGCCCTCCGATCGACCGGCAGGCGCGCCTGAACCAGCAGCTCGGCCAGCTGGTGCTGATCCAGCCCAATCTGTAGACACAGGTAGGGTTTGCTCCTGCTCGCCTCCGTCACTTCGCCAATGACCGGCAGGTCGACAGACACGGCCAGATATTCGGATGGCTGATAGTCATACGCCTCGTCTTCCAGCAACACCCGCTTTTTGCCCTGCACGATGACGCACAGACAGGGCGTGTAAACGCTCGGCAGTCGCGCATTTGGTGCGCTGAAGGAAATGCAGTTCACGCCGGCAATGGCGGTTCCATGAATGCCGTCTCCGTCGGAGAATTCGTCAATGAGGGCGGAGAGCTCCCTGATCTGATATTTGTTCATGACCGCTGAAATAGCCTTGAAAAGTCTGGGGGAGGTTATCGCTGGTGCCGCTCAATATCCACGGAGTTGGAGGAGTAGGCAATAACGGTGGAAATCTGTGTATCGGTGAAAAGGCACTGTCTCGATACTGTGTCCTCCATCAGCCGGGTGGCTGAATTGCAGGTCACACCCAACCGCCAATCCACGATGCAGACAATGTTTGGGGATCACGACGATGGAAAACGCAAAAGAGAAAGTGGTACTGATCACCGGCGCCAGCAGCGGTATCGGCGAGGCGACCGCCAGAGTGCTGGCTGCCAGCGGCGCGAAAGTCGTTCTCGGCGCCCGCCGCACCGAGCGGCTGGAGGCGATCGCCAGCGATATTCGCAACGCCGGTGGTACTGCAGAGTTTCAGCGGCTGGATGTCGCTGACGCGCAATCGGTGGCAGCGTTTGTCGCGTTCGCGGCAGCGCGCTTCGGGCGCGTCGATGTGCTGTTCAACAACGCCGGCATTATGCCGCTGTCGCCGATGAATGCCCTGAAGACGAGCGAATGGAACGACATCATCGATATCAATATCAAAGGCGTGCTGAATGGCATCGCGGCGGTGCTGCCGATCATGGAGGCGCAGGGTCATGGGCAGATCATCAACACCGCTTCGACCGGTGCCCATGCCGTCGGCGCTTCGTGCGCCGTCTACTGCGCCAGCAAATACGCTGTTCGCGCCATCAGCGAGGGGCTGCGTCAGGAGACCGACAAGATTCGGGTCACGGTGATCTCGCCCGGCGTCACCACCACTGAGCTGGGGCACGACATCACCGACGCCAATGCCGCAGAGCTGCTGACCCAGCTGCGCACCACGTCGCTGTCGCCGGAAGCGGTTGCGAACGCCGTGCTGTTTGCCATCTCGCAACCAGCCGGTGTAGATGTGAACGAGCTGGTCATCCGCACGGTGGCGAGTCACGGTCACGCGTTCTAGATTGGCGGCGCAGTGGCGATTCTTCTGGATGACAAGGCTGGCTGGATCAATGCGCAACGCATCGAAGTATCGGGCGGGCAGGGCATCTGATCGAGGCGTTCCGATCAGGCCGGATCGTGTCGATAACTGGCCGTTGCCCGGCGGCGTGCATTGCTTAATCGCGGCTTCGGAAATATGTTCTCGAACGATCTGCGTTGATTGCGAGTCCGTCGTTGGTCGGCGCGCCAATTCAAGCGTTTAGGGGCACTGTCATGGTGAGTGTGGGGCTGGGTCAGCTGACAGCTATCGATGTGAGTCCCGTCGAATATATTTCGATCGCGGCGGAAGCGGGTTGTCAGGCCGTTTCCCTGTTTGTCCAACAGCCGGGTGGGCAGGGGAAGTTTCCGCTGACCAGTCGGGACAATCTCGACGCCGTGCAGCAGCGGCTGCGCGCCACCGGGCTGCAGGTGGCAAGCGTGGAGTGCTTCATGTTGGTTCCCAATGTCGATGTCGAGACCTGGCGCCCCGCGCTGGCGCTGGGTGCGGAGCTGGGTGCCAAAGGGGCGACGGCGCTGCTCTACGATGGCGATGAAGCGCGGGTCATTCGCAATCTCTCGCGCCTGTGTCAGCTGGCGGAGGAGGTGGGGCTGCGTATCAACGTCGAATTCATGCCGCTGGCACCGACGGGTAAAACTGTTCACACCGCAGCCGAACTGATCAGAAAGGTTGGCGCGCCCAACCTCGGTCTCTGCATCGACCTGCTGCACCTGATCCGCTCCGGCGGTACGCCGGCGGATGTCGCTGCAATCGATCCGAACCTGATTTATTGCGTGCAGCTGTGCGACAGCATGGATTTGAGTGTCACGACGGATTACGCACGGGAAGCGGGCGCTGAGCGCCTCGCACCGGGTGAAGGGAAATTTCCCGTGCAGGCGTTTCTGAAAGCGCTGCCTGCCGGCACGCTCATCGAGCTTGAGGTACCACAGCCGGCGGATCGTCCGGCGAGCGACCGGGTCGAGAGAATTGTGTTGGCGGCAAGACGGCAGATTGATTTGGCGGAGATGTGACCCATGACCGGATCGGTCAACAGCGAAGAGATTCGTGGTGTCGAGTTCGACATCGATGCGCGCGAAGCGGAGATCATCGGCAAGCCGCAGCGCATCAAGTCGCTGAAGAAAGACGAGCTCGATGACGAGGCGCTGGCGCTGATCGCAAGGCTGCGCGAATCGCTGAACAGCATGACCTCGGATATGTCCGAAGTGTTTGGCCTGATGCTGCGGCACCCGGGTCTCTTTCAATGCCAGATGGATACGGCGTTCCAGCTGGTTGGCAACGGTGTGATTGATCGCCGCGACCGCGAGCTGGCGATTCTGCGCGTGGCCTGGTGGTGTCGTGCGCCTTATGAATGGGGTGAGCATGTTCGCGTCGCGAAGCGTTACGGCATCAGCGAGGAGGAGATTGCGCGGGTGCGAAACGGTTCATCTGCCCCGGGCTGGAGCGATCACGAGCGCGCGATTCTGCGAGGTGTCGAAGAGTTGCTTGGCGATCAGATGATCTCCGATGCAACGTGGGATGTATTGGCGCGCACCTGGAACGAAAAGCAGCTGATGGAGTTTCCCTACCTGGTAGGACAGTATTTTCTTACCGCGTTGCAGCAGAACTCGCTACGCGTCGGGTTGGACAAATACAACATCGGATTGCGTCAAAGCTGAATCCTGCGTTCTGGCTGTGTTGATCTACTTTTCCTGCAACCGCTGCTGCGCAACTTTCCAGTCTTGTTCAGACATGGCGAGCCGGAAGCCGATATGTGACATCGGGTTGAATGGGTCGTTGCCGCGTCGGGCACTCGGTCGATAACTGGTGCAGTAGTCTTCGCTGCACAGGAAGGATCCGCCGCGAATGACACGGCTGGGAGCGCTCTTGGGTGCGGAGTGCGTATCTGCGTTATGGCTGTCCAAGGGGCCGGTCGGGTTTGCTGACACAGGTATATGTGCGGCGAGCTGAAACGCATCGGATCGGTACCAGTCCGCCACCCATTGCCAGGCATTCCCGGCCATGTCGTAGAGACCGTAGCCATTGGGCGAATAGGCTTTGACGGGCGTGGTGCCGGCAATGCCGAGTGTTTTGCTGGTGACAACCGGGAAGGGGTCCTAACGTTTACCCATCGAGCGGCGCGTACCGTAGGGCGCGGGCGGCGGTTTCTGGTCCACACCGTAACGATGGGTGCCAGCGCGCGCGGTGCCACCGTTGGCCTTGTCGCGCAGCACGGCGCGAATGGTCTCGGCGGCTTTGACGGGGCCGGTGGTCTCCGTCGTTGCTTCGGGAGCGATGGCCGCAGGCGTGGAATCGTGAGTGTTCTTCGACATGACTGAATGAGGCAAGGGCTTGGGGGCCGGCATTATAGCCTCCGGGCGATCTGGCTCGTCACTTCCTGGAACGCCGGGACATCCATGACATCGAGGTGGCGCTCGCAAGGGACGAGGATCTTGCTTTCGGTTAAAGGGATGTCAATTGACCGGTGCCTGGCGTTTGCCAAACAACTTGCCGACCCTCATCTCCAAACCGTGAATATAAGTGAACGTGACGGGCACCACGAGCAGACTGAGCGCAGTGGACGTAATGAGACCGCCGATCACCGAAATCGCCATCGGCTGACGAAAGCTCGCATCGCCGCCAAAACCCAGGGCAATGGGCACCATGCCGGCAATCATGGCGATGGTGGTCATCACGATCGGGCGCGCGCGTTTGTGGCAGGCGTCGATGATCGCGTCATGCCGGTTGAGGCCGTGCTCTCGCATGTCGACGATGGTGTATTCCACCAGCAGAATCGAGTTCTTGGTGACGATGCCCAGCAGCATCACGATGCCGATCAGGGCCGGCAGCGCCAGTTGTTCACCGGTGAGCAGCAGCGCGACCACGGCACCACCGATGGATAACGGGATCGCCGACAGAATCGTGATCGGCTGGTAAAAATCCTTGAACAGCAGTACCAGAACGCAGAATACGCAGAGCACGCCGATGCCGATGGCTGCGCCGAAGTTGGAAAACAGTTCCCTCATGATTTCGGCATCACCGGTTTCGATGAGTTTGACACTGGAGGGCATGCCGGTGATGGCAGGCAGTGCTTTGGCGCTTTCGAGCGCCTTGCCAAGCGGCGAACCGCCGAGGTCGGCGTTGACGGTGACGAAACGCTGGCGGTCGTAGCGGTCGATTTGCGAGGGGCCGGTGCTGGTGGAGATGTCGGCGACGGTGGCCAGCGACGTGGTGCCGTTGCGTGTCGGTACGCGCAGGTTGGACAGCGTTGCGAGGTCCTGACGTGCGGTATCGGCGAGACGCACGCGGATGTAAACCTGCCGGCTGTCGAGATTCATCTTGGAGAGCTGGGCATCGAAATCCCCCGCCGTCGCTATTCGCACGGTATCGCCGATGGTCTGACTGGTGACCCCCAATTCCGCCGCGCGCGCCCGGTCGGGCCGCACCACGATTTCAGGGCGATCGAGGCTCGCCGTGGTGCTGATATTGCTCAGCCCGGCAATGCCGCGAAGTTGCTGGGCAAGGTTTTGTGCGGTAACGGTCAATGCCGAGGCGTTATCGCTCGCCAGCAGGATGGCGACCTTTTCGCCGGGACCGCCTGAACTCAACGCAAAGCGCGCACCGGGCACTGTCGCCAGCTGCGCGCGAATATCGTTTTCGATGGCGTTCTGACTGCGGCGTTTGCCGCGCTCGCCGAATACCACCACCAGATTGCCCCGGCGCACTTCACCGGCCTGCTCCAGTCCGGCACCGCCTGCCACCTGCATTTCGCCAACGGTTGTGAACACATGGTCGATGTCGGCGATATTCTTGAGCGCGTGGCGCGCCATTTCGGCGGTGGCCAGTGTGCGTTCGAGCGAGCTGCCGGGCGGTAACTCGACGGTGACGGTGGTGTAGCCGCGATCCGCGGGCGGAATGAAACCGGCGGGCAGCGTCGCCATCAATCCGAGCGATGCCACGAAGAACAACGTCGCCGAAATCATCGTGGTCTTGCGATGGGCGAGACACCAGTTCACCGCTCGCAGGTAATTGCGCATGATCGCGCCGTCCGGTTTTTCTGGCGCAGAGTCGGCCTTCAGGAAATAGACCGCCATGACGGGCGTGACCAGACGCGCGACCAGCAGCGATGCCAGCACAGAAATGACGATCGTCCAGCCAAACTCCCTGAAAACCTTCCCCGACACGCCGCTCATCAGCGAGGTCGGCATGAACACCACCACCAGCGCGAAGGTGGTCGCCAGCACGGCCAGCGCAATTTCGCTGACGGCATCTTCCGCCGCCTTGCGCACCGGTTTTCCCATGTGCTTGTGACGGACGATGTTCTCGACTTCGACGATGGCATCGTCGACCAGAATGCCGACCACCACCGCGAGGGCGAGCATGGTCAGGGTATTCAGCGAAAATCCCAGCCAGTGGATAGCGGCGAACGTCGGGATGATCGACAGCGGCAGTGCCACCGCCGAAATCAGCGTCGCGCGCCAGTCGCGCAGGAAGAACCAGACGACGATGACGGCGAGGATCGCGCCCTCGTACAGCATGTGCATCGAGCCGTCGTACTGTTCGAGCGTGTAATCGACCGGGTTGTTGACCAGCGTGACGGACAGATCCGGATAAGCCTGTTTCAGCTTTTCAAGCTCGGCAACGACGTCGCGGGTGATCTCCGTTTCGTCGAACCCCTTGGCGCGATAGAAACGAAAACCCACGGTGGGTTTGCCATCCAGCAGCGCCTGCTGGGTGCGCTCGGCGAAGGTGTCGCTGATGGTGGCCACCTGATCGAGACGCACCGTGCGTCCGTCGAGCAGCGCGATCGGCATCGCCGCGAGATCGGCGGCGCGCGCGACGGTCGCCACCGTGCGCACCGATTGTTCGACCTGACCAATCTGGGTGCGGCCGCCCGACGACTCCATCTGCACCTGCTTCAGCGCGCGGGAGATTTCGGTGGCGCTGACGCCGAGCGCCGCCATTTTCACCGGGTCGACGGTAATACGCATCTCGCGATTGACGCCGCCGATCCGTTCGAACTTACCGACGCCTTTGACGGCGAGCAGTGTTTTTCCGATGGTGTCCTCGACGAACCATGACAATGCTTCCTCGTCCATTTTGGTGGAGGAAATTGCATAGGTGGAGAGTGGCTCGGAGGCGATATGGACGGCGCTGACGGCGGGCTGCAGCAGGTCGGCGGGCAGATCGGAACGCACGCTGTCGACCGCGTCCTTGGTTTCGATCAGCGCCTCGGACAGCGGCTTTTCCAGCACGAATTCGACGGTAATCGTCACGGTGCCGTCGGTGATCGCGGTGCTGATGTGCTTGAGGCCCGACAGCGTCGCCAGCGAATCCTCGACCTTGCGCGCGACCTCGGTTTCGAGCTGCGACGGTGCCGCACCGGGCAGGCTCAGCCGGATGTTTACCGCCGGCAGATCCATATCCGGGAAGTTCTGGATCGGCAGCGCGCGGAAGCCGATCACGCCCGCCAGTGTCAGCAGCATGAACAGCAGGATCGAAGGAATCGGATTGCGGATCGACCAGGTGGCGAAGTTCATCGCTGCGCGTCCGTCTCCCCGACCACACGCACGGTGTCGCCTTCATTCAGGAATCCCGCGCCTTGCATGACCACGCGCGCGCCGCTATCGAGGCCATCGGTGATTTCGACGTCGCTGCCGTTATGGCGTCCCGTCGTTACCGGTTGCTGCGCAACCTTGTACACCGCCTCACCGTTGCGCGTATCGCCAGTGGGCGTGCCGCCGACGGTGAAAACATAGGTGCGGCCATCGCGAATGATGACGCTGACGGCGGGCACGACCAGAGCCGGCCGCGTCTGCATGGAAATCGTACCGCTGGCATACATGCCGGCATGCGCGCTGCTGCCGGGCAGAATATCGGCATACGCAATCGCCATGCGCGATTGTGCATCGAGCGATGGCGACAGCTGGCGAATGGTCGCTTGCGCCGTACTGCGATCAGGCAGGACAAGCACGACCGCCTGACCGGTTTTGACCTGGGACAGTTGCTCGGCGCTGAGCTCACCGCGCCATTCCAGACGACCATTCAGAATCAGGCGGAATAACTCGCCACCCACGGCGCCGATGGCGCCCAGCGTTGCGCTGCGGGCGCTGATGATGCCGTCCTCCGGGGCAACAATCGTGGCATAGCGCACTTGCAGTTTTTTGGCTTCGAGCCGTGCCTTCGCGATCGCTGCCTGATTGACGTAACTGCCTATTTGCTGGCGGCTCAGCGCCCCCTTTCCTTCCAGGGCAGTGGCGCGCGCGCCGTCAGCCTCCGCCTGTTGCCACGCGGCCTGCAGCTCGGCCTGCTCGGCTTGCAACGTATCCGAGTTATAGCGCGCGAGCACCTCGCCCTTTTTTACCCGGTCACCGACATTGACCCGCAGCTCGATCAACCGCTGCCCCGAAATTTCCGAACCGATGATCGCTTCCTGCCACGCCACGATCGGACCGGAAACCTCCACGGTTTCCGGCCAGTCCGCCAGGGTGGCGGTGGCGATCTGTACGGTCAGTGCTGGTGCCGCCTGTGGTGCCGGCTTCTCCTCTTTCTTTGCGTCGCAACCGTGCATGGACGCAAGGATGGGCACCGCCGCCAGCGCGACAACGGGAATTAGCCACCAGCGGTGCTGACGGCCACGGCTGAGAGAAGACGTTGAGGTCATGATTATTACTTTGGTTTGTGGGGACTTACGGGAGGGTTTTTCAATACGTGCGAAAAGTAACACGGCTGACGGCCTATTGCGCGAAAGCCTTCGCGCGCCCCGCGTGGCAGCGCACGCTGAGCCTCTGCGCCGAGCGGCAGGGCGTGGAGGCTGTGTCCCCATATGGGGATATGCAGGGCTTCACCTCCTGAGAGATCTTCCCTGAATCCGATCCGCTGACCTTGCATGTGCACCTGCCCATGTCGGTCGGCAGAGATTCCATACGGGACAAATCAAGGGGGGTGTTTATGGATCTGCAGCTGAAAGGCCGCCGCGTACTCGTCACTGGCAGCAGCAGCGGCATCGGTGAAGCCATGGTGCGCCTGCTTGCGGAGGAGGGTGCTGTGGTGGTCGTTCACGGCCGCAATAGGGAGCGTGCCGAGAAAATTGCCAACGAGATCGAGGCCGCCGGCGTTGCCATCGGCGATCTCGGAACAGACGAGGGCGCTGCCGCCGTCCATGAGCAGGCGCTGGCCGCGCTGGGCGGAAATATCGAAATCCTCATCAATAACGCGGGCGGCAGTTCCACCGGCAACACCTCGAAAGCACCCATCGAGATCAAGGCGGCGGATTTCCTGTCGAACTATCACGCCAACACGCTGGCGGCGGTGCGCCTCGCGCTGCTCGCGGTACCGGCGATGGTCGCCGCCAAATTCGGGCGCGTCATCAATGTCTCCAGCGCCGTTGCGATTCAGCCGAACAACGTCGGTGCGGACTACTCCGCCGCCAAGTCCGCGCTGAACAATTTCACCGTCAGCCTGGCGGGTTCGCTCAAGGGCGTCGGTGTCACCGTCAACACCATCACGCCGGGCGTCATCATGGTCGATGGTCTGGTTCGGTTCGGCCGTACCCGCTACAACGATCCCGACATGCCGTTCGACGAGATCGCGCAGCGGTTGGCCGCTGAAAAGGTTTTCGACCTGCCGCCGGTTGGCCGCCTCGGACTGCCGGAGGAGGTGGCGCTCGTCGCCTGCACGCTCGCCAGTCCGCGCCTCGGTTTTGTCACCGGCTCGAACTATCGCGTCGATGGTGGCCAAGTGCGTTCGGTCGTTTAAGAAGATGCGTTCGGTCGTTTAAAGAAGCTGCGCTCGGTCGTCTGAAAATAATCAGGTCCATTGGCTCGACCAACTGGCCCGCAGAGGAGACACCCATGTCCCAGAAAACCTATCGCGTCATCCAATGGTGCACCGGCGTTGTCGGCTCGGCCTCGTTGAAGCACTTCATCGAAAATCCGATTTTCGAGCTGGTCGGTGTACTGGTGACGAATCCGGACAAGGTCGGCAAGGATGCCGCCGACCTGGTCGGCCTGCCGACCAGGACCGGCGTGCTGGCGACCAACGATATCGAGCAGATCATCGCGCTCAAGGCCGACGGCGTGCACTTCGCGCCGATCGTCACCGATGTCGAGATGATTTGCCGGCTGCTGCGCTCCGGCAAGAACGTCGTCTCGCCGGCGGGACCGTTCGTGCCCAGCAAATATTTTCCCGACGAGTCCGACAAGATCGCAGCGGCCTGCAAAGAGGGTGGCGTGTCCTATCACGGCTGCGGTGTCCATCCCGGCTTCTCCGGCGACATCCTGCCGCTGACGCTGACCCGGCTGATGAACCGCATCGATCATATCCAGGTCATCGAGTTCATCGACAAAGACCGAAACCCGATGGTCTACACCGAGATGATGGGCTTCGGTGCCGATCCGGACGAACTGCTCGCCAAGCCGCGCCGCGCGGCTGACACCTGGCGCTACTTCTACCAGTCGCTGGAGATGATCGCGACAGGACTGGGCAAGCAGATCGAGAAAGTGACCAGCAAGTTCGACGTGGCGAAAGCGACGCAGGATATTCCCTACACGCTGGGCGCGGGTCGCAGCGGTGGCGGTGTCGTCAAAAAAGGGACCGTCGGCGGGCAGCACTACGAGTGGACGGCCTGGGTCGAGGGCAAGCCGCTGATCACCTATCACTTCTACTGGACGATGGGCGAGCACGTCGAACCGCAGTGGGATATCGACAGCCGTTATCAGGTGGTGATCGATGGCGATCCGCCGCTGGAGGTGCGACTGATGGCTCGCCCCGACGCTGACGGCGTTCGCCCTTTCCTCGGCTTGCACTGGACCGGACTGCTGGGTGCCACCGCACTGCCAGCGGTATGCGATGCGAAGGCGGGCGTGGTTACTCACATCGATCTCGGCGTCGTGCAGCCGCATGGCCTCGTGCGTAGATAAATAGCCTCGTGCGCAGATAAACAAGACAAGGGACCAAAGCCCGATGAATTTCGAACTGACCGACGTTCAGGAGATGCTGCGCAGCACCTTCGCCCGCTTTCTGGATGAAAACAGCAGCACGGTGCGGGTGCGTGCGGCGCTGCCGTCGGGATTCGACCGGAAACTGTGGCAGGGGCTCGGCGAACTCGGTGCCTTTGCAATCCGGGTTCCCGAGTCTGCCAACGGACTGGGGCTCGGTCTGCTGGATGCCGCGCTGTTGATGGAGGAGGCGGGGCGCACGCTGGTCTCCGGTCCGCTGGCCGAAACCATCGTCAGCGCGCGCCTGCTGGCGCAACTGGGTGGAGACAGTGTCGAGCCTCTGCTTGCGCGGGTGATGTCGGGCGAAGCTGTCGCGACGTTGGCTTTTCGCGACGCGGCAGAGAATCCTGTGCAATGGATCGCCGGCGGTGCGGTGGCTGAAGCTGTGCTGGCGCGCAGCGGCAACGACGTCGTTCTGATCAACCTCCCCGAGGGCGCAGGCAGCGGCGAACCGACGTTGGCCTCGACGCCGCTTGCCGAAATCGATCTCTGCAAGTATCCGCACACGGTACTGGCCAGTGGTGCGCTCGCACTCAAGACCCATGCGCAGGCGATCGAGGAGTGGAAGCTGCTGATCTCGGCAGCGCTCGCGGGGCTGGCGCGCAAATCGATCGAGCTGGCGGCCGCCTATGCCAGCGAGCGCAAACAGTTCGGCCAGTTCATCGGCACCTTTCAGGCCATCTCCCACCCGCTCGCCGATCGGCTGGGCGACGTCGACGGCGGCAAGCTGCTGGTGTGGAAAGCCATTCGCGATATCGCCGACGCTTCGCCGGAGGCGGGCGCAACGATTTCGCTGGCGGCGTGGTGGAACTGCGACGCGGCGGCGAAAAGCGTTGCACAGGCGCTGCACACCTTTGGTGGTTACGGACTCACCACCGAATACGACATCCACCTGTTCAACCTTCGCGCCAAGGCGTGGCCGCTGGTCATCGGCGACCCGCTGAGCCTGCTGGAGGAGGCCGGGCGGCGACTTCATGCCGGCGAGCAGGCCGAGTTGCCCGACGCGGGCGACGTTCCGATCGATTTCGATCTCGGCGATGAAGCACGCGCCATTGCCGAAGAGATTGATGCGTTCTTTGCACAGAGCGTCACGCCGGCGATGCGCGAGCAGTTTCACTACTCGTGGGAAGGCTACAACCCGGCGATCAACAAAAAGCTCGCCGATGCGAAACTGCTGTTTCTCGGCTGGAGCAAAGAGATGGGCGGACGTGGCATCTCCCCCTATGCACGTCTTGCGGCCATGGAGGCGTTTGAAGAGCAGGGTTACAACAATCCGGCTCACAACGTCACCACCATGGTGGCCACTATCCTGCATCGTTTCGGCAGCGAGGAGGTCAAACGCGACGTGCTGGAGAAAATCGTCGCCGGAGACGCGATCTGTGCCCTCGGCTATTCCGAGCCGGGCTCGGGCTCCGACGTGTTTGCCGCCCAGTGCAAGGCGACGCGCGACGGCGACGGCTGGCGCATCGACGGCACCAAGATGTTCACCAGCGGCGCCAACCTGGCCGACTATGTGTTCATGTTGACGCGGACCGATCCGGACGCGCCAAAGCACAAAGGCTTGACGATGTTCCTGGTGCCGCTGAAAACCGAGGGCGTGACCATCCAGCCGGTCTACACCTTCCAGGACGAGCGCACCAACATCACCTTCTACGACGGCGTCTACATCCCCGACAGCTATCGCCTCGGCGGCGTCAACGAAGGCTCGAAAACCATGACCGCCGGTCTGGAGCAGGAGCACAGCGGCGGCTTCTCCAAATCGCAGCGCGCGATGCTGCGCGCGGCGGTGCAGTTGTGTCGCGACATCGAACACAACGGGCGGCCATTGATTCAGCAGCCACTGGCACAGATGCGTCTCGCACGCTCGGCGGCCAATCTGATGGTCTCGGACATGCTCACCTTCCGTTCGCTGTGGGCCAGCGTGAACAAGAAGCCGAATATCGGCTTCGGGCCGATGGCAAAAATGTACTCCTCGGAAAAATTCCTCGGCGACGCGCGCGACCTGCTCGACCTGACCGCGCCCTATTCGCTCGCCAAACGGGAGGGGCCGGCAGGGCTGCTCAACCTCTGTTATCGCCATGCACAAGGCACGACCATTTATGGCGGCACCAGCGAGGTCCATCGCAGCATGATCGCCGAGCGCGCCCTGGGGATGCCGCGCACGCGGGCCTGAGGGCTTTCCAGTAGCGGTGCTAGTATTCCCAAATGGGAACTACCTCGCCGACATCCGCAAACACCGTCGACCTGCCGCTCGCGCTGATGAACGGCGCGTTCGAAACACCGCGCTGGTCGACCTTTCTCGACGAACTGCGACGACGCACGCAGGCAGACTACGCAAGCCTCGTGTTTCGTCCGCCGGGATTGGCGTCGAACGCGGTGTTCTATCTCTATTCGGGAAAGCGCTGGCCGGCTCGCATGGAGAAGCTCTATCGGGAGAGCTTCCATGATCAGGGGCCACCTCATCACGAGATGACGGAAGGCGAGATATATACGCTCGACGAACTGTTCCGGCCGGACAATCCACTTCATGTTGCCTACCGCACGGCAGTGATCGCCCCCAGCGGCATGCATGCGGCCCGAATGATGCGCGTCGAGGAGGCCAGTGGCGTCAGCACTTGGCTGTCGATTACCCGGCGTCAGGGCGACTTCACTTCAAAGGACGAGGCGCTGTTGCGCTCGATTGCCCCCTACCTCCGCAGTGCACTGCGCAGTTATGTGGCGCTGGAGCGGGAGCGGACCAGCGCGGCGCTCGCCGGCGATGCCATTCAGCGCCTGAACTTCGGCTGGATCACGCTCGATGCGACGGGACACATTCTGGAAGCCGACGCTCGCGGGCATCAGATCCTTGCGGAAGCAGAGGTCCTGCGCAGCGATACTCACGGTTTTCTCAAGGGATCGACGGTCAGGCAGAGCCAGGAGATCCTGGCGGCGATCAAGGCACTCACCACCACCGCCAACGCAAAACCGCGCGCCGTGGTGCTCAGCCGCGATCCGTGGCTGGACATGTTGCTGGTGCCCGCCAGCCGCAGCGCGATATCGGCGAAATCGGTGCCGGCCGTCATTGCCTACGTCCACAGCGACAGCGCGCTGTCGTCGGATCGCTGCGAACAGCTCGCGCAACTGTTCGGGTTATTGCCGAGCGAAGCGCGTCTCGCCCTCGCACTCGGACGTGGCATGAGCATTGCCGATGCGGCGCAGGAGCTCAACCTGACCGTGGAATCCGCGCGAACCTATTCGAAGAAGATCTACGCGAAAATGGGTGCGCGTGGCCACGCGGATCTGGTGTTGTTCGTGCAGCGCAGTGTGTTGCAGATCGCCTGATTCTGAAATCATGGGTGAGGCAAAGGGAAACATCTGATCCCGGGTTCCCTATTGATAGAATCGCCGCCTGCCATGAACGGTAGTTGTGAGGGGCAAGTGAATCCAGAAGACCTGCAGTTGCTTGTGCAACGCGAGATGCCCTACGGCAAATACAAAGGCCGGCTAATCGCCGACCTTCCCGGTTCCTACTTGGGTTGGTTTGCGCGGCAGGGATTTCCCACAGGAGAGATCGGTCGACTGCTGGCGCTGATGTATGAGATCGATCACAACGGCTTGAAGGATCTGCTCAAGCCATTGCGAACGAAACCATCTCAATACATTTGACGCATCAGGCGGGCAGGCAAAGCCCCAGCAACACAAACGATATCCCCATCGACATCACGCCGATATGCCACGGGGTCACGATTCGGGGGGAGGTTTCTGCATGCAGTTCTGCGGTGGAATCAGACATCTCCAGTCTCCGTACATATACTGTATATAAGACCAGTATATGTACGGATATCCAGAGGCGCCAGCTCAATCCGGAATTTCCGGCTCCACCAGGCGTGCCAGGTGTTCGAGTGACTCCTGCCAGCCCAGATAACAGAACTCCGTTGGAATCTGTTCCGGAATGCCCTCCTGAACAATATTGATTTCGGTGCCACAGGTGACTTCGCGCAATGTCGCTGTTGTCACCATCTCACCGGGCAGGCCGGGATCGTCGAAGGCGTCGGTGTAGCGAATCCGCTCATTCGGCACCAGCTCCAGATAGGTGCCGCCGAACGCGTTGCTGTTGCCGGTGGTGAAATTGCGAAAGGCCATGCGGAATTGACCGCCGACGGTGGCATCGAGCTTCTCCACCTTGCAGGTATAGCCATTGGGTGGCAGCCAGCGGGCCATGGCCTCGGCATCGGTGAACGCACGGTAGACCTTTTCGGGTTTTGCACGGAGTACGCGGTGCAGGCGGACGGTGCCGGTCATGATCTTCTCCTTTCAGTGTGTGGTTGATCTGATCTCTAGTCGTATGAGGTTCAGATAAATCGACAAGCCAGTGGAGAAATTCTTGGGGAGCCTCTGCTCAGCTTAAAAACGCTCGCTGGAGGCCAGATAGCGCCATTGCCCCACGGGCAGTTTTCCCATCGGAACGCCGCCGATCCGAATGCGCTTCATCGACACGATCTGCAGTCCGACGCGATCGCACATGAGCTTGATCAGGCCGGGGGTGATGCTCTTCAGGGCAAACCGTAACCGGGTTTCGTTCTGCCAGCTGACTTTGCAAGGAGGCAACGTGGCAGATCCGCGCTTGAGCAGCTCCAGTCCGTTGGCGACCATATCGCCGCTGACTTCAACGATGAACTCCTGTTCGAGGATGGCGGCATCGTCGGTGAGCTTCCGTTGTACTTTCCAATCCTGCGTGAATACCACCAGTCCGGCCGCTTCAGGCGGCAGTGGGAAAAGATGGCTGTGGCGAATGAAATGTTTTTTGAGCATTCGTACTTCTAAAGGGTCTTCGGCCCACCGGGGCGACGCGCTCAACAGCAATGACAGCGCTTCATCGTTTTCCTCAACGCCAGCCGGTTGGTGCAACAGCAGGGTCACTGGTTCGATGGCGGAGGCAGAAGCACCGGGCAGCAGTTCGACCTGCTGGTCGAGCACCTTGAACTGCGGCTCTTCCACGACGACGCCGTCGACGGTCACCCAGCCCCCCTCGATATAGAGATCGGATTCGCGTCGCGAGCAGCCCACCAGTTCGATCAGGCGTTTGGAGAGGCGGATAGGTTCAGGCATGAGGAGAAGCTCGTGGGTATGGTTGTTGGGCATTGGCGTTGTCATTCCACGCGCAGTCGCGGAATCCATGGTCGGTGCACGTAGCGTGATGGATTCTGCGACTTCGCTGCGCTGCGCGCAGAATGACGCACTAAAAAAACAGGCTTGGGCTGATATGAAAACGATCAGACAACGCTTTGATGTGATTCTTGTTGAGGCTGCGCTCACCGGATAGCACACGAGACACCATCGACTTTGATCCGATTTCCGGAAGATCGGCGGTACCCAGGTTGTGCTGATCCATCAAGAGTCGAAGCATTGCCACGTCAGATGGCTGAGACATGGAGCGTTGCTCGAAAGCTGTCATCTCAGCATCTTTGTTCTCGTAAGATTCGATCGCGCGGCTCAGCAACTCAATGACACCGTTGAGCGGATCGTCATGTGAGTCTTGGGCTTCTTCCAGCAAGGATTCGATCAGCTCCAGCGCTTCTTCATAGTGTTGCTCATCGTTGATATGCAGATAGGGAGCCGCAGCCTGAGCGAAGCTGCGGCAAGCATCCTTAAAAGCGACGGCTGTCATTTCAACTCTCCTCTTGCGTAGCGTTTGCATATTTTGTCGTACTCGGCATGAGTAACGATGTGCTTCACGTATATGCGGTTTTGGACAAACTGGATAAAGACGATCATTCGAAGATTGTTGCCGCCGATATCAATGACCCACCATTTGTCCTTGTACTTAAAGTTGTCCAATGAAGGGAAAACCCTTCTCATTTCATCGGGAGAGGCGAACTCTTCCTTTTTGAGTACCTGATACAGATCGTCAATCGCCTGTTTCTGATTGGGATAATCCCTGGCCGCCTCATTGAACGGGCGTTTGGATATGACGTGCATAGCTACTCCTGTTGACTAGGTGTCAACTTTAGTGAGCTGTTGCCATTTGGTCAACTTTGTTGTGTGGCGGAGGGTTTTGGGGGGATTACCTTCTACTGCCTGCTCCTTCCCAATGACACCGACTAATCTCAAATTTTGGTTGTGGCGACGACGGCTCGCCTCGTTAAAAAAGTGGAGAGAGGGTGTGATTCACAATGTTCGCTGGTATTGATTTTGGTACATCGAATTGCCTGCTAGGGGTGTGGCGAAATGGTAAGGCCGATCTGCTTAAGCTTGAGGGAGACAATTGGATATTCAATTGGCCATGATGAAGCTCATGCCGCAACTTGGTCGCGGGCGCTGTGAGGTGCCGGCTTGCACCTCGTCACCGAAGTGGAACAACAGGCGGGCACCAAACCTGACTTGGTCTATGTGACTGGCGGTACCGCGAAGTCGCCCATCGTGCAAAATTTTTTGAATAGTAATCTGGCCGGTTACCCGATCGAGTACGGCAACCTTTTTGGCAGCGTGGGCTCAGGTCTAACTGCTTGGGCTGGTCAGATATTTCAGTAAGGCCAATTAGACCTGCCAGCCGATGATCATGGTCGGATAGGTGACCCAGAGTGTCCCCTCACGGTCCTCCGCCTTCAGGCCGAATATGTCCTGCCCTGATGCGGCATCACGCCGCAGGAGGGATCGAACATGGTCGAGCATTCCCGGCGGGGGAAAGGAGGTCGCCAGAACGGCCTCTAGTGGCAGACTTGTCATGCCGGTCCGTTCCGCAATTTCCGTCAGCCCCTGATTTCGCCCGAGGGTTCGCAATTCCTTCAGCGTCAACGCGCGTTTGTGCGAAGGATCGCGGATCAGTTCGATCGCGTCGAAAGCCGGCGACCGAGCGCTATCGGGCGACAGGTCCGACACGAAGATACGTCCACCTGGCGCGCAGGCGCGGTGCATCTCTGCGAGGGTCGCGGCAGGATCAGCGGCGTGATGGAACATGGAGCGGCTGATGACGATGTCGAAGCCGGCATCCTCCACGGGTAGCGATAGGGAGTCTGCGACTTCCCAGCGAATATTGTTGATCCCGGCAATGGCTGCATGAGCCTTCGCCTGATCGATCATCGCGAGTGTCAGATCGACGCCGACCACCTCCTTCACAAACGCCGCAACGGTGACGGCGAACTGCCCCGATCCGCATCCGACATCCAATATCCGGTGGGCCGGCTGAGGCTCCATCAATGTGATCAGCGGATCGACACGGGATTGTTGCTGCGAGTTGATGAGCGCGGCATAGGGGGCCGCCTGCCGGGTGAACTGGTCGCGCACACGTTCATTCTGATCACTCATGGCGCCGCCACCTTCATTGCGCCAGCAACCCCAGCCGGACGGAAACTGTGGTCGGCGCGAGCCCGGAAATTGAGAAGGCGGGTCGGCTCCGGTCCTGTTCGAAAACTGTAGGTGGTGCCTGCTGGGATATAGAGCGATCCTCCCGCCGCCAGCGCCTTGTCGTTCCAATGAAGCGAGCCCTCGGCAACGAAAAATATCTCATCCTCGTCATGCGAATGGGGTGCGATCAGCGTGTGCGGGGCGAGGCGCATCTCCATCAGTTGCATGGCACCGTCAGTGCCCGATTCATGGAAGGAGAGATGGCCTTCGAGTTCTGTAGCGTCGATGTGATCCCGCATCCAGCCCATGGGGATGTCGCCCATCTTTCGCCATGTCAGCTGATCGGGATGATGTACACGGATCGTCATTACCTGTCCTCCCTTGTTTGGAAGGGCAGGATGTCACTGGGCGCGTTTGACTGTCTCGCGACCATCGGCCAATCTCGCTGCTCAAACGGCCATCAGGGATGGAAGCGATGAGCACGCGCCCGATAATCGATCCCGACCGCGACGTGGGCCTTTCCACTCTGATCGATGCTGCCCAGCGCGCACCCGCAGGTGCCATCGTGCAGGACGAATTCGACATGGACTCGCCCTGGCACCATCACGACATGCACCAGATCCAGTATGCGTTCGAGGGTGCGATGGAGCTGGAGGATGACCACGGCCGCCATCTGCTGCCACGCAGCCTGGTGGGATGGATTCCGGCGGGTACGCGGCACCGCAACAGCCTGCACCGAATACGCTCCGTCTCTGTACTGCTGGCTCCGGACAGCGTGCCGAATGCCGGATCAGGGGTGCGCATCCTTCATGCATCGCCTTTGATGCGCGAGATGATTGCTGAAGCGGCGCGCTGGCCGCTCGACCGGCGAGCCGATGCAACCAGCATCGCTTTTTTCGCAGCCTTTGCCTGTCTTTGTGGTGAATGGATCGAGCACAGGGCACCGCTGACGCTACCAACCACCACGGACGCTTCGCTCGGTCGCGCTCTCGCTCATGTTCGCAACGATCCGGCGGGCGCGAAGATGGAGGATGCCACTCGCATCGCCGGCCTGTCAGACCGGTCGCTGCGCCGCCACTGCCAAGCGTTGATCGGTATGGGATGGGACGAATATCGGCGGCGCGCACGCCTCCTGGCTGCCATCGAACCGCTGACAGAGACCGATCACAGCATCGCGCGCATCGCGGCCGATGTTGGATTCGAGAGTCAGAGCGCCTTCGCTCGCGCCTTTCGCCTACTCATCGGGCAGACACCGCAGGCATTTCGAATGAGCGTGCGACGCGATTGATACGAATCATAAGAAGCGACCCAAAATAGCAGAACAAATGGGTCACCTAGCTAGTAGGCGGTTGCATCGTTTCGACCTGATATAACGCCGCCCCTTCTCCCGAGTAGAGCACTATCAATCGGCCGCTGCAGTTCCAGCCGATATAGTCGTAACGAGTGAATAGGACTATTCAGTGTGTTTAACTTCAAGGCCCCGCTGCACGCCAAGCTGGGTGTAGCGGCGGAGTGAAATTGGTTTGAAATCCCAGTAGCCAACAGCATCACGGAGGCAACATGAAGAAGAAAGCATGGGCAGCGTGGACGGGCAGCATCAAAGAGGGTGGTGGCACAATTTCAACAGAAACGGGTGTTTTAAAAGAAGTCCCCTATGGTTTTAAGTCACGGTTTGAGAGTGGGCCTGGCACTAATCCAGAAGAACTCATTGGGGCCGCACATGCAGGCTGTTTTTCGATGGCTTTTGCATTGATGCTCGGCAATGCCGGTTTCACTCCGGACAAAATCGAAACGCAGGCGATCGTGACGCTCGAACAAAATTCGGATGGTTTCGCAATAACATCGAGTCACCTAACCGTTGTGGCAAAAATTCCGGGAATCGATCAGGAAAAATTCGATGAGATCGTTAATGCTGCGAAGGTCGGTTGCCCGATATCAAAGGTATTAAATGCCACGATATCGATGGATGCCATGCTGGTTTGAAGGTGGATTACCGATCGGGATGCCGTCTGGCGTCGGCGTGTCGGGGCTGGAGTACGGCGGCGGCGATCAGTTCTTCTGCGGCGGGGGCGGAGGCGGAAAACTACGTGTAGTGCGCAGGCCGAAACGCGAAGCGATGTTATCGTGACGGCGGATCGGATTGCGGCGCAATGGATTGGCAGGCGGTTCAATCAGGTGTGTCACCAAAGCGCCGCAGCATGACTGGACCGCTCCGCCGCCACCCACTCTCGGTCTTTGTAAGCGGCGTATCACGACACACTCGGCCCCTATTGGCCTGTCGAGTGCCGCAACGTCAAAACCGGGTATCGACATCTGCCGTTTCCATTCGAGGAAAAGCAGCTTCCGACGCTTGCAATAGAGGTGTCATGGACGCTGCAGGAGCTCGTCAGTTACATCAGTACTTGGTCCGCTGTGGAGGTGATAGAGCAGGCGTCGGGTGCCGAACCGTTCAAGTATTTTTTGAAGGCACTGAGTGGCGCGTGGGGTGATAGAGATGTTCGGCGTCAGGCCCGGTGGCCGCTCTCTTCTTTTGTGGAGATTGTTTAGCTGCGGAGTTTTAGATTTAGGTGCGGCTGTGCGAGGGGCGCCAATAAATACATAGAAAAAGGAAGGGTTTATCTCCTGGTTTAGACGCGTAGAGGAGATTCCTGCGAATTTTGAGGGCCTATCTCGTCACCGCAAGTTCTAATTCCTTGGCGAGGGTTAGCAGTTTGTGCCCGTCGTGAATCTTCATGTCGTTGCCATAAAAGAAGAAGCTCAACTTTGGGGAGTAGATCTGTCGATGACAGTGGGAAATAACGATCGAGTTCATGGCGGAAACGTGCTCCATGCTTGCTTCAAGAACGCCACTCTTCGCACCGAATTCCCCTATTAGTGCGAGCGAGCTACTTAGGGGGAAATATACTCTCGTACCCTTAAGGCCAAATCCCGGGCTTTTTTGAAGTAGTGCTGGAATTTTGCTTGGCTCTCTCCAGCTCAGTGAAGCAGGGTGGTCCGAAGTGATAAAGGGGCCATTCGATGCGTCAGTTTTGATTAGAAGCCAATCTCTACTTTGTAGGAAGGGGAGGATTTCTGAGATTAGATGGGCTTCTGACTGGATTATTTCAAAATTCGACAGCTCGTTCGGAAGGCTGTTGGTTGTATAAAATTCTTTGACTTGCTCAAAGGTGATGGATTCTGGGAATTCGATTCCTCTTTCTTTCATAGAGTCTTTGAGTTCTTCCCAGCACTCCTTCGATTTTAAAGCGCTCAGGATCAAATTTTTGGTTGTTTCTTCCCGGAACGCGCCAAGGTGGGCTCGCATTTCTGGGGATCCGACGTCCCCCCCTATTTGAGTAGCGCTAGTGTTTAGAGTCCAATACCCCTGACCCAGGAGATTGGACGTGAAGAAGCGTTTTACCGAAGAGCAGATCATTGGCTTCCTGCGCGAGGCCGACACCGGGGTGGCGATCAAGGAGCTGTGCCGCCGGCACGGCTTTTCCGAAGCCAGTTACTACCTGTGGCGCGCCAAGTTCGGCGGCATGGATGTGTCGGATGCCAAGCGGCTAAAGGCACTGGAAGCCGAGAATGCGCGCCTGAAAAGGTTGCTGGCCGAGTCGCTGCTGGAGAACGAGATCACGCGCGAAGCGCTCCGAAAAAAGTGGTAGGCGCACAGCCGCGCCGTGAGTTGGTGCGCCACATGATCGGTTGCGGCATGAGTGAGCGGCGCTCGCTGCGGGTCATTGGCATGAGTGCCAGCGCGCTGTGTTATCAGCCCGCTCCCGACCGCAACCAGGCTTTACGGCAGCAGATCGTCGCGCTCGCGCACCGGCATCGCCGATACGGCGCCGAGATGATTTATCTGAAGCTGCGCCAGGATGGTCTGCTGGTGAATCACAAGCGGGTGGAGCGACTGTACGCCGAGGCCGGCCTGCAGGTCAGGCGCCGCAAGCGCAAGAAGATTCCCGCGGCAGATCGACAGCCGCTGGGTCGCCCACTGAGCGCCAATCAGGTGTGGTCGATGGACTTTGTGTTTGATCGCACGGCCGACGGGCGCGTCATCAAGTGTCTGACGATCGTTGATGACGCCACTCATGAAGCGGTCGCCATCGTGCCGGAGCGCGCCATCGGTGGGGTTTCTTTAACTCGCATCCTTGATCGTCTGGCAGCGGATCGTGGGCTGCCGAAAGCGATACGCACTGACAATGGTATGGAGTTCTGTGGCAAGGCGATGCTGACATGGGCGCACGAACGCAGCGTGAAGCTGTTTCTGATCGAACCTGGCAAGCCGAATCAAAATGCCTACATCGAATCGTTCAATGGCCGCTTCCGCGACGAGTGCCTGAACGAACACTGGTTCACCAGCTTGCCGCACGCCAAGGTCGTCATTGAGCGGTGGCGGCGAGAATACAACGAGGAGCGACCGAAGAAAGGATTGGGCGGACTGACCCCGGCGGCTTACGCCAAACAACTGGCCATCCGATCCGCTACATTAACCGCGGACTCTAAAGCCGAGTGCTACTGAACACGGGGGGACGTCGGATCTAATCGAGAGCGTCGCGATTAGTGAAAGTACGTTTTCTCGATGATCACCTTCGAATTTGTGGGTGCTTTCTATTTCAAGAATCGATTCTGAGACTTTTGATTCGAATTTGCTGAGATTTGTCTCAAGCTGGTTTGGATCGATATTGGGGATTTCTATTCTATTAAAGTCTCGAATTGCACCGACGTTTCTTGTTGTTGTTTCAAAGTGTTTGTTTGTCTTTAGATCGATAACTGATAATTTTGATTTTTTGCTTCTTCCGCGAGTAAATCCCTTTAAGTAGCACTGGGAAAGATAGTGATGGTTTCTCGCGCTCATAGCCATATGATCCTGAGGTTCAGCCCTGATGCCTTGGGGTTATCGGTTCGTAGACTCATGTGGAGTCTGTACGCAGCTGCCACTGAATTTGGCGGCGTGCGGAAGATATGATGTCGTTGAATAACACTCCGGATACATTTGGTTCAAGATTTTGGTTTGGGAAGTTTGGAGAGCGCTTGCCGCTGATCAGTAATACTTTTATTGGTTTGCTGACGTGTTTAAGAAAATCATGCCGGTATCCAGTGGCTTGTTGGTAGTCTTTTAGGTTAAGTGGGTGTGAGGGTCTCTTGAATTCGATCAGAAGATACTCGCCGTTGAGGTTTTCATTGAGCAATAGATCGGGGCGCTTGGTTGCTTGCTTTCCTTGATACTTCTTGGCGAGATAATCCTCGACCTGTCTTTGCAGTGTCTGATTTGAGCTGAAGAGTGAATATTCCGGGCCGAGAGTCCAGAGGTTTCGCTCCATAGCCTTATGCATGGTCACCTCAAGCGTTTCGTCGGTTTTAGCTAATAGAGCCAACTGATCTAGAAATTCTGAGCGAGCTCTGGCTTGTTCGACTAGGAAAGCCATGTCCGCCAAGCCAAAATCATTGAGGGAGTCCGCAATGGAGGCGATATCGCGACGCTTTGCTTCTGCGAGGTGTTCAACGACTGATCGATAGTCGGAGCGTTCCAGCGCCTCTAGTACCACGAAAACGATGGGTTCGATTTTGTTGGCGGGCTCGTCATAATACTTTTCAAGAATCTTCTTGATCGCTCGGTCCGCATATTCGCGTTTGAATTCGGGCATCGCCGCCAAACGCTCATGGACTGCCTTTTGTAGGCGTGCATGAGCTAGCCGCATTTCCTGGCCGTGAGTTTCAGTGAACGCAGTGCGCAGCTTGTCTTGAACATACTGCGAGACATTCTGGTATTGCTCGCTGTTTTCCACTACCGAGTCCCAGCCAGCTGTGACGAACTCGCTCAAGCCATTGGCTTCAATCTCTCCGTACATTTTTCTTAGAAGCTTTGGCGGGAAGCTGTCACATTGGTCTAAGCCAAAGAAGCTGGGTTTTCCTACGGCCTTTCCATCGACCATTAAGGTTATACCTGGCTCGCGGAGGCTGGTCTTTCCTCGGCTTATAGAGAAGCGCAGATTAATTTCGCCTGTGTTTGGCAAGGAAGTGGTTTCCTCTGTATATGTTCCGTCTAAATCATCAATGGCTAAAGGTTTTTCATCGATAACAATGTTGAAATCCTTTTGGCGTCCGTATTCCTGAATTAGGATTTGACGAAGACGATTGCTGTCGGGGTAAATGAGTCCTTGATGCAAGCTGGACAGGATAATCTTTGTGCCGTGCAGCTTCGGAGCGCAAGGCTTGATTGTTGGAGTAATCGGCAGGCGTTCTATGTCGGTAACCTTTTCCAGCTGAGCAAGGCTTAAAGTGAAGCTGACCTCAGTGCCGCGTGTTCTAGTCGTTAGTGTCATGACTGACGCCGCCATAAAGCCGGAAAACTTCCCAACTCCCTTGCGCCCTTTGATAGTGCGATGCTTGCTTGGCGTGCGCTCTCCACGTTTGGTTCGACGGTCAGATGCAATTTTCAGGTAATGAGCGTTGAGCTCCTGAGCTGTCATGCCTGTGCCATCGTCTTCAATTACGATTGGCTCATCACTCATTGGCGGAGGTAGGGTGATTGATACCTGTTGTGCGTCTGCGTCCCAAGCGTTATCGATTAGCTCCTTGAGAGCTTTCTCCGTTGAGGAGTACTCCTGGCTAAGTAGAGTGGCTATTCGAGAGTCGACTTTGAAACGCAGGTTCTTCATTGCGCTATTTCATCCTTGCTAGGTTGCTTCGCTGTCCAGTTTCTTCTTTTTGCTTAGTAAAGGGTGTTTTTCGTCATTTCCTGCCATAAAATCTTTCGATTAAGTTTTTTTCCTTGGTAGATGACACTCCCAAATGTTTCATCCACGATGCGTTTCCCGTCTTGGAAGACATGAACGTGGATACCTTTCTCTTGAGGACGGTTTGCTGTCCACACGACGGCTGGTGTGGATGACCACATTTCGAATTCTAGACCGGAGTATTCATCTAGATTAAGGTCTCTATTTGGTACGACATAGGTGTTGCTGTTGTTGAATTGGTCGTGCAGGGGTTTTAGTGGAGTAGATACGATTTTCCCGTCGCTCCAAACGCTATCGTTTCCGCAGTTTCCACAAAAATGTTTTGCGTGAGGTATGGCAGCAAAACTTCCAAGATCCAAGTGTGGGTACCCACATTTCTTGCATGTTATGCACGACATTTCTTGATCTTCTTCGATGGAGCGTACGAACTCAAATGCTGCTGGAGGGGTTACTTGAATTAACGTGATTTCTGAGTTTTGAAAAAGCCCGAGGTCTTGATTGTATGAGCAGATGATTGCGTCGAAGTCTTTGTCTAGAAGCTTTCTATCCGAGCCAGAGAATCTCTTGTGGATATGTATTCTTGGTGGGCGCTTCTCGATTGGTTTAGACGATAGGGCGGGTGGCAGAGAGCACCAGATGCCAATTTCTTCAAAATCGTTAAATTCCACAATGGCTGGGTTTACTACGTAGCTCATTTCCATCATGTGATTGCTACATCTGACTTCGCCGGAGTCAGGTAGCGCGGCGATGTCAGGTTTAGTGCCCCAGTGGATCTGGTGTGTTTTGCAATACCATCGGCGAGCGCCGTTCCGAAATTTTCCACATGGAACTATGTGGCATGGAAGTATCGCGTTGTTGCCTGATTTTCCTTCGAAGCTTCCAAATACCTCTTCTGAGCTGACGGCGATATTTCCGATAGTACGGCCGGGAGCCCAGCAGACAGCTGAGGCAGCCGAGTATTCTTCGTGAGAAATCTCCATATCATCTTCGTCACAAAGCTTTCGGATAAATTCCTTTTTAGCCATCCCTGTTCCGGAGTTGGACCATTCACACTCCCAGACCTCAACCTTTTGGGTGTCGGAATTGAGTTTCCTTGAGTAGAACACGAGCGCTCTCCAGATATTGCTTCGCGATGATTGTTAGTCTGCCTCTTTAGAATGGTGGGCAGAATTACTCCATAAACGCCTCAGTCCCCGGACAAGCACAAAACAAATTCCGATCCCCATAGACGTTATCGATCCGTCCCACCGGCGGCCAATATTTGTTGAGGCGTTGATCCGCCAGCGGATACGCCGCCGCTTCACGGCTATAAGCGTGGCTCCACTGATCCGCAACCAGCTCTGCTGCTGTATGCGGTGCATTCTTCAGCGGATTGTCCTGCGCATCCCATTCGCCACTCTGCACGCGGGCAATTTCGCTGCGAATCTGGATCAACGCATCGCAGAAGCGGTCGAGTTCTTCCTGCGACTCGCTTTCGGTCGGTTCGATCATCAGCGTGCCCGGTACCGGGAACGACATGGTCGGGGCGTGGAAGCCGA
>CAZWXW010000009.1:0-72996 GCA_964638025.1 uncultured Verrucomicrobiaceae bacterium
GGTCATGCACGGCTCGTCGTCGGTGCCGCAGAACTGGCTGGCGATCATCAACCAGCACGGTGGCCAGATCGGCGAGACCTACGGCGTGCCGGTGGAGCAGATCGTCGAGGGGATCAAGTACGGCGTGCGCAAGGTCAACATCGATACCGACCTGCGCCTCGCCTCGACCGGCGCCATTCGCCAGTTCATGGCGAAACACCCGGCCGAGTTCGATCCGCGCAAATACCTGAAAGAGACCATCAAGGAGATGAAGACGATCTGCAAGGAGCGCTACGAGGCGTTCGGCGCCGCCGGCCATGCCGACCGCATCAAGGTGCTGTCGCTGGAGGCGATGGCCGGGCGCTACGAGAAGGGCGACTACTACCCCAGGATCAAATAACCGACTCCCAGATCAGGTGATCGCTCCGGGTTGAGGCGATCGCCTGGGGGCAGATGCTCCCACCACTCGATGACCCGGCTGTATACCGACAACGCATGGATCTGCAATTCGATATCGAGCGTCTGCAACAGCAGATGCAGCGCCTTCGCATCGACGAGTCGGCTCAGCCGGGCGATGCGGAGCGTCACTACTTCCATTATTACGGTCTCGATTTCGAGCGCCGCATGTCCGGTGTCGCGCACCATTTCGGTCACTTCAGCAGCGGCAAGCATGAAATCGTCTGCCACTACTTCGCGCTGACGACCGAGCAGCCGCGCGCCACCTGTTTCCTGTTTCACGGCTATTTCGATCACGCCGGCCTGTTCTCGCACCTGATCGGCCACTGCCTGCTGCGCGGCTTCAATGTCGTCATCTACGACTTGCCGGGCCACGGCCTGTCGACCGGCGAGCGCGCCAGCATCGGCTCGTTTTCCGAGTACGAGACCGTGCTGAGCGACTGCCTGGCGCTGTTCGATGGCATTGCGCCGAAGCCGTGGCATGCGCTGGCGCAGAGCACCGGCTGCGCGGTGTTGATGGACTATCTGCTGCTGCAGCCGCCGGTGTTCGAGCGCGCGGTACTGCTGGCGCCGCTGGTGCGCGCCGCCGAGTGGCGCTGGGTCAAGGTGGCGCACTGGCTCAGTCACCGCTTCGTCGACAGCGTGCCGCGCCGTTTCGGCGTCAACTCCGGCGACCGCGATTTTCTGCAGTTCGTCGCCCATCGCGACCCGCTGCAGCCGCGCCAGATTCCGGTGCGCTGGGTCGAGGCGATGCTGCGCTGGGAGCGGCGCTTCGAGCAGCTGCCGAACAGCGAGCAGCAGGTGCTGGTCGTGCAGGGGCAGAAGGACAATACCGTCGACTGGCGCCACAACATTCCGCTGGTGCGGGAGAAATTCGCCCGCGCCAAGTACCTGCCGCTGCAGGAGGCGCATCACCACCTGGTCAACGAGACCCTGCCTATCCGCGCCAAGATCTTCGCCGCGATCGACCTCTATCTCGGCTGACAGGCGGCGCGCGGCGGGCGCTACTACACTCACGCCGGTCTCCCGATAGCACAGCCCCGGAGTCACTGGATTGACCGATCACCCCGTCAGCGGACGCTTCGATGTCCACGCCACCGGCGAACTCAGCGGCAGCTTCGACAGTGCCGAGGAGCGCGCGCGGCTGCTGCATGCGCTGAATGCCGATCGCGATCTTTGCAGCGCGCTGTTGTGTGGCGAGCAGCAGCTGCTCTGCCGCGGCGTCGAGTGGGCACAGGCACAGGCGTTCGCGGCGCTGATGCGCGACTGCGGCGTGGTGACGCAGGTGGTGCCTCACGGCGACGCGACCGTTGAACCATTGGCTGCGGTGGCTCCGGAGCGGGGGTTGGCGCTGGAGGCGATGCCGGAGCCGCCGCCGGACGAGGAGTCGGTGGGTTCGACCTGGGCCACGCGCCGACCGGTTATCTACGAGGCCGAGGTGGTGGTGGAGCCGCCCGTCAAGCCGTCGGCCGCCGCGCTCGCGGGCGAGCGGGTCAGCGATGTCGTTGCCGATGGCGGTGGCGATATACCGCGCTTCTTGCTGGAGGCCGACGCCCGCGAGCGCGGCGAGCGCCGGCGTCAGCAGCGGCGCTGGGGGCTGGCATCGCTGCTGGTACTGGTGGTGGCGCTGATCGTCGCCTTCGCCGGCGGTGAGGAGAGTTTCAGCAGCCAGCAGGCCTATGTGCATGTGCTGGCCGGCGCCGTTCACGCTGGCGCCGATGGCGTTGTCGCCGAGCTGCTGGTGAAGCCGGGCCAGCAGCTCCAGCGCGGCGAGGCGGTGGCGGTGATCGCGCCGGACCGGAGTGCGGCCCAGCGCCGGATCGAGGTGACGCCGGAGGCGGGCACGGTCGATCAGATCGGCGTCAGGGTTGGGCAGCGGGTGCAAAGCGACGATCCGTTGCTGACGCTGGCCCGCCCCGGCTCGGCTTATCTGCTGGTCTACTTCACGCCAGAGCAGCTGCGCGAACTGCCGGGCCGGTCGGTGGTGCAGATCAATCTCGACGACTTCCCGGGGCAGCCGGTCCTGGGGCGGCTGGCCGATCGAACCGATGTCGCATCGGCTTCTGCCGGCAGCGCGGCGCGCAGTCCTGTGCGTATCGATTTCGAGGATCAGCTGCCGCTGCTGCAGCGCCTGCGCAGCGGCATGGCCGCCAGCGTGACGGTCCGGCGGCAGCAGGGTGTGGACTAGGCGCTAGCCCTGGTTGGAGTCGGCGCTGGCCGATCAGAACAGCACGCGGCAGCGGATCGTCCCTTCCACCTGGCGCAGCTTTTCCAGCGCCAGCTCGCTGGAGGCCTGGTCGATATCCATCACCACGTAGCCGGTGTGCTCGGTGGTCTGCAGGTACTGGCTGCTGATGTTGATGCCGTTGTCGGAGAACACCTTGTTGATCGCCGACATGACGCCGGGCACGTTGCGGTGCACATGCAGCAGGCGATGTTTGCCGGGGTGCGACGGCAGTGCCACTTCGGGGAAGTTGACCGATGTCGTGGTGGCGCCGGTGTCGCTGTAGCGCACCAGTTTTTCCGCCACCTCAAGGCCGATGTTCTCCTGCGCTTCCTGGGTCGAGCCGCCGATGTGCGGGGTCAGGAACACATTGTCGAACTTGCGCAGCGGCGAGATGAATTCGTCGTTGTTCGAATGCGGTTCGACCGGGAACACGTCGATCGCGGCACCGGCCAGGTGGCCGCTCTCCAGCGCTGCCGCCAATGCATCGATATCGACCACGGTGCCGCGCGCGGCGTTGATCAGGATGCCGCCCTTCTTCATCGTCGCCAGTTGCCGCTCGCCGATCATCATCTTCGTCGAGGCCAGCTCCGGCACATGCAGCGTGACGATGTCGGCCTGTGCCAGCAGCTCATCGAGCGAGGCGACCTGCACCGCGTTGCCGAGCGGCAGCTTGGTGATGGCGTCGCAGAAGATCACTCTCATGCCGAGCGATTCGGCGATCACCGACAGCTGCATGCCGATGCTGCCGTAGCCGACGATGCCGAGCGTCTTGCCGCGGATCTCGAAGGCGCCGTCGGCGCTCTTCAGCCACTCGCCGCGGTGGGCGGCGGCGTTCTTCTCGGCGATGCGGCGCAGCAGCAGGATCGATTCGGCGATCACCAGCTCGGCCACCGAGCGGGTGTTGGAGTAGGGGGCGTTGAACACGGCGATGCCGTGCTCGGTGGCGGCGCGCAGGTCGACCTGATTGGTGCCGATGCAGAAACAGCCGACCGCGATCAGCTTCTCGGCCGCCTCGAACACCTCGCGCGTCAGCTGCGTGCGCGAGCGCAGGCCGACGAAGTGGGCGTTGCGGATCGCCACCTTCAGCTCGGCGTCGGGCAGCGCCTTCTTGTGGTATTCGATGTTGGTGTAGCCGGCTGCCTGCAGTGTCTGCACGGCAGTCTGGCTGACCCCTTCGAGCAGCAGGAATTTGATCTTCTCTTTGTCCAGCGACGTCTTGGCCATGGCGGGCGTGACTCCAAACTGTGGCGATGCAACGAACTGTTGACCCGGCGACGAAGCCTGTCGGGCAGGCTTCGTTTTTGCGGCTGAAGCCGCCGTGCCGGCGCGCGGGGGACCGGCGATGCGAGAGGGGGGTGAAAAGAGGCGCCATGTTATCATGCCGCCCCTTCCCCGGCGCTGCGGTCCGTTCCGGAATAACCGCAAAGCCAAGTCGCCATTGCCGTTCATCCGCTCTCGCGAGGTTTCGTCATGTCCGCTTCCGCCCCGCTCGACGCTCGCGTGCTGCAGGCGCTGACCGCCATCGTCGGTGCCGATCGCATCACCGTCGATGCCGACGACCTGCAGCGGCTCGGGCGCGACTGGACCCGCGCGTTTCCACCGAAGCCGTCCGCCGTCGTGTTCCCGCGCACGGTCGAGCAGGTGCAGGCGATCGTGCGGCTGGCCAACGCCGAGGGCTTCGCGCTGGTGCCGTCGGGCGGCCGCACCGGGCTGTCGGGCGGCGCCGTCGCGACCGGCGGCGAGGTGGTGGTCGCGTTCGACTACATGAACCAGGTGCTCGGCTTCGACCCCGTCGACCGCACCGTGCAGGTACAGGCCGGCGTCGTCACCGAGCAACTGCAGCAGTTCGCCGAACAGAACGGCCTCTACTACCCGGTCGATTTCGCCTCGGCCGGCTCGTCGCAGATCGGCGGCAACATCGGCACCAACGCCGGCGGCATCAAGGTGATTCGCTACGGCATGACGCGCGACTGGGTGCTCGGTCTCAAGGTGGTTACCGGCAGCGGCGAGATTCTCGAACTGAATCGCGGCCTGCTGAAAAATAACGCCGGCTACGACCTGCGCCAGCTGTTCATCGGCGCCGAAGGCACGCTCGGCTTCGTGGTCGAGGCGACCATCCAGCTGACGCGCACGCCGGTCGAACTGACCGCGCTGGTGCTCGGCGTGCCGGCGTTCCCGGCGATCATGGATGTGCTGCACACGTTCCAGGGCGAACTCGACCTGACCGCGTTCGAGTTCTTCTCCGACAAGGCGCTGGCGAAGGTCATCGCCCACACCGGTTTGCAGAAACCGTTCGAGACGCCGGCCGCCTACTACGCGCTGATCGAGTTCGAAAAACTGAACGACGATGTCGAGGCGCAGGCGATGGCGCTGTTCGAGCGCTGCGTCGAGCAGGGCTGGGTGGTCGATGGTGTCATGAGCCAGAGCCTGGAGCAGTTGCAGAACCTGTGGCGGCTGCGCGAGGACATCTCCGAAACACTGTCGCGCTGGACGCCCTATAAAAACGACATCGCCACCATCGTGTCGCAGGTGCCGCCATTCATTGCCGAAGTCGATGCGCTGGTGGGCCGTGAATATCCCGATTTCGAGATCGTCTGGTTCGGCCATATCGGCGATGGCAACGTTCACCTCAACATCCTGAAACCGGACGCGCTGACCGTGCCCGAGTTTCACCAGCAGTGCCACCAGGTATCGAAGCAGGTGTTCGAGATCGTGCAGCGCTACGGCGGCAGCGTCTCCGCCGAACACGGTGTCGGTCTGTTGAAGAAGGACTATCTCGGCTACGGCCGCAGCGCTGCCGAAATCGAGCTGATGCGCCAGATCAAACGCGTGTTCGATCCGAACGGCGTGATGAATCCCGGAAAAATTTTCGACTAAATTCTGCCGTAATTCTTTACACTTCTTCGCGCGGTGAAAAAGGTTGTCGCCTGTCGCTGTCGCCATGGTCGGCTGCTTTGTTGTGCCAGATCGAATCGGCCGCGCACCATAAAATAGCTGCGCCGACTGTTGCGACAGGTTTTTCGCGTTCGCGTCGCGATGTCCGCGCTGTGAAATAGTTCCGCATCTCCGTGCCGATCATCGCGGCAAGTGATGAAAAATCCGGCAAATTTAAAAGTGGCGGAACAGATCTCCGCCACTCTGCAAACTCTCTCCTCTTCTCTCCTCGCCCTTGGCAACGTATTTGCTAAAGCCTGTGTAGCGACTGCCGTTGCTGTCGCTGAAACAGTGCTCTGCTGATCTGCAATGACAGGATTTCCGTGGTGAAAAACGCCATGGTCAAAAAGGTGCGCGATCGCTGATCGCCATCCGATTGGCTGATGTCATGCGGGCGATCAGACGGTGGCACCTTGAGGAGAAGTGGGTTATGCAAGGACATGCGAGGACAGAACTGCTGTCGCCTCCAGTCTTATGGCGGCCGCGCCGCCTGCTGCAGAATCACGAAAACCTGCTGCAGCCGATCCAGACCGGCCTCAGTGTGTGCGCATCGGTCATGGTCCTGCTCGGGCTCGCCTATTGGCACGAAGGTGAAGTCGATCAGCAGTATCGAACGCTGGCGGTCATCGCCGCGCTGATCATGGTGGTCGTGTACGAATGGCGAGGAGTCTTTCGTCAATTCAAGGGCCGCATCGACGGTGCGATGCGACTGATGCGCGCATGGGGGTTGGTGGTGCTCTGCGCCATCGTCGCTGTTTTCCTGACCAAGACGGGCAGCGAGGTCTCCCGCATGGTGGTGCTGGCGTGGGCCATTCTTGGTTATCTGCTGCAGATCTTCGGCTACCAGATTTCGTTCAAGGCGGCTCAGCGCATCAAGTTCCACTACGGCAAGCCGATTCGCTCGGCGATCATCGGCTCGCGCTGGCTGGCGGAGCATCTGACCGCCAGCTTCTCCTGCAACACCTGGCTGCCCGATCACATCGTCGGAATCATCGATGACGATCCCGAAGGGCTGAAAAGCTGGAAATTCAAGCCGGCCCCCTATCTGGGAACCTTCAACGAGCTGCATCGGATCATCCAGAACAAGGAGATCAACCGCATCTACATCGCGCTTCCCATCAGCTGCTCATCTGTCATCGACTGGCTCTGCAAGGAGCTGTCGCAAATGACCGTCGACGTGGTGTGGGTGCCGGATATCTTTGCGATGCGCCTACTCAATCACTCCGTGCGGGAGCTGAACGGCCTGCCGCTGATTTCGCTCTCCGAAAGTCCGCTGATGTCGGACACGCAGGCGCTGACCAAAACCGCGTTCGACAAGGTGGTGGCGCTGCTGGCGATTGTCGCGCTGAGCCCGTTGATGCTGGCTGCCGCCGCGCTGGTTCGCTTCAGCTCGCCAGGCCCCATCATTTTCCGGCAGCGTCGAACGGGTTGGGATGGCAGCGTCATCGATGTCTGGAAATTCCGCTCGATGTATCAGCACGGCAACGATGGTGTGCGCCAGGCGAAAAGCGGCGACAGCCGGATAACGCCGATCGGCCGGATCCTGCGCAAGACCAGCATCGACGAGCTGCCGCAGCTGTTCAATGTGCTGCAGGGAACCATGTCGATCGTGGGGCCGCGCCCGCATGCGATTGAGCACAACGATTTCTACGCCAAGAAGATTCTCGCCTACCAGATTCGTCACCGGATCAAGCCGGGTATCACCGGCTGGGCGCAGATCAATGGATTTCGTGGCGAAACCGAAACGATTGAAAAGATGTTGCGCCGTGTCGAGCTGGATGTGGAATACATAAACAAGTGGTCGATTGGATTCGATCTGATGATTCTTTTGAAAACGCCCATCTCGCTGCTGCGGCATCGAGCCTTTTGATGTTTGGGGATAGTGATACTTAGAGGGAGCGTGGTGCTGCCTGGTAAAGCCGTGATATTTGGCGATTTGGACTCCGCCTGGGTGGAGGGGGAAGGAAATGGAAAACGTTGACGAAGACTACTGCGCCACTGATGGCTTTGCTTTTCTTGAATTTACGTCGGCCAATGCAAATCAGCTGGCCGATCTTTTTTCCCGCATAGGATTTGTCGAGATCGGGCGCCATCGAAGAAAGGACATCCGGCTGTTTTCGCAGGGGAAGATCAAGTTTCTGCTGAACTCCGAAGCCGGCGGCTATGTAAAGGATTTCCGCGATCAACACCTGCAGGGCGCCTGCGCGATGGGCTTCGTTGTCAGCGATGCCGATCGCTGCCTTGAGCGTGTCGTCGGTCGTGGGGCGGTGCCGGCGGGCAATCCCGAGTACGAGGTTCCCGCCATCGAGGGGGTCGGGGGGTCGTTGATCTATCTGCTGGACGATGCCCGGATGAGTGACCTGTTCGAGCGGGAGTTCGAGGTCAGCGCCATCGAGTTGCGGCCGAAGACCATGCTGGTCGACATCGATCACGTCACGCACAACGTGAGCCGTGGCTGTCTTGAACAGTGGGCCGGTTTCTACGAAAAGCTGTTTGGCTTCACCAAGATCCGTACCTTCGAAATCAGGGGGAAAAAGACCGGCCTGCTCAGCCATGCCATGGTGAGCCCGTGCGGGAAAATCCGCATTCCGCTCAACGAATCCATGGATGACGAATCGCAGATCGAAGAGTTCCTGACCGAACACAAGGGCGACGGCATACAGCACATCGCGCTGGTCAGCGCCGACATCTACCAGACCGTTCGCTCCATCAGGCAGCGTGGTGTTCCGTTCCAGACGACACCGGATACCTACTACGACCTTGTCGACTCCCGCCTGCCGGAGCACGGTGAGGATGTCGGCGCCATGCGGGAGCTGGGCATCCTGCTGGATGGCGGCGAGAAGCAGGGCGGTGGAAAATTGCTGCAGATATTCACCACCAACGCCATTGGTCCGCTGTTCTTCGAGTTCATTCAGCGGAAGGGCAATCAGGGCTTCGGGGACGGCAATTTTCAGGCGCTGTTCGAATCGATCGAGCTCGATCAGATGCGCCGTGGCGTCATAGCCAACGTATAGGGGCGCGCTGAAAAAGTCGTGAAGCCAGTGCCTGTCATTCCGCGCGCAGTCGCGGAATCCATTCAATAACGTCGAAAATATTCGCGCAGTCCGGCTCGATGCAGAGTCGGATTTTTTTCGTTTTTGGTTTGGCGATCAGTTCGATTCCAGCGTGCTATTGGTGCGTAGCTTCGCTGCCGGCACTACTACAGATCGACGGATGAAAAAAATAAAAATGCGTCAAGTTCATTTCGCGCGGGCCAGCGCGCCTTAACGGAGAAATTGATCCTGTTTGAAAAGAATTCCGACAGTTTGTGACGCGAGGCAGAGTTTTTGCAGATTCATCGGTGAAAGCCGCAAGGCATAAACCGAGACCACATGGAGAGTCACTCGCGAATCGCGAGAATCTTCCTACTGCCAATGCCAAAGATACTCAGCGTCAACAACTATCACTATCGCCGCGGCGGCTCCGATGCGGTGTATCTGTCGCACGCCGGGTTGATGGAGAGCCTGGGTTGGCAGAATGGCTACTTCGCGATGCATCACCCGAAAAACCTGCCGACGCCATGGTCGGAGTATTTTGTCGACGAGATCGAATTTGGTGAGCAGTACCCGATCCATCGCAAGATCGGGATGGCGGTAAAGAGCATCTACTCGTTCGAGGCGCAGCGAAAACTATCCGGCCTCCTGCGCGCCTTCAAGCCGGACGTCGCGCATCTCCACTGCATCTACCACCACCTGTCGCCATCCATCCTGCCGACGCTGTCGGCGGCGGGCGTGCCGGTGGTGATGACGGCGCACGATCTGAAAATCGCCTGCCCGGCCTACAAGATGTTGAACCGGTCCGGCATCTGCGAGCGCTGCAAGGGCGGATCGCTGACCAATGTCATTCGTCACCGCTGCATCCGCGACTCATTGGCCGCCAGCGCCATCGTGGCGGTGGAGAGCGCCCTGCAGCGGGCGATGAAAGCCTACGAGAAGTATCTGAACCGGATCATCGTTCCCAGTCGCTTCTTCCGGCAGAAGTTCATCGAGTGGGGATTGTCGGCGGAAAAGTTCGTCTACATCCCCAATTACATCAACGCCAGCGAGTACGAACCCTCCTATCGGGCGGGCGATTACTTTCTCTACTTCGGTCGGCTGGCGCCCGAAAAAGGTGTTGGCACGCTGCTGCAGGCGAGCCGGGCGGCCGGCGTGGCACTGAAAGTCGTTGGAACCGGCCCCGAAGAAAAAGCCCTGCTGGAACTCAGGGAGCGCATCGGCAGCGGCGCCGAGTTTCTCGGTTTCAAGAGCGGCCAGGAGCTGCACGCGCTGGTTCGCGGCGCGCGAGCGGTGGTACTGCCTTCCGAATGGTATGAG
This sequence comes from uncultured Verrucomicrobiaceae bacterium, assembly GCA_964638025.1. Lineage (GTDB taxonomy): Bacteria > Pseudomonadota > Gammaproteobacteria > Pseudomonadales > CAMLJR01 > CAMLJR01. The sequence goes on from CAZWXW010000009.1 coordinate 9,949, forward strand.
AACGCACCGATATCGGTGCTGGAAAGCTTCGCGCTTGGAAAGCCCGTCATCGGCGCTCGCATTGGCGGCATTCCGGAACTCATCGACGAAAACGAAAACGGCTGGACATTCGAAAGCGGCAGTGTCGCCGATCTCACCGCATTGATTACCCGTGTCGCGCAGACCAGTAACCCGGATATCGAGGCCATGGGGCGTGTCGCCAGAACGCGCGTCGAGCGCGAATTCAGTCGCGACCAATATATCGAATCGATTCTTGGTCTTTATGGCCGCCTTGGTGTTGCTGGATGAGTGCTGGATGAGTCGGGTGATGAGATGAATACGCTGCGCATACTGGGTGTCAGGGGTGTTCCCGCCAATCATGGAGGGTTCGAAACGTTTGCCGAATATCTGGCGCTCTATCTGGTCAGGCGAAACTGGAAAGTGATCGTCTACTGTCAGAACGACAGCGATGAGCCGATGTATACGGATGAGTGGTGTGGTGTCGAGCGCATTCACATCTCCGCGCCGGCCGGCTCGAAGGGGTCGGTCGTTTTCGACTGGCATTCGATCGTGCACGCCGCGAAATCCCGCGACCTCTGCCTGACGCTGGGTTACAACACAGCCATGTTCTGCGGTGTGCTGCGACTGAAGGGCATTCCCAACCTGATCAACATGGATGGGATCGAGTGGTCGCGCGCGAAATGGGGCAAGGTCGCCAAGGCATGGTTCTGGGCCAACGACTGGGCCGGCTGCTGGCTTGGCAACCATCTGATCGCCGACCATCCCCATATAAAGCAGCATCTGTCGACGCGGGCGAACCCGAAGAAAATCACCATGATTCCCTATGGGGCGGATCCGGTTTCAGCGGCCGATCCGGCCATCGTCGAAAACATGGGTTTGACGCCGGGGAAATATGTCGTCGTCATCGCCAGGCCGGAGCCGGAGAATTCGCTGCTCGAAATCGTGCGCGGATTCTGTACGCATCAGCGCGACATCAAGCTGGTGATCCTCGGCAAATACGATGACGCGGTGCCCTATCACCGCGCGGTCAAGGCGGCGGCCAATGAGTCGGTGCATTTCGTCGGCGCCATCTACGACAAGACCGTGGTGCAGGCGCTGCGATACCACTGCGCGATGTATGTGCATGGGCACCAGGTGGGCGGAACCAACCCTTCGCTGGTCGAGGCGCTGGGGTGCGGCAACGCGGTCATCGCGCACGACAACCGCTTCAATCGCTGGGTGGCGGGCGAGGGCGCCGTCTATTTCTCCGACGCGAAGGCGTTCTCGACAAAGCTCGACGCAGTGCTGGCCGACCGGACAGCACTCGACGCGATGCGTGTGGCTTCGAGCGAGCGGTTCGAATCGACATTCACCTGGCCGCAGGTGCTGGAGCAGTACGAAGAGCTGCTGTTGCAATACGCGCCGTTCAGGGTGCCGGCGACCGTTGTGCCAGCCGTGTCCGCGGAAGCGCCGGTCATGATCCGAAGTCAAAGCAATCTCTAGGGCATGCACCGACAGGACGTTGCACGTATGAGCCTACTTGCCCCAACAGTCGACTGGTTGCCGAAGGCCGGTGCTCCTCCGGGCGGGGGGCGCGCGGGCCATGTGATGCATCGGTTCGCGGAAAACGTGGCGCGATATCCCCAGCGCGAGGCCGTCAGGTATCGCGAACAAACATTGACGTATGCGCAGCTGGATCGACGGGCGAACCGGCTCGGCATCCATCTGCGTGACCGGGGTGTCGGCGAAGGCTCGCCGATCGGTGTCTATCTGCGGCCGTGCCTGGAGAGCATCGTCGCGTTGATGGCGATTCTGAAACTGCGGGCGGTCTACATCCCGCTGGATCCCGATATTCCATCGGCACGGCTCGACACCATACTGGGCGACGTGCAGCCGGATCTGATTCTGACCGATGGCGATCTCGCAACGCGGCTCTCGTCGCACGCCGACCGGGTGGTTGTGGTGGCCGCGCTGGAGCTCTCGGGCGATGACGTCCTTGAGAGCCCGGTCGACAATCCCCGGGCGCCCGCCTACATCTTTTATACGTCGGGTACCACCGGCAAGCCCAAGGGGGTGGTGGGAACCCAGCAGAATCTGGGTTTCTACATCAGCTCGGCATTGGCACGGTTTCACCACGACTTCCCGATCGTGATGCCGGCGATCGCGCGCTTCACGTTCAGCATCAGTCTGTTCGAGCTGCTCTGCCCACTCATTGCCGGCGGAACGCTGCTGCTGCTCGATCGCGAGCATGTGCTGGATACGCCGAGGCTGGCGCGGACACTCGAAAGCGCAACCATGCTGCACATGGGGCCGAGCCTGTTCAAGAGCATGGTTGCTTATCTGCAGGGCGGTTACATCGAGGAACACGGCGCCGATTACGCGCCGTTCGATGGTTTGCGGCATGTCTCTGTGGGTGGGGATATCGTGCCGCCCGCGCTGCTGAAAAAACTGCCGGGAATCTTTCGAAACGCCGAGCTGTTTGTCATCTATGGCTGCAGCGAAATCGCCTGCATGGGCTGCAATTATCCTGTCGGCGAGGAGAGTTCGTTCGAGCGACCGTTGGTGGGTACGCCGTTCCCGGCGGTGGGGCTGCGCCTGCTGGACGAGACGCTGCAGCCGGTAACGCGCGGCGATGTCGGCGAAATCTTCTTCTCCGGGTCGGGTGTCACCGCCGGCTACCTGAATCTCGATGAGCTGACCGCGCAGAAATATGTCGAGGTCGATGGCGAGCGCTGCTATCGAACCGGCGACCTCGGGCGTCTCGACGCGGAGGGCAATCTGGAGGTCATCGGTCGCAGCGATTTTCAGGTGAAGATCCGTGGTATTCGCATCGAGCTGGGAGAGATCGAGGCGCATCTGGCGGCGTTCCCGGGCGTCGGCGATGCCCTTGTGGCGGCGGTGCCGACCGATGGCGATGAGCGCGCCCTGTGCGCTTATCTTGTTAGTCGTCAGCTTGTCGATCGTCAGCTCGGGCAGTCGGTGCCGCTGGAGATGGCAGCCATCAAGGCGCATCTCGTCGCCGGGCTGCCCGACTACATGGTTCCGGTGTACTACATGCAGCTGGAAAAGCTGCCGCTGAATCACAATCTCAAGATCGATCGGTCGGCGCTGCCGCTGCCGAACCGGATGCATCTGGTCAATAGCGCGTCTTATGAAGCGCCACAGAGTGAGCTGGAGTCGGCGCTGGTCAAAATCTGGGAGGGGATTCTCCGGGTCGATGGCATCGGTGTAACGCACAGCTTCTTCGATCTCGGCGGCGACTCGCTGTCGGCGGCGCGTTTCATTGTCGAAGTCGACAAGCAGTTTTCACGGAAGATACCGATATCGACCTTCTTCGTGACGCCAACCATTCGCGGCATTGCCGGCCATCTCGCCGACGCTGATCGGGGCGACGCTTCCGTACCCGATTCCTTCCTGTTTCGAAGCGGCGACGGCCGCATGCTGTTCATGCTGCATGGCGCGCTGGTCTATCGTCAGCTTGCCGATGCGCTCGATGGTGACATCGGCTGCAGTGCTGTCTTTGTCGATGAGGAGGCAAAGCTGATCGGTGCGAAAAGCACCGATGCGTTCTTCCGGCTCTATGAAAGCGTGGAGTCGATTGCGCAGCGCTACCTGCTCGAAATAAAGCGGCTGAAGCCGAGTGGTCCCTACCATCTGGCCGGGTTCTCGATGGGCGGGCTGGTGACCATGGAGGTTGCGCAGCGGCTGGTTGCCGGTGGCGACGAAGTGGCGGGCGTCTTTCTGTTTGATTGTTATCTCCCGGAATTCTTTGGCCGGTTCTACTGGGACAAGGTTTTTACCAATGTGCGCAGAATGCTGCGGCGCGGATTGCCGCATCTCAGGTACATGGTTGGGCAGCTGTGTACACGCCTGACCGAGCGCCACTTTTTGCGGGAGATTTCCGCGAAGGAGAAGACGCTGACGCTGGATGATCTGGAGGAGCTGCGCTATCTGGCGCGCAGACATGCGTCGGATGATTATCGGCCGCGCCGCTTCGATGGACAGGTGGTGCTGTTTCGGGCGATGCGCCGCCCGGACATCGGCTATGTCCCCAGGGACAGGACGCTGGGCTGGCGTCGCTATCTCCGCAATCTGACGGTTCACGATGTCGATGATGAACACCTGGAGATGCTGAGCGGCGGCGAGGTTCACCGCATCGCGGAGATCATCAATGCGCAGATGTCGGCATCCGCCGTGGCAGGGCTGCCGGTGCCGTCATGCGCCGACGAGGTTGTGTGGCAACAGGTTCGTGCGCCAATTTGACGCAGGAATAGCGGCCGTGCGTTGGCATGCGTCACATCATCGTTTTTGCTGGTGTCGGAAAATTTTTCAATTTTAAGAGCGTGTTAAGTGCAGGCGTGAGCGAGATCGATCCGCTTTCGCGAGCGCTATGCCAACTCGGTCGATATCACTGCCCACCTGTCGTTCGCCGTCGCCCCCAAAGCGTGCGTGGAGCGTGGATGCGGGCGTCATCCCTGCAATTGCAGGCCGGCTCCGCGCAACAAATTTCATGGCCCATTACTTGCTCCATGCATGCTGGAGGCGGCAGCAGCCTGCATCGAAAATCGTGGCGTCGCCCAGTTTCGAGTGTCTGAAGCGAACGCTTCATGGGGCCTGCTGCCGCGTTGATCCAGCCCGCGCGTACGAGGTTTGGCTTGCATGACTGGATGGGGCGAAAGAGTGGCGAGGGGCGTGGCTATCGTGGGATTTGCTCCCTGCATCGCCGTTGCCGATATTCATGTCGGTCAGAGCCCTAAGGCATTCGATGCAAGGTTTCTCGATAGCGCGGGTTACATCGAGGCCGGCCCGCTGCACCTGCTGCCTTCTCTCGGGGTCGGTTACGGCTACGACGACAATATTTTTGAAAGCCGCCAGCACGTGCGGTCGTCACCGGTGGCGACGATCGTGCCCGAGCTCAGCGCGCTGTGGCAGCAGAGCAGCGGCGCGCTGCAGTTCGGCTATCGGGCCACGGTCATTCAGTACATCGATAGCGACGATGATGATTTCACCGGGCAGATGCTGTTTGGCCGGGGACGTCTGGAGGCCGGCTACCGCAATCGCTTCAGTCTGGATCTGGTTGCTGAGCAAAAAAACGAACCGCGCGGAACCGGCCTGACCATCGGTATCGACCCCGAGAGTCCGGATATGCCAGACAGCCCGGATGAGTTCACCGACAACAGCGGATCGCTGGTCTACGAATTTGGCGCGCGCGGTGCCGAGGGCATGCTGCGCTTCCACGGCAGAGGTCTCGAACACGAATACAGCAACCATCGCGACCGCACGCGCTACTTCGATCGCGATGAGGCGCAGTTCGGCGGCGCCTTCCTCTGGCGGCTGCTGCCGCGCTCAACGGCCGTGCTGGAACTCCGCTCCAAACAGATCCGCTACGCGCATGAGCGGCCCGGTGCATCGACGCTGGACAGCGATGAAAGCGACCTGCTGTTGGGCGCCGAGTGGGATGTCACCGAAACCACGACCGGCTCGGCCCGCGTGGGCAGGAACAGCAAGAATTTCGATGCCGACGATCGCACGGATGAAGAGACGACGGCATGGGAAGTGTCGGCGACGTGGACGCCGATCAACTACTCAACGTTCAGGTTCCGCTTCGAGCGGATGCCGCAGGAGACATCGGGCATCGGCGATTTCGTCGATACCCGCACCGCCGAGCTGGTCTGGGAGCAGCGCTGGCGGGACCGGCTGGGAACCCGTCTCCGCTACAAGAACCTGGACGAGCAGTACAAGAACGCCGGAGACCGCAGTCAGAAAACCGATGAGATACAGCTCGATCTGAACTACGCGATGCGGCGCTGGCTGACCTGGACGGTGACGGCGATCGTGCGCGATCGCAGCAGCGATACCGCGGCGCTGGAGTTTGATCGCAACGTTTATCAGCTCGGTGTGGAGTTGCATCTATGAACGCCTGCAGGTGGATATCGGGTGTGGGGACGCTGCTTCTGCTGTTCGGCGTGGCGGTGACGGCAGCTGCCGCCGAGGCGTCGCCGCCGGTCAACAGCGCCTACCGGCTGGGGGCGGGCGATGAAATATCGATCCATGTCTACGGCGAGCCGGAGATGGAGATCAGAACGCGCCTGGGCGATCAGGGCGTCATCAACTATCCATTTCTCGGCGAGCTCAAGGTCGCCAATCTGACCGTCAGCGAACTTGAGCAACTGATCACCCGCGAGCTGAAGGGCCCCTATCTGGTCGACCCCGTCGTCTCTGTCGACATCGAGGAGTATCGACCGTTCTTCGTCAACGGCGATGTCGCCAGGCCGGGTGCCATTCCGTTTCAACCCGGCATCACGTTGCGCAAGGCGATTGCAATGGCTGGCGGCTTTTCCGAGCGGGCCAATCGCAGCGGGGCGGACATCATCAGTGCGTCCGCGCCGAATCAGAAGCCACGGCACGCATCGATGGAAGAGTTCATTCAGCCCGGCGACATCATCACGGTGAAACCGAGTTTCTTCTGATGATCAGCGGTGTCATGGGCAGGCAAAGACGCATTCGATATTGAGAGCTCGTCATGAACCAGAAGGGTGGCATTGAGCTGCGACATATCTTTCGGGAAAGGGGCACCATGTATCCTGAGCCAATCGAGGCGCGCCAACTGTTCAATATGGTACTGCGGCGCAAGTGGCCAATCCTGATCTTCGCCGTGCTGGCAACGGCGGCGGCAGCGGCGGTCGTGTATCGCATCAAGCCGGCCTATCGCGCCTCCTCGACGGTCATGATCGAATCCAAGCAGGTCAATGTCGTCTCCATCCAGGAGGTGTTCGGCGTAGACACGAAGGCGCCCGACTACTTTGAAAACCAGCTGGAGGTGATGCGGTCGAGGCCGATCATCGATCGCGTGACCGAGAAGCTGGATCTCAACAGCAATCCGCTGCTCAGCGGCGACGATTCGGCACCGGGCACGGATATTTTTCACTGGTACCGAAAGCACCTTCGCATCGATGTGGTGCCGAGGACACAGCTGGTGACGGTGATTTTTGATGCACCGGATCCGCAGCTGGCGGCGGATATCGTCAATGCCCATGTGCAGGCATTCATCGAGAACTACCGGATCAACAGGGACGCCGAAACCAGGCTGGCAACCAGCTGGATGTCCGAGCGGGTCGAAGAGCTGCGGAAGCGGTTGTCCGAAGCCGAGGCGCGGTTGCAGGCATTCCGGGAGCGCGAGCGACTGATCGATATCGATGGCTTTCAGGCGTTGCCGGCGCGGCAGATAAATGAGCTGACGTCGAAGCTGACCGATGCCAAGCGCGATCTGTCGCAAACGGGCAATGACTACGCGCAGGTGCTCGCCGTACGCGATGCCAGTCTCAAGCAGAAGCTGACGATCCCCGCGATCCGCTCCGATCAGCTGGTGCAGCAGCTGCGGCAGGCACACGCCGATGCGGAGTTGAAGGTGGCGGAAGCCTCGCGGCGCTACGGACCGAAGCATCCGAGGATGCGCGCCGCGCTGACCGAGCGGGCGTCGATCGAGCAGTCGCTGGAAAATCAGGTCAACAACGTCATGGAGGCGATCGGGAATCAGCATGACGCCCTGAAGGGGCAGACGCAGTCGATATCGACCGCGATCGACAGTGTCAAGACCGACGCGCAGCTGGTGGCACGAAAAGGCACGGAGTACCGCGAGCTGATGCGGGAGGTGGAGATCAATCGCCAGCTGTTCGATATGTTTTACAAGCGCGTCAGTGAAACGACCGAGGCGGGCAATTTCGACACGGTCAATGCCAGGGTGATCGAGCCGGCCATGGTGCCATTGGCGCCGAGAGGTCTGCCGCAGGCGGCGATGATCGCCGCGGCCTTCGTTGGCGCGGTCGGGTTGGGCGGCCTGATCGCGATCTTTCTCGAACTATTCGATAGAACGATCAAGCACGCCATCGACCTTGAGCGGCGGATTGGCGTTCCGTTGCTGGGCTATGTGCCGCGTGTCCGCTCCTCGAAAGGCAGCTCGGTGGCGCAGCAGTTTGGCAATCACAAGAATCGCGAATTCGCCGAGGCGATAAGAACACTGCGAACCGGCGTCAAGCTGAGCAGCATCAACAGGCAGCAGAAGCTGGTGATCCTGACGTCGTCCATCGCCGCTGAAGGCAAGACATCCATCGCCTGCAATCTGGCGCTGTCGTTTGCACAGTCCGAGCGTGTGTTGCTGGTGGATGCCGACATGCGCAGGCCGGCGGTGGCGCGCGAGCTGGGGCTGCAGGGAAAGTTGCCGGGGCTGGCTGAAGTCTGCAGCGGCACGGAAGCGTTCGATGACTGCGTGATTCGCAGCTTCAAGCCGAATCTTGATGTCTTGCCGGCGGGTGCCATTCCGGTCGATCCGCCGGAGCTGCTCGACAGCCCGGCCCTGGGCGCATTGCTGCAGCGCTTCAGGAAGGATTACGACCGGATCGTTTTCGATTGCCCGCCGGTGCTGCCGGTCAGCGATGTGCTGCTGCTCGCCAATCAGCCGGGATATGTCGTTTATGTGGTCAAGACCGGCAGCACGCTGGTGTCGCAGGTGAAGGCCGGCGTGCGCAAGTTTGCAAAGACCGAAGCGACATTGATTGGCGCGGTGCTCAATCAGGTCGATCCGAAAACGCTGATGGCCTACGGTGAATATGGCGGCGGCTATTACGGCGACTACTCGTCGCCGCAGCAGTCGGCGACAACCTGAATGCGGTGGGTGTTGATCTGATGAAAAGCGGACTGGTCGATCTGCATTGCCACTACCTGCCGACGGTCGATGACGGCGCGAGCACGGACGACGAGGGCATTGCACTGCTGCGTCAGGCACACAGCGACGGGATCGACCGGGTCGTGCTGACACCGCATATTCATCTGGATCGCTATCCGAATGTCGGGTCGCTGCTGCGAAAGCGGTTCGCGGCGTTCCAGCAGCTGGCGCGTGAACGCGGTATTGACGTCGAGCTGGCGCTGGGTGCTGAAGTGCGGGTCAACGACGATCTGTTCGCGCTGGTCGAGCGCGACGAGGTGCCGTTGTATGAGGGCATTGCCGGTCGCCGGTCGATGTTGATCGAGTTCAATCACGGACACCTGCCGCCGGGGTGGCAGAACCTGTTGCGCTGGTTGATCCAGCGCGGCATCACGCCGGTGATCGCGCATCCCGAGCGCAACAAGGAGGTCATGCGCCATCCGGAGCGCGTGGCCGCGATGCTGGATGAGGGCTGTCTGATTCAGGTGACCGCGGCGGCATTGCTGGGCGCTTTTGGCGCGAGGGTGGAGTCGGTCGCCAGGATCCTGCTGGCGAAGGGGTGGTGCACGATTCTGGCCAGCGACGCACACGACCTGCGACATCGGCCGCCGCTGCTGCAGGCCGGCGCGCGGGCGGCATCGAAGATCGTCGGCGAATCGAAAGCGTGGGACATGGTGACCGATGTTCCGGCCGCACTGGCGTTTCCACATCAGCATGTCAGCGCGGCGGAGCTTGGCTCAGCGCTTGCTTCATCGTGAAGCGAGTCAGGAGAGAGCAGTGTCGCGACCGGCAGCCATGGGTGGTGGCAGCCGGTGCGAGAGGTGGACGATTGTTGGGGTTCCCGCTCCGCGGCCTTGCCCGGTGAGCGCCAATAGCCCGGGATGCGGCGAGAAGAACATGCAGGGGTACCCATATGTCTGCGAATCTGGCGTTCATGTCGACCAATTTTAAGAACAAGGTCGCTGTCGCCGCGGGCTGGTCGGCCGTGCACGGCTGGGCAGTGAAGTTTCTGGGCGTGCTGCTGTTTTTTGTGCTGGCCCGGTTTCTGTCGCCGGCCGAAATGGGATTGGCGCAATCGATCACGCTGGTACTTGCCTTTATCGCGGTCGTTGCCGAGCAGGGATTTCATCGCGCCCTGGTGCAGCGGCCGACGCTGCAACCGGACGATGTCAATCTGCCGTTCTATCTCTCGGTCGCGGTCGGATTGCTCGCTTCGGTATTGCTGTGGCTGTTTGCCGACGAAGCGGCCGTTTTGCTCGGCGAGCCGGCGGCAGCGCCGCTGATTCGCTATGCCTCGGTCATTCCACCGATGACGGCGGCGACCGGGATTCTGGTGGCGATGTTCAGGCGCGAGCTCGATTTCCGCACCATTGCCCAGGCGGCACTGGTCGCCGGGTTGATCTCCTGCGTGGTGGCACTGGTGTTGGCGGTGCTCGGGTATGGCGCGCTCAGTGTTGTCGTGCAGGCGATCGTATCGGTGGCGATTACGGCGTTGATGATGTGGCGAGCGCCGGTGTGGCGGCCGACGCTGCGCATCGAAACCCGACAGTTCTCCGCCATCTTTGCATTCAGCACCATGTCGTTCGGCAGCCAGCTGATCGATTTCCTGTCCCGGCGTCTTATCGACTTCATCATCCTCAGTCGGCATGGCGTGGCCGCGCTCGGCGTCTATACGGTCGGGGCCAAGTTGTACCTGACGCTGCTGGAGCTGTTGATGGCGACGCTGGTGGAGGTGTCGCTCAGTGCCTTCTCGCGCATGTCGTCGGATATCGCGCGTCTTCGAACTGCCTATCTTCGGCTCGTATTCATCGCCAGTTGCACGGCGCTGCCGGTGTTCATCTGGATCGCGGCGGTGGCGCCAGAAATCTGCGTCATGCTGTTTGGCCCGAATTGGCCGGAGGCAACTGTGGTGACGCAGCTTTTGTGTCTGCTCGGCGCGCTGGAAGTTGTTCAGTTGTTCAACATTGGTGTGGTGGGTGCTTCAGGCAAAGCCCGGACATTGCTGGCGATCAATATCGTGCGGCTGGTGGTGGGGGCGGCCGTCTTGATGGCATTCCAGAACATCTCCATCCAGCAGTTGACCGCGGTTTATGTGCTGTCGCAGCTGTTGGTACTGCCCATCAGCTTTCGCGAAGCAATGAGGGTGGTGGAGGTCTCCACCTGGCCCGTGCTGCGCCAGATTCTGCCGGGTACCTTCGCCGCGACACTGGCGGCTGCCGCGGTGTTTACGTTGAGAGCGGCAGATCTCCTCGATGGAAAATCAGTGCTCATCAATGGCCTTGTCTACTCGCTGCTGTTTGTAGCGGCGTATGTGGTCGTCGTTGTAGCGCTTTGCCGACATCGTCTGATCGACGAGTGGCGATACATTGAGAGCAGCTATCGAAAGTAGATTGCGGCTGGCTGTCGATGCCGTTCGATGGATTGTTGAGAGATCGATGATTTATGTCGTTGCCCCTGATCTGGATCGTTACCGATCAATTGCCGTACCCGCCGCGCAATGGCATCACGTTGCCGCTTTACCATTACCTTTCGTTGCTGAGCCGGCAGTATGGCGTGCGACTGGTATTGCTGACCGACAGCGATGCGCCGCCAGGCGCGGAAGCAGTTCGGGAAAACGAGGCGCTGTTCGGTCCGGTGTTGCAGATTGCGTTGCGGCGTTGCGGGAAGTTGGCACGCATTCATGGCGAGTTGCGCGGTGTCGAGATGTATCAGCATGGCTGGGCGATCGATCGTCGGGCTGATCTGGACGACCTGACAAACGCTGCCGCGCTGATCGTCTCGCCGATGAGTGCGGTGGCCAAGTGGCGGGTTGCCGCCGCCGGGTTCTCCGCGTTCGGGGGGGTGAAAATAGCGGCCGTCAACGATTGCACGACGGCTGAATATTTTTGTCGTCGATCGTTTACAAAAAAGGGGAAGCTGTCCGCGCTCAAGGCGAACGTGGACTATCTGCGCAGCAAGCGCATTGGCGCGATCGAACACAGCCTGCTGGCTCAGTATGACCATGTGCTGCTGCAGACAAAGCGCGATTTCGAATTGATGGAGGAACTCGTTTCGGCCGAGATCGCCAGCAAGGTTCAGGTGATTCCGAACGGTGTCAGCGAAAGCTATCTGGAGATTGAGCGGCGGCCGAAGAATCAGGTGGTATTCGTGGGCGAACTCAGCGGCGAGTACAGCGCCACCGCGGAGTGGCTGTTGACCGAGGTGTGGCCGCAGGTGGTGAAGCAGCAGGCGGGTGCCGAGCTGCTCTTCGTCGGGCGAGGTGCGAGCGAGCCTCTGCGGATGTTGATGCAGCGTACGCCCGCCGTGGCGTATGTCGATTACGTGAAGAACCTCGGCGAGGTCTACGGCGCGGCGCTGGTTGCACTCAGCCCGGTTTTCAAGGGGTTCGGCCTGATCAACAAAACGCTGGAGGCGATGGCCAGCGGCCTGCCGGTGGTAGGGGGGGCGGCAGCGTTCAACGGCATCATCGGTTTTCGCAACGGTACTCACGGTGTTGTCTGCGGTGACCATTCGGCCGCTGATTTTTCGTCTGCACTGATTCGGCTCATTGCCGATGAACCGCTGCGGAACCAAATTGGTGCGCAGGCCAGGCAGCTGGTTCGGGGGCAGTTCAGCTGGAGTACCGGGGCCGCCCGCCTCGGCCGCCTGGCGACTGGGTGATCGATGATTATCTATTCGCAAGATGCGCTGGCCGATGTCAGGGATTTCAATCCGACATCAAAATTCTTCTTCGCTGTCATCTCCTATGTATCGCTACTAACTATTTCTTCCATCAGCGGTTCCGATGCGGTGAAGCTGCTGGCGAATCTCTCGGCGATCGCGATTTTCTGCTTCCTTGCGTTTGAATTTTTTCTGCTGCCGGAGCGTCGATACTTCGTCGGCGGATTGCGCACCAGTTTGGTGATTTACTACATCGGCATGTTTGGGTCGGCGGTGTTTTCGCTGCGACCTGACGATGCGGTCGACTTTCTGAAAATCTCTCTATTTCCGATGTTTGCACTGTTTGGGTGCGCCTTTGAGTTTCGTCGAACATCCTGGCTGTGGCGCAAGAATTTGATCAAGTGCGTTTACGCACTGCTGATTATTTTCCCGCTGCTGGCTTTTGCATTTCAGGTCGTTCTGTGGGGCGTTTCACTGAGGCATGGCGGAGAGATAGGCATATTTGTAAATCGGAACAACGCGGCGTTGTACGCAGTGACGTTGATGTCGCTATATATATTGCTGTCGGGTCGTTCGATCTCGAGTGCGCTGCCTTTTCTGCTCGTCGGTGTCATGTTTGGCACGCTCGGGGTGCTGGTGGCAGTGCTGCTCGGACTCTTCATCGCCATTGGCAACTGGCGAACGGCTCGTGTGTTGCTGGTGGGTGCCGTTGTCGCCGGGGCGGGCTTGTTGATCTTTCCGGATACACCCATCGTCGCGAGATTGCAGCCGGTGTTTGCCAGCATCGAACTGCTTTATCGCGGACAGATCGACCTGCGTACGGTGACCTTCGGCGATATGGTCGGGCTGCTGCATACCAGCGACTTGTCGTTCCTGTTTCGCCTGAAGCACTGGCTGGAGCTGTGGGACCTGTACGCGAACGGGGATGTTTACCAGTGGTTGTTCGGGCTCGGCGTTGGCAGTTCGGTGCGCCTGTCGGAGATCGGGCTGGTGCCGCACAACGACTATTTGCGGTTCCTGGTGGAGTGCGGGGGTGTGGCGTTCGTGGGGTTTGTCACCCTGCTGGTCTCTCTGGTCAGGGCCATCGGCAGGCGCTGGGAGCTGGTCCCGACACTGGTCGTCGCGATCTATTTCGGCAGTGAGAATCTGATCAATAACTTTCTCGCCATGATGATCATGTTTTTCTGTGCCGGCGCGCTGGCGACGAGGATGCAGTTACAGAAGTCGGATGATCGCGCGCAGAGCGATGCTTTGCCGCCGGGGATGATCCAGTAGTTCTACGCGCAGGGATTTTGTTGAAGGAGGGAGTCGGGATTCTGAATATTTTGTTCGTGAGGTTAATTATGAAGTGGTTGCGTGTTTACGCCGTTATTGGATTCGTTCTCTCCGCGGCAGCCAGTCTGCCGGCATTTGCCGCGACGGTTACCAGTTTCAAGCTTCCTGTTCCGCTGAAGACACTGACCGACCTGAACAAGGACTGGTCGCTGGCGCACGAAGGTACGCCGCTGGGTGTTCCCACCGGTTATGACTGGGCGAAGAAGGGGCGTCTTGGCCAGGGCAATACGGTGCCGTCGGGCTTTACCGCGATGACCGGCTGGGGCCAGGTATTCCGCAACGCCACCTCTCCGTCGGTCAACACGCCGGTTCAGATGCGCAACTTCCAGACCTACATCTGTTACGGCAGCGCGCGTACCTGGGTGCAGTTGCAGCAGGGCGATGTCTTTGGCGGTGCGTTCCGGCCGGACTTCGTCGGCAATGTGAGTCAGCCGGCCGCGCTGTCGGGCACGGGCACGCAGACGGTTGGTTTTGCAGCCGATTCGGCCTTCCATTACTGGCCAGCCCAGGGGCGCGCCACGCTACCGGGCACGAATATCTGCGGCATGGTGGTTTTGATGGAGGCGCGGGTTAATACCGCCGGCACCAGTCTGAATGGCGCCTACCTGCTCGGCTTCGGTATCGACTACTGGCAGAGTCTGACCGCTGAATGGAATGCGCAGTACACCACCAACAAGGACGCCGGCGTGGGTCGTCTGCGCAAGGTGACCAATGCGTGGCAGTGGTTCGGGTTGAGCACGGCGAGCGACGCCGATCTGCAGGTGTTGTTCAACAAGTACGGTGTCGCAGCGCCATCCGCGCCGTCGGCACCGCCAGGTCTGCGAATCAATTGATAAGTGCTGATTGTCGATAGGCGGGGCGCGGCGCTGACCCGGTTGATGGGTCAGGCTGGCGCCACCGCCGGTCGCAACAGTCGCGCGAAGCCGAGCTCGTCGAGCTTGGCGTCGAGCATCTCGCGCACGGTCGACGACTTTTCTGCCTTCATCGCTTTCGCCAGCAGCTCCTGAGCCTGTTCCAGGCTGACCGCCCGCAGCACCGATTTCACTTTCGGCAGGTTGGTGGCGTTCATCGACAGCATGTCGTAGCCCATCGCCAGCAGCAGGATCGCCGACGCCGGGTCACCGGCCAGTTCACCGCAGATGCTGACCGGCCGCCCCTCGGCGCGGCCGGCGTCGGCCACCGCCTGCAACGCTTGCAGCACGGCCGGGTGCAGTGCGTGATAGAGGTCGGCGACGCGCGCGTTGTTGCGGTCGACCGCCAGCAGGTACTGCGTCAGGTCGTTGGAGCCGACCGACAGGAAGCTGACCCGCCGCGCCAGTTCGCGCGCCTGATAGACCGCGGACGGCACCTCGACCATGACGCCGATCGGTGGCAGCTCCAGCTGCAGGCCATCCTCGATCAGTTCGTCGTGGGCGCGGTAGATCAGTTCGAGAGCGTCTTCGAGTTCCTGCACGTTGCTGACCATCGGCAGCATGATGCGCAGGTTGTTGAGCCCCTGACTCGCCTTCAGCATCGCCCGCACCTGCACCAGGAAGATCTCCGGGTGGTCGAGCGTGACGCGGATGCCGCGCCAGCCGAGAAAGGGGTTGTCTTCTTCGATCGGGAAATAGGGCAGCGACTTGTCGCCGCCGACATCAAGGGTGCGCATCGTCACCGGCCGCGGCGCGAATGCCTCCAGTTGCTGTCGGTAGATGGCGCGCTGCTCCTCCTCGGACGGGAAGCGTTCGCGCAGCAGGAACGGCACCTCGGTGCGGTAGAGGCCGACGCCCTCGGCGCCGCGTTCGAGCGAGCGGGCGACGTCGGCCATCAGGCCGGTGTTGACGAACAGCGGCACGCGGTGGCCGTCGGTGGTCTCGCACGGCAGGTCGCGCAGCGCCTCCAGCCCCTTGTTGATCTGCTGCTCCTCCTCGCAGATCGACAGGAAGCGCGAGCGCAGCTCGGGCGGCGCGTTGAAATAGACGAGGCCGTTGTAGCCGTCGAGGATCAGCTCGGAGCCCTCGGTCTGCGTGAACGGCAGGTCGAGGCAGCCCATGACGGTGGGAATGCCCATCGCGCGGGCGAGGATGGCGACGTGGCTGTTGCCCGAACCCTGCACCGACACCAGCCCGACCAGCTTCTCCTTCGGCACCTCGCCGAGCATCGACGCGGTCAGCTCCTCGCCGACCAGCACCGTCCGCTCCGGGTACTCGACGTCGCTGGTGTCGACCGCCTGCATGTAGGCCAGCACGCGCCGGCCCAGATCCTTGACGTCGACCGAGCGCTCGCGCAGGTAGGCGTCGTCCATCGATTCGAAGGTGCGCACATGGGCGAGGATCACCTTCGCCAGCGCCCCCTGCGCCCACTCGCCGTGGCGGATCAGCTCGACCACCTCGGCCGCCAGCGCGGTGTCGTCGAGCATCCGCAGGTAGACGTCGAACAGCGCCTGCTCCTGCGGTGCCAGCCGCGTCGACAGCCGCGCGCTGAGCGCCTCGATGTCGCGGCGCACGGCGGCCAGACACTCGTAGAAGAAGGCGGTCTCCTCGTCCGGGTCGGCGCAGGGCCGGCTCGGCACCGAGTGCAGATCGGCCGGCGGCGACACCACGACGGCCTGACCGATGGCGACGCCGGGCGCACCGGCGACACCGTGGAAACGGGCGCTGGAGCGCGGGTTGTCGCCGCGGCGGACGCTGGTCAGCGTGCCGGTGGCCTGCGCGTGGGCGATGACGCTGGCCAGCTGCGCCGAGCAGGTGACGAGGAACGCCTCCTCGTGCTCGTCGAAGCGGCGCTGTTCGACCTGCTGCACCACCAGCACGCCGAGCACGCGGCGCTGGTGGATGATCGGCACGCCGAGGAACGAGCGGTAGCGCTCCTCGCCGATGCCGGGCAGGAAGTGGAAGCTCGGGTGCGATTCGGCGTCGTCGAGGTTCAGCGGCTCCTCGCGCTTGGCGACCTGACCGACCAGCCCCTCGTCGGGGCCGAGGCTGACCTTGCCGATGCTGTCGGTGTTGAGCCCCTCGGTGGCCATCAGCAGCAGGCGGCCGCTGTCCGGGTCGCGCAGGTAGACGGTGCAGACCTCGGTGCCCATCACCGCTCGCACGCGGGCGACGATCAGATTGAGGGCGGTCTGCAGGTCGGGCGCGCTGTTGACGTCCTGCACGATACTGCGCAGGGCGTCGAGCATGGCGATCTTGTTTTCCATGCGCGCGGGTCTCAGGCCGGGGGAGAGATGCTGCTGCTGACCAGTTTGCTGTGGCGTGGCGCCAGCTCCTTCATCGCCCGCCGGTAGACCTCGCGCTTGAACGGCACCACCTGATCGAGCGGGTACCAGTAGCTGACCCAGCGCCACTGGTCGAACTCGGCCTTGTCGCCGCAATCCATCCGCACCGCGCCGTCGTCGGCCAGCATCTGCAACAGGAACCACTTCTGCTTCTGGCCGATGCAGACCGGCCCGCGCTCGACCTTGCGCACCAGCCGGTCCGGCAGCCGGTAGCGCAGCCAGCCGCGGGTGCAGGCCAGCAGCCGCACGTGTTCGGGCTGCAGGCCGATCTCCTCGTGCAGCTCGCGGTAGAGCGCCTCCTCGGGCGCCTCGTCGTGCTGGATTCCCCCCTGCGGAAACTGCCAGGCATCCTGACCGACGCGGCGTGCCCACAGCACCTCGCCGGTGCTGTTGCAGAGCACGATGCCCACGTTGGGGCGGAAGCCGTCGCTGTCGATCACCGGGAAAATCCGCTAACTGGTTGAGAGCCGAAGTATTGTTCCACAAAGGTCGACAGGTGCAAAGGCGAGGGGTGGTGGTTATCCTGAGCGGCCGATTTCGCTGCAAATGCGAGGATTTTTGCTGTGGCGCTCGCCATTTTTGATCTCGACAACACGTTGCTCGGCGGCGACTCCGACCACGCCTGGGGGCAGTTTCTGGTCGATCGCGGCATTGTCGACGCCGACCACTACCGCGAGCACAACGACCGCTTCTACCAGCAGTACCAGAGCGGCGAGCTCGACGTGCACGCCTATCTCGCCTTTGCCCTCGAACCGCTGACCCGCCACAGCCCCGGGCAACTCGCCGCCTGGCACGCCGAATTCATGCGCGACGTGGTGGCGCCGCTGCGGTTGCCGAAGGCCGAACGGTTGCTGGCCGAGCATCGCGCGCGCGGCGACTACCTGCTGATCATCACCGCCACCAATGCCTTCGTGACGCGACCGATCGCCGCCGCGCTCGGCGTCGACGACATCATCGCCACCGAACCCGAGCTGCTGCACGGCCGCTACACCGGCCGCATCACCGGCACGCCGAGCTTTCGCGAGGGCAAGGTGGCGCGGTTGCAGGCCTGGCTGGCCGAGCGCGACATCGACATGATCGGCTCTTCCTTTTATAGCGACTCCCACAACGACCTGCCGCTGCTGGAGCTGGTCGAGCAGCCGGTAGCTGTCGATCCCGATCCGACGCTCTATCGTGTCGCCATCGATCGCGGCTGGCGGGTGCTATCGCTGCGCGACTAAATGTAGGTGCTGTCGCTGGCGCCGCGCTCCGATCCGACCTCAGTAGTGGAAGCCCACCGATACGCCGAAGGTTCTCGGCGCGCCCCAGGTGGAGAGCGTTCCATAGAACTGCGGCAGCACCTGGTTGCGATACTCCTCATCGGTCAGGTTGTCGCCGAACAGCGCGACCGTGTACTGCTCCGACGGCGAGGTCCAGGCCGCGCGCAGGCTCAGCAGGTCGTAGGCATCCTGCTGATAGCTCTCCGACGAATCGAAGTAGAAGTCGGAGGTGTGATAGAGCGTACCGGCCAGATTGAGCGCGCCGCCCGCCACGTCCATCCGGTAACTGACGCTCAGCGTGCCGGTCAGCTCCGGTGCGCGCTGCATCTCGTTGCCCGAGGCATCGGCAAAACTCGGCAGGAAGACGCCGTACGAATCGCCGCAGGCCGCGGCATCGGCGCACTGTGTCCAGATCTGCGAGGCGTCGAAATCCTCGTACTCGGCTTTCAGGTAGGCGGCGCCGACGTTGATCTCCAGGCGATCGGTGACGGCATAGCGAAGCTGGCCGTCGATCCCCTTCACGTTGGAGTTGGCCGCGTTGCGGATCACGCTGGTCGCGGCGACATAGCTGGCGATCTGCAGATCCTTGTAGTCGTAATAGAACACCGACATGTCGAACATGATCGGGCCGGCGCTGTATTTGTAGCCGACCTCGTACGCCTTGATCTCTTCCGGCTTGACCTCGATGTTGTCGAGCGTGCCGCCACCGACGTTGAGGATGCCGGACTTGAAGCCCTCGGTGTAGGAGGCATAGATGCTGGAGCTGTTGGTGGGCTCGTAGCGCAGCGCGACGCGCGGCGTGATCGCGTTGTCATTCATGTCTGGCACATCGACGCGTACCAGCGTCGTCGGGTCGAGGAAGTAGGCGTCGGTGATGTCGTCTTCGCTGTAGCGCGCGCCAACGGTCAGGTAGAGGTTGTCCGTCAGTGCATAGGTCATGTCGCCGAACACGGCGATCGAATTGGCCGTCACCGCGGAGCCGCCATTGTCCATGAACGGCGAACCCATGATCGATTGCCGGTTGTTTTCGTAGATGGTTTCGTCGGTGAAGTAGAACAGCCCGGTGGTCCATTGCAGCCGTCCCTCGTCCGACGATGACAGCAGGAACTCCTGGGTAAATATTTCGTCCCTGGTGTCGAAGATGAAGTGGTAGATATCCAGCGCCGACGCATCGAAATCGAAGTAGTGCGTGTTGCCCTCGTCGCGATACTGCGTATAGGAGGTCAACTGCGCGAAGTCGAGATCGAACTTGACGGTCAGCTGCACCGTGTCCGAGCTGGAGGTGTAGCGCGGCTTGTAGCCGTTGGAGACTTCGTGTGGTTTGGTGGCGACATCGGCACCGTACAGCGCGGCCGTCGAGAAGACCTGGCCACCCTCCTCGAAGATGTTGTAGGCGACGAAGGAGTTGTCGTGCGAGGTGCCGTGCGCATAACGCAACAGCGCCGAGATCTTGTCGTTCGGCGTCCACTTCACGCCGACTCTGGCGGCGGAGTCTTCATAGCGGCCATCGGTGTCCGAACCGGTGATGATGTTGTCCAGGTAGCCATCGCCCCTGCGCAACACGCCGCCGATATCGAAGGCCAGCACCTCGCTGGCACCACCGGTTGCGTAGAGTTGATAGCGCTGCGTGTTGTAGTCGCCGTAGCCGACTTCGAGATCAACGCGCTCCTCGCTGGTCGGCTCGCTGGTGGTAACCAGGATGGCACCGCCGGTGGCGTTGCGGCCGAACAGCGTCCCCTGCGGTCCCTTCAGCACCTGAACGCTTTCGGTGCTGAACAGTTCGGCGTTGGCGGAGGCCTGGCTCGGCGAGTAGAAGCCGTCGGTGTAGAGAGCGACATTGGAGCCGCTGCCGGCAACCGTCACAGCGGTGCCGACGCCGCGAATGGTCGCCTGCGCAAAGCCGCCGGTATCGTCGAAGCGCACGCCGGGTGTCAGTTTCATGATGTCGCTGAGCTGAATCACATCGCCCTGGCCAAGTTGTTCAGCGCTGATGGCGGTGATGCTGATCGGCACGTCCAGCGCCAGCTCGGTGCGCCGCTGCGCCGTTACCTTGACCTCTTCGAGAAATCCCATGCTCGCTGCGGGCTCGCTGGGCTGCGCGGCGACCTGCTGGTGCGACGCGATGATCATGGCAATGGCGGCGGTCAGCAGCGGTCGTGAAAACGGTGTGATTTTCGAACTGGCACGAGTCTGCTGCAGATGAGCTACATCGTTCATGACGGTTATCTCCCACGGGTTGCATTTATTGGTATTAGAAAGGGGGAACACGTGCTTGCTGAGAGTAAGGCCGGGCGGCAGTCGATGGAGTCAGCCCATGCCGATAATTATGGTTATTGGTTTGGAGCCTAGATCAGAGCGCCGCACCGATCAATAGCGGCTGTTTTCGGCGAGGCGAGTGTGGCTGGCTGGCGTATTGCGGAGAGAGTTGGCACGGCCGCGACACAGCGCTGAGATTACTGTGTCGCGGCCGTCAGGCGAGGGTGTGTCAGAGGCGTTCGATGATGACAGCGGGCGCCATGCCGCCGCCGGTACACATGGTGATCAGCGCGCGCTGCTGACCGCGGCGTTCGAGTTCGTCGAGCGCGGTGCCGATCAGCATGGCGCCGGTGGCGCCGATCGGGTGGCCGAGAGCCATGGCGCCGCCGTTGACGTTGACTTTGTCGCGGTCCAGCTTCAGGTCGCGAATGAATTTCTCGGCGACGGTCGCGAAGGCTTCGTTGATTTCGAACAGGTCGATGTCGGCGATGGTCAGGCCGGCGTTCTTCAGCACTTTCTTCGCCGCCGGTACCGGCGCATTCAGCATCAGCGTCGGGTCATCGCCCATGTTGGCGACACAGACGACGCGCGCGCGCGGTTTCCAGCCCTGCGCCTTCGCGTACTCGGGCGAGGCCAGCAGCAGCGCAGCTGCGCCATCGACGACGCCGGATGAGTTGCCGGCGCTGTGGATGTGCTGCAGCTTGATGTCCGGATAACGCTTCAGCAGCAGCTGACGATAAGTGGTGCCGCTCTCGTCCATCGGCATGTCGGCCAGCTGTGCGAAGGCGGGCTTCAGTGCGGCCAGATCCTGCATGGTCGTCTGCGGGCGCGGGAACTCTTCGTGATCGAGCGCCAGCGTGCCGTCATCGCGGTAGACCGGAATCAGCGATTTGTTGAAGTAGCCATTCTTGATCGCGTGGTCGGCGCGTTGCTGCGACACCAGCGCCAGCCGGTCGCAATCCTCGCGCGTGATTCCCTCCAGCGTGGCGATGGCATCGGCGGCGATGCCCTGGTGCGGTTGCGGATGCATCTCGCGCAGCACGAGGTTCTCGCTGTCCATGAACGGCGACACCGGGCGCACACCGTCCATCTGGTAGGTCGACATCATCTCGCAGCCGCCGGAGACGATCAGGTGCTCGAAGCCCGCCTTGATCTGCGCCGCGGCGAAATTGAAGGAGGTGATGCCGGAGCCGCAGAAGCGGTCGAGCGTGACGCCGCTGGAGCGGACGTCGTAGCCGGCGGCGAGCGCCGACATGCGGCCCATGTCGCTGGTCTGCGGCCCGCGCTGGATGTTGCAGCCCCAGATGACGTCATCGACTTCGGCGGTGTTGACCTTGTTGCGCTCGGCCAGCGCGCGCAGCACGGTGGCGCCCAGCTGTTGCGGATGGATGCCGGAATAGGCGCCCTTGCCGGGCTTGCCGATGGCGCGCGGGGTGCGACAGGCGTCGATGATCCAGACTTCGGACATGGTGTTGGCCTCAAACGTGACTCGGGTAGATAAGGGCTGGCGCCGGGGCGCAGGCCGGCAATATTACCAGTTCCGACCAATGGACGGACCCGGGGCACCTCGATCGGCGGCGACTGTCGAAATTTTTCCCGCCGCTGTCGATCGGGCGGGTGTTGCAGCGACTAGACATTGCAATGACTAAAGACGGCATGGCAGTGGGCGTCATGCCATAACCTGAACGCAAACAGATGAAGGAGCACAGCGATGAGTTATATCGACGGGTTTGTGATCGCGGTACCGAAAGCCAACAAACAGAAATTCATCGATCACGCCAATCTGGCCGATCCGGTGTTCATGGAGCAGGGCGCGCTGCGCATCTACGAGTGTTGGGAGGACGATGTGCCGGACGGCAAGCTGACCGACTTCCGTCGCGCGGTACAGGCGACCGCCGACGAGGCAGTGCTGTTCTCCTGGATCGAGTGGCCGGACAAGGCGGCGCGCGACAAAGCCTTTGCCCTCATGCACGAAGGGAAGCTGAATGATCCCCGCATGGACCCGGAAAAGAATCCGATGCCATTCGATGGCAAGCGGATGATCTTCGGCGGCTTCGTGCCGGTGGTCGAGCTGAAGAAATAGCGGCCTGACAGCGTTCGGAACAGGAGAGATCGTCGATGAAGTTTTTGTGTCTCGCCTACGAGGCGGAGGGAACGTTTACCGCGATGCCGGCCGCCGAGTGGGAGTCTCTGCGTCGCGAGACGCTCGACTATGTCGAGCAGCTGCAGCGCAACGGTCAGCTGGTGTTGACCAACGCGCTGCAGAGCGCACGCACGGCGCAGACATTGCAGGTTCGCGGCGGAAAATTGCTGCTGACCGACGGGCCGTTTGCCGAGACGAAAGAGCAGCTCGGCGGTTTCTTCCTGATCGATGTTGCCGATCGCGATGAAGCCGTTCGGGTGGCGGCCGGCTGGCCCGGTGCCCGTTTCGGCAAGATCGAGGTGCGGCCGGTGGAAGAGGTGCTGCGCGAAGAGGGGCGTTACTGAACGGAGCAGTTTCCGCGACCAGGTTGTAGCGATTGGCGCGGAAGCCCCACCCTGAAGGGCGGGGCAGTCGGTTGGCCTTACAACTTGTAGATCGCAGAGAGCGAAATCAGATCGATATCCGACTCTGCATCTTCAACTTCGACATCGGCAAAGCGTTCCCACTCTGCGCGGATGACCACGTTGTCAGTGATGTTGAAGTTGGCGCCGAAACCAAAATGGAGGCCGGCGTTGCTGTCTTCGATCGAATCGCTTTCGGTGATTGAATCGAAGCTGTCGGCGAGAGTGATGCTGAATTTGAGTTCCGATTCGGCGTAGTAGAGTCCAGCCTTTCCAAATAGCTCGAGCCATTTGGCCGGGCTCACCTTGCCGATGCCATCCAGTGTGAGGGCGGTGGTTTCGCCCTCGACTTTGGTGCCGACCGAGCCGCGACCCAGATAGTTCATGCCGTAGTCATAGATATCCCCGCTGAACTGGCTCTTGGCGGAGGTGCTGCCAAGATCGAGGTAGGCTGCTTCAATGGCAAAGTTGGAGCCGAGCTGGTAGCCGGCGAAGAATTTCCAGGCGCTATCTTCGCTGTCGCTGCTTGAGCTGATCGTGCCGATGCCATTCAGTCCGAGCTCGTCGCCAACGATGTTCAGCAGCTCTTCGGCTTCAGCTTTCGATACCCAGTCCTTGGTCTCGGCGTTTCCTCCGCCAAGACCAAAGTACCAACCGGTTTCTGCCGCGCAGACGGTGGTTGCGGATACGGCGATCGCTGTGGCAAACGCTGCTTTTTTGAGCTTTTTCATCAATGAACTCCCTGTTTTTGTCTGTATTTCCCCTTGCCGGGGCTCGCAGAGCTTAGCAACGGATTTAAAAATGTGCCGGGTTTGTTGGGTGGTGATGCTTGACAGCATCGACGCGCTGTCGCGATGATCCCGCCCCATGAAACCGATCTCGTTGGTCCAGGCAGTTCGAGCCGCACGCGCAAACGCGCGGGCGCGCAGGCCCGCGGCCATGGAGTGCGGGTTCATGTCGCAGTAGATCGACCAAACCCGAATATCCAAAAGGCCGCTGGCAAATTGCCGCGGCCTTTTTTGTTGCCGCGTATTTGCCGAGGCGCTACCCAGGAACGCAAACCCGTGCAGAGCGATACAGAACAAACAGCGATCACCACACACTTGATGGATGTCACCGCGCGACCGCCGGTCACGATGGTGGCCGGACAGGGCTCGTGGCTGACCGATCAGGCCGGCAAGCGCTATCTCGATTTCGTGCAGGGCTGGGCGGTCAATTGCCTTGGCCATTCGCCCGCGCTGGTGGCAGAGGTGTTGGCGCGGCAGTCGACGACGCTGCTGAACTGCAGTCCGGCCTTTTTCAACGCGCCGATGCTGGAGCTGGCGCAACTGTTGACGACGCACAGCGGCCTGCATCAGGTCTGGTTCGGCAGCAGTGGCGCAGAAGTGAACGAAGGCGCAATCAAGCTGGCGCGGCGCTGGGGTGAGAAACATCGCAGTGGCGCGTTCGAGATCATCACGCTGCACAACAGCTTTCACGGCCGCACGCTGGCGACGATGGCTGCGTCCGGCAAGCCGCAGTGGCAACCGCTGTTCGAGCCGAAAGTGCCGGGTTTCGTGAAGGTGCCGATCAACGATATCGAGGCCGTGGCGGCGGCAATCAGCGAGCGCACCGTTGCGGTGATGTTGGAGCCGGTGCAGGGCGAGGGCGGCGTGATTCCGGCGACGCACGAATTCTTGCAGCAGCTGCGAGCACTGACACGACAGTGCGGCGTGCTGCTGATTCTCGACGAGGTGCAGACCGGCATCGGACGCACCGGCACGTTGTTCGCGTTCGAGCAGGCAGGCATCGAACCGGACATTCTGACGCTCGGCAAAGGACTCGGCGGAGGCGCACCGCTGTCGGCATTGCTGGCGCACCGCGATTTTTGCTGCTTTGAACACGGCGATCAGGGCGGAACCTTTAGCGGCAATGCTCTGCTGACGGCGGTGGGTTGCGCAGTGGTGAAGCAGATTGCACAGCCCGCATTCCTCACCGCCGTGCGTGTGCAGGGTGACTATCTGCGCGATCGGTTGCAGCAGGTGTCGGACGAGTTCGGGTTGGGGGAGGTGCGAGGGCACGGCCTGCTGGTGGCGTTGGAAATTCCTTCCGGCAACGCGACACAGATCGCCGATGCGGCATTCACCAGCGGTCTGTTGGTGAATGCCCCGCGTGTGAATGTCTTGCGCTTCATGCCGGCGCTGAATGTGTCGCGCGAGGAGATCGATCGGGCAATCGAGTATTTGGCGCAGGCGCTGCGGGCCTGCCGGCGTGTGATGGCGACGTGAAGTGTTGGAGGGGCTGCGTGTTGATGCCTGTGGTGGTGATCATGCGCAGCCCCGCGCGGCGCACTGCGGTTCAGTGCTGACTGCGTCGCGGTCTGCGTAGCGTCAGCAGGGCCAGAGTCAGCAGAGCCAGTACGCCGGGCTCGGAAACGGAGACAGCAGGGGCTGGTGACGAGACAGTGTTGAAGGCGAGACTGTCGAACTCGATTGCGCCGATGAGGTCGAAGCCGCCAACGATCAGCGACCAAATACCGCCGAGCTGGATATCGACCAGGAACGACTCGCCGTAGCTACCGAACTCGGTCATGCCGTTGCCGATCAGGTCGCCGGTTTCGCCGAAGGCGTACCAGACGGCGGGCAGTCCCGGTGGGTACCAGTTGGTGGCGGTTAGCGAGACCTGGTCGACCTCCTGCTGAAAGAACATACCGAAGCCGATGTGGTTGTGTACATCGGCGCCAGCCGGTCCGCCCAGGCCCGGTTCACTGCAGCAACCATTCCAGCCGGGGCCACCGGCGAACCAGCCGAAGCTGTTGCCGCCCGCTGTGCTTTCGCGTGCCGTAACGGCATCGCTGCCGCCGTCGTGAAGCGAGCGCAGCGTCACGTAGCCGTTCGACAGATCGGTGCCGACGGCATGATCATCCGGATCGATGGTGATCGGGATCGCGCCGGCCAGGGAGGGGAACAGCAGGGCGGTGAGTGCCAGGCCGCAGAAGCGTGATACGAGTGTGCGCATGATTGATGTCCGTATCTTGGTGAGTGAACGGGAAAGCCATAGCTGATGAACGGGAAGAAGTAAGCAGTTTTCGAGCCACCGGAAAACATTCTAACCATTTCAATATGGTGCGATTTTGGTGCTCTCGTTATGGAGTGAGAGCTGTAAGAATTTTCGGCGTTTTTCACGCAGAGGCGTACGAAAATTGTGTGACGCACTTCACGCATGAATGACGCGGCAGAAGATGCTCTTCAGGTATTCGGTTTCGGCAATCGCCGGATGCACCGGGTGGTCGCCGCCCTGGCCGTGTTGTTCGAGAATCTGCAGGTGGCGATCGAGATGGCGGGCGCTGCCGCGCAGGATGTCGACCAGCTGTTCGCGCGCCAGATGCAGCGAGCAGGAGCCGGAGATCAGCAGGCCATCGCGCGACAGGCAGCGCATCGCCAGCTCGTTGACGCGGCGGTAGGCCTGCTCGCCGGCCTTCTGGTCCTTGCGGCGCGGAATGAAAGCCGGTGGATCGAGCACGATGGTGTCGAAGCGTTCACCGCTGTCGTGCAGCGATTTCAGTACCTCGACGGCGTTGCCGTGAAAGGCGGAGCAGATATCGACGACGCCATTCAGTTCGGCGTTGCGTTCGACCATCGCCAGCGCCTGTTCCGAGCTGTCGACGAAGACCACTTCGGAGGCACCGGCGACGGCGGCCTGAATGCCCCAGCCGCCGATATAGCTGAACAGGTCGAGCACGCGCCGCCCTTTCGCATAGGGGGCGATGCGGGCGCGGGCGAGGCGATGATCGTAGAACCAGCCGGTCTTCTGGCCGCTGTAGAGCGGCGCGATGAAGCGACAGCCGTTTTCGACCAGCTCCACCTCTTCCGGCACGTCGCCGAAGGCCACTTCGACATAGTCGGCGAGCCCTTCGCCGGCGCGTACGCGCGAGTCGTTCTTCAGCAGGATGCCTTTCGGTTTCACCACCTGCTGCAGCGCGGTGACGATCTCGTCCTTCACCTTTTCCATGCCGGCGGTGTTGATCTGCACCACCAGATAGTCGCCGAAGCGGTCGACCACCAGCCCCGGCAGCAGGTCGCTGTCGCCATAAACAAGGCGGTAGTAAGGCTCGCCGAACAGCCGCTCGCGCAGGCTCAGCGCGATGTTGAGTCGATGCACCAGTAGCGATTTGTCGAGCGGATGGTCGCGGCTGATCAATCGCGCGCAGATCAGCGTGTGCGGATTGATGTAGGCGATGCCGACCGGTTTGCCGTTGTGCGCATGCACCAGCACCTGCTGCCCCGGTTCGAACGCCTTCAGCGGCGATTTTTCGGTGTCGATCTCGTTGCTGTAGATCCACAGGTGACCGGTGCGCAGGCGGCGCTCGGCATTGGCATTGAGGAACAGCGGGGCGAGGGGGGAGGTCATTGGCTGGCTGCCGGTGGCGCGAGGGGGCGGCGATTATAGCGGCGGCCCGCGGCGCCGCAATGCGGCGTTCGCGGGCGCGCGGGAGTTACGACTTGGGCATCTGCTGCAATTGCTTCTGCAATTGAGAGGCCCAGCGGGTGAACGCGCGTTTGACGGCGGCCGTGTTGGTGACGGAGTTGTTGGTGCCCCAGGTCTCGCTGTCGGTCAATTCGTTGCGCAGCACGGCGATGCGTTTGCCGCTGACGCTGTCATAGACCTGTGACTCCAGCGTCATTGAACCGGCGCCGCGCGTGTAGGTGTCGTTGCGGGCGGAGCTGGTGAACTGCTCGTCGCTCTCGCGCGGCGCATTCGGCTCCAGTTTTACCAGCTCGGTGGTCACGCGCAGCGTATCGGCCGCTGGCTGGGTGGTGATGTTGTAGATGCCGCCCTTCAGCAGCTGCTTCGTCACCTGTTGCACATAGAGCTGATTCAGCTGTTGCTTGTCAGCCTCGCTGAGGACGAAATCCTTGTAACGCGCGCTGTGGCTGGTATTGGGGTCGACAATGTCGACGCTGCTGAAGCTCAGGCCGTCGATCAGCAGCTTGCGGTAGGGCGACAGGTCGGTGCCGGGGGCGACCTGCACCACATCCATGCCGGTGTGCTTGACGGCCACCAGCCCGTCGGCGTTGGCCGCGCCTTCGATGGTCGGCTGTTGCCCGCAGGCGACGATGGTCAGCGCCAGTGCGATGACCGCCATCGCCTGCAGTGCGCTGCGGCCGCCAGGTCGGCGGGGAGTGGGTCTGACGAGCTGAATCGTTTTCATGGTGCCTTCTCCGCGTTATTGGGGCGCTGATTTCCGGCACTACTGTCGACACGACGATCTTTGCAACGACTTCCGTATGGCGATTACCGCAACAACTGTTGCCGGAGCTATTGGCCAGAGTTACGGCCAGAGCTGTAATCAGAATTACAACCGGTCGTTGGGCAGTCCGACCAGATAGTAGATGGCCCACTGGTTATCAAAGACGCCGTCGGTGCGAATCAGATGCACGGCGACGACGGTGCTGAGCCCGGGCTTGCTGAAAACGGTTTTGAAGCCGACGCCGAGTTTGCGCGCTTGTTCCACCTCTTGCCAGCCCTTGCCGGTGAGGCAGTTGCGCGCCGCTTCGCGGGCAGCGTTGTAGTAGAGATCGGCGCTGGGGCGATCGGGTGCCGCGCGATGGCAGACATAGCTGTAGCTGCCGGCGCTGCCGCCGCGCCATACCTCGCAATCCTTGCCGATCAGGTTGTAGCGCGCCTCCCATATCTCGCCGTAAGGCGTGCGGGTCTGCGCGCCGCGCAGCTGCGGAAAGCCCTTGGCCTGCCCCTCGATCAGCGCATCGATCTTGCCGCAGGTGGAGAGCTTGTCGGCTTCGGTCTGCAGCTGCTTTCCCGACAGCTGCGGTGCCTGTCCATTGGTCGATGGCTGGGCGCAGGCTGCGGTCAGCAGTGCGAGGAGGGAGACCACGGTGATTCGCTTCATGGAATTCGATCCGCTGGGTGGCTGTCGCTCGGTTGGGCGGTGCTGGCGGGCGGCTTCCGGCGGCCCGCGTTCAGATCACTCGTCGCACTGTTCGATATAACTGTCGGCGTCGAGCAGCTCGTCGAGCTCGTCGGCGTCGGTCGGCTTCAGTTTGAAGAACCAGCCGTCGATGTAGGGGTCGGCGTTGATGGTCTCGGGATTGTCTTCCAGCGTGGCGTTGATGGCGATGACGGTGCCGGAGACCGGTGCGTAGATGTCGGAGGCGGCCTTGACCGACTCGACCACGCCCGCTTCCTGACCGGCTTGCAGCACGGTGCCGACATCCGGCAGCTCGACGAAGACGACATCGCCGAGCGCGTTCTGCGCGTGATCGGTGATGCCGATGGTGATCGTGCCGTCCTCTTCCAGGCGCGCCCACTCGTGGCTGGAGGCATATTTCAGTTCGGAAGGGGCATTGCTCATCGGAGACTCCTGACACGGTTCGGAAGGCACAGCCGCGAATTCTACCCGCGGGTGCTGCCTTTACAAACCGTGGGCCGCGCTGTGGCTGCCGAATGGTCGATGGACGGAGCGGTGGTCAGCCGCCAAACGCATGCTTGATCAGCTGCCGCTTCAGCGCGCCACTGCGGTTGACCAGATCGAGGCCGCGGTTGCGCAGCAGGGCCGGCAGTGGCGCGCTGGTGCCGAACAAGCGCTTGAAACCCTCCATGGCACCGAGCATCAGCCAGTTGTCGGCGATGCGCGCGCGCTGGTAGCGCGCCAGCAGCGAGGGCTCGCTGAGCGGCAACTGGCGCGTCACGGCGCGGCGAATCTCGTCGGCCAGCGCGCGCGCGTCGCTGAAGCCGAGGTTGATGCCCTGGCCGGCGAGCGGGTGGATGGTGTGGGCGGCGTCGCCGATCAGCGCGATGTTCGACGCGGTGTAGGTGCGGGCGTGGCGGGCGCGCAGCGGAAACGACTGGCGCGCGCTGACGGCAGTGATGCGCCCCAACACCTGCTCGCTGGCGGCGCCAAGCGCGGCGGCAAACGCCGTGTCGTCGAGTGCCATCCGTTCGTCGGCTCGCGCCGGCTCGCACGACCAGACGATCGAACAGAACTGTTCGCCGCCGTCGCCCGTGCGCAGCGGCAGCAGCGCCAGCGGGCCGTCGGCGCGGAAGATCTGCCGCGCAATGGCGCCGTGCGGTTTCTCGGTGGCGATGGTGGCGACAATGGCGCGGTGGCCGTAGTCCCATTCGCGCAG
This sequence comes from uncultured Verrucomicrobiaceae bacterium, assembly GCA_964638025.1. Lineage (GTDB taxonomy): Bacteria > Pseudomonadota > Gammaproteobacteria > Pseudomonadales > CAMLJR01 > CAMLJR01. The sequence continues at coordinate 40,066 of CAZWXW010000009.1, forward strand.
ATCGATGCCGGCCCAGTCGCGCACACTCGATTGCGCGCCGTCGGCGCCGACCAGTAGCGGTGCGGTCAGGCGGCGGCCGCCGGCCAGTTCGAGGACGATCTGGTCGCCGTCGCGGGCGAAGGTTTCGACTGTTGCCGGCGCGATCAGCTGGATCGAGCGCGAACCGGTGAGGCCCTGCAGCAGCGCCTGCTGCAGCAGACCGTTCTCGACGATGTGCCCGAGCTGCGACGCGTTGACCTCGCGGGCATCGAACTCGATATGGCCGACGCCGTTGGCATCCCACACCGCCATCTGCCGGTAGGGCGATAGCCGCTGCGCGGCGACACGCGGCCACGCGCCGAGCTGTTCCAGCCACTGCTGCGATGCCGGCGTGATGGCGCTGACGCGCAGATCGAAGCCGTCGATCTCGTCGCGCAGAGCCGGTGCCTGCAATGAGAGCGGCTTTGCCTCCAGCAACGCGATGCGCAGATCGAGATCGGCCAGCGCGCAGGCCAGCGCACTGCCGGCAAGGCCACTGCCGACGATGATCAGATCGAAGCGTTCGCTGAGCATGGTGTTCTCCTTCAGCGCCCGAGTGCCGCGCCGGGGTGATAGCCGGCCGTGTGATCCACGAAAACATTCTTCAGCGCCGGATTCAGATCGAGCGCCAGCAGCCCGAGTCGACGCAGATGCGGCAGCGGGCCGCGCGTGTTGTCGAACAGCGCCGGCAACCGGTCCGACAGCAGCGTGGTGCGCCACTGATCGGTGCTCTGTCGATCGAGATAGCGCTGCAGCACGGTCAGTTCGCCGAAGGCCTCATCGCGGGCCGAGGCTTCGCTGATCACTTCCGCCAATCGCAGCAGGTCGCGCAGCGCCAGGTTGAACCCCTGTCCGGCGACCGGATGCAGGCTGTGCGCGGCGTTGCCGGCCAGCACGATCTGCCGGCGCACCTGCTCCTGTGCCTGCACCAGCCGCAGGTCGTAGCAGTGGCGGGTGCCGACGCGAGTGAAACGGCCTTGGCGGTGGCCGAAGCGTTGCTGCAGTGTGTTCAGCAGCAGGCCGTCGCTGGCCTCCTGCAGTTCGGCGGCGCGCTCGGGCGTCATGGTCCAGACCAGCGCCATGCGCGGCTTGCCGTCGTCGCCGTCATTCAGCGGCAGCAGCGCCATCGGTCCCCAGTCGGTGAAGCGCTCGTAGGCGCAACCGGCATGCGGTCGCTCGCAGCTGACATTGGTGATCAGCGCCTGCTGCTGGTATTCGCGCACCGAGGCTTCGATGCCGAGCTGGCGGCGCAGGCCCGAATCGGCGCCGTCGGCGATGACGACCAGTCGTGCCGTCAGCGTCTGTTGCTCGCGGTTCTGTTCGATGGTCGCGCTTGCCACTTCTCGACCCGGCTGCACGGCGGTGACGGTGGCGGGATTGATGACCTGGATGGCGCGGCGCTGACGCAGTGCGGCAAACAGTGTCTGCCCGAGGCGCGCGTTTTCGACGACATAGCCGAGCGCGGGCCAGCCGCGCTCGGCGGCAGTCAGCTCGGCGGAGCCGGCGCGGCCGCGTTCGGAAACATGAATATCGGTAATCGCGGTGACATAGGACGACAGCGTCGACCACAAGCCGAGTCGTTCGAGAATGACTCGGCTGCCGTGTGCGAGCGCCGTAGCGCGTGCATCAAAACTCGGACGCAGTTCGCTGTTGGGCGCGGCGGGAATCGGAAAACCTTCAACCAATGCGATGCGCAACGCGCCATTGCTCAACGTGTCGAGCGCCAGCGCAAAACTGGCGCCAACCATGCCGCCGCCGGCGATCAAAACATCAAACGGTTGCGGTTGCTCGCTCATGCGGCACGCGCGCTCTTCATCAGCTTTTCGATATCGGCGACGGTCTTCGGCACGCCATCGGTCAGCACGTCGCAGCTCTTGCGGGTGACGACGACATCGTCCTCGATGCGGATGCCGATGCCGCGCCATTTGCGCGCGACATTGCTGTTGTGCGGCGAGACATAGATGCCGGGCTCCACCGTCATCACCATCCCCTCTTCGAGCACGCGCCACTCGCCGCCGACCTTGTAGTCGCCGACGTCGTGCACATCCATGCCGAGCCAGTGGCCGGCGCGGTGCATGTAGAACGCCTTGTAGGCTTCGGTTTCGATCAGCTCTTTCACCTCGCCGTCGAGCAGGCCGAGATCGCGCAGCCCCTGCGTGATCACCTGCACCGTGGTGTCGTGCGCGGTGTTCCAGTGGCTGCCCGGCTTGATCGTCTTGATCGCGGCGTACTGCGACTCCAGCACGATCTCGTACAGCGCCTGCTGCTCCTTCGAGAACTTGCCGTTGGCCGGAAAGGTGCGGGTGATGTCCGACGCGTAGTGGTCGAGTTCGCAGCCGGCGTCGATCAACACCAGATCGCCGTCCTTAATCTGCGCGTCGTTCTCGTGGTAATGCAGGATGCAGCCGTTGTCGCCGGCGCCGACGATCGAGCTGTAGGCCGGGTAGCGCGAACCGCTGCGGCCGAACTCGTGCAGCAGCTCCGCTTCGAGTTGATATTCATACAGGCCCGGTTTGCAGATCTGCATCGCGCGAACATGGGCGCGTGCGGAGATTTCGCCGGCTTCGCGCATCAGCCGCAGCTCGGCCGCGCTCTTGTAGAGACGCAGATCGTGCAGCTGGTGGTCGAGGTCGAGGAACTCGCCGGGCGGATGCGCGCCGGCGCGCACCTTGGCGCGGATGGTGTTGACCCACGACATGACGCGGCGGTCGAACTCGGGGTTGCGCCCCATCGAGTAGTAGACGCGTTCGCGCCCTTCCAGCAGGCCGGGCAGGATGTCGTCGATATCGCCGATCGGAAAGGCGTCGTCGGCACCGAACTGCGCACAGGCGCCCTCGGGACCGGCGCGGTAGCCGTTCCACAACTCCATCTCGGGATCGCGCTCGCGGCAGAACAGCACCACTTCGCCGTGGGCGCGACCGGGCAGCAGCACCAGCACTGCATCTGGCTCGGCGAAGCCGGTCAGGTAGTAGAAGTCGCTGTCCTGACGGAACGGGAAGGTGGTATCGCGGTTGCGGATCTTTTCGCGCGCCGACGGCACGATGGCGATGCTGTCGGGCGCCATGTGCGACATCAGGTCGCGGCGGCGGCGGGCGTATTCCTGTTTGCTGATGCGGCTGCTCATGACGGGAAAATCGACGACTGGATGGAGGCGGCGAGCTTATCACGCGCTCCGGGTTTGCCCTTGCGTCCGCCCCCCGCGTCAGTTGGTCAGCGCCTCGATCAGGATCGCGCGAATGCCAGCAGCGGCCCGAGATCGTGCGCGTCCGCGGCTCTGAGGGCCGCGACATAGCGAGCGCGTGTCTGGCCGGGATCGGTCAGGCTTGTGCTGCCCCAGCTGAAGCGGGGCCTGCCGAGCTGGAGAGCCAGCACATCGCCCGCCATGCGTGAAAGCCGCCCGTTGCCGTTCGGAAACGGATGGATGGCAACGAGCCGGTGGCTGAAACGCACGGCGATTTCATCCGGTGGCCAGGTGTCGTGTTCGACCCAGTAGCGGACGTCATCGACCAGTTGCCGCATCTCCATCGGAATGCGATAGGCATCGACGCTGATGTTGCGCGCGGTGGTGCGGTATTTCCCGGCCCATCGCCACACCTTGCCGAACATGCGCTTGTGCAACTGGCTCAGGACGGTCTGGTCGAGCATGTCGCGCCTGCGCGTGTTCAGCCATTGGCTGGCCTCGGCGATGTTGAGCTGCTCGGCCTCGTTCAGCTCGCGCCGCAGCGCGATGTAGGACGGAATCAGCTGATCGCGCTCTTCAGCGGTCAGCGGCGTGTTGGCGTCGTCCTCGTCGTCGAACAGCGGATCGGTCATGTGTCATCCCACAGGCCGCGCAATGAGCCTGACAGCAGCTCGTCGATCATGCGCTGCCGCTCATCGGCCAGATCGCTTTTCGTCAGCGCCTGATTTTCGAGACGCATGGTGTGGTCGAGGCGGGACAATTCGCCGTCGGCCTTGCGGGCAGCCTGGTCGCGCAGAATCTCGTCGAGCGGCTTTACCGGCACGAAGGCGTAGACCAGCTCGCAGTGCATTGCCGCGGCGGCTTCGCGCAAGGTCCTGAGCGTGGTCGCGTCCGAGGCTTCCGCCTTTTCGATGGCCGGGATGCGGGAGGGGGCGACGCCCATCCGTTTCGCCAGCTGGCGCGTGGTCAGCCCCAGCGCCTCGCGGATGGCTCTGGTCCAGCCGCGCGATGGCGTGACGACGGGCGTGTCGCGGAAGGGCGCAAGCCGCTTTTCGAGGTTTTTGCGGGCCAGGGCTGATTGGTTGGTGATCATTTAAATATGCTCAGATAATGATTTAATTATCATTCATAGATGAGCAGTATAGATATATTTGATCATTTATTTGTGATCTAAATAATATGTTTAGACCATTCTTATGTGATCAGCGGGCTGGGTGGGGGCTCAGAGAGTGCGTGCTCGCCCTCCCCTGAAAGGAGAGGGCGAGCACGCCGCTTTGCTGATCCGCCTTCGAAAAGCGCCGAGCGACGACTACAACAACGGCACGCTCAGGCTCAATGACAGCGTGCGTGGCAGCACCGGGAAGACGCTGGTGAAGCCGCGGCCGTTGCTGGAGCCGGAGTCGTAGGCGCGCTCGTCGAAGACGTTGCGCAGGTTGACCTGCAGACGGGTGCCGCGCAGCCGCTCGTCGAACTGATAGCTGACCATCGCGTCGACGATGGTGTTCGACGGCAGCTCGACCAGGTTGTTGGTACTGACGAACTTGCTGCCGGTGTAGAACACGCCACCGCCGACGGTCCAGCCCTGCGCGATGCCGTCGAGCGCGTAGGTGGTCCACAGGCTGCCGGTGTGCCTGGGGGTGTTGCCCGGCGTGTTGCCGACCACGCTGGCGTTATTGTCCTCGGTGATCTCGACATCGGTATCGGCGTAGGTGGCGCTGATATTCCACGCCGGCGTCAGCTGGCCGACCACCTCCAGCTCCCAGCCGCGGGCGCGCACTTCGCCGCTCAGCTCGCTGTAGATCGAACCGGCGATCGCGGTCGGCACGTTGGTTTTGGTGAGCTCATACAGTGCCAGCGAGGTGCGCAGCGCGTGGTCGAACCACTCCCCCTTGGCACCGATCTCGTACTGCTCGGCTTCGGACGGGTCGGCGTACTGGCCGGGACCGGTCAGCGTGCCGACGTTGGGCGTCGACGAGCGTGTCAGCGACGCGTAGAGGCTCAACTCCTCGCGCGGCTTGACGATGACGCCGGCGGTGGGGTCGAGGTTGTCGCCCTTCTGATCCGGAGCGGTGGACGATATCTCCTTGTATTCGGAGTAGCGCGCGCCGGCCAGCAGATTCAGCCACGGCGTCACCGTCACGTAATCCTGCACGGAGAGGCCGCGATCCCGATTGCGGATACGATCGCCCGGCTCCAGTGGCTCTACCGTGAGACCGGTTTGCCGCGGGTCGTAGAGATCGATCGGCGCGATCGTGCCGTCGCCTCCCAAGGTGTACTCCTGTTCGTATTCACTGTTGTCGGCGAGCACCGTCAACCGGTGCTGCATGCCGAGCAAGTCGAGTTCACCCTTCAGTTCGAGCTGCAGCGTGTCGTTGTAGAACTCCTGCTTGCTGGCGAACACGCTGCGATTGACCCTTTCGCCATCGCTGGTCAGCCCCCCCAGCATCACCGCCGCCCGGCGAAAGCGCATCGTGTAGTTGCGCGCATAGCCGGCATCGATCGACCAGTCGTCGTTGAAGCGGTGATTCAGCCGCGCGCTGAGGAACTCGGTTTCGCCTTCGAATTTGCCGGCCGACTGCTCGCCATAGAACGCATCGATTGGCAGGCGATCGGCACTCTTTGCATTCATCGGCTCGGGCACCGGCAGGCCGGGATAGAACAGCTGCTCGCGTTTCGAGGTTTCGGCATCGAGATCCAGCCGGGTGTTTTCGCTGAAATGGATACTCAGCGCACCGCCGAGATCGTCCTGGCGCGGCGCAATTTCCTCGGTGGGGAAGGCCTGCTGCGTCGTGCCGCCGGTCAGGCGGTACTGCACGGTTTTTGAATCGTTCAATGCGCCGCCGAGGTCAATGGCGATGTCGTGCGCTTCATATTCGCCGACGCCGATAGTGATATCGGCGATGGCTTCGGCCTGCGGCCGTTTGGTGACGATGTTGATCAGTCCGCCCGGCTCGGTGCGGCCGTAGTCCATCGACGCTGGCCCCTTCAGGAATTCGTAGCGCTCGACGTTGTGCTGCGGCACTGCCGTCAGGTTGGTGAAGCGGAAGCCGTTGCGCAGGTAGGAGGAGATGTTGCTGAGGCCGAAGCCGCGCATGGTGATCGAGTCGTAGGTGCCGAAATAGGTGCTGGTGCGCGCACCGGCAACGTTGCGCACCACATCGCCCAGCGTCTGTGCATTCTGCTGCTGAGCGAGTTCGCGGGTGACGACATTGACGGTCTGCGGCGTATCGAGAAGGGTGGCGCCGGAGCGGGTCACGGTGGCCTGTTCGACTTTTACCGCCGTTTGCGCCACACCACCGGCGGCGACCACTTTCACCGGCGCCAGCGTCACCGCCCCCTGCGTCGCCGCCCGCAGCGTATAGGTGCCGCTGTCGGTGCGCACCCGCTCCAGCCCGCTGCCCTGCAACAGACGATTGAATCCCTCCTCGACCGAATAGTCGCCGCGCAGGCCATTGCTGTGTTTGCCGGCGACCAGCGTCGGTTCGAACGAGAGCGGCGTGCCGGCTGCGGCGGCGAAGGTGGAGAGCGCATCCTCCAGCGAGCCGGCCGGAATGTTCCAGCGCTGGCGCGACTGTTCGGTGGTGGGTTGCGCGAGTACAGGTGTAACGACAAAGGCACTGGCCATCGCGGTGGCGGCGATGGTACTGGCGAGAAAGCGGCGGGCAAACATGCGGGAATTCCTTTCAAAGACGGAGACAAAAAGGCGTTGTGATCTCCCTGTCGTTTGAAATGGAAAAAGGTATCAGCGCGAGTGCAGGAATTTTCAGGGATTCAAAAATCGTTTCGCCAAAGCCAGTCGATGGGCGTGGCGACGCAGTGGGGCATGCCCAATGGCAAGGCGTTATTGCCGCAATAAATCAGTGCGCCGCCCTTGAAACGATCGCCGGCCTGGTGGGCGAGCCGCCTCAGCCCCTCGCCATCGCGGGGCTGGATGCTGATGGCCTTCTTGATTTCGATGCCGTAGACATCGCGACCCTGCTCGATGACCAGATCGACCTCGACCTGATCCTTGTCGCGGTAATGGCTCAAGGTCGGGGGGTCATCCAGCCAATCGCATTGGGCGCGAATCTGCTGAATGACGAAGCTTTCCAGAACCGGACCAAACGCGGTGGAGAAAGGATGCCAGTCGTCGGCGGTGAGCTTGTTGAGCGCGGTGGCGAGGCCGCTGTCGACGATGTGAATCTTGGGCGTCTTCAGCAGCCGGGTCGCTGAATTGCTGTGCCAGGCCGGCAGCCGGTAAAAGAGAAAGAGATGTTCCAGCAATGCGATGTACTTGTCGGTGGTCTCGCGGCGCATCTTCAAGTCGTTGGCGATGCTGGTGGTATTGAGCAATGAGCCGCTGCGCAGTGCCAGCAGCTGCACCAGATGCTGAAGCTCATCCTCGGCGCGAATATTGGCGATATCGCGCACATCGTGCTGAACGACTGTCTGCACATACTGCCGGAACCATTGCTGCGCACGCTTTGCCTCGCGTGTCAGTGGTTCCGGGTAGCCGCCCTGACATAGACGCCCGGCAATGCCGGAAACCTCGCGCTGCTCGCCGCCGATAGCGGGTCCCAGCGTCTGGTTCAGCAGTCTCGGCAGGAAAGTGGGGCGAGAGCCTTGCTTTTCGGCTTCGGTGAGTGGGTGCAGCTGCCGTATCTCGATGCGACCAGCCAGCGACTCCTTGACGCTGGGCAGCAGCAGGAGATTGGCTGAGCCAGTAAGCAGAAAGCGGCCGGGTTTGCGGTTGCGGTCGACCTCTGCCTTGATGCTCAGCAGCAATTCCGGCACGCGTTGTATCTCATCCAGCGTCACGAATTCCGGTAATCCCTGTATGAATCCCGCCGGGTCATTCCTTGCTGCCTGCAGTACCGCGTGATCGTCGAAGGTGAGATAGCTCCGGTCGGGGGCGAGCTGCCTGCAGAGGGTGGATTTACCGGTCTGGCGCGGCCCCAGCAGGCATACCACCGGAGTGTCGCCAAGGGCCTCGTGCAGCTTGGGGACAATGAAGCGTGGGTATAAGGGCATGGCAATCGGGCGTCAGTTGTCGAATTGCCGGTTAGATTACCGTCTGATTGCCTATTATAGAAGCGTCTGATTGACTGTTTTGTGTTCGTCGAATCGCCGGTTACATGCCCCGGTCAGCCGACCGGGCCGACCGTCGTCCAGTAGCGGGTGACCGAATGGATGCGCACCGGGAACGTGTCGCCGAGCATCTTCAGGCTCAGCGCGATATCGGTGACCGGAAAAGCGCCGGAGACGCGCAGATCGGCGACCGCCGGATCGCAGCGCAGCAGACCCGGGCGGTAACGCGACAGCTCGGCAACAAGATTGGCCAGCCGCATCTGGCGGGCGATCAGCATGCCCTGCGTCCAGCTCTGGCTGAGTGGTGTGGCTGCCTCCACGGCAGTCATTGAGGCTGCATCGAAATAGCGCTGCTGGCCCGCTGTCAGGTGTTGCCGGGAATCCGGCATCGATAGCGACGCAACATCGAGCGAGCCTGCAAACACAGCGGCCCGACTGCGCTGCTCGAACTGGCGAATGGCGAAGCTGCCATCGAATGTTTGCGCGAGACCGTGCCGGGTCTGCACTCGCAGCGGACGCACATCGCCGCGCGCGACGGTGGCGAAAATCTCGCCGCTGATCAGCGTGACCTGTCGCTGCGTTGCATTGAACGCCACTTCGATGGCGGTATCGGTGTTCAGCAGCACGCGGCTGCCATCGTCGAGCGACAGCTGCCGTTGCTCGCCGGTGGCGGTGCGGTAATCGGCGCGCCATTCGCGCCACGGTGTGTAACGCGCGGTTGCCCACAGCGCTGGCCCCGCCGTCAGCAGCAGCGCCAGCTGGTTGATGGCGCGCCGGCGCGATGGCGATGCCGGTGCATCCAGGGCGGCGCGACCGATGTCGGATGGAATGCGTTCGAAGTGCTGCAGAAACTGCTGCGCACGCGCCCACGCCTGCGCGTGATCCGGGTGTTGCGCGCACCAGCGCTGAATTGCCAGCCGGTCGCTGTCGGTGGCCTCGCCCGAATGCAGCCGCACCAGCCAGTCGGCGGCGGTTTGCATCGTGCTCGGCGCCCGTTCGCCTGACATCTTCACGACACGCTCAGGCAGGCGAGAAAGGCCGTGCGCATGTAGCGCTTGATCGTCACCTGCGAGGTCTGCAGTTGCTCGGCAATCTGCGCGTAAGTGAGGCCGTCGAGCTGCGACAGCAGAAACGCCTTGCGCACTTTCGCGGGCAGCTGCCGCAGCACGGCGTCGACCTGCAGCAGTGCTTCGAGAATCAGCTGCCCCTGTTCCGGCGACGGCGCGACCGCTTCCGGCAGCGCGGCGACACTGTCGAGGTATGCGCGCTCGATCTCCTGCCGGCGCCAGTGATCGACGACGATGTTGCGGGCGATGGAGCGCAGCCACGCGCGCGGTTCGCGCAGTTCGCCGAGACGATGGCGGCCGCTCAGTACCCGCAGGAAGGTGTCGTGCGCCAGATCGGCGGCGGTGTGCGTGCAGCCGAGCTTGCGGCGCAGCAGCGCGTGCAGCCAGCCGTGGTGGTCGAGGTAGAGCAGGTGCATGCCCTGATCGGACGGGCTGTCGGTGCTGGACATGGAGTGCGCGCCGGAACCGGCGCAGAGCGCACGGGTTAAATAAGAATTGTTCGCATTCTATGCTGTTGGACGGACTGGTCTCAAGGTGGGGCTTCGACTTCGCCAGCCAGCCAGCCAGCGGGCGCGCTGCCACAATCCGTTCCCAGGCGAGTCGAAGGAAGTGCTGCCACTGCAGAAACCATCAGGGGCGCACTTGGCGCCCCTGATGGTTTTCACACAACCCGCGCTCTGGCTGTCGTCGTCTCAGAAATCGACTGTGGCGGACAGCCGGAAGGTGCGCGGCGCGCCCAGCGTGACCGAGCCGTTGAAAAAGACGCCTTGCCAGTAGTCCCTGTCGAACACGTTGTCGACGTTGGCGCGGAACACGACATCCTTGCCGCCCAGCATGGTCGCGTAGCGTGCGCCCAGATCCAGTCGCGTCCACGACGCCAATTTGTACGAGTTGGCGCTGTCCACGTACTGCTCGCTGGTGTAGGTCATTCGCCCATTCACCGCCAGGCCTGACAGGCCCGGCACGTCCCAATCCAGGCCCAGGTTGGCCATCCACGGCGGTGTGCCGGCGGCCTCATTTCCATCATCGACGCCGTCCTGAGTTTTGGTCAGCTCCCCTTGCAGATAGGTCACACCGCCCAGCATGCGCAGGCTTTGCGTCAGCTCGCCGAAGGTCGCCCACTCGATGCCCCGGTTGCGCTGCTCGCCGTTCAGTCGCAGCGTCGGCAGCGGCGTGGTGCTGTCGTCGGTCAGCGTGCTCGGCTGTTCGATCTGGAACAGGCTCAGGGTGTTAGTGAAACTTCCCGTTTGCAGCTTGGCGCCCACTTCGATCTGCTCGGTCTTGTACGGTGGAAAGACTTCGCCTGTGTTCTGAAAGCCATCGCCGACCGTCGTGCCTTGGGACAGCCCCTCGATGTAGTTGGCGTAGAGCGACAGGTCGTCGGTCGTTTTGACCACCAGACCGGCCATCGGCGTCCAGGCGTCTTCGTCGTAATTCGAGGTCACGGCGCCGGTGGTGTCGTCGAAGTTCTTCGCCTCCACATTCTGTCGCCGCACGCCCAGGGTCAGCAGCACGCGGTCGTCGATGAAGCCCAGCGTGTCGGCCAGTGCAAAACCGCTGAGGATGGTTTCCGAGGTCGTCCGGAGATCGTCCGCCGAGGCCGGGACAAGCCAATCATCGATCGGTGTGGGCTTGTAGATATTGGTCGGATGGGGGGACTCGGCGAATGCAAACCCCCCGCCGCTATCTCGATTCAGATACGACGCGCTCAAGGCCAGCGCATGGCTGACCGCACCGGTCTGGAGCCGGCCCCGCAGGCCCGCCTCGGCGCTCTTGGTCTTGGCGAACGAAGGCGCGTCATCGCGAATCACGTCTGCATCGCCATTGGCTTGTATGTCTTGGACCCCAAAATTGACGGGCCCCTCGAACTCGTTACGCTGCGCGCCCAGCTTGGCGTAGCCGGTCCAGCGGTCGCTGAAATCGTATTCGCCGCCAAGGATGACCGCTTGCGTCGTCTCCTTGCTCTGAGGAACGCCCGGATACATGTTGGTGCGGGCATCGGGTGCGGCGGGAATCGACGTTAGCCCGCTGACGAAAAAGGCATTCAGGGTGCCACCGCCATGCTGCTTTTCCTGCATGCGATAGGCATCCAGTGACATGCGCAAGCGCTCGCCACGGTAATCCAGCGCCAGGGCACCGAGGGAGCCCTCATTCTTCGCGTCATCGATGAACCTGTCGCCATCTTTATAGCGGCCGTTGAAACGCAGGCCCCATTCATGGCTGGCGCCAAAGCGGCGACCTGCGTCCACCTGGGCCTTCCACAAGGCATCCGATTCCACGCCCAGCGTCAGGCGTGTCAACGGTGCATCACCCGCTCGCTTGGGAGCGAGGTTGATGGCGCCGCCTACCGCGCCGCTGGGCGACATGCCGTAAAGCAGGGCGCTCGGCCCCTTCAGCACCTCAACCCTTTCAGCAAACTCGACTGAAAGGTTGCCAACGGCTGGCGCCATGCCCTGCAGCCCGTCGAAGGTTGCCGAACCGGGACTGAGGTTGAAGCCGCGAATGTTGAAGGACGCATCGGCCAGAGTCCCGGTTGGCGCGGTTTGCCGAACCGAGGGCTCGTTCTTCAAGACATCCAGTACCGTCTCCGCCTGCTGATCCGCGATCAGTTGAGCGGTGTAGTTGGTGATGTTGAAGGGCGTGTCCATCACGTCCACATTGCCCAGCATGCCCAGGCGACCTCCGCGAGCGACCTGTCCGCCTGCATAGGCTTCGGGCAGCTCGGTCGGGGAAACGGCGCTATCGACCACCTTCACCGCCTGCAACGTCACCGCTCCCTCTGCCACCCGCTTCACCGTAAACGACCCATCCTCCGCCCGCACCGCCTGCAGGCCGCTACCCTGCAGCAAGCGCGCGAGACCGTCATCGACGCCTGCTTCCGCTTCCAAGCCCTGTGTGCGCAGACCTTCGACCAGCGCCGGCTCGATCGACAGCGTGATACCGGCCTGGCTGGCGAACTCGGCCAATGCCGTGCTGAGCGGGCCGGCGGCAATGTTGTATTGGCGCACCTGTTGTTGCTGGGTGTTTTCCGCCAGCAGCGCGGGGCTGCTCAGCGTGCCGCCGAGCAGCAGGCCGAAGGTCGCGGCGCGAATGGCGGCGGTCAAGGTTGGGTGTCGTTGCTGATATGAAAAGTGCCGCATGAAAACTTCCCCATGTGTTGTTTTGGTGGTTCTACGAGGGGCAAGACACGGGGCGATGAAAAAAGACGACAGGGATTCTTCGAAAAGCGGCAATCAGGTTTCCCGATCGGTGATCGTCACCCAGTAGTGGGTGCGGTAGTGAATCGCGACCGGCAGCGTACGGGCGACAGCAGCCAGTGCCTGATCGGTGTCATTGAGCTGGAACGCGCCGGAGATTTTCAGATCGGCGACAGCGGGATCGCAGCGCAGCAGGCCGGGGCGGTAGCGGTCGAGCTCGGCGGCGAAATCGGCCAGCCGCATTTTTTCGGCGCGCAATACGCCGCGGCTCCAGTCGCTGGCAACGCTTTGCAGTGGCGATGGAAGCGCGACGCCGTCAGCGCTGAAGTGGGACTGTTCGCCGGCGGTCAGCAAGCGCAGCTCCGACTGGCGGCGAGCTGGATGCAACTCGACGGCACCTTCGAGCACACCGACGCGAGTTTCGCCGTCGAGCTGGCGCACGCAGAAGCGGGTGCCGACCGGGCGCACGATGCCCTCGCATGTTTCCACCAGCAGCGGGCGATTGGCGCTGTCGCGACCGCTGCTGACCAGCATCTCGCCAGCGCGCAGGCGCAGCAGGCGGCGCTCATCGTCGAAAGCGATATCCAGCGCGCTGTCAGTGTTGAGCTGCACCAGCGTGCCGTCGGGCAGCGTCAGCTCGCGCCGTTCGCCGACGGCGGTGCGCACATCGGCACGCCAGGCGCGCCACGGCAGTTCGCGATAGCCGATCACGCCGACCGGCGCGGCGGCGATCAGCAGCGCCAGCAGTTTGAGGGTGTCGCGGCGCCCCATCTCATTCAGGCCGAGACCGCGCGGACGCTGCAGCGCCGGCACGCCGATGGCGGCGGGAATGTCGCCCAGCTGCGCGTGAAAACGTTCGGCCAGCCGCCAGGCGCGTTCGTGATCGGCGTGACTGGCGCGCCAGCGTGCGCAGGCGTCGCGCTCGCTGGCGCTGGCGTCGCCCTGCAGCAGCACGAACCAGTGCGACGCCTGCCGCGCGATGTTGCGTTCGATGCCGCGCGTGCTCATGGCAGCTCCGCCGCGAGCACGATGCACTCCTCATAGGCGCGTGCCAGATAACGCTGTACCGAGCGCACGGTGATGCCCAGCTGCGCGGCGATCTCCTGCTGTGTGTAGCCCTCCAGCTGCGCCATCAGAAAAGCCTTGCGCGCCCGCGCCGGCAGTCGTGCCAGCACGGCGTCGACCGCCTGCAGCGCTTCGAGGATCAATGCCTGCCGCTCCAGCGACGGCGCCTCGGCTTCCGGCAGGTTCGCCAGCGTCTCCAGATAGGCCTGCTCCAGCGAGCGGCGGCGGTGCAGGTTGGCCAGCAGCCGGTTGGCGACCGTGGCGAGATAGGCGCGCGGTGTTTCGATGGCGACCGGCGGCGAAATCAGCAGGCGGATGAAGGTGTCCTGCGCCAGGTCGGCGGCATCAGCAGAATTGCCAAGGCGCCGGCGCAGCCAGCCCTGCAGCCAGCCGTGGTGGTCGCTGTAGAGCGCGTGAATCGTCTCTTGCTGGGAGGTGGACATGCCGGGCCTCGAATCCGTGAGGCCCGGCCCCGGATGCAGATGACTGTTTGTAAATAAGAACAGTTCGCATCTTATCGGCGGCGGCTGTCTGTAGGCAAGGGCATGTCCAGGCGGGCCATCCTCGTATGAATGGGCATGGCATTATCTATCGAGGCACATATAATCCCACATATATGTCTTTTGGAGGCGCGACGATGGGACAGGTGACGATATATCTCGATGACGAGATCGAGGCAAAGATGATGGCCAGCGCGAAAGCCATGAAGGTTTCGAAAAGCAAATGGATTGCGGGTGTGATTCGTGAACGACTGGTGGATGAGTGGCCGGCGGGCGTGCGAGAGCTGCCGGGAAGCTGGGAAGACTTTCCGTCGCTGGAAGATATTCGGGGCGCGGCGCAAACGGATATCGCAAGGGAGGTGCTTTGATGTGGGTGCTGGACACCAACACGCTGATCTATTTCTTCAAGGGCGAGGGTCGTGTTGCCGAAAAATTGTTGGCGCATTCACCGAGAGATATCGGTATTCCAAGCATCGTGCTGTACGAACTTGAAGTGGGTATCGCCAAATCCACCTCGCCACGCAAAAGAATGGGGCAGCTCGAAGAGCTGACCTCCGTCGTTCAGATATTGCCGTTCGGTTTCGCGGAGGCGCGGGTTGCCGCCACGATCCGATCAAGCCTTGAAAAGAAAGGGATGCCCATCGGCCCCTATGATTTATTGATCACCGGAACTGCCTTGGTGCAGGGCGCCACGCTGGTAACCCGCAATACGAAGGAGTTCAAACGTATCAGGGGGCTCGCCATCGACGATTGGTTTTGAGGGTAACTCTGGTCTTGTCCATGACGGGGCCTTCCTTTACGGTGATGACCAGCTCAAATGACCATCTGGAGTCCATTGTGCAAATCGTCAGTGTTGCCGAAGCCAAAGCCCACCTGAGCGCCCTGCTGGATGCCGTGCAGGCCGGCGAAGAGATCGTTATTACCCGCCGTGGTCAGCCGGTGGCGCGGCTGCATGCCGAGCGGAGCGATGACGCGCCCGATTTCAGCGTTTTCCGCCGTCATCGAGGCGCCTGGAAGCAAGGCATGCAGATTGACCGGGACGAGTTGCACGAGCGTGGCTGAGCGGGTCTTCATCGATACCAATATCGCGGTATACCTGGGCTGACGATCCGGCCCGGGCCGAATGTGCCGAGGCACTGGTGGCCGCCCGTCCCTGTATCAGCACGCAGGTCGTCAACGAGTTCATCAGTGTCTGCACGCGCAAGCTTGGCCTCAATCGCGCGGCCGCCCACGAAAGCGCTCGTGCCTTGATGGTCCATTGCGACGTGATGCCCGTCACTGCCGCCACGGTCGATCGCGCGCTGCGCATCGGTGAGCGGTATGGCTTTTCTCACTGGGGTTCGTTGATCGTCGCCGCCGCGCAGCTGGCTGATTGCAAGCTGCTGTTCAGCGAGGACTTGCAGGATGGTCAGCAGATGGACGGGATGGGAGTTCACAACCCGTTCAGGTAGGCGCGTGCACATCACATTTGCGTTAAGCAGCAGCTATTCCTCACCCCGGTTCATCCTCTGTGCGGGTTCAGAACTCCGTGCTCACTGAGAACAGCACCGTGCGCGGCTCGCCGAGCGATTCGTTGCTGAGCCAGTAAGCTTTGTCGGTGAGGTTGTTGACGTCCAGGCGCAGCGTCATCGGGTGCTGCGCGACATCCAGCTGGTAGCGCGCGCCGGCGTCAAGCAAGGTGAAGCCGGGCAGCCGGTCGGTATTCATCGCATCGCCGTACCGGGGGCCGGTATAGCTGGCCCCGGCACTGAGGCTCAGCGCCGGCAGTGTCGGCAGCCGGTATTCGGCGCGCAGTTTGGCGAGCGTTTCGGCGACGTTGCTCGGGTGCTTGCCTTTGAGTACCGGGTTCTGTTTCTACTCCCTGACCTTGGCATCCAGCAGCGTGAAACCGCCGACCAGCGTCAGGTTGTCCGTAAGCTTGCCGAAGGCGGTGAACTCGATGCCACGATGGACCTGCCGTCCGTCCTGCACGAACACTGGCGCGGCTGGGTTGCTCGCGTCGTAGTATTGCAATCCCTTGTCGATTTGGAACAGCGCGGTTGTCAGCAGCATGTCGCCGACCCGTGCCTTGACTCCAATCTCTACCTGTTCGCTCATCAGCGGCTGCATCACTTCACCGGCGTTGACCACCGGTACGCCGTTGAATGCATCGCCGGCCATGCCACCCTGTTCGAGCGCCTCGATGTAAGTCACGTAAGTCGAGATGGCTTCAACAGGCTTGTAGACCACCGAAATGTTCGGAGTTACGGCTGATTCCTCGTAGCCGTCAGCCGGTAATTCGATGGTGCTGTGCGCAAGCCCCGCAAGAACCGACCAGTGCTCGTTAAAGGTTATGTCGTCGCCGATCGACAGCGTCGTATCCGACTGATCGGAATGCCGGCGGGCACCGCCGTCCAAATATGCGATTACCGGTTTGTCGAAATATGTGGGGCGATTCAACGTCAGCCCGCTGTAGGTAATAGGGGGATTGGTATTCCTTGGACGCGACTGCGCCTGGTCGACATGCTGCACACCTATCGTGAGCTTATGAGCAACGATGCCAGTGTCGAACAGCACGTCGCCAAAAGCTTGAGCGGTCTCGATCGTGGTCTCTCTATCGACGAATCTGTCTACATACTGCGAAAAAAGGGACTGCGTATAAGTCCCGTCCGATTGAATCGTATTGGTGGTGAACCCTTGGTTACGCCGCGTCTTTCCGTACGAATAAGCCGCACGCAGTGCGAACATCTCGCTGGGATCCCATCGCAATCGATTGCCGTAGAGCTCGGTTTCGAAGAAGGAGCGCGCCCACGGCTGGCTCCAGCTTTTCGAAGAATCGATGTCTTTGGCCGAAGGTCTGGCAACCCCTGGCGCTAGCGCCCAGTCAGCCGTTCGGCCCTCGGTTTCGTAGTCGCGATAGCTCGCATTGAACTGCCACAGCAAAGTATCTGTCATGTGCCAATCGACGGCGCCACTGATGAGCTGCTTTTCGATGTCCTGGTTGTCGATGGCGGTTTCACCGTCCTGCCAGACACCATTAATGCGATAGCCCAGTCGGCCGCCGCTGTCGATCGGCCCGCCAAAATCCCCATGGAGGTAATAGTTGCTGCCGCCGGTGTTGCCAAGCGTGACGCGGTTCATACGTTCCGCCGTCGGTCCCTTGCTGACATTGTTGATCATGCCGCCGACGTTGCCGGGGCCGTAGAGGAAGCCTGACAATCCGGTGAAGATTTCAACGTGCTCAACGTCCTCTGTGGCTACGCCATGGTTGAATACACCGATCGGCGCGCCATCACGGTACGTTCGACGCACCTCGAAGCCCCGCATATTGACGTACGCCTGATCGCCAGCAGATTGCGGGCGGGTAAGTTGCACCGTCGGCGCGACACGATAAATTTGGTCCGGTGACATCGCCTGCAGGTTCTCGATCAGCTCCTCGGAAATCACCGTGATCGAATAGGGCGTGTCCTGCAGCTTGCGCCCCTGCCACGGTCCCACGGCGGAAACCGTCTCGCTGCGATAACCCTGCTCGGCCGAGCCGTCCGTCGCGGCCGACGCCTGCACGCGCACCGGCGCCAACTGCACTTCCGTAGCCTCGGCCTTCACCAGCGTATAACTGCCATCCTCACTCTTCACCGCGCGCAATCCACTGCCGCGCAGCAGATTGTCCAGCCCATCCTCCACGCCATATCGCCCGTGCAATGGCGGGCTTTGCAAACCGTTGGTAATGGCAGCATCGAAATAGATCACCACACCTGCTTGCGCAGCGAACTCACCAAGTGCGGCACCGAGAGTGCTGGCGGGCAGTGCGTATTCGCGGGCCGGCGCAGCGTTGTCGGCTATGGCGAGCGGCGGTAGCGCCAGCGCGGAGCAGAGCAGTGCCCGGCATACGGCGGTGACCAAAGGGCGTTGGCGGGAAAGAGTGTTCAGAGGGGTTCGTGGTTTCATCAATGTGCTTCCGGGCAACAAATTGTTGGAGGTGTCGCGGGGAAGGTCGGATGAGCGTGGGTAAAAGTACCGCGCGCTGAAAAATATTATTTGTGGTCAGGCGATCGGGATGACGGAGACCCAGAAGCGGGTGCGATATTCCACGCGCACGGGAAACAGCCGGACCAAGGCCGCCAGTGCCTGATCGGTGTCGTCGATGCGGAAGGCGCCGCTGATGCGGTGGTCGGCGATGGCGGGGTCGCAGCGCAGGATGCCGCTGCGATAGCGCGACAGCTCGCGCAGGAAATCGTCCAGTCGCCAGTTGTCGGCGACCAGCATGCCGCGACGCCAGGCGCTGTCGCTGGATGCGGTCGCAACCGGTGCAGTGATGGCATTGCGGGTGAATTCCATGCGCTGACCCGCGTCGCAGAGCGCGCGGCTTTTGCCAGCAGTCACGATCTCGACGCGATGTTCATCGACCGCAACACGCGTGCGGTCTTCGAGCTGTCGCACCGAGAAACGGGTGCCCAGTGCGCGGATGCGGCCGTGAGTGGTGTCGACCAGAAAGGGTCGCGCTGTTGCGTGTTGGTCGTGCGCGGTCTCGATCAGGATTTCACCCTGCCGCAACACGATCAGCCGTTGCGTTGCATCGAAGCGCACATCGGCGGCGGAGGCGGTGTTGAGCGTCAGCGTGGAGCCGTCGGCCAGCGTGATCGCGCGAATTTCGCCGGTGGCGGTGTGTTGATCGGCGAGCCAGCGGTTGGTTGGGCCGTGGCGCCAGGCGCTCCATCCCATTGCGCCAGTGCCGGCAAAAAGAACAAAACCTTTCAGCAGTGCGCGTCGGCTGCTGCGACGACCTTCACTCGCCAGCTCCAGCGTGTCGCTGGCGAGTTGTCCCGGCAGGCCGAGCAGTTGCCGGCGCATCTGCTCCACGCGCTGCCACGCCCAGCGGTTGACCGGTTCGTTCAGCCAGCGTTGCCACGCGCTGCGATCGCCGTCGCTGGCACTGTCGCCGAACTGGGCGTGCCAGCGCGCGGCTTCCTGCAGCGCGCTGCGCTGCGCATGGGTCAGTCCCGTATCGCGCATGTCAGAGCTCATGCTTCAGCGCGTGCAGCAGGCAGTGCTCGGTCGCTTTCGCGATGTACTTCTTCACCGAACTGACCGACACCGACAGCCGCGCGGCGATCTCCGCATAAGGCAGGCCTTGCAGCTGCGACAGCAGGAACGCGCGCCGCACCTTCGCGCCGAGACCGGCGAGCATCGCGTCGAGTTCTGTCAGCGCGTCGAGCATCATCGCGCGCTCCTCGGGACCGGGTATTTCGAGTTCCGGTTGCTGCGCCAGCAATTGCAGGTAGGCACGCTCCAGTGCGAGGCGGCGGAAGTGATCCGCCATCACCCGGTTGGCGATGGTGGCGAGATAGCTGCGCGGTTCGCGAATGGCGGCGATGTGGCCGCTGAGGTCGGTGGCGCTGAGGATGCGGACAAAGGTGTCCTGCGCCAGATCAGCCGCCTGATGCGAGCAGGCGAGACGCCGCCGCAACCAGCCCTGCAGCCAGCCGTGGTGGTCGCTGTAGAGCGCGTGAATCGTGCGATGTGGCGTGGGGGCGGACGACATGCCGGCCTCGGGGGGGGGGCGTCGAGGCTCGGCCTCAGGTGCAGATAGGAACGGTTCGCATCTTATTGAGATTGGTTCTCGCTTGCAACTCAAGGGGTAGTTATTTGAGAACTATTCTATTTTTGATAAGTATTCTCGATAATGCGCGCCCAGAATTCCGAATGACCCGAGGTATCGAGCATGACTGATCGTACAAACCGGCGTATCCGCACGCGGACTCCCTGGCAGCAAACCACTGCCGCCGCCCTGTTCTGCGCGCCGCTGGCGCTCGCTTCGCTGAGTGCGTATGCGCAAGAAAACACCAGCAAGAAGGACGGCAAAGAAGAGTTTCGCCTCGCACCCGTTATCGTCAATGCGCAGGCGCCGGCTGACGATGACGCGGTTTCGATCGTCGCCCAGGAGCTGTGGGTTGGCGGCAAGGTCGCGACCAGCGTCCTCGACACACCGGCGTCCGTTTCGGTTATCACCCAGAAGGAAATCGAGCAGCGCAGCGCCAGCACCACCGAGGAGGTGCTGCAGTACACCCCCGGCGTCATCACCGATTTCTACGGCACCGACGATCGCAACGACTATTTCCAGATTCGCGGTTATCAGGCCACGACTTACCGCGACGGCATGACCCTGGGGTCGATGCGCGGTGTCCGCGAAGAGCCGTTCGCCTATGAGCGCATCGAGGTTCTGCGCGGGGCCAACTCAACGCTGTTCGGACCGGCTGACCCCGGCGGCTCGGTCAACTTCGTCAGCAAGCAGCCGCGCTTCGAGCGTTTTGGCCAGGGCTATCTGACCTACGGTTCTTTCGACCATGTCGAAGGTGGCGTCGATGTCAGCGATGCGCTGAACGACGATAAAACCCTTGCCTATCGCTTCGTCGGCAAGATGCAGGACAGCGAGCGCGAGTACGACCATTCGCGTGACGACAACGAGTTTGTCATGGGTGGCCTGACCTGGAGGCCGACAGAGCTGACGTCGGCCACCGTGATTCTGGATTACCTGAACCAGGACACGACGCCGAACAGCGGCGGTTATCCGCTGGACAAGGAATACGACCGCAGCGACTTCTACGGCGAACCCGACTTCAACTACCACGATGTCGAGCGCTCAAGCATTACCGGCAATCTCACCCACGATTTCGCCAACGGCTTCGTGCTGCGCAGCAATCTGCGTTACAGCGAGCTGACCGACGACTTCGGCTACATCTACCTCTACGATTTCGCCGGGCGGACAGGGACTACGGTATCTCGCTACCACTTCGGTACCGACAGCGAGGCCGAAGAGCTGATCGGCAACGTGTTGTTGCAATACGACGCGCGCTTCGAGCATTTCGACAGCAGCACGCTGGTGGGTGTCGAGTACCGTGACGCGGCGACCGAAGACAGCTCCTTTTATGGCGATGCAGCCCCCATCGATATTGCGAACCCGGTATACAGCGGCGCTCCGGCTGCAGTGACACCGTACAGCCGCAACAAACAGGACTACACCACCGAGTCGATCTTCCTGCAGCAGAATTTCTCCTTTAGCCGCTTCATCGTCACCTTCGGTGTGCGTAACGACGGTATCGACCTCTCCAGCACCAATATTTCCGGGGTCAAGGCATCGGACGACTTCTCTGAAACCTCGCTGCGCGGTGCATTGACCTACAAGGTTACCGATGAGGTGTCGACCTACATCAGCATGGTGGAATCGGTTAAGCCGCCGACAATTGGTGTTACGCCTGAGCGCGGCAAACAGTACGAAATCGGTGCGAAATATGCGCCGCTCGGCACCAATGCACTGTTCTCGGCAGCCATCTACGACCTGACGCAGGATGATGTCACCATCGCCGTCGTGCAGAGCAATGGCACTATCGAGCGGGAAACGATCGGTGAAACGCGAGTGCGCGGCCTTGATCTGGAAGCCAAGGCTGAACTCACTGAAAACCTGAGCCTGCTTGGTGGCTACGCCTACATGGATACGGAAGTAGTAAAGGGCTCGCTGCGTACGGGTGCCTCGATCAAGGGCAACGAGTTCACTGCGGCTCCCGAGCATTCGGCGTCGCTGTGGAGTTACTACAGCCTGCCGGGAACGAGCATGAGCGTCGGCCTGGGTGTCCGCTATATCGGCGCCTACTACTTTGATGCCGTCAACACTTCCGAAAGTGATTCGGCCACGCTGTTTGATGCGGCGTTCAATTACCGGATCTTCGACGCTACCGACCTTGCCATCAACGTCAGCAACCTGTTTGACGAACAACACGTGGTGGGTTCCGGCACCGCGGACTACTACAACCCGGGCCGCGAAATTACCGCCAAGTTGAGCTATAGCTGGTAAACCCGGGCTGCTCGGCGTCGTCGAGCAGCGATGGCGGTGCCGCACATTAAAAAGACCGCCTGGGGTAATCCCGGCGGTCTTTTTCGTTTTGAGCTCTTAAACAGATTTCTTGTGCTGGCATTTAATAGCGCCAGGTAATGGAGCCCATCACATTGCGGGGCGCGCCAAAATTGGCCTGACCCCACTGTGGGCTCAGACGGTATTTTTCATCGCCGGCGTTGTATACGTTCAGTGCAAATGTCAGGTTCGACGTTGTCGTGTAGCGGGCAAACAGGTCGACCAGCGCATAACTATCCTGCACTTCGGCATCACCGAAATAGATTTCATTCTGCCAGCTGATACCCGCGCCCACTCGCAACCCCGATAGCGCCGGTACGGTGTAGGCAGTCGCCAGCTTGAATTGTTTGGTGGGAATGAAGCGGCGAGTGTCATTGCCGTTTTCGTCTTCAACCTTGATCTGAGTGTAGCCGCCACTGATATTCAGGCCGGGAAGCACTTCGCCGCTCAGCTCCAGTTCAACGCCTTCGCTTTCAAACTCAACGCCGCGATAAAGATTCAAACCGGTTGCGGTGTCGCGGGTTATCCATTCGCCGAAATTTTCCTGAGCCGATTCGAACAGTGCGACGGTGAGCACCGCGTTGCCCGCAAACAATTCCTGTTTGATACCGACTTCGGAGCTCTCGCCACGCACGGGTCCCAGTGGCAGCAAATTGATGTCTACCCAGGTCTGTGCCTTGAACACTTCGCTGTAGCTGGCGTAGAGCATCGTGCCTTGGAGAACTTCATAGGTCGCCCCGACATAGGGAACGGTCTCTTTGTCGGAGGCTTGCTGCGGCGCACCATAACTGAAGCCGTCCTGCTCGATATCGACCGTGCGTGCTCCCAGCAGAACGGATAGCGCGTCGGTAAGATTCAGGCGCGTGGAGAGGTAGTAGGAGTCTTGCTCCTGATCGATGTTTGTCGATTGCGTGGCAGCGTCGTACACATCGAACGTCGGTTGCGGTGTATTGCCTTTGGCCCAGTCAGCACCCACCGGATCGTAGTTCCAGTTACTGGTATAGACGGAGCGTTCGGTCAGTTTGATATCCGCCAAGTTGATACCGGCGACCAGTTCGTGGTCCTGTCCAAACAGTGAAAAAGAGCCGCTGATGAAGAGGTCAACGATTTCCTCTTTGTCATCGCCTTCATACAGGCTGGCGTGTCCCAGTAAACCCACTTCGGTGACGGGATCAGGCTCGCCCGCCAAATAAAACGCCGACCACTCCTTTTCCTGTTTGTTGAGCGTGTAAATGGCTTTCGCCAGCCATCGCTCACCGAGATCCTGTTCCAGTTCAACGAAGGTGCGGGTTTGCTCGACATCCTGCTCGGCCCAGTGTGGCGCGGTGTTGGTGGAGGCGTCGTAATCGGTCACGGAACCATCGCTGTAAAACAGCGGCAGGGCGCCGGATGAGTTCCCGTCGTTATGATTGTCGTTGATGCTATAGCCCAGCGTGAACCGCGTGGTGTCGGTAATCGTCGCGCTGGCAATGCCATAGAAGACAGTCAGCTCTTTGCTGAAGCGATCCAGATAGGAGTCACCATCCTGCCTGGCCACCACGACTCGCCCGTGCAGTTTGTCCGCAATAATGGGCCCGGAAATATCGCCGTCCAGACGATAGGTGTCCCAGCTGCCTGCGGCGGCGGCAACCGAAGCCTGCGTTTCTTGCGTCGGGCGTTTGCGCAAAAAGTTAATCGTTGCTGACGGATTGGCGAGGCCCGTGATCAAACCGGTCGCGCCTTTTACTACTTCGACCTGTTCGTAAATGGCCGTGTCGTCATGACCCTGACTTAATCCGTATGAAGATGGAACACCCACGCCATCGAATTGAAAGTTAACGATGTCGAAACCGCGTGCGGTGTAGAGCGTGCGGCCGGTTTCCACCTGCTCGACGGTGACGCCCGGAACATAGGCCAGCAGGGCGTTGGTCTCCCGCAGCGAGAAATCATCGATCTGATCGCGGGAAATCACCGACACCACCTGAGGGGTTTCAAACACGGTCAGGTTCAACTTGGTCGCGGTATCGGTTTTATCGCGCTCGCCATAGACGTAGACGGTTTCCATCTCGCTTCGACTTGCGGCACCGGAATCCTGGTGACTCGCCGCTGCCAATCCTGCGGTGGCCGTACCCGCCGCGGCCGTTTTGTTCAGCGTGGCATCAGCTCGTTTCACTCCCAGCGTTCCATTGTCACGCTGGGTCAATGCCAGCCCGCTACCTGACAACGCTTTCGCAAACGCCTGCTCCATCGTCATCTCGCCTTGCACTGCTTCAGCCTGTAGGCCTTTCACCTGTTGTGGATCGATGACGATGACGCGACCGGCCTGACGCGCGATGGCGGTCAATGTCGCATCGAGCGGACCGGCGGGAAGATTGAAGCGCTGTACGGCAGAGGTTGTGCCTTGCGCATGGGCGCTGACTGCGACGAAGGGAGTGCTGCCGGTGGCAAGCGCCAGCGCGACGGCGAGTGGTCGCAGCGCCGTCAGGGGTCGTCGGGGGAAAGAGGTTTGCTGCATCGATGCAAGGCGGGGCATGTCGCTTGTCTCCATCTGTTGTATGGCCAAAACGTCGGCCTTCGCAGTCATGTGCAATGAGCGCGAGAAAGTGACAGGGGCAGGAGAGAATAATTTGTGAACGATCGATCAGCGCAAATCGACGCTGATCCAGAAGGGGGTATGGCGTTGCACGACGATGGGCAATTCGCCGGTGAGTGCGGCCAGCGTGCGCTCGCTGTCGTCGAGCGGGAAGCTGCCGGTGACACGTAACTGGCCAGCGGCGGGCGAAATACGCAGCACGCCTGAGCGATAGGGGCGCAATGCGTCGATCACTTCGGTGAGCGGTCGGTCGTGTACTTCGATGAATCCGTCTACCCAGGCGGCGCCGGCGTTGGGTGGTGTCGGATCAGCGCTGACTCCAGAGTGGTTGGAGCGCGCGCTGTGGCCTTCGGCCAGCACGACAGCCGCGCCATTCTTCGGTTCGACACTTACCGCCGAGTGCATCACCGACACCCGGGTGAAGCCGTTTTGCTGCTGTACGCGGAAGCGCGTGCCGAGTGCGCGCACGCTGCTTTCGGCGCTGTGGACGACGAAAGGGCGGCTGGCATCGGGCGCGACGTCGACGATCAGTTCGCCAGCGCGCAATCGCACTTCGCGCAGCGTTGCACCGAATTGCAGATCGATGGCGCTGCGAGCGTTGAGCCAGAGCGTGCTGCCATCGGCCAGTGTCAGCTGTCGGCGTTCGCCGGTGCCGGTGGTGATGTCGGCCAGCAGCTGTGGCAGCGGGCGATGTCGATGCAGCGCCAGGCCGCTGCCGAGCGTCAGCAGGCCCAGGCCGAGCGTGTCGCGCAACAGGCGGCGCCGCCGGATCGGCTCCAGCAGTGCGCGCCGGGCACCACTGCGAACCTCTGTGGTGGCCGGTAACTCGGTGAACAGTCCCAGCGAGCGCTCCAGCCGCACGGCCGCTGCTTCGTGGCGCGGGTCGGCCCGGCGCCACGCGGCGTAGGCGGCGCGGTCGTTCGCCGAGCCATTGCCATCGGCCAGCTGCACGGCCCAGGCAATGGCTTCGCCGGCGATCGGGTCGGTGACGGCGCTTCCGCTCATGCTGGTTCCATCTGCGCGGCGAGATAGCAGCGGGTCAGCGCCTGCGTCATGTACTGGCGTACACGGCTGACCGAGACGCTCAGTTCGGTGGCGATCTGGGCGTAGGTAAAGCCGTCGAGCTGGCTGAGCAGGAAGGCGCGACGCGCTTTGGCGGAGAGTCCGTCGAGCAGCGCGTCGATGGCAACCAGCGTCTCCAGCACGATGGCGCGCTCCTCTTCGGAGGGCGCTTCCCTTTCCGGCAGCGCCGCCAGCTCGGCCAGCCAGGCGCGCTCCAGATCGCGCCGACGCCAGCTCTCGAACACCAGCCGGCGGGCGATGGTCAGCAGGTAGGCGCGCGGTTCGTCCGGGTTGCAGGGGCGCGCGAGTAATTTAAGGAAAGTGTCGTGCGCAAGATCGGCGGCCTGATGGCTGCATCCCAGCTTCCGACGCAGCCAGTCGCGCAACCAGCTGTGATGGTCGAGATACAGCACGAGCGTGGTCTGGTGGGAGGGCGAATCGGCGGCTGACATGAACGATCGTTTCCGTGCAGACGTTCAGTCCGCCATGGGATGAGAATCGTTCGCATTCTACGAGGCGTCATCGAGCGGCGACAAGCCGGGCGTTCAGTGCAGCTGACGGCGCCCGAACAGCCCGGCGGGGGAGGTGGTCGCACCGTCGTCGGTCGCCGGCGGCGGTGTTTGCGGCTGATGCTGGAAGAACAGGTCGATCGCGGCCATGCGCACGTATTCGATGACGGCGAACAGGTCGCTGTCGCCATCCTCTTCGTCATCGTCGACACCGATGTTGGCGACGGCGGCGAAATCCTGCAGCGTCTCGGCGATGTCGCCGGAGGTGGCGTTGCCGACGGCCAGTCCAAAGCCCAGCAGAAAGCCCTGGCACCACGCGCCGAGCGCGGTGACGCGGTCGCCGAGCGTCAGTTCGTCTTCCGGCAGCAGCGGCTGGAACTCGTAGTCGCCGGCCTCGAACAGCTGCAGCGTGTCGCGATACAGCGCGAACAGCAGGTCGCCGCTGACCTGGTCCGGCAGCTCGCCGAGGTCGGCCTGTTCGCTGACCGCGCGCAGCCACTCGCCGCGCGACAGGCGCTTGCCGCCGGCCAGCTGGCCGCTCAGGAAGCCGTGCAGCTCGGCGGCGCCCTGCAGCGCGCCGAAGCGGGTCAGCAGCTGGTCGAGCTGGTCGTAATCGGGGGCGATATTGGGAGCGGTGCTGGTCACGGGCGTTGTCGCTGCTTGGGGGTGGCGGCGCATGGTATCGCCAAGTGTGGGCGGAGGCGACCGGCGGCGCGTTCGACGAGTTCAGTTGCGGCTTCAACAGCGGCTGGCAGGTATTTGATCGGCAACGGCTTTGCGAAGCCTATGCAAATTGACCCGCCGGGGGCCGAAAACTATAGTTGTCGCCACTCTCTCCCGGTCGCGGCGACGCCATGGATAATCCCCCCCTCAAGCAGCTCGAGCGCAAGGTCGCCGAACTGATCCTGCTGTGCGAACAGTTCGATCAGGAGAACCGCGCGCTGAAGGTCGAGGCGCACGACTGGCAGCGCGAGCGCGAGCAGTTGATCCAGAAAACCGACATGGCGCGCGCCAAGGTCGAGGCGATGATCGCCCGGCTGCGGACGCTGGAGCAGGAATCGTGAGCCCTACCAACACGGTGGTCGTCCGCATTCTCGACAAGGAGTATCAGGTCGCCTGCCCGCCCGAGCAGGCCGCTGAACTGCTGGAGGCGTCGCGCCATCTCGACCGGCAGATGCGCCAGGTGCGCGACAGCGGCAAGGTGATCGGTCTCGAACGCATCGCCGTCATGGTGGCGCTGAACATCAGCTACGAGCTGCTGAAGAGCGGGCGCGAGACGCCGGCCGTCGACGAGCCGGGCGCCGACCAGCTGAAGCGGCTCAACGACCGCATCGACGCCGCGCTGCAGCGTTTCCGCCAGCTCGAAATCGGCTAATACGGATGACAGCGCGGCGATGGCAGAGGCTATACTCCGCGTCCCCCTGAAGTATTTGCCAGGCGGTCACGACCCCTGAGCCGATGCATCATCCCCCTGGGGGTTTCGCGTTGTTGTGGTGTGCATGTCCGCCTGACGGAAAGCCTGAAACGACACCGGGGCCTCCACCTTGAACCTCTGGGTTCAAGGGCCAGACTGCCAGCGGTACTTCGGGGCCTCTTTCTTCCCATGTCCTCTGCCGACATCTCTTCGAACCCCTCTCCCTCGACCGGGACAGCTGCGCTGAAGCGCCAGTTGCGCGGACAGCTGCGTGCGCGCCGCCGGCAGCTGTCGCCGTTGCAGCGGCGTCGCGCCGCCAGCGCGCTGAGCGAGGTCATCGCCAGGCGTCCCGAGTTCCGCCGCGCCCGCCGTATCGCGCTCTATTTCGCCGCCGATGGCGAGATCGATCCGCAGCCGCTGGCGCGACTGGCGCGCCAGCGCGGCAAGCAGCTTTATCTGCCGCTGCTGCGGCCGGGCGGTCGGCTGGCGTTTGTGCGCTGGCGGCGCGGCGGTGTGTTGCGACGCAATCGCTTCGGCATCGCCGAACCGGTCGGCGCGCGGCTGATACCTGCGCGGCTCGATCTGGTGCTGCTGCCGCTGGTGGCGTTCGATCGTCGCGGCGGCCGGCTCGGCATGGGCGGCGGCTTTTACGACCGCAGCTTTGCGTGGATGGCGAAGGCGGGCCGCAGCCGGCGCAAGCCGCTGTTGATCGGTCTTGCCCATGCGTTCCAGCAATTGGGTGAGTTGCCGCGCGAGCCGTGGGATGTACCGCTGGCGGCGGTGGCGACCGAGCGCGGCTGGATGGTTGTAGGCAGAGCGATGCCGGCCAGGGAGGGCCGGCCCGTGAATCAGGCGATAGTCTGATTCGACGTGAGCAACGTCGGGCTTGGCCTGACTTTGCGGTGGAGGAAAAAAGTCAGGACGACTTTTTTCCGAGAAGATTTAGCCGAGCAGCATCTGCACCGTGGCTGTCAGCAGCGTGCCGAGCCCAAACAGCATAACGGTGACGGTCAGAGCATCGGGGCGGGCAGAGCGGCTGATCACGGCGGCGGTTCCTGGTCGGTCCAGAGGGTAGATGTGACACTCCCGTGACAGGGAGCGCGCACTGGAGACTAGTCGGCCGTCATCGCGATTGCTGAAGTCGTTTGCGGTTCTGCGAAGAGGGAATCTGCCCCGTTGTTAAGCGCTTCACAACGGGGCGCTCCGCTCAGCCGCGCTGCGCCAGGAACAGCCGGTAGGCCGGATTGTCGGTCTCTTCCTGCCAGGGGTAGCCGAGCGTGTCGAGGAACCGGCACAGGTCGGCCTGATCGCCGTTCTGCACCTGCAGCCCGACCAGCACGCGACCGTCGGCGGCGCCGTGGTTGCGGTAGTGGAACATCGAGATGTTCCAGCGCGCGCCCAGATGCGACAGGAAGTTGAGCAGCGCGCCCGGCCGCTCCGGAAACTCGAAGCGGTAGACGCGCTCGTCGGCGACCACCGCCGGCGCATGGCCACCAACGAGGTGGCGGATATGCAGCTTGGCCAGCTCGTTGTCGGTCAGGTCCAGCACCGGGTAGCCGTGCTCGGCGAGATGGGTCAGCAGCTCGGCGCGGTCGCCGCCGCCGGCTGCCACCGACAGCCCGACGAAGATCTGCGCCGACTCGGCGTCGGCGTAGCGGTAGTTGAACTCGGTGATGTTGCGCTTGCCGAGCAGGCCGCAGAAGGTCTTGAAGCTGCCGGGGCGCTCCGGAATCGTCACCGCCAGAATCGCCTCGCGCTGCTCGCCGATCTCGGTGCGTTCGGAGATGTAGCGCAGGCGGTCGAAGTTGGTATTGGCGCCGGAGTCGATCGCCAGCAGCGTCTGCCCGCTGCAGCTGTGCTGCTCGACATATTTCTTCAATCCAGCCAGTGCCAGCGCGCCGGCCGGTTCGGCGATCGAACGGGTGTCGTCGAAGATGTCCTTGATCGCCGCGCAGATCTCGTCGGTGTTGGCGGTGATGACGCCGTCGATGGTGTGGCGCAGCACGCGGAAGGTCTCCTCGCCGATCTGCGCCACCGCGACGCCGTCGGCGAAGATGCCGACATGCGGCAGTACCACGCGTTCGCCGGCATCCATCGCCGCTTTCAGGCAGGCGGCATCTTCCGGCTCCACCGCGAACACCTTGACCTCGGGCCGCACATATTTGATGTAGGCGGCGACACCGGCGCACAGCCCGCCGCCGCCGACCGGCACGAACACGGCATCGAGCGGCCCCGGGTGCTGGCGCAGGATCTCCATGGCGACGGTGCCCTGACCGGCGATCACTTCCGGGTCGTCATACGGGTGGATGTAGATCAGCCCCTTGTCCGCCACCAGCTGCCTGGCGTGCTTCGACGCCTCGTCGAAGGTGTCGCCGTGCAATACCACTTTGGCGCCGCGATTGCGCACCGCGTCGACCTTGATCTGCGGCGTCGTGCGCGGCATGACGATGGTGGCCTTGATGCCGAGTCGTTGGGCGGCCAGCGCCAGCCCCTGCGCGTGGTTGCCGGCGGAGGCGGCGATGACGCCGCAGGCCAGCTCTTCCGGCGACAGCTTCATCACCCGGTTGTAGGCGCCGCGCAACTTGAACGAGAACACCGGCTGCAGGTCTTCTCTCTTCAGCAGCACCTTGTTGTCGAGCCGTTTCGACAGCAGCGGCGCCTCGTCCAGCGGCGACTCGATGGCGATGTCGTAGACGCGGGCGCCGAGGATGCGCCGGACATAGCTGGCGAGAAGGGCATCGTGAGCCCGGGCGTCGAGAACATTGGCGTCGTGGACGGAATCGGCGCGGGTCGGCATGGCGGGCTCAGTTAATGCAAAGAGCGCAGTCTAGCGGCAACGCGGTGGCCAATTCATCTTGCCCGAGGGATTCCGTCGTCGGTTATCTGTTAGGTCTCCGCTAGAATGGCGCCCTTCTCGCAGCTCCCCCGAGGTGGTGGCCATGGATCAGCAGACATTGAAGCAGCAGGTGGCGCAGGCGGCGCTCGACTACGTGAAGTCGAAACTGAGCCGCGACAGCGTGCTCGGCATCGGCACCGGCTCCACCGCCAACTGTTTCATCGACCTGCTGGCCGGGCTGCGCGATGACTTTGCCGGCGCCGTGGCCAGCTCGGAGGCGTCGGCGCAGCGGCTGCAGCAGCACGGCATCGAGGTGCTGGAGCTGAACAGCGTCGGCAGCTTCGACATTTATGTCGACGGCGCCGACGAAGCCAACCCGCGTCTGGAACTGATCAAGGGCGGCGGCGCCGCGCTGACACGCGAGAAGATCGTCGCCGCCTGCGCCCGCGAGTTCGTCTGCATCGCTGACCAGAGCAAGTACGTCGAGACGCTCGGCGACTTCCCGCTGCCGGTCGAGGTGATCCCGATGGCGCGCTCCTATGTCGCCCGCGAACTGGTCAGGCTCGGCGCCGACCCGGTCTACCGCGAAGGGGTGGTCACCGACAACGGCAACGTCATCCTCGACCTGCACAACTTCCCGATCCACCAGCCGCGCGACATCGAAACCAGGATCAACCAGATCACCGGCGTGGTCTGCAACGGCCTGTTCGCGCTGCGCCCGGCCGACCTGCTGCTGCTCGCCACCCCGACCGGCGTGCAGACGCTGCGGGCGGGCTGACCTCCGCTTCACGCTGCTTCTCTATATTTCCGTCCCACTGCCTCCGCGCCCGGCGCGGTGGCGGAACCGCTGCTATATTTCCCGACGGCCGGTGGCGCCCGCATCGCCCCGGGGCGATCAAGTCTCCCTCGCTACGGCCGATACCCCTTTACCGCCGGACGCCCGTGTGTCCAGCCCGATCCCAGAACCATAAGCATCTCGGCTGCAAGGAAATCTCATGAACAATCTCAGCGTCGGTCAGCGCCTCGCCATTCTGGTCGGCTTGCCGCTGGCGGTCATCCTGCTGCTGGCGGTCTACGCGGTCATGTCGTTTTCGCACATCAACGCCGGTGTCGGTCGTATCTACGACGAGCGCGTGATGCCGCTGACCGAGCTGCGCGCTGTCAACGGCGGCTACACGCAGATCGTCAATGCCATCAACAAGTCGGACTCCGGGCTGTCGACGCCGGCCGATGCGGTCGCCGACATCGAGACAGCGCGCCGCGCCATCAGCGAAAACTGGAAGCGGTATCGCAGCGTGCCGCGCTCGGCCGAAGAGAGCCAGCTGTCGACCGAGATCGAAGCCCAGTTTGCCAAGGCCGACCGCCAGATCGAGAAGGCGGCCGAGATCCTGCGCCCGCTCGGCGAGGAGATGCAGTTCAACGATGACGGCGAGTCGCTGATCTCCGACTACAACGGCGACCTGTACGAATTCATCGACCCGGTGTCGACCCGCATCACCCGTCTGGAAGAGATTCAGCTGCAGGTGGCCAAGCGCGAGCGCGTCGAAGCGCAGGCGATCTACGACAACGCCAAGCTGGTCTTCATCGCCATCGCCGCCGGCGCGCTGGTGCTGATGGTGCTGTTCGGCATCTGGGTCGCGCGCTCGATCTCCGGCCCGCTCGGCGAACTGCGCCGCGCCATCGAGACCGCCGAGCGTTCGCGCGACCTGACCGTGCGCGTCGCCGCCAACTCCTCCGACGAGATCGGCCAGGTGGCCAAGGCCTATCAGTCGATGATGGATCGCTTCCGCGCCATTCTCGGCGACGTGCGCGCCACCAGCGGCCAGATGCAGCAGGCCTCGCGCGAGCTGTCGACCACCACCGAACAGACCCGCGACGGCGTCGCGGTGCAGACCCGCGAAACCGATCAGGTCGCCACCGCCACCACCGAGATGACGCACGCCATCGAAGAGGTGAGCCGCCACGCCCACCAGGCCGCCGATGCCGCCAACAACGCCAACCTCGAAACCGAGAAGGGCAACCGCGTCATCGACGAGGCGCTGGCCTCGATCCACAGCCTCTCCGATCGCCTCAACGCGGCGGGTGATGTCATTCGTCGCGTCGAGACCGACAGCTCGTCGATCGGCAGCGTGCTCGACGTCATCCGCGGCATCGCCGAGCAGACCAACCTGCTGGCGCTGAACGCGGCGATCGAGGCGGCGCGCGCCGGCGAGCAGGGCCGCGGCTTCGCCGTGGTCGCCGACGAGGTGCGCTCGCTGGCGCAGCGCACGCAGCAGTCGACGCAGGAGATCCACGGCATGATCGAGCGGCTGCAGGCCGGCGCCCGCGAAGCGGTGCGGACGATGGCCGACGGCAGCGACGAGATGGAGAAGACCATGGCGCAGGCGGCGCGCGCCGGCGAATCGCTGGCCGTCATCCGCGAGGCGGTGGCGCTGATCAACGACATGAACACGCAGATCGCCAGCGCCACCGAGGAGCAGATGGCGGTGTCGCAGGAGATCGCCCGCAACGTCGTCAACATCTCCGATGTCGCGCGCCAGTCCGAGAGCTCGGTGCAG
>CAZWXW010000010.1:0-71095 GCA_964638025.1 uncultured Verrucomicrobiaceae bacterium
CGTTGGTGTGCAGCGGCCGCAGCCGGCCGAAGCTGAGCCACGGCACGTCGAAATTGAGCACCGGCCACACCAGCTGCGCCGCCAGCAGCACGCCGACGGCCATGCCGACGATGCCCCAGACCACCGTCATCACGGCGAACTGGCGCACGACCTGGTAGTTGTAGACGGGATGTTCGGACGCGGGGGAGAGCGGCTGGCTCATGGAGAGGCTTCCCGGTTTGGGGTTGAGATCACGGCGAACGGTGCGGCATGGAGCCCGAACGCCGCTATTGTCGAGCGCCGGATGAGGGCGCTCCATGACCTGAATCAACGGCGCCCGAGCTTGGATGTTATTGACTGGATACAAGACACGGCGCGCTGGCGGGCGCACCGCAGCGATGGCGTTATGTTGAACAGAATTTCACCGCAATGTCCACGGCGATAGAGGGGGTATCAGCCGCCGGCGAGCTTGACCTTGAAGCCGCGTTTCTCCAGCTCGGCCTTCAGCAGCTCGCGGTGGTCGCCCTGAATCTCAAGGGTGAAATCCTTGACCGCGCCGCCGCTGCCGCAGCGCTGCTTCAGCTCCTTGCCGAGCGCCTGCAGCGCCGGCAGCTCCAGTGGCAGGCCGCTGACGACGGTGACGGTCTTGCCGCCGCGACCGCCGGTCTGGCGCTGGATGCGGGCGATGCCGTCGCCGGCCGGCGCTGGCCTGGCCCGGCCCGACTTGCACTGGCAGTTGGCCTGCGGTTGCCGGCAGTCGGGGCAGAGGCGCCCCTTGTCGGTGCTGTAGACCAGGCTCATCGATGCGCCGCTGGTAAATGAAGGGCGGCCAGTATAATCGCCCGCGTTTGACGCCTCACCCTGCCAACCCGCCCTCTATTCCGGAGTAGACACCGTGACCGAAGCCGATGCCGCCGAGCTGCGCCGACAACTGGTCGAGCTGCAGACCCAGCTCGCCTTCCAGGAGGACACGCTGCAGGCGCTGGACGGCGTGGTGACGCGCCAGCAACAGCAGATCGACCAGCTGCAGCGCCAGCTGGAGGGCTGGCGCCAGATGGTCGAGGAGTTGCAGGGCGCCATGGAGGGGCAGCACGAGCAAGCCCCTCCTCCCCATTACTGACAGGGTCCTCCCGCTACCGGGGCCGCTTTGCCAACGCGTGCCGCAGGTCCTAGACTTCGCGAGCTCGCCCGACACGCCAATAATTTCCGCAGCGCCCTTGACCCCTCTAGCCGGGCGCCGCCAACGCGAGCCTTGAGAGATACGCCTTGTCGATGTCAATTGAGCAGCTGACGCTGGACCAGCGCGACGGTCTTCAGGAGATCGCCAACGTGGCTGTCGGCCAGACCGCCGACAAGCTGGCGCGCAGCTTTACCGCTTTCGTCCAGATGCCGATCCCGCGCGTGCTGCTGCTCGACGCGGCCGACCTGCGCATGGCTTTTTCCGCCTTCGACAGCGAAGAGCGCGTCACTGCGGTGACGCAGGCTTTCTATGGCGAAGGGGTCAGCGGCGAAGCGCTGCTGCTGGTGTCGGATGCCAGCGCCGACGAGCTGGCGCGGCTGATGGGCTATTCGCCTTCCGACGACGAGAGCATGCAGCTGGAGCGCGTGCTCGAAGTGTCGTCGCTGCTGACCGCCGCCTGTATCCAGAGCGTGCTCGACCAGCTCGAAATCGAGGTGCTGATCGCCCACCCGGTGCTGCTCGGCCGCCACACCCGGCTGAACCAGATTCTCGGCGAGCGCGAGATGCCGTGGGATCGCACGCTGGCGCTGGAGCTGAACTACCGCTTCGAGGGCTTCGACGTGCACTGCGACCTGATCCTGCTGTTTCACCAGACGGCGCTGCCGGCGCTGCTGCGCAAGCTCGATCTGTTGATCGAATGAGCTGTCACCGTTTGATGAAAACCTTCGCTCCGGAGACTGTGGCCTGATGGACGCGCGCGACTTCGTCGACCTGCACTGGCTGCTCGACATCATCCAGAGTTCGAACATCGGCATCGTTGTCGTCGACAGCGAGATGCGGGTCGAGCTGTTCAACCGTTTCATGCAGGTGCACAGCGGCGTGTCGTCGGATATCGCCATCGGCAAACCGCTGCTGGACCTGTTTCCGGGGCTGCCGCCGCAGTGGCTGCAGCGGCGCGTGCGCTCGGTGCTGGAGCTCGGCATTCCGGTCTACACCACCTGGGAAGAGCGGCCCTACCTGTTTCGTTTCTCGCTGCAGCTGCCGATTCACCACGAACTCGGCGACATGTACCAGAACATCATGCTGGTGCCGCTGCACGATGCCGCCAACCGCGTGCAGCGGGTCGGCATCGTCATCTACGACGTTACCGAGAGCGCGCTGGCGCGGCGTTCGCTGGAGGCGACCCAGCTGGAGCTGCAGAAACTGTCGCGCACCGACCGGCTGACGGATTTGTGGAATCGCGGCCACTGGGAGGAGCGGCTGCGCGAGGAGTTCTCGCGCGCCGGCCGCAGCCGTGATCAGGTGCAGGTGACGCTGGTGATGTTCGATATCGACCACTTCAAGCGCATCAACGACAACTACGGCCACGCCGTCGGTGATGAAGCGATCCGGATGGTGGGGCGGCTGATGCGCGAATGCTCGCGCGATGTCGATGTCTGCGGCCGCTATGGTGGCGAAGAGTTCGCCGTGCTGCTGCCGGAGACGCCGCTGTCCGGCGCCGTCACCTTCTGCGAGCGGCTGCGCGAAACCATCGCCCGGCAGGTGATCCAGACCATCAACGGTCCGCTGCAATTCACCATCAGCCTCGGTGCCGCGGCCTGGACGCCGGAACTGGCGGACACCCGCGCCTGGATCGAGCACGCGGATCAGGCGCTGTACGCCTCCAAGCACGGCGGTCGCAATCAGACCCAGGTCTATCGCTGAGGGCCGTCCCCTCTCCCTTACAGGGAGAGGGTTAGGGAGAGGGGCGTGAGCGCAGTTTCCTAACCCCGTATTACATCTTCGGCGTGCAGCCCTTTCTCGCCTTGCATCAGATTGAATTCCACCTCCTCGCCCTGGTTCAGCGAGCGGTAGCCGTCGCCGCGAATGGCGCGGAAGTGAACGAAGACATCTTCACCGCTGGGCGGGGTGATGAAGCCGAATCCCTTGGCATTGTTGAACCATTTGACGATGCCCCTGATGCGCTCCGACATGGCCTTTTCCTCTGACAGCTGACCTTATTATTGGAATGATTCCGGCGAGGCCGGAATGGGCCGCATGTTAAGAGGTGGCGCGGAACATTGTCCACGCCGCTGGATCGGTTACCGACGCTAAAACGGCTTACGAAAACGTAATCCAGCGTAGCGATAGCGTAATCAGAGCGCAGCGATGCGATCGTGTTGCAGCTGCAGCTGCTGCAGCGCGACACGTTGTGCATCGCACTTCTCGCGCTCCTTGGCAACGACAGCTGTTGGTGCCTTGGCTGTGAAATCGGGGTTGTTGAGCTTGCTCTCAATGCGCTCGATGTCCTTGGCGAGTTTGTCTATCTCCTTTGTCAGCCGTTCCTGCTCTGCATCCTTGTCGATCAGCCCTGCCATCGGCACTAGTAGTTCCATTGCCCCTACTAATTTCGTGGTCGACAACGGGGCCGACTCGCCAGACTCGATCCACTGGATATCCGAGAGCTTTGCCAGCTTCTTAAGGAAGGCGGCGTTCTCTACACTGCGGCGGTGGTTGTCGCCATCGCCGTTGCGCAGCAGCAGCGGAATTTCGCGCCCCGGGGCGATGTTCATTTCGCCACGGATGTTGCGCACTGCTTCGATCACCTTTTTCAGCCACTCGATATCGGCCTCGGCGGCGGCGTCGATACGCTCGGCGTTGGCGACTGGGTAGCGCTGCAACATCAGGCTCTCTCCGCTGACACCGGCGAGCGGTGCAACGCGTTGCCAGATCTCCTCGGTGATGAACGGCATCATCGGGTGCAGCAGGCGCAGTGTCGTTTCCAGTACACGAATCAGCGTGCGGCGCGTCCCTTGCTTCGCTTCGGCGGTGGCGTTGTCATCCCACAGCACCGGCTTCGACAGCTCCAGGTACCAGTCGCAGTACTCGTTCCAGACGAATTCGTAGAGCGCCTGCGCGGCGTGGTCGAAACGGAAACCGTCGAGCGCTTTCGCCACCTCTTCTTCAGTGCGCTGCAGCTTCGAGATGATCCAGCGGTCGGCCAAACTTAGTGTGTAGTTGGTGGAGTTGTCCTGGCCACAGTCGATCGGTTCTGCACCGGCTTCTGCCTCACAATTCATCAACACATAGCGCGTTGCGTTCCAGATCTTGTTGCAGAAACCTCTGAAGCCATCGAGCCTCTGCATGTCAAACATCACGTCGCGGCCCGTCGAAGCGAGCCAGCAGAAGGTGAAACGCAAAGCATCGGTGCCATAGGCGGCGATGCCGTCGGTGAATTCGGCGCGGGTCTGCTTCTCGATCTTCTTCGCCAGTTGCGGTTGCATCATGCCGCTGGTGCGTTTGGCGACCAGCGCGTCGAGATCGATACCGTCGATCAGGTCGATCGGGTCGAGCACATTGCCTTTCGACTTCGACATCTTCTGGCCCTGCGAGTCGCGCACGAGGCCGTGGACGTAGACGGTCTTGAACGGTACCTGCGGTGTGCCGTCTTCGTTCTTCACGAAGTGCATGGTCATCATGATCATGCGCGCGACCCAGAAGAAGATGATGTCGAAACCGGTCACCAACACGCTGGTCGGGTGGAAGGTTTCGAGTTCCGGCGTTTTCTCCGGCCAGCCCAGCGTCGAGAAGGTCCACAGCGCCGATGAGAACCAGGTGTCCAGAACATCGTCGTCCTGACGCAGCGCGGCGTTGGCATCGACGTTGTACTTGCTGCGCACCTCGGCCTCATCACGACCGACGTAGACATTGCCCTTGTCGTCGTACCACGCAGGGATGCGATGGCCCCACCACAGCTGACGCGAGATGCACCAATCCTGAATGTCGCGCATCCACGAGAAGTACATGTTCTCGTACTGTTTCGGCACGAATTCGATGCGGCCATCCTCGACGGCTTCGATGGCGGGTTGGGCGAGGCCGGCCGTTTTGACATACCACTGGTCGGTCAGCCACGGCTCAATGACGACGCCGGAGCGATCGCCGCGCGGCACTTTCAGCGTGTGTGGTTCGATCTTGTCGAGCAGGCCGAGCGTTTCCATCTCGGCGACGATCTGCTTGCGCGCCTCGAAGCGGTCGAGGCCGGCATATTTCTCCGGCGACTTTTCGCCGTGCACCGAGGCGTAGCCTTCGAAGGTGAAGACGGTGAACTCGCCGAGAATCTGCGCGTCGCGGTCGAGCACGTTGATCAGCGGCAGGTTGTGGCGCTTGCCGACTTCGTAGTCGTTGAAGTCGTGCGCCGGCGTGATTTTCACGCAGCCGGTGCCGAATTCTTTATCGACGTAATCGTCAGCGATGATCGGGATCAGACGGTTGGTGATCGGCAATTTGATCTGCTTGCCGACGAGAGGTTTGTAGCGCTCGTCGTCGGGGTTCACGGCGACGGCGGTGTCGCCGAGCATCGTTTCCGGCCGTGTCGTCGCCACGACGAGATGACCACTATCGTCTGCGAGCGGATAGCGGAAATGCCACATCGACCCCTGCTCCTCTTCGGAGAGCACTTCGAGGTCGGAGATGGCGGTGTTGAATTTCGGGTCCCAGTTGACCAGACGTTTGCCGCGATAGATCAGGCCGTCGTCGTAGAGGCGGACGAACACTTCCTTCACCGCGTTGGAGAGGCCGGGGTCCATCGTGAAGCGTTCGCGCGACCAGTCGACCGACGAGCCGAGGCGACGGATCTGGCGCGTGATGTTGCCGCCCGACTCCGCTTTCCACTCCCACACTTTGTCGAGGAAGTTGTCGCGGCCGAGATCGTGGCGCGATTGACCGGCGGCGGCGAGCTGGCGTTCCACCACCATCTGCGTGGCGATGCCAGCGTGGTCGGTGCCTGGTTGCCACAGCGTGTTGCGACCCTGCATGCGGCGGTAACGGATCAGTGTGTCCATGATCGCGTTGTTGAAGCCGTGGCCCATGTGCAGCGAGCCGGTCACGTTCGGCGGCGGGATCATGATGCAGTAGGGGTCGCCGTTGCCGCTGGGGGCGAAGTAACCGCGTCGTTCCCAGGTCTCGTACCACTTCTGTTCGATGTCGGCGGGCTGGAAGGTCTTGTCCATGGGGCGCTCGTCGTCTCAGTCGTTGCCGGCGGAAAGCGCACTGATCCCGCGTCAGCGCAGCGCTGTGCAGGTCGGTTGCGGGGTGGGGGTGGCCGCCGGAAATAGGCCGCGCAGTATACCGCGAGGGATTGGAGGCTCAAGGAAGAGGCACTCTCCCGAGAAGCTGGCGCCTAGAGTCCCCTCTCCCTTCAGGGAGAGGGTTAGGGAGAGGGTGTTTTCCCCGCTGCGACTCCCTCTCCCCCGGCCCCTCTCCCTGAAGGGAGAGGGGAGAAGGAAGGTCAGCGAAGTAGCCGTTGCAGACTTTCGATATCCAGCCCACGCAACTGGTCGCGCAGCTGCCGTTCGAGATCGGGCAGCAGGCGGGCGACGATCTGTTCGATCAGCGCGTCGCGGTCTTTGGCAAGGGCGGGCGGAGCCGTGGTCGAACCGGTCAGCTCCTGCAGCGGCCAGAACAGCAGCGGCGCTTCGCCATCGTCATCGTGAAAGAGACCACCGTCATCGAAGATGGCACCGAGATCGAGCAGCGGCTGTACGGAAGGAGAGAGCGGTTCGGGTGTGGCGGCAGTGCCGTCGCCCTGCAGCGATTCGGACAGGGCCTGCAGTTCATCGATCAACCGCCTGCGGGCGGCGCGCGGCGGTTGCTCGTTCATCGGGTCTGGCGCAGGTCGTGGGTGTTGGGGGTCAGGCCGCGGTCGCGGTAGTGGCGGAAGTTGCTGCGCAGTGCCCGCTGCAGCACGTCGCTGTCGACGACGATCTCGGCGACACGCTGAAACGCGGCAAAGAACGGCGGCACGGTCAGCGTCAGGTTGATCAGCAGGTCGCCATCGTCGGCGGTCGGCTTGCGCCAGTCGATGACGACATCGCTGTTGGCGGCAGCGCCGATGCTGTGCGGCACGAACGCTGTCGGCTGGAAGCGCCACAGCAGCGCGTCGAGTTCGGTCGCCGCCGCTTCATCGTCGGTGTGGATATGAATGCGGTGGCCGAGCCGGAACGCCTTCTCCACCAGCCGGCAGGCGAACTGTGCGCGCTGCGCGATATCGCTGCCGGCCAGCAGGTAGAAGTCGATCTGCGGTGTGCTGCTCATCGCCCGCTCATTTGCCGCTGCGGTCGATCAGGTACTGCGTCAGCAGTCCGACCGGTCGACCGGTGGCGCCTTTCGCCGCCCCTTCATCCCAGGCGGTGCCGGCGATGTCGAGGTGGGCCCAGCGGTAGTCGCGGGTGAAGCGCGCCAGGAACGAAGCCGCCGTGATGGCGCCGCCGAACGGGCTGCCGATGTTGGCCATGTCGGCGAAGTTGGAGTCGAGCTGCTTCTGGTACTCCTCCCACAGCGGCAGCTGCCAGGCGCGGTCGCCGATCGCGGTGCCGGCGTCGAGCAGTTCGCGGGCGAAGTCGTCCTGGTTGGAGAACAGGCCGCTCGGAATCTTGCCGAGCGCGGCGACGCAGGCACCGGTCAGCGTGGCGATGTCGATGACGGCAGCCGGCTTGAAGCGCGCGGCGTAGGTCAGCGCGTCGCACAACACGAGGCGGCCTTCGGCGTCGGTGTTGAGGATTTCGATGGTCTGGCCGGACATGCTCTTGACCACGTCGCCCGGCTTGGTGGCGATGCCGCTCGGCATGTTCTCGGCGGCGGCGACGATGCCGACGACATTGATCGGCAGCCCCAGTTCGGCCACCGCCGACAGCGTGCCGAGCACCGAAGCCGAGCCGCACATGTCGTACTTCATCTCATCCATCTTCGCGCCCGGCTTCAGGCTGATGCCGCCGGTGTCGAAGGTGATGCCCTTGCCGACCAGTACCTGCGGCTGCGCGCCGCGCTTGGCGCCGTGGTACTCGACGACGATCAGCCTGGCGGGCTGCACGCTGCCGGCGCTGACCGACAGCAGCGAGCCCATGCCGAGCGTTTCCATCTGCTTTTCATTGAGCACGCTGACTTTCAGCTTGTGCCTGCGGCCGAGCGCGCGCGCTTCGGACGCGAGGAAGGTCGGTGTGCAGATATTGGCCGGCAGGTCGCCGAGGCGGCGCGCCACGTTCATGCCGCGACCGATCGCCAGCCCCTGCTGCACGGCACCGCGCAACGTGCTGTTGTTGTCGCTGCCGAGGGTCAGCTTGCGCAATACCTGCGCCGCTTTCGGCTTGCTCAGCGTTTCGGTGTAGCGGTATTCGCGCAGCGTCAGCGCCATTGCCAGCTGCGTCAGCTGCCAGCCGTCATCGTGCCCGTCGACCTTCAGCTCGCCGAGCTCGACATGGGCATCCGCCACCTTGGTATCGAGCAGCGCGGCGGCCAGTGCCTGTTGCAGCTTGCGGAAATCGATCTCCTTCAGTGCCTTGCCATTGCCGGTGCCGACCAGCAGCACGCGCTCGGCCAGCACGCCGTTCACCGCCGGCAGCAGCAGCGTCTGACC
This sequence comes from uncultured Verrucomicrobiaceae bacterium, assembly GCA_964638025.1. Lineage (GTDB taxonomy): Bacteria > Pseudomonadota > Gammaproteobacteria > Pseudomonadales > CAMLJR01 > CAMLJR01. Next base: position 8,550 of record CAZWXW010000010.1, read on the forward strand.
GGCTTCACCCTTGATGTCGCCGCGCTCGCGCAGTTTGCGCAACAGGCCGCCGCTGGCACTGTCGACGGTTTTCGCCGCACCGCGCAGCGGGCCGCTGCCGAGACCGAGCACGAGACACGGCGTGCGTAGGCGGTCGGGGTTTGCGGCGGGTTTCAGGGTGATCTGCATGCGGAGCCTCGCAAGACAACGGGGGGGGATTTGGGGATAATCGCGCGGCATTTTGGCCCAGCCATCGGGTGATGGAAAGGGCGCCACCGGGAACCCTGCGTGATCCTGTTTCGCTACATCTTCCGCGAGATCTTCCAGACCTTCGCCGCCGTCACCTTCGTGCTGCTGGTGATCGTGGTCTGCGGTCGGCTGGTCAAGTACCTCGCCTCGGCGGCGGCCGGCGATCTGGCGCCGCAGATTCTGTTTTCGGTGATCTTCTTCCGGCTGCCGGGTTTCCTCGAACTGATCCTGCCACTCGCCTTCTTCGTCAGCGTGCTGCTGGCGCTCGGCCGTCTCTATGTCGACAGCGAGATGACGGTGATGTCGGCCTGCGGCATGGGGCGCGGGCAGCTGCTGCGCGCGGTGCTGGCGCCGGCGGCACTGGCGGCGCTGCTGGTCGCGCTGATGTCGATCTGGCTCGGCCCGGCCGGGGTGGCGCGCGTGCAGAAGATTTTTGCCGAGGCCGATGCCAGCAGCGGTCTCGATCTGCTGGTGGCCGGTCGTTTTCGCCTGCTCAATGAGGACAGTGGGCTGGTCGCCTATGTCGAGCAGATCGACAGCGGCGAGATGATCAATGTATTCGCCGCCGACGGCCGCGCCCGCGGCGACGAGCGCAACGATCAGGTGCTGGTGATGGCGCAGCGCGCACATACCGAAGTCGACGCCGACAGCGGCGAGCGCTTCCTCGTGCTGCAGGATGGCACGCGCTACCTCGGTCGCCCCGGCGACCTCGATTTTCAGGCGATGCGGTTCGCCCGTTTCGGCCAGTGGCTGGAGCAGCGCAGCGTGCAGGCGATGCCGCCGAAAAAGGATGCGGTGGCGACGGCCGATCTGGTCGGTTCGCGCGATCCGGTGCGGCGCGCGACGCTGCAGTGGCGCATCTCGCTGGTGCTGCTGGTGCTGGTGTCGGCGCTGATTGCGGTGGCGATGGCGCGCACCGACCATCGCCGTGGCCGCTACGGCAAGCTGTTCCCCGCCTTCCTGCTGTTCATGATCTACCTGCTGGCGCTGAACGCCGGCCGCGATGCGCTCGGCAAGCAAAAACTGCCGGATCTGCCCGGGTTGTGGTGGGTACATGCGCTGTTTTTGGCCATCGGCCTGCTGTTGCTGTTCGGTGGTGACTATCGCCGGCAATGGATCCAGCGCCGTCGACTGCGCACAGCGGGGAGAAACAGCTGATGCGTCGCCTGAATCGCTACATCGCCGTGCAGGTCGCCGCCGCCATTCTGCTGGTGCTGGCGGTGCTGCTCGGGCTCGACCTGGTCTCGCAGGTGATCGACCAGAGCGGCGATCTGAGCGGGCGCTACACGCTGCTGTCGGTGCTCTGGTATGCGCTGCTGTCGATACCGGGGCAGCTGATGCAGTACCTGCCGTTCGCCGCGCTGATCGGCTGTCTGGCCGGGCTCGGCGCGCTGGCCTCGACCAGCGAGCTGGTGGTGATTCGCGCCGCTGGCGTCTCCTCGGCCCGCATTCTGTGGATGGCGCTGAAGCCGGCGCTGCTGATCACGCTGGCCGGCATGCTGATCGCCGAATATGCCGCGCCGGGGTTGAAGCAGATGGCCGAGAGCCATCGCGCCATTGCGCTGCAGCGCGAGCAGGCCGGTATCAGCAAGTACGGGTTGTGGCACCGCGAGGGCGACAGCTTCGTGCACCTGAATGCGGTGCAGCCGAACGGTGTGCTGCACGGTGTCTCGATCTATCAGTTCGATCCGCAGCGCCAGTTGCAGACGGCGCTGTTCGCCACCCGTGCCATCTACCAGCAGGATCACTGGCTGCTGGAGGATGTGCGCGAAACCCATTTTCACGGTGACCGGCTGGAGCAGAGCGTTGCCAAGCGGCAGCCTTGGCCGACGCAGTTGTCGCCGGAGTTGCTGAACATCCTGGTGCTCGACCCGGAGGACCTGTCGATTGCCGGCCTGCGCCGCTATGTCAGCTTTCTGCGGGCGCAGCACTCGAACAGCGGCGAGTACGAACTGGCGTTCTGGAACAAGGTGCTGCAGCCGCTGGCGATCGTCGGTCTGGTGCTGGTGGCGGCGTCGATCGTGTTCGGCCCGCTGCGGCAGGCGTCGATGGGGCAGCGTGTTTTCATCGGCGTGCTGATCGGCGTCACCTTCCGTATCAGCCAGGACATGCTGGGGCCGGCCAGCCTGGTGTTCGGCTTCTCGCCGCTGCTGGCGGCGCTGGCGCCGATTGTCGTCACGCTGGTCGGCGGCGCGTTGTTGTTGCGTCGGCGGGCGTGAGCGTGGTGCAGGCGCCGGATACCGGAACGCGTTTCAGCCTTTCTGCCAATCCCTGATTTACTGCGGCCGTTTCGGTAACACGACGACGCGCGTCTTGCTGGCGCGGTCGTGCCAGGTGCGGTGTTCGCGATCGAACCACAGCCACCAGTAGCCGGCCGCGCCGAGCAGCAGCGCCGGTGCTCCCACCAGCAGTCTGATCGCGCACTGCTTCAGGCTTGCCGGCTCGTTGTCGCGGTTGCACAGCTGCAATCGCCACGCCTGCATCCCCAGCGTCTGCCCCTTGCTGCGCCAGAAATAGGTGTAGAAGGCGGCGATCACCGCCACCCAGTAGAGCTGCAGCATCCATTTCGGCGCCAGCGCCGGCAGTTCGTGCGCCACCCCTTCGGTGCCGTAGCCGCTGTCGCTGACATGCAGCACGGCCTGCAATACGAACAGCGGCACGACCAACAGGCCGAACAGCAGGAAGCTGTCGTAGACCAGTGCGGCGAGACGGCGCCAGAGGCCGGCATTGGGGCAGTCGGGAGGTGGGGAGATGAACTGGGCGGACATTGCAGCGGCGCCGAAGTGGAGAGGGGCGCCATTCTAGCGAGGCGGTTTCAGCAGAGGTACTTGGATAGAGAGGTACATCGTTGGCCGGTGCTTTGATGGACGCTGCTTCAGCTCAATAGAGGTATTCGAGGCGCAGGTTCACTTCGTCGTCCTTGAGGCGCAGGTGGTACTCCATCTCGCCGCCGAAGTTGCCGAGGCCAACGTCGACATCGCCGTCCGGCACGTAGTTGGCATTGACGGCGCGCTGTTGGCGCCCGTCGTCGTAGAGCTGGCGCAGATAGGAGCGCACCAGCAGCCCGAGCGCGCCGCCGCCCTGGCGTTGGCGATAATCGGGGTGGTACTGATCGATCCACGCCATGTTGAACTGCAGGTTGGGGTCGTCGCTGGCGACCAGCCGGTTGCCGCGTTCGCCATCGACGATGACGGTGAAGGTGCGGGTCGGGCTGTAGCCGTCGGGTTGTTTCAGATCGAGAAGCTGGCGATAGAAGGGCTCATCGGCCAGCAAAAGAGGGGAGGAGAGGCTCAACAGCAGCAGAGCGGCTCGATGGAATGGGGTGGAGCAAGTCAGATGTTTCATGATGACAGCTCAACTCGACGATAAAGCACACGAAGCTGACGATCCCAAGTGTGAGCCACTATCCGGTATGAAGCACGCCAGCGATAAGACAGCTTTGCTATAGGGCGATCCGTGCTGGATACCGTTTCGTAGGCGGTAGGGTTGACCTGTTAATCCTGTGACCGTTTTCAGCCTAGCAAGTGCCGGAACCGCGGCATCGCGGCTGCAGCGATCTGTGACAGGGTAGGCGGGAGCCATGACAGAACGGCGACGGCGCTCGCAGAAGCATTGAGCGCCGGGTCTGATCGGGGTTCAGGCGAGGCGGATGTGGTCGGTGGCCGGCGGTGGCGGTGCGTCGTGATGCCGCTCCGCCGGTGTCAGCAGTTCGCCCGGTGCCGCCAGCGACAGCGCGCTGATGTCCGGGTCGAGCGTCGGCAGGTCGCTGGTCAGCGTCTCCAGCGTGGCGCCGGCCGGTGCCAGCGTCATCGCGGCCATCTCGGCGGAGAGTGCGACTGGTGCCGCTGCGGCCTGGGGCAATGCCAGATCGGCGCCGACCTCGGCCACGCTGAGGTGGCTGGTGTCGGGGGCGGGCGGTGCTGCCGGCGCCAGCAGATGCGGCAGTTCACCGGGCGCCTCGACCTGCAGGTGGCTGGTATCGACGCGCACCGGCTCGACCTCGGAGCGTTCGTCGGGGCGCAGCAGATCGCCGCCGGCGGGGGCCAATGACAGCCCCGCTGCGGCGGCTGGTGCAGGTGCGGTCACAGGAGACGAGGGTGCCGATACAGGCGCAGCCGCCGGGGCGGAGGGCGCTGCCGGTGTGGCAGTGCGGACAAACGGCCGGAACGCCACCAGCACGCCGGCGCGCTGCAGCGCATCGCGGTACTTGTGGGCGGTGGCCTGATCGACGTCGCGCTTCAGCAGGCGCGGCTTGCCATCCAGCATCGCCGCCATCGCCTCGGGGGTGCTCTTGAACAGCTGCGCCAGCGCGGCAGCGGCGGCGGCCGGGGTGACGCCGTCGGCGAGCTTGCCGGAGAGGTAGATATCGAAGCGCGCATCCATGGTCGAGGGCCGTCGGCTGGGGGATCAGCCGTTGATGCTAGTCAATATTCCGATGACTCGCGATGCCGGCGTCGCGCCGGCTTGCCCGGTAGCCGCCGGTCCGCGCGTATAATCGCGCGCCGAAGCCGAGGTGCCCCATGTCCGCCCAGTCCGTCCAGCAACAGATCGAAACCAAATTGCGCGCAGCGCTGTCGCCGCTGCAGCTCGACGTCGCCAACGAGTCGCACATGCACAGTGTGCCGGCTGATTCGGAGACCCATTTCCGCGTCGTCGTCGTCACCGATGCCTTCGACGGCCAGCGCGCCGTCGCCCGCCACCAGCGCATCTACCAGCTGCTGTCGGCCGAGCTGGCCGGCGGCGTGCACGCGCTGGCGTTGCATACCTATACGCCGGCCGAGTGGCAGCAGCGCGCTGCCGAAGCACCGGCCTCGCCCGCCTGTCTGGGCGGTAGCAAGCACGATAAACACTGATCTCAGCTGAAGCCGATCACCATGTCTTTTGTTGTCGCCGCCCTCTATCGCTTCGCCCCGCTCGACGATTACCACGAACTGCGCGAGCCGCTGCTCGATCTTTGTTTGCAGCACGACGTGCGCGGATCGCTGCTGCTGGCGGCGGAGGGGATCAACGGCACCATCGCCGGCTCGCGCGCGGCGATCGACAGCGTGCTGGCCTGGCTGAAGCGCGACCCGCGTCTGGCCGAACTCGAACACAAGGAGTCGCTCGACGCGGCGCAGCCGTTCAAGCGCATGAAGGTGAAACTGAAACGCGAGATCGTCACGCTCGGCGTCGACGGCATCGACCCCAATCGCGAGGTCGGCACCTACGTCGAGCCGCGCGACTGGAATGCGCTGATCGCCGATCCCGACGTGCTGCTGCTCGACACCCGCAACGACTACGAGGTGGAGATCGGCACCTTCGCCGGCGCCGTCAACCCGAACACCGAAACCTTCCGCGAGTTTCCCGATTTCGTCCGTTCGATCGATCCGGCCAGGCAGCGCAAGGTAGCGATGTTCTGCACCGGCGGCATCCGTTGCGAGAAGGCGTCGGCCTATCTGCTGCAGCAGGGCTTCGCCGAGGTGTTCCACCTGAAGGGCGGCATCCTGAAATACCTGGAAGAGGTGCCCGAAGCGCAGAGTCAGTGGCGCGGCGAATGTTTCGTCTTCGACAACCGCGTCACCGTTGATCACGCACTGCGCAAAGGCAGCTATGAGCTGTGCCACGGTTGCGGCTGGCCGGTCAGCGAGAGCGACCGGCAGTCGCCGCTATTCGAGCAGGGCGTTACCTGCCCGCATTGCGCCGATCAGCTCACCGAGGATCAGCGCGCCCGCTTCCGCGAGCGCCAGCGTCAGAGCGAACTGACACGTCATCGCGGCGAGGGTTGAGCATTTAGAGCGACGCAGCGCGCGGCGTCGCTGCTGCGATGGCGCCGAGCTGCTTGGCCACCACCTTCTCCAGCGGCGTCGGCCGCCCGAACAGAAAGCCCTGCACGATCTGGCAGCCGAGGCCGCGCAGGTAGTGCAGCTGCGCATGCGTCTCCACCCCTTCCGCCACGATCTGCAGCCGCAGCCCGTGCGCCATCGACACGATGGCGTTGACGATGCAGGCCTGCTCGTCGCCGCTGCGGATGTTGTGGATGAAGCTGCGGTCGATCTTCAGCGTGTTGATCGGGAATTTCTGCAGATAGCTCAGCGACGAGTAGCCGGTGCCGAAGTCGTCGATGGCGATGTGCACGCCGGCCCGCGCCAGCTGATCGAGCTTGTCGACGATGTCGATGCGGTCGCTCATCAGCAGGCTCTCGGTGATCTCCAGCTCCAGCAGGTGCGGCGGAAACTGTTCGCGCGTCAGTGTGGCGAGAATCTGCTCGACGAAGTTGTCGCGCTCCAGCAGCAGCGGCGACAGGTTGACCGCGAGGCGCAGCTCCGGCAGTCCGTTGCGCAGGTAGTGACCGACCTGGCGACAGGCGCGCGCCAGCGTCTGGCGGTCGAGTTCGAGGATCAGCCGGCTCTCCTCGGCGACCGGAATGAACTCCGCCGGTGACAGCCGGCCCAGCGACGGGTGGTTCCAGCGCACCAGCGCCTCGACGCCGACCAGGCGTTCCGACTGCGCGTCGATCTGCGGCTGGTAGTGAATCTCGAACTCGTCGTTCTCCAGCGCGCGGCGCATGTCCTGCTCCAGCAGCAGGCGCTGCGCGACGCTGGTGTTCATGTCGTGGCTGAAAACGTGCAGGCCATCCTTGCCGGTGCTCTTGACCCGGTACATGGCGATGTCGGCGTTCTTGATCAGCGTGTCGAGGGTGGTGCCGCCCTCCGGGTACATGGCGATGCCGATCGAGGCGCCGACGTAGATTTCGTGGCCACCGAGCTGGAACGGCTCCTTGATGCTCTCCAGGATTTTCTCCGCCACCTGCACTGCCGCCTGCGTCGACTGGGCATCCGGTAGCAGCAGCGTGAATTCGTCGCCGCCGAAGCGCGACAGCGTGTCGCCACGGCGAATGCAGGCCTGCAGCCGCTGGCTGACCGCCTGCAGCAGGCGGTCGCCCATGGTGTGGCCGAGCGAGTCGTTGATCACCTTGAAACGGTCGAGGTCGATGAACATCACCGCGAGCCGCTGGTCGTTGCGCGCGGCGTGGGTGATCGCCATCGACAGCCGGTCCTTGAACAGCGCGCGGTTCGGCAGCCGCGTCAGCAGGTCGTGGTAGGCCTGGAAATTGATGAAGGCTTCAGCCTCCATGCGGTCGGAGATGTCGCGTGCGGTGCCGTAGATGCGAAAGCGATCGGTCGCGCCCATCGGGTCGTCGCCTTCGCTGATCGGCCACACCGACAGTTCGAAGTGACGCTTGCTGCGACCGCCTTCACGCGGGCGCAGCGCGACGTCGATGATGTGGCTCTGGTCGCGCGAGCGGCCGGCCTGGTCGAAGAAGTAGAGCGCCTTTTCCAGATCCTCCTCTTCCACCAGTGTGCTGACGTGGCGGCCGATCATCTCGTTGCGGTCGTAGCCGAGCAGCTGTTCGATCTTGCTGTTGAGGAAGCTGAAGCAGCCGTTCTCGTCGAGGATGTAGATCAGGTCGGGCGAGTTGTTGACGAGGAAGCGGTGCAGTTTTTCCGAGCGGTCGAGGCGCGCCTGCATCAGCCGGTTGCTCTCTTCGAGGCGGCGCTTGCGAATGGCGTTGTTGACGGTGGCGACCAGCTCCTCGGGGGCGTAAGGCTTTTTCAGGTAGTCGTAGGCGCCGGCGCGCAGCGCGCGCGAGGCATCGTCGACCGAGGTTTCGCCGCTGACCACGATGATCAGCGTGTCGATGCCGAGTGTATTCATCGACGTCATGACGTCGTGGCCGGAGAGGTCCGGCATGCGCAGGTCGAGCAGCAGCAGGTCGTAGCGCTGCCGCTGCAGTTGTGCCAGCGCGGCCTGGCCGCCGTTGGCGACATCGACCTGGTAGCCGTAGATCTGCAGCAGGTTGCGCAGGCTGTCGAGCATGCGCGGATCGTCGTCGGCCAGCAGTATTCGGGCGCCCTGCAGCTCGCCATCGAGGCGGCTTTCCCCGGGGTTTTTCATGAGTTGCTGCACCCTTTGTTTCAGGCTAATGGTCATACGTCCGTTCTGATGCAATGCGGCCGGTCACGCCAGCGGCAGCAGCAGCTGGAAGCGGGTTCCGCTCGCGCTGCTGCGGCAGCTGATCGTGCCGCCCATCTCTTCTACCAGCTTGTGCGTGATGCTGAGTCCCAGCCCCGAGTGCGCGCCGCCCTTGGTCGACTGCACCGGGCTGAACAGGCGCTGCAACACCGCTTCCGGCATGCCGGGGCCGTTGTCGGCGATGACGATTTCGGCATGGCGGCGATTGCCGGCCATGACCGGGCCGTCGGTGGAGACGTCGAGGCGACCGCCGGCGGGCATGGCCTCGACGGCGTTCTTCAGCAGGTTGGTCAGCACCTGCTGCAGTTTGGCGCTCGGGCATGACAACTCGGTGAGCGCGCTGCCGAGCGTCAGCGTCAGTTCGACGTTGTGCGCGGCGCACAGCGACTGCTGGAACAGGCGGGCGACGGCGCTGACCAGCGCGTTGACATCGGTGTTGCCGCTGTCGTCACCGGCGCTGCCGGGGTCGCGCAGTCGCAACAGCAGCGAGCCGATGCGATCGATCTCGCCCTTGATCAGTTCGAGGTCGCCCTGCAGCTGCTGGTCGTCGCCGAGCTTCAGCCGCAGCGTTTCGAGATAGTTGCCGATGATCGACAGCGGGTTGCCGGCCTCGTGCAGCACTTCGCGAATCTGCTGTTGCAGCGCGCTTTCGCTGCTGGCGCCATCCGGCAGCTGCCGGCGCGCACGCACGCTGCCGGCGATCTCGTTGCAGAGCGTGGTCAGCAGTGTCGGCCGCTGCAGCAGCGGGTCGCCATGGTCGACGCCGAGCAGCAGCGCACCGACCGGCTCGCCGTTGATCCGCAGCGGCAGGCAGAGCAGGCGCCGGTTGCGGCAGTGGTTCAGCAGCTGGCGATCGATGACGGTGAGCGCTGAACCGTCGCCGGCATCGAGGTAGCGGTTCTCGCCGGCCAGCAGCGCCGACGCGGCGATGCTGCGCTCCGGCAGCAGCGGAATGGTGAAATCGGGTGGTGCGTTGTTGATGTCAGTGCCGTCGCGTTCGAGCACATGCGCCTGCAGCAGCTGGCTGTCGGCGTCGAAGACGAACAGCACGCTGTGCTCGATCTCCAGCGTCATGTAGAGCGTGCGCTGCACGGCGCGCTCGAGCGCGGCCAGCGACTGCGCCAGCCACAGCTCGCGGCTGGCCTGACCGAGCTGGCCGAGTTCGCCGAGGCGTTCGCCCAGTGCCGACTGCGCGCGCTCGACATCGGGATGGGCGCCGTCGTCGGGGGCGAGCGGGCCGATGTCGATGCCGAGGCCGGCGGCGAGCCGCTCGACGTCGGCGCCGATGCGTTCGCGCAGTTCGCGCGTCAGCGCCTCGTTGAGACCGAACAGCTGGTCGGCCTGCGCCAGCGCGTCGTCGCCGAGGTCGCCGTGCGCGCTGAGGCAGCTGGCCAGGTTGATGATCTTGACCAGATGGCTGGCGTCGAGCAGCTGCGTGCCGGGTTCGTGGTGGTAGCGCAGCGCGTCGGCCATGAAGCTGGCGCCGGCCCACTGTTCGACCAGCTGCGCGCCGGCATCGGCGTGGGTGGTGGCGAACTGCTCGCGCTCGGCGGCCAGCAGCGCGCGATCGTCGGCGGCGCCGCTCCACAGGTCGAGGTAGGCCTGACCGTGCCGGTTCGACAGCAGCAGCTGGCCGACGTCGGTCAGCAGGCCGCACAGGTAGGCTTCGTCCGGCGAGCGGTAGCCGGTCAGGTTGGCGAGCACGTGGGCGAAGTTGGCGCTCACCAGAGAGCGCCGCCAGAACGCCTTCAGGAATGGCTGCTGGCGCGGCTTGAACTGGTTGAAGAACTGGCGGATGGCATCGGTCATCACCACCGTCTTGACGGTGTCGGTGCCGAGCACCAGCAGCGCCCGCTCGACCGACTGGCGGCCGCCGCCGTTGGTGGCGTGGTGGCTGGCGGCACCGTAGCTGGCCGCGTAGTAGCTGGAACTGGCGACGCCGATCAGCCGCGTCGCCATCGCCGCGTCGCGTCGCACGATGTCGGCGATCTGGGCCAGACCGGAGCGCTCGTCGTGGATGGTGTCGAGAATGCGCACCAGCACCTGCGGCAGGCTGGGCAGACGCTCCATCCGGTGGCTGTCAGATCCCATCGCGGTTGGGTTTCCCTACGAACGGTGTCACCGGGTGGCCTCCATGACCGGCTGTCGGCTCAGCGGCCCGGGCAATAGACTTCTTCGTTGTAAATGTGAACTGATTAGCATACTTTTTGGCGCGAAGGAGTATAGCCAAGCGATCCGATAGTGGCCACCGCGCCCGCCCCGGCCTCGCTGACGCCCGATACGATTCGGCGGTTGCCACCGACAGGAGCTGATTTTGGCCGAGGCCAGGAGCGACACGGCCCCCCTCGACACGGAGAGTGCGGACAGCGCGCGCGCCGCCCCGGCGCGTCGCCTGCCGCACGTCATCGCCATCGCCAGCGGCAAGGGCGGTGTCGGCAAGAGTTCGGTGGCGGTCAATCTCGGTATCTCGCTGGCCAAGCTCGGTCAGCGGGTCTGCATTTTCGATGCCGATACCGGCCTCGCCAACGTCAACATCCTGCTCGGGCTGACCCCGCGCGTGTCGCTGGAGCATGTCCTGTTCGGCGCCAAGTCGATCGAGGAAGTGATGCTGGAGAGCGCGCACGGCATGCGCGTGATCCCCGGCGCCAACGGCATCGCCGAATGCGTGACGCTGCACCCGCGCCAGCAGCTGCGGTTGACCCGCGAGCTGGCGCGCATCGAGAGCGACTACGACTACTTCCTGATCGACACCGCGGCCGGCATCGCCGACACCACGCTCGATTTCATCTGTTCGGCACAGACGGCGCTGGTGGTGATCACGCCGGAGCCGACCTCGCTGACCGATGCCTTCTCGCTGCTGAAACTGCTGCACCGGCGCCGCCGCAATCTCGCCGCGCAGGTGCTGGTCAACATGTGCACCAGCACGGCGCAGGCGCGCGAGGTGTTCCACCGTTTCAGCGCGGCGGTCGAGAAGTACATCGGCCTGCGCATCCGCTACCTCGGTTTCCTGATGCGCGACGAGAGCCTGCGCGCGGCGGTGACGCTGCAGAGCCCGGTGGCGCTGTTTCCCGACAGCGATCCCTCCAGCCGCAGCTTTTTGCGGCTGGCGGAAGCGCTGCAGCAGTCATTGCGCGACGAGGTGCCGAAGAGCGGCTTCTCGGCCTACTGGCTGCGCCGCTTCCGCGAGCGCCAGGTATCGGCAGCGCGACCGGTAGCTGCCGCCGCCGCGCCGGCGGGGCCGGCCGACAGCGGCTACCTGAGCGAATTGCGCTCGCGTTTGCAGTTATTGATGGAGCAGGAGGGCGGGCAGCAGCGGCTCGGGCGACTGCTGCGCGAACTGCACGGCAACTACCTGCAACGCTTCCAGCAGCCGGCGATCGATCTGGTGCCGCTGGTCGATGCGCTGGTCAAGGCGCCGGAGCGCAACGATCGCCTGTTGCGCCAGCTGGCCGAACGCCTGAAGCCGTGGCGCCGGGAGGAGCTGGCGATACCGGTATCCGATCAGCAGGCGCCGCTGCTGCAGCCATTGCATGAACCGGCGTCGAACGTGGTTGACGATGCGGTTGCGGCCGTTGCGCCACCGTCGGTTGCCGTGCCGGAGCTGCCGGTTGCGGTGCCAGTGCTGCCGGCTGTCGCGCCGATGCTGTCGACAACGGCTGCCGCGCCATCGACAGTTGGCGACGAGCCCGCTCAACCAGTGACATTTCCCTCTGCCATGCATCGCTTCGACGAGCGGCGTTTCGGTTCGCAGCAGACGCTGATCGAACTGCTGCGTCGCCGGGATGGCGATCGCAGCGTGCTCGAACTGATCGAACTGCTGTAACGCCCGCGCGATTCTCTTTGATCCTCTTTACTCTCCTCGGTCCTCTGCGGCGATGCCCGCCATGACGTTTTCGATATCGCCGTGGTCACCGCAATGTCATGCATGCACACCGATCCGCGCGAAGACGATTGACAGCGTTTTGCTTCTGCCTTAGATAGGCGACGAAACAGGCAGGGGCGCGCAATGCGTTGGCTTGGTTCGCTATCAGGCTTGTCGAAACACTGTATTTGTCAAAACACTGGATTGGTCGACGCACCGGGGTGTGACGCAATGGCTAAAGGGTCGTCTGGCGCCGACGTCAAACAGAGCGAGGATGTTCTGGTCGACGAGGCCGACAGCGCGGATTTCGAGGCCGAGGAGACACCGCCACCGCCGCGGCCGGTCAGCAGCCGGGATCCTGTCATCCGACGCAAGATCGAGGATCGCCTGGAGCGCATTCGCCTGCGCGAGGAGCTGGGCATCTACGGCGACAGCGATCTGGCCGACCTCTGACCCGGGCGCGTCGGCCTCCGTGTCGCGGCGTCGTCACACCCTCTCTGCAGGCCGTGCCCGCGCCTGACGCGAAGCCCGGTTCCCGACTACACTGCCACCGCACATAATCCCTGCCCTGCCGGCGACTCCGTCGATGCCGTCCGTGACAATCATTGGCCGCGACGGTCATTGGCCCCATGACGATCATCGATGATGGATTGGAAATCGGTCGGCGCGGGCCAGCGGCCCGACACTGTTTCAGCACAACCCAGGCCGGAGGAAAAATTGGCGCGGGATCGTCTCGAACGTCTTGCCGGCACGGTCGGTGCGCTGGTCGACAAGGCGAACCAGAACGAGCGGATCCTGCGCCGCTTCCAGGCATTCGAGTTGCAGTTGCTGGCGGTGGCCGACCTCGCCGCGCTGCTCGACATGCTGCTCGGCACCAGCCTCAACCATTTCCAGCTCGACGCGGTCGAGCTGCTGCTGTTCGATCCCGATGGCGCGCTGCGCGAACTGCTGCCGCCGGAGCTGTGCGAACAGTGGCCGGACCTGCACTGGCTCGATGACGATGCGCCGCTGCGCGCGCTCTATCCGGCGGCGGAGGTGCGGCTGGAGAGCCCGCCGCCAGCGGCCATCTTTCGCGGTCGCGCGCTGCGCTCGGCGGCGCTGCTGCCACTGGTGCGGCAGGGCTATCTGGTCGGCAGTCTCCATTTCGGCTCGTTCGCGGCGCAGCGCTTCGCCGCCGACAAATCCACCGACTTCATCAACCACCTCGCGTCGATCGTCGCGCACTGCGTCGAGAACGGCGTCAATCGCGAACGCCTGCACAGGCTGTCGCTGATCGACAGCCTGACCCGCGTCGGCAATCGCCGCGCCTTCGGCCAGGCACTCGAGCGCGAGATCTCCCGCGCCGTGCGCCAGAGCGAGCCGCTGGCGCTGATGGTGATCGACCTCGACCACTTCAAGCAGATCAACGACCGCTTCGGCCACCCCACCGGCGACCGCGCGCTGCGCGTGGTGGCGCAGGAGATCTCGGCGCTGCTGCGCAAGACCGACCACGTCTGCCGCTACGGCGGCGAAGAGTTCGCGCTGGTGCTGCCGAACTGCCCGCCTTCGCTGGCGCAGGAGGTGGCGGAGCGCATTCGGCGCTGCATCGCCGCGCTGCAATTGCGCAGCGATCGCGGCGATCCGTTCGCGCTGACGCTGTCGCTCGGCGTCACCTGCTGGCCGGTGGATGCAGAGGCACCGGTGGGGCTGGCCGAGCGGCTGCTGTCGCTGGCCGACGGTGCCGTTTATCGGGCCAAGGCGGGCGGACGCAATCGCGTCGAGTACCTGGCATTCACATAGATTCCATCGCGGCCGGTCCAACCCGTGCAGCGACATCGGGTAACATTCGCGCGTCGATTACCTCGCGGGTGCAACATGGACAAACTCGATCATCTCTTCGAAAAAAACCGCCTGTGGGCCGAGCAGATCAAGGCACAGGATCCCTCCTTCTTTTCCAAACTGTCGAACCAGCAGCAGCCGGAGTTCCTGTGGATCGGCTGTTCCGATTCGCGGGTGCCGTCGAACCAGATCGTCGGGCTGATGCCGGGCGAGGTGTTCGTCCATCGCAATGTCGCCAACATGGTCGTGCACACCGACTTCAACTGCCTGTCGGTGATCCAGTACGCGGTCGATGTACTGAAGGTCAAACACATCATGGTGGTGGGCCACTACGGCTGCGGCGGCGTGCGCGCGGCGATCCAGGACCAGCAGTACGGCCTGATCGACAACTGGCTGCGTTTCCTGAAGGACATCTACTACATCAAGCGCCGCCGCTTCGAGAACCTGACCGAGGACGAGAAGGTCGACCTGCTGTGCGAGATGAACGTCAAGGCGCAGGTGGCCAATGTCTGCCGCACGACCATCGTGCAGAACGCCTGGGCGCGCGGTCAGGAGCTGGTGGTGCACGGCTGGATCTACGGTGTCAGCGACGGCCGTCTGCGCGACCTGGAGCTGACCGTCAACTGTCCGGACCAGGTGGCCGATGCCTATCGCATCGCCACGCAGGAACCGCTCTGATCCGGTTCCGCGAGTCTCACCCGATGTTTTTGGCAGCACCCCGGCGCGCTGCGGTGGCGGAGGCGTGCAGTACCTCGTCGTGGACGGCGGTGTCGACCAGCAACACGCGCTGCTGGTCGAGATGGACGCCGAGCGTCTTGCACAGCTGGCCGCTGCTGGCGTCGCGATAGGCGGTGGAGGCGACGATGTCGGTGCCGGATCGGCACTGCACCGCCATCAGCATCGGGAAGTAGGGGCGCCAGCACCAGTTGTAACCGAGGAACTGCGGCTGCACGGCGACGCTGTCGGCGTTGATCTCGTAGTTCGGCGAGATCTGCAGCCCGCTGCCGTCGCAGATGAAATAGCGCATCGCGCCGAGTTCGCGCAGCTGGCGATGACACAGCGATTGCGGCGCTTCGCCGCGCTGCAGCGCATTGGCCAGCGCGATGACCTGTTGCTTGATCGCGCGGCTGTGGTCGATCGAGTGACTCAGGCGTTCGCGTTTGCGCTGCAGGTACTGCGATAGCAGTTCGTCGAGCTGCGTCTTGAAATGGCCGGCGGCGATCGGTGCCGCCAGGGCCTGCGAAAACAGCCAGCCCTGCATGTACTGCGCGCCGCACTCGATGCCGAACATGAACTCCTCGGCGGTCTCGACCCCTTCGCACACCACTTCGCAGCCGGCGCGCTCAGCCAGCGCGGCCATGCCGAACAGCACATCGGCGCCGAGACCGCCCTGCGTGGCCAGCTTGAACAGCCGCATGTCGAGCTTGATCAGGTCGGGGTCGAGCGCGATGACGCGGTCGAGCTGCGAGTTTTCAGCGCCGAAGTCGTCGATGGCCACGCGCACGCCGGCGGCGTGGTACTGCTTCACCATGCGCTGCAGCTTGTCGAGTTCGCCGTGCGATTCGGTGATTTCGATGACGACGCGCGCCGGATCGATGCCGCTGGCATCGATCAGCCGCAATGTCGGGGAAACGGTGTCGGCACCGAGCCGGCTGATCCAGCCCGGCGAGATGTTGATGGAGAGAAAGCCGGCATCGGGATGGCTGCGAAAGGTTTGCAGCGCGCCGAGACGCAGGCGCCGGTCGAGACCGATCTTGCTGTCGTCGCTGAGGCTGGGATCGCTGAACATGGCGCCGGCGCTGACCACCTCGCCGCGCGCATTGCGTGTGCGCGCCAGCGCTTCGTAGCCGGCGATGGCGCCGCTCGGCAGGTGCAGCAGCGGCTGGTAGTAGGGGAAACAACCGGCGAGCAGGGTGGCGCCGGTTGCTGCGGACAAATCCTGGTTCAGCATCATCTTCATCGACGGCTTGTCATCGTTGCCTGGTCAGTAACTCGAAACATGGACAACAGTTATGGATCAGGTTTTGTTACAACAATCCGTCGATGAAATTACCGCCCGCATTCCTTCAGATAGCGGCGCCAGCCGCCGAGTTGCGTGATTTCGCTGGCATTGGCGATGGCGTAGTGCTCACAGAGAAAACCGGGTAGCCAGCGACCGTCGGCGAGCTCGACGCGGCCAATGCCGAGTGGGCGCGGGATTTCAGCAACAAATGGGCCAAACTCTGTCGCCGGCAGTCGCCACACCTCAATCGCAATTTCCGAACCGTGTGCTTCGTCGCGGATCAGCGCCGGCCGCTGCGGCGGCCCGCCGGGCAGTGCGTAGAGCCGATAATTTTTCGACGTCGTGGTGGCGGTGATCAGCTCGCCGCCGCGCGAGGTCAGCAGCCCATTTAAGGGCAGTCCCTGCATGTGTGCACCACAAACGATCACGTCGACACTGTCGAGCGCACTGCGTGTGGATAACGCCTGCATCGAGGCGCGTCGATTTTGTGCGCCGAGCGGCAGCTGCTGTGCGCTCTGCAGGGCCTGCGCGTAGCTGAGCAGGCGCAGATCGGTGTGATGGTCGGCAAACAGCGTGACGCCGTTCGGCAGGCCGCTCGGCAGGAAGCCACCCGGCACGGCGACTGCGCTGAGATCGAGCAGGTTCATGAAGTTGGTGTAGTGGCCGAGCTGGCTGTTGCGCAGTACCGGCTCTGCGCGCAGCTGTTCGCGCGTAAAGATGGTGCCTGCTGTCGGCGTGACGATGAAGTCGAGATTGGCCAGTGTCTGCTCGGCAACGCGTCGCAGACGCTTCATCTCATACTGCGCGCGGAACGCTTCAGCCGCATCGCGGTTGCGACCCTGACCGACGACGGCATGAATCACCGGCAGCACTTCGTCGGGTTGCTTTTCCATCAGCTCGCCGGCGACCAGATGACGCTCGACTACCCACGGTCCCGAATAGAGCAGGATGGCAGCATCGGTAAACGGCTCGAAGTCGATCTCGACCGCTTCACCGCCGAGTGCGCGCAATCGTTCAATGCTTTGCGCGAACAGCGCGGCGCTGTCGTTGTCGCCGAAGAATTGCAGTTGATCCTGGCGTGGCACACCGAAGCGGAACGGTGTCGCAGGCAGTGCGCCGAAGGCGCTGCCGCGGTTGGTGCTCGGGTTCGGCCGCGAATAGGGATCGCGTTCGTCGAACTGCGCGGCGACGGAAAACAGTTCGTTGATGTCGCTCGGGGTCAGCGCGAACAGGCTGACGCAGTCGAGGCTACGGCAGGCCGGCACCACGCCGCGCGTGCTGAGCGCGCCGTGCGTCGGCTTCAATCCGACCAGATTGTTGAACGCAGCCGGAATGCGCCCCGAACCGGCGGTGTCGGTGCCGAGTGAGAAGCTGACCAGCCCGAGCGCGACCGAAACCGCCGAGCCGGCGCTGGAGCCGCCGGAGATGTAGTCGGGGTTGAAGCTGTTCTTGCACTCGCCGTAGGGCGAGCGCACGCCGACCAGGCCGGTGGCGAACTGGTCGAGGTTGGTTTTTCCCATCGGTATTGCGCCGGCATCGATCAGCAGTTGCACGACGGCGGCCGATTCATTTGGCGTATAGGCGTAAGCGGGGCAGGCGGCGGTGGTCGGAATGCCGGCGAGATCGATGTTGTCCTTGATCGCGAATGGCACGCCGTACAGCGGCAGCTTCTGCATATCGCTCTGTTCGAGTCGTTGCAGATGCGGTTCCAGTTCGCTGTCGGTCAGTGCATGGATCCAGATATTGCGGTCGTCATATTGCGCACTGCGTTCACGCAGCAGCGTTACCAGCTGGCGCGGCGTGAAGTCGCCGCGCTGGTAGTGGCCGCGCAGGCCGGGCAGTGTCAGGTCGATCTGGTCGAACGCGAGCATCTCTTTATCCACGGACATCAATGATTCTCCTCGATGACGAGCAGCGGCTGGCCGGCGCTGATCTGGCTGCCTTCGCTGCGGCTGATGCTGTGCACAATGCCTGCCACCGGCGAGGCGACGTCGATCTCCATCTTCATCGATTCGAGCACGGCGATGGTCTGGCCGACGGCGACGCTGTCGCCCGGCTTCACCAGCAGCTTCCAGATGCTGCCGGCGACGTGGCTGTCGATGGCGACACAGCCTTCAGGCAAAACTTGCTCCGATTCCGCTTCGTCGTGACCGACCTGGCTGCTGTCGAACTGGAACTGTCCACTGTCGCGCCAGCGCTGCAGCTCTTCGTTGAACGCCCTCTGGCGGCGCTCGGTGAATTCGGCAATTGACGCGCCGTTATCGATGAGCGACTGGCGATACTCCCTGAGCCGGAACCGCGTCTCTTCGATGCGCAGCGGGTAGTTGCCGCGCGGGAAGTCGTGGCGAATCTTTACCAGCTCGTCGGCGGTCACCGGGTAGAAGCGAATCTGATCGAAGAAGCGCAGCAGCCACGGCTGTTCGAATTCGCGCGTGCGGCGGTGGCGGTTCCACATCTGCAGCGTGCGGCCGACGAACTGGTAGCCGCCGGGTCCTTCCATGCCGTAGATGCACAGGTAGGAGCCGCCGATACCGACCGAGTTTTCGGCGGTCCAGGTGCGTGCCGGGTTGTACTTGGTGGTGACGAGGCGATGGCGCGGATCGAGCGGTGTCGCTACCGGCGCACCGAGGTAGACGTCACCGAGTCCCATGACGACGTAGCTGGCGTCGAAGACGATCCGCTTCACCTCGTCGATGCTGCCGAGGCCGTTGATGCGGCGGATGAATTCGATGTTGCTCGGGCACCACGGCGCATCCTTGCGCACCGACTGCATGTATTTGTCGATGGCGAGCCGACACGCTGCGTCGTCCCACGACAACGGCAGGTGAACGATCCGCGCCGGTACCTCCAGATCGTCGATGTCGCCGAGTTCTGCTTCAACGCGTTGCAGCGCATCCAGCAACTGCGGCAGTGGCAATGTCAGGCTGTCGTAGTGCAATTGCAGCGAGCGGATGCCGGGCGTCATCTCCAGCACGCCGTCGGGTTTGTTCTGCTGCAGCTTCAACATCAGTGCGTGGACGCGGAAACGCAGGTCGATGTCGAGCACCTGCGGGCCGTATTCGACCAGCAGGTATTTGTCACCTGCTGTTCTGTAGACGACCTCTACGCCGTGTTTTTCCGCGGGCAGCTTTTGGACTATGGGTGATGGCAGATCGTTGACGGTCAGTGCCGGCAGGTCATGCGGTGGAGCACTCCAGCACCGGCGCAAGTACATCCCTGTAGCCTTCCTCGGAGACGTCCTGTCTCCGAGGATGCTGGAGTGCTCCACCGCACGCCCTGCCTCCGGCGTTGTGCCGGGTTCGATTTTCAACGACGGAAGGTCGGTTAGAAATTCCAGTTGCTCGCGTTCGATCTGCGTCGCCTGTTCAATCGTGACAGGCACGAAGCGCACACGATCCCCTGCCTTCAACTGCCCGATCTTCCAGCGGTCGGCGCGAATCGTCGTCGCCGGGCAGACGAAGCCGCCGAGCGATGGTCCGTCCGGGCCGAGGATCACCGGCATGTCGCCGGTGAAGTCGATGGTGCCGATGGCGTAGGCGTTGTCGTGGATGTTCGACGGGTGCATGCCGGCTTCGCCGCCGTCGCTGCGCGCCCACTCCGGTTTCGGGCCGATCAGGCGCACGCCGGTGCGGCTGGAGTTGTAGTGCACTTCCCAGTCGGCATCGAAGAAGGCGGAGATGTCATCGTTGGTGAAGAAATCGGGTGCGCCGTGCGGGCCGTAGATGACGCGCAGCTCCCACGCCTTGCCGATCGCGGGGCGCAGCTCGGCGGGTAGTACCGCTGTCGGTGATGGCGCAGTGGCGCTGGACAGGTGCAGCACATCGCCCGCACGCAGCGCGCGGCCGCCGTGACCGCCGAACTGGCCGAGCGTGAAGGTCGACTTTGCGCCGAGATAGTCGGGACACTGGATGCCGCCGCGCACCAGCAGGCAGGCGCGCGCGCCGGTGTCGCCGCTGCCGATGGCGAGCGTGCCGCCGGCCGGCACATCGACGACCTGCCAGTACGGAATCGCCTCGCCATTCAGCGTCGTGCGCAGTTCGGCGCCGGCCAGCACGATCTGCGTCGCGGTGCGAAACCGCAGCGTCGGCCCGTTCAGCGTGATCTCGAGGCCGGCGGCGCGTTCGTCGTTGCCGAGCAGCCGGTTGCCGAGGCGGAAACTCCAGTCGTCGAACGGCCCCGACGGCGGCACGCCGACGTTCCAGTAGCCGGTACGGGCCGGAAAATCCTGCACCGTCGTCATCGTGCCGGGCATCAGTACGTCGATACGCGGGGCCTTGTAGGCGAACTGGTTCAGATAGCGGGTGTGGATGTTGCCGGCGACGAAGATGTCGCTGCGCAGAATGGCGCGGCAGTAGTCGAGGTTGATTTCGATGCCGTAGATCGTCGTTTGTGCCAGCACCGCGTCGAGTCGCGCGATGGCGGCGTCGCGGCTCTCGTCCCAGGCGATGATCTTGGCCAGCATCGGATCGAACAGCGGAGATATTTCGAGGCCGGCTTCGATCCAGTGGTCGATGCGCAGCTGCTTTCCATCGGCGGCCGGGAATTCGACGTGACTCAGCAGGCCGGCGCTGGGCTGGAAATTCCTGCCGGGGTCTTCGGCATAGGCGCGCACCTGAATCGCGTGGCCGCGCGGCTTGAGGGTTGCGGCCAGTTCGCGCAACGGCGGCAGCTCGCCGGCGCCGACCTCGACCATCCAGCGCACCAGATCGACGCCGAATATCTGCTCGGTGACGCCGTGCTCGACCTGCAGCCGTGTATTCACTTCGAGGAAGTAGCACTGCGCCGCCTGCGGGTCGTAGATGAACTCGATGGTGCCGGCGCTGCGGTAATTGACGGCTTCCGCCAGCCGCACCGATACCTCGCGCAGCTGCGCACGCACCGCATCGGGCAGGTTCGGTGCCGGTGTCTCCTCGATCACTTTCTGGTTGCGGCGCTGTGTCGAGCAGTCGCGCTCGCCGAGCGCGATGGCATTGCCGCTGCCGTCGCCGAACACCTGCACCTCGATATGGCGTGCATTGGTGACGTACTTTTCGAGGAAGACGCCGCTGTTGGCGAAGTTGTTGGCCGACAGCCGGCGCACCGATTCGAAAGCACCGTGTAGCTCGTCGTCGCCATGACAGAGCTGCATGCCGATACCACCGCCGCCGGCGGTCGATTTCAGCATCACCGGGTAGCCGATGCGGCTTGCTGCTTCCAGTGCCACATCGAGTGTGTCGAGCAGTTCAGTGCCCGGCAGTAGTGGCACGTTGCTCTGCTGTGCCAGCGCACGCGCGGTGTGCTTCAGGCCGAACGCCTCCATCTGCTCCGGTGTCGGTCCGAGGAAGACGACACCTTCGGCGGCGCAGCGTCGCGCGAATCCCGGGTTCTCGCTGAGAAAGCCGTAGCCGGGGTGGATCGCTTCGGCGCCGCTCTGCCGCACGATGGCAAACAGCTTGTCTTGGTCCAGATAAGTCTGCGCCGCACCGCCTTCGCCGAGCGGGTACGCTTCGTCGGCCTGCTGCACATGCAACGAATCGGCATCCGCCGCCGCGTAGACGGCGACGCTTTTGATATTCATTGCACGCAGCGTGCGAATGATGCGGCAGGCGATGGCGCCGCGGTTGGCGATCAGTACCTTGCTGAACATGATGGCTTCTCGAATCTGTGTGTTGCGTCAGGGCGCCTTTGCGAGTGATCGACAGGCGGTTCGATTCCCTCTCCCCGGCCCTCTCCCTGAAGGGAGAGGGGGATGAAAGCAGCGAGCCACTGCACTCCGTTCCCAGCTGGCGTACTCCCCTCTCCCTTCAGGGAGAGGGGCTGGGGGAGAGGGCGGCGATACGGCAGTCCACTCAGTTCCAGATCAGCACCTCAATGGGCGTCGGGTTATAGGCATTGCACGGGTTGTTCAGCTGCGGGCAGTTGGAGATCAGCACGATCACATCCATCAGCGCCTCCAGCTCGACGTACTTGCCGGCATCGGAAATGCCGTCGGCGAAGGTCAGCCCGCCGTCGGGCGTCACCGGCACGTTCATGAAGAAGTTGATGTTGTGGGTGATGTCGCGCTTGCTCATGCCGAACTGCTCGTTCTGCGCGACGGCCAGCATCCAGCTATCGCGGCAGGCGTGCATGCACTTCTTCTCCAGCGCATAGCGGACTGTGTTCGACTCGGTGGCGCAGGCACCGCCGAGCGTGTCGTGACGACCGCAGGTGTCGGCGACGATGGCCAACATCGGGTTGCACTCGTTCGACAGCAGTGTGGTGCCGGCGGTCAGGTAGACATTGCCCTGCTCGCGAATCGTATCCATCGCCGAGTAACGCTCGGCCGGATCGGCGGCCGAGTAAAACAGCGTGTCGGCAGCCTGATTGCCTTCGAGGTCGAGGATGCGCAGCGTCTGCCCCTTTTTCACCACCTGCATCCAGTAGTCGCCGGCGGAGACGATCTGACGATAGTTGGCATCGCGCACTACCAGTTGGCTTTCAACGATCATGATTTGTCCTCCCGTCACAGGTTGTAGAGCTGCGTGTTGAGGAAGCCGCGCTCGTTCTCGCCGCAGGCGTGAATGCAGCAGTCGTCTTCGCCAACCGGGGCGGCGTGGTAAAGCTCGTAAACCAACGGCTTTTTCGGATATTCGGCGGCGGGATTCAGCGGGTGAGGGCAGGTATGCAGCAACACCAGCGCATCCATCTCGAAGCGCAGGTCGACATGGTCGCCGGCCTTGCTGTTACCGGGTTCGAAATGGAGATTGCCGTCGTCGTCGGTGCAAACCTTGCTGAACCAGTTGACGTTGGCGGCCATGTCCTTGCGGCCGAGGCCATATTTCGCCAGCTCGACCAGAAAACTGTCGTAGCCATTCAACGTCCAGTCGTTGCGGTGCTGCTGATAGCTGCGCTCGCCCCATTTCTTCTGCACCAGCGCGCGATTGCTGTTGCCGGCGACGGTATCGTGCCAGCCGCAGCTGTCGGCGACGATCGAGCAGAAGATGCGGCCCATGTCGGAGTAGAGGCAGTGGCCGCGCGTCAGCTTGAAGGTGTGCTGGCACTTCAGCGTGTCGGGCGCGTTGTAGCGCTCCAGCGGGTTCTGCGGGTTGTAGAACAGCATGCCGACATTGGCGCCGCCTTCCCTGTCGATCAGACGCAACAGATGGCCGCGCTTGACGATGAAGGACCAGTGGGCACCGCCGGGAATTTCGTCGCGGTACAGAGGTGTGGATCTGTTGCCGGGGAGGAGTTCCGATCCGCCATTCATACTGGCTTCTCCAAAATCATTGCGCTGAGTGCAGCGCTGCTTCGGTTACGTCGGCGTTTTCAGTGCAAATGCACCAGAGAAAATGCACGGAAACATCCGACGTGCAGTTCTCCCGGGCTTTTGTCCCGCCGTGTAACCCCACATGACTTTGGCAAGATCGGTGAGGTCGATGACTCTCGGACCAGCGTTTTTGTCGAAGCTTTCGATCGAGAAAAGCCGAGAAAAACCGGAACCCTAGTCATCCGTCGCCGGTTCGCGAACCGCTCTTTCGAGGGCGGTTCGCAAGCCGACTGCCGGGAAGGCTAACCGAACTTTTTTGGCTCCGCAAACTGCAAGCGTGAAAATTTCCGCGTGCATCGACGTGGAGCGCATCGCGTCGTTTTGGTGCGAATCGTCGTGACGATGCGTGATCTCCAGATGTGCATCGATATGGCTTTCTCTTGGATTTCTGGCGGTTAGGTTCGGTGGCATGTCGATTGCCTTTGTCGGTATTACGGCAAGATCGTTTGGTAATACCGAAAGTGCACCACCACCCTCGATGCCTGGATGACAGGAGAGAACGATGAAAGCAGCAACCCAATCGATGAAACGGTGGCTCGGCCGCCTGACGCTGGCCGGTGCCGCGCTGGCGGCAAGCGTTGTCAGCGCCGCGCCGCTGAAGATCGGCTACAGCGACTGGCCGGGCTGGGTGGCCTGGGAGGTCGGCATCCAGAAAGGGTGGTTCAAGGAGGCCGGCGTCGATGTGCAGTTCGAGTGGTTCGACTACGTCGCCTCGATGGATGCGTTCGCCGCCGGCAAGCTCGAAGCCGTGACGATGACCAACGGCGATGCGCTGGTCACCGGCGCCAACGGTGGCAAGAGCGTGATGATCCTCGCCAGCGACTACTCCAACGGCAACGACATGATCGTCGGCAAGCCCGGCGTCGGTTCGCTGCAGGATCTGAAGGGCAAGAAGGTCGGCGTCGAGATCGGTTTCGTCGTCCACCTGCTGCTGTTGAACGGCCTGGAGAAGGCCGGCATGACCGAGAGCGACGTCCAGCTGGTTAACGTGCCAACCAACGAGACGCCGCAGGTGCTCGCCTCCGGCGATGTCGATGCGATTGGCGCATGGCAGCCGAATTCCGGTCAGGCGCTGAAGCTGGTGCCCGGCTCGAAGGCGATCTACTCGTCGGCCAATGAGCCGGGGCTGATCTACGACGTGCTGGCGGTGTCGCCGGCGAGCCTCGCCGCGAAGCGCGACGACTGGGTCAAGGTGGTGAAGGTCTGGTACCGCATCGTCGACTACATCCGCGATCCGGCCACCGTCGACGACGCCGTCAAGATCATGGCCGCGCGCGTCGGGCTCAAGCCCGAGGAGTACAAGCCGCTGCTCGGTGGAACCTACCTGATGGATCTGGAAGAGGCGAAGGCCGCGATGGCCAAGGGCGATGGCTTCAAGTCGCTGTACGGCTCCAGCAAGATCGTCGATGCGTTCAATCTCAAATACGACGTCTACAAGCAGCCGCAGCCGATCGACAGCTACATCGATCCGTCGATCGTGATGGAACTGAAGTGATCGCCGCGATCTGATACCGCGCGGCACGGATGCCGCCCTCCAACCCCGACGACAAACCCTTCCGGCATTTCCTGGGGGAGTGCATGACGGCTGCCGCCCGCAATTTTCCCGCCGACTGGTTCACCGTGCGCCGCGAACTGTCGCCGCGCGCCCGCACGCTGCTGACGATCGGCTCGTTCGCACTGCCGATTCTGCTCTGGTGCATCGTCAGCTACGTGCCGTTCATCTGGCACCCTATGGTCAGAGTCGTCGACCCCGGCGCGGTCAGCTATTTCCAGCCGGAGATGCTGATCGACCGCGCCGTGTTCGAGCGCGAACGGCAGGGCGCCGTGGAGGCCGGTGATACGCCACCGAGTGGCACGCCGGCGAACCCGATCTACCTGCCGGCACCGCACGAGGTGGCGAGCGCCTTCTACACCGCCTTCACCACCGAGCCGGTGCGGCGCGATGCCAAGTGGCTGCACGAAAGCCTGTGGCACAGCATCACGATCATCTTCTGGGGCTTCGTCGCCTCGTCGATCATCGGCGTGCCGCTCGGCATCCTGTGCGGCACCTACAGCGCGGTGTCGCGCACGTTCGAGCCGTTCATCGAGTTCTTCCGCTACCTGCCGGCACCGGCGTTCGGCGCGCTGGCGGTGGCGATCCTCGGCATCTACGACGGCCCGAAGATCGCCATCGTCTTCATCGGTACCTTTTTCCAGCAGGTGCTGGTGGTCGCCAACACCACGCGCAAGCTCGACATCGCGCTGCTCGAAGCGGCGATGACGCTCGGTGCCAAACAGCTGCAGCTGCTGTTCCGCGTCGTCGTGCCCGGCATCCTGCCCGACCTCTATCGCGACCAGCGCATCCTGCTCGGCTGGGCCTGGACCTACCTGATCGTCGCCGAGCTGATCGGCACCAGCTCCGGCATCACCTGGTTCATCACGCAGCAGGCCCGCTACAAGCATTTCGACAACGTGTTCGCCGCCATCATCATGATCGGCATCATCGGCCTGATCTGCGATCTGCTGCTGGCATGGCTCGGCAAACGGCTGTTCCGCTGGGAACGCTCGGCCGCCAAGGCATAACGAGAGGAGATCGACGATGGTTCCGAACAACCCGAGCCTGCCGAGCTATCTCGACCAGTCCGACGCCGTGCGCGAGCGCTTCACGCGGCTGAAGCAGCGGCCGGTGATCCTCGACGTCAAGGGACTGCAGAAGAGCTACCGCTCGCCGCAGGGCGAGACGGTGGCGCTGAAGAACATCGATTTCCAGGTGCACCGGCGCGAGTTCGTCTGCGTCATCGGTCCCTCCGGCTGCGGCAAATCGACATTGATCCGCATCCTCGCCGGGCTCGAATCCTACAGCGGCGGCGATGTGCTGCTCGACGGCAAACCGGTCATCGGCCCCGGTCCCGATCGCGGCATGGTGTTTCAGGGCTACACGCTGTTCCCGTGGCTGACGGTCAAGAAGAACGTCATGTTCGGCCTCGAAATGAACAACCGCGGCCGCATCGAGTGCGAGTCGGAGGCGCTGCAGTGGATCGAACTGGTCGGGCTGGCGAAATTCGCCGACGCCTGGCCGCACCAGCTCTCCGGCGGCATGAAGCAGCGCGTCGCCATCGCCCGCGCGCTGGCCAACCAGCCGCGCATCCTGCTGATGGATGAGCCGTTCGGCGCGCTCGACGCGCAGACCCGCTGCAAGATGCAGGCGCACCTGCTGGAGATCTGGCGCAACATCGATGTCACCGTTCTTTTCATTACCCACGACCTCGACGAGGCGATCTACCTCGCCGACCGCATCCTGGTGCTGAAAGCCCATCCGGGTGAAGTGCAGGAGCTGATCGAGGTACCGGTACCGCGCCCGCGCACGCCCGAGCAGTTCTTTTCCGACGAGTTCCTCGCCACCAAGGCGCGGCTCGATGCGTTGATCCATCCGCCGGCTGCCGATGATGAGGAGCCAGGCGTGGAGCCGCGCATCATCCGCATGGCGCGGGTCGGCGACGACGTGGAGTCGGTGGAGTGATCAAGGCAGCCGGAGCAATACCCATGAAAACGCAACAGGAGATCGCCGCCCTGCAACAGTCGCTGAAGGCGAAGGGCGTGAAGTACTGCATCGGCGCCTACGTCGATATCCACGGCGTGCAGAAAGCGAAGGTGGTGCCGATCGACCACCTGCCGCAGATGGCGGCGGGGTCGGAGCTCTACACCGGCTACGCGCTCGACGGCCTCGGCCAGATGCCGAACGAGGACGAGATCGCCTCGGTGCCCGATCTCGATCACGTCATCCAGCTGCCGTGGGAACCGAAGATCGCCTGGATGCCGGCCGACAACACCTTTCACGGTGAACCCTATCCGCTGAATACCCGCGTCGCGCTGAAGAACATGCTGGCGCAGGCGGCGGAGATGGGTTTCGGCATGAACCTCGGTATCGAGTGCGAAATCTATCTGCTGAAGCAGAACGAAGACGGCACGCTGGCGATTCCGAACCCGGACGACAAGCTGGTCAAACCCTGTTACGACGTGCGCGGTTTCACCGACAGCTTCGAATGGCTCGACAAGGTTGCCAGTTGCATCAATGACCTCGGCTGGGACCTCTATTCGTTCGACCACGAGGATGCCAACGGCCAGTTCGAGTTCGATTTCAAGTACGCCGACGCACTGACCAGCTGCGATCGGCTGATCTTCTTCCGCTACATGGCCAAGCACTACGCCAAGGAGGAGGAGCTGCTGGCGACGATGATGCCGAAGCCATTCGCCAACCGCACCGGCAACGGCGCGCATTTCAATATGTCGCTATACGACCTGAACACCGGCAAGAACCTGTTCGAGTGCGATCCGAAGGATGATCCGCGCGGGCTCGGCCTGACACCGCTCGGCTACAACTTCATCGGCGGCATCCTGAAGCACGGCCGCGCGCTGTGCGCCGCCTATGCGCCGACGGTGAACAGCTACAAGCGGCTGGTGCGGCAGGGGGCGATGAGCTACTTCTCGTGGGCGCCGGTGTTCAACTCCTACGGTTCGAACAACCGCACCAACTCGCTGCGGGTGCCGATGGGTGGCGGTCGCTGCGAATCGCGCAATGCCGATGGCGCGGTCAATCCCTATCTCGCCGCGACGCTGGCATTGGCGGCAGGTCTCGAAGGCATTCGCGAGGGCATCGACCCCGGTGCGCCGAACGAGGACAACCTCTACGCCATCTCGGATGCCGAGCGCCGCGATCGCGGCATCGAGTTCCTGCCACAGACATTGCAGGAAGCGGTGGCCGCCTTTGCCGCCGATCCGCTGGTGGAGCAGGCACTCGGCGGCGCGTTGCGCGACGAGTTCATCAAGTACAAGACGCAGGAGTGGGAGACCTACCACCTGACCGTGAGTCAGTGGGAAGTCGAGCGCTACAGCTACATGTTCTGAGGGAAATATGAAGTCACCTGTCAGCCGCATCAGCATGTCCCTCCCCGAGGAGCTGCTGATCGACCTCGACCAGATGGTCGCCAGCCGCGGTTTCGAAAGCCGCTCGCAGGCGATCAGCGACATGATCAACCAGCAGCTGGTGGAGCATAAGCGCCGGCACGGCGACGAGATCATGGCTGGCACCATCACGCTGCTCTATGACCATTCCACGCGGGGTCTGCAGAAGCAGCTGGCCGACCTGCAGCACAGCTATATCGACGAGGTGATCAGCTCGCTGCACGTGCACCTGATGCACAACCAGACCATGGAGGTGATTCTGGTGCAGGGGCCGGCCAGCACGTTGCAGCGTATTGCTGACGAGATGATCACGCTGCGCGGGGTCATCACCGGCAAGATGCAGCTGATGGCGGCGGTGATTCCGCCGGTGCATCCGCTGCCGAAGCGCTGAGGAGAGACGCTGAGGCGAGGCGTTGAGACGGCTCGAACGCTGTGCAAGACGGGTGGCAATGCTTGCCGGGTATCGGTGTTGATGCCAGCATCACCGCTCGTTTTCCCGTTTCAGGAGTTTCCGATGTCCACTGTTGCCGTTGTCGGAGCCAGCGACAATCCCGAGCGCACCGCCTTTCAGGCGGTGCAGCGTCTGCTGAATCACAACCACACCGTCATTCCGGTCAGCCCCAAGGGTGGGGAGATTCTCGGCTTGCCGGTAGAGAAATCGCTGGAGTCGGTACAGGGGCCGATCGACACGGCGTCGCTTTATGTCGGCCCCGATCGGCAGCCGGCCATCCTTGATGCGTTGGTGGCGCTGAAGCCGAAGCGCGTCATCTTCAATCCGGGAACCGAGAATCCGGATGTCTATCCGCGCCTGCAACAGGCCGGTATCGCGGTCGAGGAAGCCTGCACGCTGGTGCTGCTTTCAACACATCAGTTTGATCTGCCCGCCTGAATAAAATCCTGCAAAAAGCCTTGTTTTACCGCTTCCAGGAGATCTCTTCGAGGTCTCTTGGTGCTCTTCTTTACGCGCTTGAATGAAGGGCTTTGCGGTGAGCGACGGCTGGGGTGGCGGCGGTATGAGGGGGTGCGAGGGAGAGCAAATTTCAGAGGGAGAAAAGCCAAGCCTCCAAAATACGAGGCTTGAAAACAACTGCGCCGCTCGGGGAGCGGCGCAGTTATCAGGTCAGACCGACGGCGTTGCTGCCGGAGTCACCGCTGCCTTCGGCTTGCGCACAACGCGTTTTACCTTCGGCTTGGTGGCTTTCTTCGGTGCTGCCTTCTTGACGGCTACGCGAGCTTTTTTCGGTGCTGCTTTAGCTTTGGTAGCGGCTTTCTTCGGACGGCCAGGGCCGGCTTTTTTGACTTTCGCCTTGGCTTTGCCTTTCTTGGCAGCGGCTTTGGCTTTCTTGGCTGCTGCTGCGGCCTTCTTCTTGGCTGCTGCTGCGGCTTTCCTGGCGGCTACAGCGGCGGCTTTTTTCGCCTTGGCTTCAGCTTTCTTGGCGGCGGAGGCCTGTTTGGCCTGGGCTTTCTTCAGCTTGCCTTCAAGGGCTTTGATTTGCTTTTCGAGAGCCTTGATCTGCTTCTCGATTGCTGCCACTGGGTTCTTGACGGTCCTGCGAACGACTTTCTTCTTTGCTGGTTTCTTTGCAGCTGCCATGGATTCAATCCTTGTCGGTAGAGTTGGTGGATTTGAACAAATAAACAACGCTGAAATTATACGTCGCTTTTAAGATTTGAACAGCGAAAGCAATTTTTTTTGCAAGTTTTTTTAGGTTTTAGGGCTGATTTTTTTTGATTCACGTCGAAATTTTCACTCGTCGATAGGTTTTGCTCTGCGCGAGGTCATTTGCATCGGTGCCAAAGTGCTCGTTGATATACTGCCGCGGATCAAAATTTTTGCCGGAGAGAGGCCATGAGCGACCATCGAATCGAGATCGAAGCAGCAGTTTTTCGCCGTCTGCTGCAACACCTCGACAGCCGCAAGGATGTGCAGAACATCGATCTGATGAACCTGGCGGGCTTCTGCCGTAACTGTCTCGCGAAGTGGTATGCGGCCGCGGCTGATGAGCGTGGTGAGGGCGTGGGTTACGAAAAGGCCCGGGAAATCGTGTATGGGATGCCCTACGAGGAGTGGAAGCAACTCCACCAGCGCGAGGCAGGCACAGAGCAGCTCGCCCGGTTCGAGCAGAACAAGCCGCGCGATTGAGCCCGCTGCAACTACGAAGCCCGTGCTTTTGGTGTGCGCTCGGCGATCTCCTCATCGCAGGCTCTGCGCCTCTACCCCCAGTTGTTGATCCTGCCGCCGGATATGCCGCGCTACCGCCAGGTGGCTACGACGATCCGGGCGCTGCTTCTCGAATACACCGATCTGGTGGAGCCAGCTCTCGCTGGACGAGGCCTATCTCGATGTATCCGACAGTGACCGCTGTGGTGGCAGTGCATCGCGGATGGCGGCATGACAGTGCTGCCGGCACTGATCGAGCAGCTCTCCCGGCGCCTCGCGAACCTTTCCGCGACACCGATCGCAAAGCTTTTCGTGAAAGTGAAATTTGCCGATTTCCGACAGACGACGATCGAATCGAGTGCGGTGACGGTGGATGCCGCGGTGATCGCCCGTCTGTGCGAGCAGGGGTTTCTGCGCGGCAATCGCCCGGTTCGGCTGCTCGGTATTGGCGTCCGCTTCAGCGAGTCGGAGCGCGCGCAACTCGAGTTGTTCTGAGGCACCTTCAGTCAGACTCAGGAGCCCTCAGCGCGGATCGACAGGAGCTCTCAGTGCAGATACAGCAGGAGCCTTCAGCACGGATCAGCAACAGCCTTCAGCGTGTATTTCGGTGCGTATATATATAAGAAGAAAGAGTTGGCCGTTTCGGAGCTGTTTCCGTGCAGTGATTTCATCTGAATCATTGCGCGGTGGGTCGTCCGTAAACGTCGCTGGTCATGGCGTTGAGCTCATCGTTTAGTGCTCACAGTGGAGGGCTGGCGCGCTGGCCGGATGTCGCAATTGTTGCCGGTAGCCGCAGTGCAATCGTTGCTGCCGCGAATAGCAGCAACGCCGATGCCCACAGACATGGCTCCAGCCCGCCGTACTGGAACAGCCAGCCCGACAGCAGCGTGCCGAGCAGCCGGCCGAGTGCATTGGCCATGTAGTAGAAGCCGACATCCAGAGAGACACCGTCGGCATCGGCGCTGCGCACGATCAGGAAGCTGTGCAGCGAGGAGTTGACGGCGAACAGCGCGCCGAACAGCAGCAGGCCGCCAATCACTACTGCCGCGATAGACATTTCCGGCTGTGATGCCAGTGCGATGGCGATCAGCACTGGTACCGCGGCCAGCACCACGCCCCAGCCGCACAGTGTGCGACCCGATACATCCGAGCTGGTCAAGCGCGGTGCGACCGCTTGCACGATGCCGTAGCCAATGG
This sequence comes from uncultured Verrucomicrobiaceae bacterium, assembly GCA_964638025.1. Taxonomy (GTDB): domain Bacteria; phylum Pseudomonadota; class Gammaproteobacteria; order Pseudomonadales; family CAMLJR01; genus CAMLJR01. The sequence continues at coordinate 40,057 of CAZWXW010000010.1, forward strand.
TCCACAGCGCGAGAAAACCGCCGACCTGCCAGAACGGCCAGCCCAGTGTGTCGGTCAGAAACACGGGTAGCGCGATGACGAACCAGACATCGCGTGCGCCGAACAGGAACAGTCTCGCAGCTGCCAGCACGTTGACCGCGCGGCTCTTGGAAAAGAGGTCGTGGAATTTCGGCTTGTTTTTGGCGCGACCGAGATCGCGCCGCAGCAGGAACAGGCTCAGCAGCCAGATCAGCGCCAGCACCGAGGCCATCGCCACCATCGCGCCGGTGAAGCCGACTGACATCAGCAGCAGGCCGCCGAGGAAGAAGCCGGCGCCCTTCAGCGCATTCTTCGATCCGGTCAGCAGCGCCACCCAGCGGTAGAGGGCACCGTGCGCATCGGCAGGCAGCAGCGTCTTGATCGCGCTTTTCGCGCTCATCTTGTTCAGGTCCTTGGCGATGCCCGACAGCGCCTGCGCCGCCATCACCCAGGTCACCGTCAATATCTCGACCGGTACCGCCAGCATCAGCAGCGCGACCACCTGCAGCGCGAGGCCGATATTCATCGTGCGATTGAGGCCGATGCGCGCGCCGAGCCAGCCGCCGACCAGATTGGTGATGACGCCGAAGAGTTCGTAGAACAGGAACAGCGCGGCGATTTGCAGTGGTGTGTAGCCGAGCTGGTGGAAGTGCAGTAGCACCAGCACGCGCAGCGCACCGTCGGTCAACGTGAAGCCCCAGTAATTGCCGGTCACCACGAGATACTGGCGCACGGCGGGGGAGAGGGCGGTCAGTGCGTTCACGTCGACGAGGCTCTACGCGGCCAGATCGCCGTGGCCGACCAGTCGCGCCAGCTCGGCGAGGCGGTTGGCATAGCCCCATTCGTTGTCGTACCAGGCGTAGATTTTTACCTGCGTGCCGTTGATCACCAGCGTCGACGGCGCATCGATGATCGACGAGCGCGGATCGGTGCGGTAGTCGATCGACACCAGTGGCCGCTGCTCATAACCGAGGATGTGCTTCAGCTCATGCTCCGAGGCCGCTTTCAGCAGTGCGTTGACCTCGTCGACGCTGGTGGCGCGTTCGACTTCGAACACGCAGTCGGTCAGCGAGGCATTGGTCAGCGGCACACGCACGGCGTGGCCGTTCAGGCGGCCGCGCAGCTCCGGGAAGATCTCGGCGATGGCGCTGGCGCTGCCGGTGGTGGTTGGAATCAGCGACTCGCCGCAGCTGCGCGCGCGGCGCAGATCCTTGTGTGGCGCATCGATGATGGTCTGGGTGTTGGTCAGGCTGTGGATGGTGGTGATGCTGCCGTGGCGGATGCCGAGCTTCTCGTGAATCACCTTGACCACCGGCGCCAGACAGTTGGTGGTGCACGATGCGGCGGTGACGATGCGATGGCGCGACCTGTCATAAAGAAGGTGATTGACCCCCATCACCACGTTCAGTACACCCGGCTCCCTGATCGGTGCGCTGACGACGACGCGTTTGACGCCCTGATCGAGATAGGGCTGCAGCGCGGCACTCGATTTCATCTTGCCGGAGCACTCCAGCACCAGGTCGCAGTCGCTCCAGTCGGTATCGGCAATGGTTTTGTTGCGCGTGAAGGCGATGCGCTGCCCCTCGATGAACAGCGCATCCTCCTCGGCGAGAATCTCCAGCGGCCAGCGCCCGTGCACTGAATCGAACTGCAGCAGATGGGCGAAGGTAGCGGCATCGCCACCGGGATCGTTGATGCGGATGAAGCTGACGTCGGGCCATTGCCACGCCGCGCGCAGCGTCAGTCTGCCCATGCGGCCGAAACCGTTGATGCCGATCTTGATGGTCATGATGAGCTCCGTCGCTCCGTGCGGGCGCATCGCCGGCAGCTGATGGCACGATAGGGGATTCCGGTTCTCTTCGACAATCCGCGCAAGGCCATTGCTGCGTTGGCCGGGAAACCGGTTGCACAGTATCGGGTATATCCCTTTAACATCGCCCACCTTCCACCGCTTGGAGAGAGCCCATGAGCAAGATTCAGCAGATCGCCGTCACCACCATCGACGGCAAACCGCAGACGCTTGCCGACTACGCCGGCAAGGTACTGCTGATCGTCAATGTCGCCTCGAAATGTGGCCTGACGCCGCAGTACGAAAGCCTCGAAAAGAGCTATGAGCAGTACCGCGACAAGGGGCTGGTGGTGCTTGGTTTCCCGTGCAATCAGTTCGGGGCGCAGGAGCCGGGTAGCGAGGCGGAGATCAAGGATTTCTGCACCACCAACTATGGTGTGAAGTTTCCGATGTTCAGCAAGCTCGACGTCAATGGCGACAGCCGTCACCCGCTTTATCAGGCGCTGATTGCTGCGCAACCGAAGGCGACGGAAGGTGGCGGCATGCGTGCGAAGCTGGCCGGCTACGGTCGCGTGCCGGCGCACGACAGCGATGTGTTATGGAATTTCGAGAAGTTTCTGATTAGCCGCAATGGCGAGGTGGTCGGCCGTTTCGATCCCGATATCGCCAGCGACGATCCGAAACTGTTGCAGGCGATCGAAGCGCAACTGGCTGCATGATCGATCTGGGGCGCAGCGAGCAGCGCCCCTGCATTTCGCGCCTCACTCCTCGTACAACACCACCTGGTCGGCGCTGAAGGTATACGAGGCGCTGGCCAGCTCGTTGCTGACCTTTTCGGTATGCAGCGTGCCCTCGATCCAGACCGGCGCGTAGAGATCCTGCATGGCGAAGCCCTTGCCATGGCGCACCAGCACGATCTGGTTTGGCGGTGGCGGCGGCACATGAATGCAGGCGCCGTAGTAGGGCACCAGAAAGAATTCGGTGACGCGGTCATTGGCAGCGGTCTGCAATGGCACGATGAAACCGGCCAGTTTCACCTTCGCGCCGTTCAGGTCGGGCCGCACCCGATCGTTCTGCAATACCGCATCCCACTTCGCCTGCGCCGCCTGCTGTTGTGGTGTCGGTGGCTTGCCATTCTGCTTCAGCGCATTGGCGATCTGATCTTCGAGCGCCACCGGCGCATTGCTGTCGTCGCCGTCGCTATTGCCGTGATCGAGTTCAGGCAGGTTCAGCATCGCCTCGCGATCGGCATCGGTCAGCAGGTCGAGCCAGTCGAGCTCGCGGTAGGTGTCGGCGCTGGCAAGCGTTGAGACCAGTAGAAGAATCGAGGCGATCAGAGAGCGAGAGAGAGACATCGTGGAAACCGAATGGATGAAAACTGAGTGCACGGGAACTGAAAACGGACGACAGATTCAAAGCGTCAGCGTTATAACATAACGCCATTCTGTTGAGTCGCTGTGGAGCCGCCCTTGTCGTTCAGTGTCGAAGTTGCCGATCTCCATTTTCATTGGCCGGGCCAGTCGCGGCCGCTGCTCGCCATCGATCACTTCGCGCTCGGCGTTTCCGAACGATTGTTTCTGCACGGCCCGTCCGGTTCTGGCAAGTCGACGCTGATCAATCTGCTGGCCGGGGTTTCGACACCGCAGCGCGGTGAGGTGCGCGTGCTCGGCGAGCCGCTGTCGCACTGGTCCGGCGCGCGCCGCGACCGCTTTCGCGCCGATCACATCGGCCTGATCTTCCAGCAGTTCAATCTGTTGCCGTATCTGTCGGCGCTGGAGAACGTGCAGCTGCCCTGTGAATTTTCCGGACAGCGCCGTCGCCGTGCCGGTGCGGTGGCTTCCGCGCGCCAGCTGTTGAAGGCGCTGGGATTGACCGAGGAGATCTGGAACCGGCCGGCTGCTGAACTCAGCGTCGGTCAGCAGCAGCGGGTAGCGGCGGCGCGCGCGTTGATCGGCGCGCCGGCGCTGATCATCGCCGACGAGCCGACTTCGGCGCTCGATGCCGATGCGCGCGACAGCTTCATCGATCTGCTGCTGGAGCAGGCGCGATGCTGCGGCAGTGCCGTGCTGTTCGTCAGCCACGATCGCGCGCTCGCCGGCCATTTCGACCGCGCGCTGGCGCTGGCCGAGCTCAATCGCGCGGCGCTGAATCATTCCGGGGAGCTGGTGTGATGTGGCTGCTGCGTCTGAGCCTGAAGAGTTTTCGCAATCGTCGCGCCAGCGTGCTGCTCACCATCGCCGCGATGCTGGTCAGCGTGCTGCTGTTTACCGGCGTGCAGTATCTGCGCGGGCAGGTCAAACAGTGGTTCGTGCAGACCATCTCCGGCACCGACCTGATCGTTGGCGCGCGCAGCGGCCCGACCAACCTGCTGCTCTATTCGGTGTTTCGCATCGGCAGCGCCAGCAACAACATCGATTGGCACAGCTATCGCTGGATCGCCGGGCAGCCGCAAGTGGCGTGGGCGGTGCCGCTGTCGCTGGGCGATTCGCATCGCGGTTACCGCGTCATCGGCACGACGGCCGATTATTTCGAGCACTACCGCCATGGCGCGCAGCAGTCGCTACAGTTTGCGGAGGGCGGCGTGTTCGTCGCGGCGCGCGATGTCGTGCTCGGCGCCGAGGTGGCGCAACGGCTCGGGTATGAGATCGGCAGCGAGATCGAGATCGCGCACGGCATCGTCGACACCGCGTTTGCCCGTCACAAGGGCAGACCGTTTCGCGTCGTCGGCATTCTTGCCCGCACCGGCACGCCGGTGGATCGCGGCGTTCATGTGACGCTGGAAGGGCTCGATTCGGTGCACGACAACTGGCGCAGTGGCACCTATCAGCCGGCTGCGGCGCAGGCTGTCGATCATGACCATGACCATCAGCACGAGCACGAGCACGACCATCAGCACGGGCACGCGCCCGGCGAGGTGACGGCGGTGCTGGTCGGCATGAAGTCGAAGGTGGCGACGTTCGCGCTGCAGCGTCAGATCAACGAGTATCGCGGCGAGCCGCTGCTGGCGATCCTGCCCGGTGTGGCGCTGGCCGAGTTGTGGCAGGTGCTGGCGGTGGTCGAGCAGCTGTTGCTGGTGATCAGTGGCTTTGTCGTTGTCGCCGGTCTTGCCGGTCTGCTGATTACGCTGCTGGCAACGCTGAACGAGCGCCGCCGCGAGATGGCGGTGCTGCGCGCGGTCGGCGCCGGGCCGCGCCATATTCTGTTTCTGCTGCTGTTCGAGGCGTTCTGGATGGCGCTGATCGCCTGCATCGGCGCGGTGCTGGCGTTGTACGCGCTGTTGTGGGCGCTCGCGCCGCTGCTGCAGCAGAAAACCGGTATCGCGGTGACGCTGCAGCCGCTCGGTCTGGTTGAGTGGCTGCAGCTCGGTGCGGTGATCGTGGCGGCGACATTGTTGGCGCTGTTGCCGGCGGCGATCGCCTGCCGGCGCGCGCTGAGCGATGGTCTCAGCGTGAGACTGTAGGGGCGCAGCAAGCAGCGCTCCTACATCAGCGCATCCAGCAGATGTTTTTCGAACTCATCCCAGTCCAGCACTTCGCGGTGAATGATTTCGAGGCGTGAGTCGCGCGCGGCGCCGGCGTCGTTGACGCTGAGCACGCCGTTTTCAGCGTTGAACAGGTAGGCGCCGCCGTCGGTCGCCATCACGCCCTTGACGCGGTCGGCCGCGAGGCCGCTCAGCAACGTCATTACCTTGAGGAAATCGAAGCGGCTGTTCGGTGCGAACAGCCAGCCGCAGCTGACATGGTCGGCACCGCGATTTTCGCGGCGCGCGAAACGCTGGCCCGGCAGCAGGATCAGCGGTGCCGGCGTCGCCGTTGTCATCGCCAGGTGTTGATGCCGCTCGCCGCGCGTTGCCAGTGGACGATGCGGCAGATCGAGCCAGATTGGATCCAGTGCGCCATCACGAATCGCGGCGTGCAGCGTTTGCGGCGGATCGAGTTCGGCGAGGAATCGCCGCAGCGCGGCCAGTTCCGTTTCGCCATACAGGTCACTCTTGCTGGCGACGACGAGGTCGGCCAGCCGCAGCTGATCGCGGAAGGTTTCGTGTTCGCGATAGCGCGCTTCGGTCACTTTGCGCGCGTCCACCAGCGCGATGCTGGCGCGCAGTTCGAGCTGGTCGCGGTAATGCTCGCCCTGCAGCGTGTCGACGATGTTCTGCGGGTGGCCGAGACCGGTCGGCTCGATCAGCAGTCGGTCCGGCTGCGCTTTCGCAATCAGCATGTTGAGGCCGATCTTCATCGGCAGGTCGGCGACGCAGCAGATGCAGCCGCCCGGCACTTCGCGCACGACCGCGCCGCTGCCCTGCAGGATCGCGCCGTCGATGCCGATCTCGCCGAATTCGTTGACCAGCACTGCCCACTTTTCGCTCGCCGGCTTGCGCGCCAGCAGTTGCAGGATGGCGGTGGTCTTGCCGCTGCCGAGAAAGCCGGTGATCAGGTTGGTGGGAATCAATCGGGTCATGGCGAAGAGGGTCGGTCAGGGTAAAAAGGCGGCGCACATGGTAGTGGTTGTCGGGCATGCTGTGTGCGCCGACGTGTGCTGCCGATGGAGGGCCGGTTCATGGAGCAGACGCATTTCTACAGATCCGACGACGGGCTGCAGCTCTTCTATCGCGACTGGCCGGGTGCGGCGGAGTCGTTGCCGCTGCTGTGCATGCACGGGCTGACGCGCAACAGCAGCGACTTCACCGAGCTGGCCGCGCATGTCGCACCGCGCCATCGCGTCATCGCCCCCGATGTGCGCGGTCGCGGCGGCTCGGCGCGCGATCCCGACTGGCACAACTACTACCCGGCCTTTTACGCCGGCGATATGTGGCGGCTGCTCGACGAACTGCGGATCGAGCGCGCGCTGCTGGTCGGTACGTCGATGGGCGGCATCATGGCGATGGTGATGGCGGTGCAGCAGCCGCAGCGCGTCGCCGGCATCGTGCTCAATGACATCGGCCCCGCCATCGATCCGGCCGGGCTGGCGCGCATCGCCGCTTACGCCGGTGTCGCACAGCCGCTGCGCGATTGGAACGATGCCGAAGCACAGATGCGCGAGCGTTATGCCACCGCACTGCCCGACATGGACGATGCGTTCTGGGCGCGCTACACGCGCCGCAGTTTTCGCGAGGGCACGGGTGGTGTGCCCGAACCCGATTACGACCCCGCCATCGCCAAACGCTTCGGCGACGACAGCGCTGCCGCCGAGGAAAAACTGTGGGAGCTGTTTGCGCTGATCCGGCAACCGCTGCTGGTGTTGCGCGGCGAGCTGTCGGACATTCTTTCGGCGGCGACGGTGGCGCGCATGGCGCAGCTGCGCCCGGACCTGCGCAGCGTTGAAGTGCGCAACCGCGGCCATGTGCCGCTGCTCGACGAGCCCGAGGTGCTGGATGCGATCGACGCGCTGCTGGCTGATCTGGCGGTGGTGCGTCGTTGATCTGGCGCGCGGAGGTGGCGATTTTTCACCCCTATTTTTGGAGACAGCGCTGTCATTTGTACAAATTCTGCCGGTATATGCGCTGCGACTTGCTATATTGCCGCCTAAATAACCAATAACCGTTGTTCAAGCTGTAGTCCTTCTTCCGTATATGTCCCCATTTTTCGCCTCGATGGATCCGGTGGCGCCACACTGGAGCCGGCGTCATTTCCTGCGCGCCTCGGCCCTGCTGTCGGCGGCGACGCTGTTTGGCTGCGAGGTGGCGCTGGAGCCGCGTCTGCGCATTGGCACCAATATCTGGCCCGGTTACGAATTCCTCTATGCGGCGCGCGACAGCGGCTTGTTCGATGGCTCGGCGGTCAAGCTGGTCGAGCTGCTGTCGGCCACCGATGTGTTGCAGGCGCTGGCCGCCGACGCCCTCGAAGGCGGTGCGCTGACCCTCGACGAAGTGCTGACCGCGCGCGCTGGCGGCATCGATCTGCGCGTGATCGCGGTGCTCGATGTCTCCGCCGGCGCCGATGCGCTGCTGGTGCGTCCGGATATCGCGACGCTGGCCGACCTGCGCGGTCGCCGCATTGCGCTGGAGCAGACCGCCGTCGGCGCCGTGCTGCTGGCGGCGGTGCTGCAGCGCGCCGGGCTGGAGCCGGCCGATGTGCAGATGGTCTATCGCACCGTCGATCGCCACCTGGACGTGTTTCGCAGCGGTGATGTCGATGCCGTCGTCAGCTTCGATCCGGCGCGTTCGCAGCTGCTGGCGGCGGGCGCGGTCAGTCTGTTCGACAGCCGTGAAATTCCGGGGCGGATCGTCGACGTGCTGGCGGTGCGGCCGCAGGTGCTGGAGAGCAGTCCGCGCGCCGTGCAGCGGCTGGTGGCCGCTCACTTCACCATGCTGGAGCAGTTCCAGCGCGCACCGCGGCAACTGGCGCCGCAGCTGGCCAGACGGCTCGGTCTCGACGCCGCGGCGACACTGGCGGCGTTCGACGGCCTGCGCCTGCCCGATCTGGCCGAGAATCACGCGCTGCTCGCCGGGCAGCCGGCACCGCTGGCGCAGACCGCCGCCGAGCTGGGCCGCGTCATGCAGCAGGCCAAGCTGCTGCCGATCGCGGTACCGCTGGACGGCTTGATCGATGCGTGCTGGCTGCCGGCGGCGAGGGCGACCTGACCATGGCGATGTTGCGCATGCCGAAGGGGCATCTCGGGCTGCTGTTGCCGCTGGGGGCGCTGGTCGTCTACTCGCTGTTCCTGGCCGCCGGCATCCAGTTCGCGCAGCGGGCCCAGCAGCAGGGGCTGATGGCCAGCGCCGAGGCGGCGCTGCGCGCCGAGAGCTTCCAGCTGGCGCAGCTCGCCGAGCGCAAGCTGCAGTCCGACCCGGCGCTGGTCGAGAGTTCGCTGACCCATCTGGCGACGATCGCGCAGATCGAGCATGTGGCGCTGATCGATGCCGAGGGCACGGTGCTGATGGCGACGCGGCTGGTGTGGCGCGGCCGTCCGGCGGCGCAGGTGATTCCCGGTTACGACGAAGGTTTGTGGAACGCGGCGCTGCTCGGTGCCGGCCTGCAGCTGCGCCGCGATCCGGCGGCCGCGCGGCTGCAGGCGCTGCTGCCGTTCGCGCTGGCGGCGCGCGAAGGCGAGCTGCGCGGCCTGCGGCGCGGGCTGGTCTACATCGACTACGACTTCAGCCGGCAGAGTCAGATCACCTGGCAGCGGCTGCTGCGCGAGCGCGGCTTCGAGTGGCTGGCCGGGCTGCTCGGCACCGCGCTGCTGACGCTGTTCCTGCGCTTGTGGATGGTGCGGCCGCTGGCCGAGCTGGAGCGCGCGGCCTCGCGCATCGCCGCCGGCGACCACGACGTGCGGGTGGCGGCGGAGGGGCCGGCCGAGATCGCCGCGGTCGGCGCCGCCTTCAATGCGATGAATGCCGAGCTGACGCAGACATTGGGTCGGCTGGCCGCCAGCGAGCAACAGCTGTCGATCACGCTGCACTCGATCGGCGACGGCCTGATCGCCACCGATACCGAAGGTCGCATCACGCTGCTGAACCCGGTCGCCGAGCGGCTGACCGGCTGGTCGCTGGCCGAGGCGCGCGGCCGCCCGGTGGCTGAGGTGTTCCGCATCCGCAGCGCGATCACCGGCGAGCCGGCCGAGATCCCGGTGCAGCGCGTGCTCGACAGCGGCGTGGTGGTCGGCCTCGCCAACCACACCGAACTGCTGGCGCGCGATGGCGCCATCTATCAGATCGCCGACAGCGCGGCGCCGATCCGCGACGATAACGGGCGGCTGCATGGCGTCGTCATGGCGTTTCAGGATGTCACCGAGGATTACCGTCTGCGCGCCGATCTGGAGACCAGCCGGGTGCTCGGCGAGGCGGTGCTGGCCAGCACGCGCGACGCCATCATCACGATGGACCTCAAGGGCATCGTCACGCTGTTCAACGCCGGCGCCGAGCGCCTGTTCGGCTACAGCGCCGAGGAGATGATCGGCCACAGCGGGCATGAACTGTTTGTCGGCGAGGATGGTTTCCGCCGCCTCGGCCCGCACAACGAGGCGCCCATCGAACAGCTGAGCCGCGAGCAGTTGCGCGACCTGTTCATGCGCCAGCACCTGAGCCGCGAAGGCGAGTGGCAGTTCCGCCGGCGCGATGGCGAGTGGGTGCCGGTATCGCTGGTGATCACCGAGCTGCGCGATGTCGACGGCAAGTTGCTCGGCTACCTCAGCAGCTCGCGCGACATCAGCGAGCGCAAGCGCGCCGAGCAGGAGATCGAGCGGCTCGCCTTCTACGACCCGCTGACCGGTCTGCCGAACCGCCGGCTGCTGATGGACCGTCTGCAGCACGCGCTGGCGGTGGCGCGTCGCAGCAACCATTACGGCGCGATCTTCTTCATCGACCTCGACTTCTTCAAACACTTGAACGACGCCCGCGGCCACGCCGTTGGCGATCAGCTGCTGGTGCAGGTGGCGGAGCGCTTCCAGACGCTGCTGCGCGAACAGGACACGGTGGCGCGGCTCGGCGGCGACGAATTCATCGTGCTGCTGGAGGGGCTCGGCGATCAGCGCGAGGCCGCCGCCGAACTGGCGCGCGCCATGGCCGAACGCCTGCGCGACGCGCTGTCGCAGCCGTTCGAGCTCAGCGATGGCGAGCACAGCGTCACCGCCAGCATCGGCGTCACGCTGTTCCCGAAAGGCGGCGAGGGGGCGCAGGACCTGCTGAAAGAGGCCGACACGGCGATGTACCGGGCCAAGCAGCAGGATCGCAACGCGGTCTGTTTCTACGAACCGGCGATGCAGCAGGCGGCGGAGGAGCGGCTGGTGCTCGATCGCGAGCTGCGCCACGGGCTGCAGCATCGCGAGTTCATGATCCTGCTGCAGCCGCAGGTCGATCATCGCGGCGGCATCGTCGGCGCCGAGGCGCTGCTGCGCTGGCACCATCCGCAGCGCGGTCTGGTGGCGCCGGGCAATTTCATTTCGGCGGCGGAAGAGTCGGGGCTGATCGGTCCCATCGGCGAGTGGGTGCTGGCCGAGGCGTGTGCGGTGATTCGTCGCGCCAGCGGGCGCGGCCGGCCGCTGCGGGTCGCGGTCAATGTCAGCCCGCGCCAGTTCCGCCAGCCCGATTTCGCCGACCGCGTCATCGAAACCGTGTTCGCCTCCGGCGCCGATCCGCAGTTGCTGACACTGGAACTGACCGAGGGGCTGGTGATTCAGGATGTCGCCGACACCATCGCCAAGATGGGGGTGCTGCGGAAGCTCGGCATCCACTTCTCGATTGACGATTTCGGCACTGGTTATTCGTCGCTGGCCTACCTGAAGCGGCTGCCGCTGAACGAGTTGAAGATCGACCGCTCGTTCATTCAGGACGCGCCCTACGACAGCAGCGATGCCGCGCTGGTCGAGACCATCCTGTCGGTGGCGCGCCACCTCGGCCTGACCGCGGTGGCGGAGGGTGTCGAGACCGCCGAGCAGGCGGCCTTCCTCGACGCGCGCGGCTGCCCGCTGTTCCAGGGTTTCTTCTTCGGCGTGCCGATGTCGGAGGCGGAGCTGGTCGAGCGCATGGCGTGACCATGTCTGGGAAACTGCTGAAAAACACTTTCTCCCCTCTCCCTTCAGGGAGAGGGGACTTGATCAGAGAGTGGTTAAGCGCTCAGCGCGGCGACTGTTCTGTCTCGTGCAGTGTCTCGATCTCGCGCAGCGTTTGTTGAAACAGCGCTTTCTGATCGTCGCCGAGTGTCGGTTGCCCGTTGCCCAGCGCGACCGCGTGTCGGGCGGCGGCCAGTGCCTCTCTCGTTCTTCCCAGTTGCAGCAGCGTGTCGGCGAGGTTGTTGAACGCCGCCGCCGAGTCGGGGTGGTATTCGCTGGCGAGGCGGAAATGGCGTTCGGCGCCGGCGACATCGCCGAGCCGGTAGGCGCAGTTGCCGGCGCCGATCTGCGCCGCCAGCGCATCGGGCCAGCGCGCGGCGGCGGCGCGGTAGGCGCTCAGGGCGGCGGCGGTCTGGCCGGTGCTTTCGAGATCGCTGGCGGCGGCGATATAACGCTGCGGTTCAGCGCTGGCGGGCAGCTCGCCCGGCGGCAGCACCAGCAGCGCCCAGCGTCCGCCGCGTGCCCAGGTGGCGTCGAAGGTGGCGAACGACAGCCACTGGCGCGGTTGCGGGCCCGAGCGCAACAGCAGTTCGCCGCGATCGAGGTCGTAGCCGATCGCGACGGCGTAGTGCCAGCGCGGCAGCCAGTCGAGGCCGAGATTCTGCAGCACGATCAGCGGTCGCCCGGCCGCCAGCTCCGCCAGCAGCGCATCGAGGCGCGGCGCCAGCACGTAGGCGAGTCGCTGCTGCCGGCGCGTCGCGCTGACCAGCTCGATCTGCAGGCTGCCCTCCTTTCCCGGCAGGTAGACCGATGGCGCCAGCTGCTCCGGCGTCAGCGCGATCCGCTGATGATTCAACACCATCGCCAGCGTGGCCGGGCCGCATTGATAGTCGCTCTGGGCGAAGTAGGGCACGGCGCTCAGTTCGATCCGGCGCGGTTCGAGATCGGCCGGCAGCGGCGGTGTCGACGCGCAGCCGGCGGTGGCCAGAAACAGCAGGGCGAGCACTGCCCTCGTCGACAAGCGTGTCGCCAGAAACAGAACGCCCGCCGGGCGGCGGGCGTCGAGGTGCGGTCGCGTCGATGTCATCGAGTCTGTTGTGATCAGCGCACCGAGCGGGTGAACGGGAACACTTTGGTGAAGCCGAGGATGTCGGTCACCAGCAGGATGACGAAGACGGCGAACAGCACGCCGATGACGCTGGTGCCGCCGGCCGGCAGCTGGTCGAGGCGCTCGGCGAACTGCTGCGCCTCGGCGTCGGTCATGGCATCGACGCGGGCCAGTGCGGCCTGCGCATCGAGCCCCTGCTTCTGCATGACGTCGCGCACTTCGGCGCGGGTCAGGAAATCGCGCACCTGCTGGTGGGCGGCGGAGGCGGGTGTCGGCGCGACCAGTGCGCGGGTGTCGACCAGCGCGGCGTGCACCGGGGCCACCGGCAGCCAGAGGGCGGACAGGCAGACCAGCAGGGCTCGGCTCGTGTTGCGCATAACACCGTGTTTCATCGTGTGGCTCTCCAGGCGTTGTTGTGAATCAGCGTTGGGCAATTTGGTAATGGCGCGCGCGGCGCGGGGCAATTTGTAACACAGGCAGCCGGTTGTCACACAGGCGGCTGCGCTGTCGCGCCGCAAGTTGTGACGCCGGTGCAGGAAAGCGCCGACGCGCACGCGGGCCATGTTGGCGATGGACGCCGTGCAGCTGGTCAAGATCAAAAGCGCCGACGCGCACGCGGGCCATGTGCAACGACGGCGCTGCGCTATGCTTGGCGCGCCCCTGAGTTATGGGGGTACGCGGGCCTAGTCAACGGGTCGTCGCGCTGTCATGCCCCCGAACGATATGGAACTTCACCGTGACCGAACCCCAGCGCCGCAGCTCGTCGCTACCGCTTGCCTCGGTCATTTTTCTGGCCTATCTGGCGCTCTCCTGGGCATCGTGGCTGCTGCTGCAGTTGCGCGCCGACGCTTCGATCTTCTGGATGTTGTGGCTGCCGGCCGGTCTGACCTTCGCCGCCATCTGGCGCTTCGGCCGGCCGGCGCTGCTGGCGACGCTGCTCGGCGCCGCGCTGAGCGGACTCTTCATCACCGGCAGTCTCATCGTCGGCCTGCTGGCGTCGGCCAGCGCCGTGCTGTCGGCGCAGCTGGCGTGCTGGCTGCTGCGCAGGCTGGCAGTGATCGATCCGCTGGCCGATCCGCGCTCGATGTTTCGCTTCGTGCTGGTCGCCTGCCTGCTGGCGCCGATGCTGAACGCCTTTGTCGGCGCCGGCGCCCATCTGGTCGCCGGGCGCATCGACCAGTTCGCGCCGATCTGGCTAAGCTGGTGGGCGGCCGAGGCCGCTGGCGTGCTGTTGCTGGCGCCGGCGCTGTTGTCGCTGCCGCAGCTGTGGCGACTGCGCTTGCCGCCACCGCGCTGGCTGGAGCTGGCACTGCTGATCGGCGCCGTGCTGCTGTTCTGGAGCCAGCTGTTTCTGTTGCGCAGCTGGCCGGATGCGCCGCCGCTGGCATTCACCGCCGTGCTGCCATTGATATGGGCGGCGCTGCGCTTCCGCTTTGCCGTGGTGATCTGGGTGCTGTTGCTGCAGGTGCTGCTGGTGGTGGCGTCGACGCAGGCCGGCCGCGGCCTGTTCGCGCGTGTCGATCCGGTCGAAAGCACGCTCTATCTGCACGCCTTTGTCGCCGCCATCGCCGGCGTCGGACTGGCGCTGGGGGCGGCGATCGCGGCGCAGCGCCGCTCGATCGACGCGCTGCGGCGCAGCGAGGTGCTGCTGGGCGAGCTGACCGAAAGCGGCACCGCGCTGGTGTGGATGAGCGATGCCGACGGCCGGATCATCTACCGCAACCAGGCGTGGGCGGCGGTCACCGGCAACTGCGGCGCCGACTCGCTGCCGGCGTGGGTCGAGCGCGTGCATCCGGGCGACCGCATGGCGGTGCAGCAGCACTTCCGGCAGGCCCGGCACAGCCGCGAACGCCATGAATATGAGTACCGCTTCATCGGCGACGACGGCCGCCTGCGCTGGCTGTTCGACACCGGCCGCGCCCGTTTCGACGACGAGGGCAGCTTCATCGGCTTCATCGGCTCGACCATCGACATCAGCGCGCGCAAACGCTCGGAGGCACTGCTGTCGGCGCAGGCGGGCGTGCTGCGCTCGCTGTCGCTCGACATGCCGCTGGAGCGGCTGCTGCACGACCTCGCCAGCTTCGTCGATTCGCAGCTGCTCGGCGGCCGCTGCACGGTGCTGCTGGCCGATGTCGAACGCGGCGTGCTGCGCCATTACGCCGGGCCGCAGCTGCCGGAGGACTACATCCGGCTGCTCGACGGCCTGCCGATCGGCGAGGGGCACGGTTCCTGCGGCACGGCGGCGGCGCGGCGGATGGCGGTGTCCGTGGCCGACGTGCGCAGCGACCCGCTGTGGCGCGAGGTGCTGCCGCTGGTCGAGCGCTACGACTGGCTGCGCGCCTGCTGGTCGATGCCGTTCTCCGGCAATCGCAACGAGTTGCTCGGCGTCATCTCGATCTACTGCGAGCAGCCGCGGCTGCCGCGCGACGAGGAGCAGGAGTTGCTGCGCACGCTGTCGGCGCTGGCCGCCATCGTGGTGCAGCGCTCGCGCGAGGCGGAGCGGCTGCGCGAGAGCGAAGCCGGTCTACGCGTCACCTTCCAGCAGGCGGCGGTCGGCGTCGCCGAGATCGCTCTGCAGGGCGGGCTGCGGCGCGTCAACCAGCGCTTCTGCGACATCGTCGGCTACACCGAAGCGGAAATTCTGACGCCCGGCTTCGTCGCGCTGTCGCACCCCGAGGATCAGCCCACCGTGCTGGCGGCGCGGCGGGAGCTGCTGGCGGGGCGCGACAGCGTCTCGTTCGAGCAGCGCTACGTGCGCTGCGGCGGCGAGGCCGTCTGGGTGCGGGTCTGGTGGTCGCTGGTGCGCGACAGCAACGACATGCCGGACTACTTCATCGCCGTGGTCGAGGATGTCTCCGAGCACAGGCGCGCGGCCGCCGAGATCGAGCGGCTGGCGCTGTACGACACGCTGACCGACCTACCCAACCGCCGCCTGTTCCTCGACCGCCTGCAGCGCGCGCTGAGCGTGGCGCGGCGCAACGGCCGGCACGGCGCGCTGCTGTTCATCGACCTCGACCACTTCAAGCACCTCAATGACGCTCGCGGCCACCACGCCGGCGACATGCTGCTGCGGCAGGTGGCGCAGCGCCTGCGCGCCGGCTCGCGCGACGAGGACACGGTGGCGCGCCTCGGCGGCGACGAGTTCGTGATCCTGCTGGAGAACATCGGCGACAGCGTCGACAGCGCCACCGCCAGCGCCGGCGCGGTGGCCGAGAAGGTGCGGCAGGCATTGATCGCACCGTTCTCGCTCGAAGGCGGCGCCTACGAGCACCACGTCTTCGCCAGCATCGGCGTCACGCTGTTTCCGAAAGCGGGAAGCAGCGCCGACGAGCTGGTCAAGGAGGCGGACACCGCGATGTACCGCGCCAAGGCCAGCGGTCGCAACCGCATCTGCTTCTACGCGCCGGAGATGCAGCAGGCCGCCGAGCTGCGGCTGTCGCTGGAGCGCGACCTGCGCGCGGCGATCGGCAGCGACCAGTTGTTCCTGGTGCTGCAGCCGCAGCTGCACGTCGATGGCGAAGTGGCCTGTGCCGAGGCGCTGCTGCGCTGGAACCACCCGCAGCGCGGCGCCATCTCGCCGGCGGTATTCATCCCGGTGGCCGAGGAGAGCGGGCTGATCGTGCCGCTCGGCGAGTGGGTGCTGAATGAAGTGGCGAAACTGACCCGCGCTTTCGATGGCGCCGACAACGAGGTCGAAATCGCCGTCAATGTCAGCCCGCGCCAGTTCCACGAGGCCGATTTCGTCGAGCGCGTGCGCACCATCCTCGCCGACCACGGCGCCGATCCACGCCGCCTGCTGCTGGAGATCACCGAGGGGGTGGTGATGCGCGATGTCGACGACGCCATCGCCAAGATGAGCGAATTCGAGCGCATGGGCATCCGGCTGGCGATCGACGACTTCGGCGTCGGCTACTCGTCGCTGAGCTATCTGAAGCAACTACCGCTGCACGAACTGAAGATCGACCGCACCTTCGTCGCCGAACTGCCTCGCGACAGCAACGATGTCGCCATCGTCGAGACCATTCTGGCGATGGCGCGCCACCTGCAGCTTGAAGTGGTGGCCGAAGGGGTCGAGACCGAAGCGCAGTTCGACTTCCTGAAAGCGCACGGCTGCCGCTTCTTCCAGGGCTACTACTTCAGCGTGCCGCTGCCGCCGGAGCAGCTGCTGCCGCGCATGCGCACGGCGCGGCGCTGGCTGCCGGCCGCGTGAGATGAGCGCGATCGCGGAGCGCCGCCGCTGGGACATCTTCTGCACCGTCGTCGACAACTACGGCGACATCGGCGTCTGCTGGCGGCTGGCGCGCCAGCTGGCCGCCGAGCACGCGTTCGACGTGCGGCTGTGGGTCGACGATCTGCAGGCGCTGGCGCGGTTGTGGCCGGAGACGGACGTTACCGCGGCAAGCCAGCAATTGGCCGGTGTCGAGGTGCGGCGGTGGAAGGAGCCACTGGCAGCGGTAGCGCCGGCCGATGTCGTCATCGAGGCGTTCGCTTGCGAACTGCCGGCCAGCTACATCGACGCCATGGCGAGCCGCACGGCGCCACCAGTCTGGATCAATCTCGACTATCTCAGCGCCGAGGCGTGGGTGGCCGGCTGCCACGGCCTGCCGTCGCAGCATCCGCGGCTGCCGCTGACCAAGCACTTCTTCTTTCCCGGTTTCGATGTTGCCAGTGGCGGTCTGCTGCGCGAGACCGATCTGCTGGCGCGGCGCGATGCATTTCAGTCCAGCCCGGCCGCCGTCGCCCAGTTTCTCGATGGTCTCGGCATTGGTGAGTCGGCTGCAGCGCATCGGCTGTCGCTGTTCGCCTACGAGAACGGCGCCGTGGCCGCGCTGCTCGACGAGCTGGCCGCGGCCGTCGAGCCGTGGTGGGTGCTGGTGCCGCAGGGGCGGGTCAGCGGCGATGTCGAATGCTGGCTCGGCGAGTCGATGTCGGTTGGCGAGCACCATCGGCGCGGCAACGTGACGGTCGCGCCGCTGCCGTTCCTGCGCCAGACCGAATACGACCGGCTGCTGTGGAGCTGTGACCTCAACGCCGTGCGCGGCGAGGATTCGCTGGTACGGGCGCTGTGGGCCGGCCGGCCGCTGCTGTGGCAGATCTACCTGCAGGCCGGCGCGGCCCATGTCGCCAAGCTCGACGCCTTTCTCGACCTGTACCTGCCCGGGCTGCCGGCGTGGCGCCAGCTGAACCGCAGCTGGAACGGCGATGGCGACCTCTCATTGCGGTGGCGGCAGGCGCAGCCGGGGTGGCCGGCGCTGCAGGCGCGGGCGCGGCACTGGGCCGGCGAACTGGCCGCACAGCCAGACCTGGCGGGCGCGCTGGTGCGATTTTGCGCAAATCGGTTATAGTGCGCCCCGTTTTTTGGCAGCCGCTCCGTTCTCCCAGCCGCTGTTCGCAGCCACCCCCAAAGCTTCGGTATTTCCCCATGAAAACTGCACAAGAAGTTCGCGCCGGCAACGTCATTTCCATCAGTGGCTCGCCGTGGGTCGTGATCAAGGCCGAATACAACAAGTCGGGCCGCAACTCCGCCGTCGTCAAGATGAAGCTGAAGAACCTGCTCAACGGCTCCAACACCGAGAGCGTCTACAAGGCTGACGACAAGTTCGAGCAGGTCATGCTCGAGCGCAAGGAGGTCACCTACTCCTACTTCGCCGACCCGCTGTACGTCTTCATGGACCCCGATTACAACCCGGTCGAAGTCGAGGCCGAGAACCTCGGCGACAATATCAACTACCTCGAAGACGGCATGACCGAAGTCTGCGAAGCCGTGTTCTACGAAGGCAAGGCGATCTCGGTCGAGTTCCCGACCATCATCGTGCGCGAAGTGGTCTACACCGAGCCGGCCGCGCGCGGCGACACCTCGGGCAAGGTGACCAAGCCGGCCAAGCTGGCCAACGGTTACGAGCTGCAGGTACCGGCCTTCATCGAGAACAACGAGAAGATCGAGATCGACACCCGCACCGGCGAGTTCCGTTCGCGCGCCAAGTGACGCGCACGGTGTGAGACGAAAAAGGCCCTGCGGGGCCTTTTTTATTGGCCTGCCATCCATGGTGGCCACCCTTTGGGTCGTCGCTGACGCGACGCTGAAAAATCGCTCCCGGCGATTTTTTATTGGCCGGCCGTCGGCCCGGTATTTTCCCCGGTACCGTCCCCGTTGCTTTTGCGACGCGCTGCCGGGCAGGATGCCCGCTGCCATAACGCCCGGGCCACGACCCGGTTGCACCTTCACCCGACCACGGAGAGAGTCCCCATGATCGCCAGAACCCTGCTTCCCCGCATCTTGGCCACCGCGCTGCTCGCGCTGTTCGCCACCGTCACCTCTGCCCTGACGCTGGAGGCGCCGACCGCCGATTACAGCGCCGACCGCATCATCGAATCGGCGCAGGGCAACATGACGCAGAAGGTCCAGGCCTCCGGCCTCAAGGAGCGGATGGAGATGAGCATGGGCGGCATGCAGATCGTGTCGATCCTGCGCCGCGACAAGCAGGTGATGTGGACGCTGATGCCGGCGCAGAACATGTACATGGAGATGGAGCTGAAGAAGGCGCTGGAGAAGCAGCCGGCCAGCGGTCCCGACATCGGCATCGAGATCACCGAGATGGGCGGCGAGACGGTCGACGGCATCGCCACCACCAAATACAAGATGATCATGAAGGACAAGTCGGCCGGCGGTTTCCTGTGGCTGACCAAAGAGAACATCCCGCTGAAGATGGACATGCTGGCGAAGGATGGCAATGACAAGCATCGCGTCGTCATGCGTCTCGAAAACCTGAAAATCGGCAAGCAGGACGCCGGTCAGTTCGAGATTCCGTCGGGCTTCAGCAAGATGCCGTCGATGGGTGGGTTTGGTCTGCCGGGTCGGTGAGCGGCCTGACAACACGGAGTGTTCATCATGCGTTTTTTCATCAGTGCCATGGCCGTCGCGCTGTCGTGTGTCGCGAGCACAGCGTTGGCCGATTGCGTGGAAGATCTCACCGTCGCTGACGCGCGCGCCGCTTTTACCCGCGCGCAGGCGGCGGAGTCGGGCGGCGATCGCCGCGCCGCCGTGCGCGGTTATCGTGCGGCGCAGGGTTACACCTGCGATCCCAATCCGGTCGCTGCCGATGCCGCCAAGCGCGCTGCGCCATTGGCACTGGAGCTGGGAAAGGCCGCCGAACAGGCCGGCCGTCTCACTGGTGATGACTCGGCCTATGGCTGGTATGAGGCGGGCGGTCATTTCGCGCAGGCCGATCGCGTGCTGTGGCAGGCGGTGCAGGCGAAGCGCGATGACACTTCCTTGTATGACCTCGCACAGAAACATTTCAGCGATCGCTCCGAGCAGTGGTTCCAGAGCAATAACAAGCTGCGCATCGGCATCACCGGTGCCTATGGCGTCGATCCGAAGATTGCCGTCGAGCTGGCCCAAATGCCTGCCGCCAATGTCGAGCGGGCGCTGGCGAACGAAGCCAGATTGTTCGACGAGAACTACGCGCGCGAACTGGTGCAGCTGGTGCAATCGCAGCGCGATGCCGGCATCGATTTCGTCGTCGGCATGCAGGCGCAACAGGCGCAGCAGGCTTTCCGCACCAAGTGGAAAGTCGATCCGATGCAGGCGTCGCGCGAGGCACTGCAACAGGCCAGCGAGTGGGCGAAACGTTCAGGTGACAAGGCATCGTCGCTGCAGGCCGGTGTCGACAAGCGCGGCCGCGAACGCGGCGAATTGTTGCTGACCAAATATGCCGGCGCACCGCAACTGCTGGAGGATGCCATCGCCTACTTCGGTCGGGTCGATGCCAACGATCGTATTGCCGCTGTGCACAAGGCAGCGACTGCGCAGGGCGACGCGGCGCAGAAACGCAGCCAGCTCGCGCTGGCTGCGGAGTTCTTCCAGCTGGCCGGTGACGACAAGCGCGCTGAAACGCTGCGCGCGCAGCTGGAGACCGAAACCAACGCCAAGGTGGCCAGGCAGTACGGCGCCACGCAGGCGCAGGTCGAGCAGCTGAAGAACGATCCCGACGCGCTGGAGGCGTTCAAGCGCAAGGCGCAGGAGGCGCCGGTGCTGAAGGAGAAGAGCGCCGCCGAGCAGCAGAAATTCAAGTCCGAGCAGGATGCGCTGGAGGATGAGCTGGGGCTGTGATCTGACTTAAGTCATTCTGTGGTCGCAGAATCCATCGTCGTTTTAGGTGCCCAAGTGGATTCTGCGACTGCGCTTCGCTTCGCGCAGAATGACGAAGTGCCTCAAAGGTTTTTAAAGTTTGCGCTACGGTACGGCAGGCCCGCCACGGCGGCGCGGCACTTCCACAAGATCGACTCCTCCTCCGTGGGCCAGACCCCATCCTTCATCTGCTCGGCGATACCGGCGGGTACGGCGGTGACATAAAGATCGCAGCGATCCTCGCCGCCGAAACGTACGTTGCTGGCGCCACCGCCGGGAATCTCGACCAGTGCTTTCAGACGACCATCCGGGTGCAGGCAGGTGAGCGAGGTCGAGGCGCAGCCGGCGATCCACACCGTTCCCTCCGCATCGACGGTGACACCGTCGCAATCCCATTTCTTCAGCAGGAACTGGCGCGGCCCCAGGCTGCCGTCCGGCGCGATGTCATAGGCGGAAACGCCGGCGAAGGTTTCGCAGTGATAGAGCCGCCGCCCGTCCGGGCTGAGGGCGATGCCGTTGGAGAACTTGAGGCCGCCGCACAGCTGCCTGATCTCGCCATCGGCGGCGAGATGGTAGAGCGCGGCCGGCGCCGGTTCGGCGCCGCGCGCAATCGCCGGCACGTCGAGGCTGCCGAAATAGATGCCGCCATCGGCATCGGCGACCATCTCGTTGACGCCGGCCAGCGCTTTGCCGTTGACCGCCCCGATCAGCACGCCGGTTTCGCCGGTGTTGCCATCCAGCCAGACGATGCCGCCTTCGCCGGAGATCAGCACGCGGCCATCGGCGTTCAGCAGCAGGCTGCCGGTCCAGTGTTTTTCCGGCAACCAGGCCTTGATGCCGCCATCGCCGCCGATGCGCCGGATGCCGCCGCGAATCGGATCGCTGACCCAGACCGCTTCGGCATCGGCGCACAACCCTTCGAGATAGACGCCGCGGCAGATCGTTGTGAACGTCATCGTCCTCTCCTCGTATGGTTTGCGCCCGGCTCTTGCCGGTGGGGTGAATCAGTTTTTTTGCAGGCTGCGCAGGAAGGCGATCTCCTCGGCCCACAGCGATTCGTCGATGGTTTCCAGCACCAGCGGAATATTGTCGAAACGGGCGTCGTTCATGATGAATTCGAACACCGCCAGCCCGAGGTGGCCCTGGCCGAGGCTGTGGTGGCGGTCGACGCGCGAACCGAAGGCCGACTTGCTGCCGTTCAGGTGCATCGCGCTCAGGTGATCGAAACCGACCACGGCATCGAATTCGGCGAAGGTCCTGGCGCAGGCATCGAGGTCGCGCAGCTCGTAGCCGGCGGCAAAAATGTGACAGGTATCGACGCAAACGCCGACGCGCGCCTTGTCGTCGACCTGTTCGATGATTTCGGCCAGCTGCTCGAAGCGCCAGCCGAGGTTGCTGCCCTGGCCGGCGGTGGTCTCCAGCACGGCGGTGACGCCGCTGGTCTGTTGCAGCGCGAGGTTGATCGACTCGGCGATGCGCGCCAGACAGTCGCTCTCGCTGATCTTGTTCAGGTGGCTGCCGGGGTGGAAGTTCAGCAGCGGCAGGCCGAGCTGCTGGCAGCGCTGCATCTCGTCGACAAACGCCTCGCGCGATTTCTGCAGTGCCTCCATCTCGTGGTGACCGAGATTGATCAGGTAGCTGTCGTGCGGCAGCACCTGCTCCGGCAGCAGGCCGTGCTCGGCGCAGTTGCGCTTGAATTCGGCGATGGTTGCCTCGTCCAGCGGTTTTGCCTGCCACTGGCGCTGATTCTTGGTGAACAGCGCGAAGGCATTGGCGCCGATGGCGGCGGCATTGAGTGGCGCGTTCTGCACGCCGCCGCTGGCGCTGACGTGGGCGCCGATGAATTTGCTCATGGTGTGTGACCTGAAGGGTGTTCCTGTCGCGGGCCGGCGATCTTACCATTGCCGGCTCTGCCCACTGAGCCAGTACCCGGAGCGTGAATTGCCATGGTGATACCCGATCTCATCCAGCGCATCGAAGCGGTCGGCGCCCGCGCCCTGAGCGGCGGCGCACTGCAACCGATCGACAGCGAAACGGCGACCGTGGAGGAGGGCGGCATTGCGTTCGCGCTGAAATGGGTTTCCAGCCTCGGCCTCAAGGACCTGGCGAAGATGGCGAAACCGGCGGCGCCGCCGGATCCCGACTTCAATCCGTTTCTGCCTTACGATGCCGCGCTCTACATCACCGACCTGTCGCCGACCCATGTGTTGCTGTTGAACAAGTTTCCGGCGACGGCGAACCATGTGCTGCTGATCACGCGCGCCTTTGCCGAGCAGACGGCGCCGCTCGATCTGACCGATGTCACGGTGGTCGCCGACCTGCTGCGATCGATGGAGGGGCTGGTGTTCCTGAACGGTGGCAGGCAGGCCGGCGCCAGTCAGCGCCACAAGCATTTCCAGCTGGCGCCGCTGTCGGCGCCGATCGAGCAGGTGCTGCCAACGCAGCGGGTCGAACGCGCGCAGCGGCTGCCGCAACTGCCGTTCCGGCATGCGTTCGTGTCGATCGAGGCGGGGGATCTGGAGCAGCCCGAGCGCTTGTTGCAGCGTTTCGAACAGTGCTGTGCTACGGCCAGTGTGACCGTGGTCGACGGTGCGCTGACGCCGTACAACCTGCTGCTGACGCGGCGCTGGCTGCTGGTGGTGCCGCGCACGCGCGAATGCTGGACGCAGGGCGAGACGACACTGTCGGTCAATGCATTGGGTTTTGCCGGCAGCCTGCTGCTGCGCTCGGTGCAGCAGTTCGACGCGGTGCGCAATGCCGGTGTCGCCAATGTGCTGGCGTCCGTTACCGAATAACCCTGAACGAGCGAGTGATATGCCGATCCATGCGTTATTTGCGGTATTCGTGGGCGCCGGTGTCGGCGCGGTGCTGCGCTGGCAGATGGCGGTGCTGTTCAATCCACTGCTCAGGGGCCTGCCGCTCGGCACGCTGCTGGTCAACCTGATCGGCGGCTACCTGATCGGGCTGGCGTCGATCTGGTTCGCCGAGCGCTCGGGGCTGCCGCCGGAGTTGCGGTTGCTGCTGATCACCGGCTTCCTCGGTGGCCTCACCACCTTTTCGGCCTTCTCCAGCGAAGTGATGACGCAGCTGTTTCGCGGCCAGTACGGCTGGGCATTGCTGACCACGCTGCTGCACGTCGGTGGCTCGCTGTCGCTGACCGCGCTCGGCATGTGGAGTGGGCGCTGGCTGTTCACCTCGGCCTGATCTTTTTTCTACCAAGAAGCCTTTGAGAAGGTCATGAGTCCGGTGTCCGTCATTCCGCGCGCAGTCGCGGAATCCACGGTCACTGCACCATCGTATGGATTCTGCGACTGCGCTTTGCTCCGCGCAGAATGACGAAGAGTTTCAATCGGCGGAGGCGAGGCTTATTCAGATGTTCCCTAGATCCGGAACTGCCCCACCAGCCCCGACAGGCCGCCGGAGAGATCGGCCAGCTGGCGGCCGTTGGCGGCGTTTCGTCTGGCCGCGTCTTCGGCTTCGTCGGAGTAGCCGCGAATCTCGTGGATGTTGCGCGCGATCTCGTCGGTGACGCTGCTCTGCTGCTCGCAGGCGGTGGCGATCTGCGCCGACATATCGCTGATGCGCCGGATCGCCGCGCGGGCGCTGTCCAGTACCTCGCTGACGCCTCCGGCGCGCGCCACGCTGGCGCTGGCCTGTTCGCCGCCGGAGCGCATCGCCTCGACCGCGTTGTGCACGCCGGCATGCAGCCGTTCGATCATCAGCTGAATATCCTTGGTCGACTCCTGCGTGCGCGCCGCCAGCGCACGCACCTCGTCGGCGACCACGGCGAAGCCGCGCCCCTGTTCGCCGGCGCGCGCCGCTTCGATGGCGGCGTTCAGCGCCAGCAGGTTGGTCTGTTCGGCGATGCCGCGGATGACGCCGAGCACGGAGTCGATGTTGGCTGCCTCCTGCTCCAGCGTCTGGATCGTCTGCGAGGCGTTGTCGACCTCCTGCGCCAGCTGCCGGATGGCATGGATGGTGGCGTTGACCACTTCGCCGCTCTGCTGCGACTGGCGCTCGGCGCTGGAGGCGGCATCGGCGGTCAGCTGCGCGTTCTGCGCCACCTCGGTGATGGCCGCGCTCATCTGCGTGGCGGCGGTGCTGACCTGATCGATGGCGATATGTTCGCGCTGGCTCAGCTGGCTGCTGCGCACGGTGGCCTCGGCCTGTTGCCGGGCGACGCCGGTCACCTCACCGGTGACGCGACTGATCTCGCGCATCAGCATCTGCAGTTTGTCGAGGAAGGTGTTGAAGGCGGTGCTGAGCTGGCCCAGTTCGTCGTTCGAACGCACCTCCAGCCGCGCGCGCAGGTCGCCGTCGCCCTCGGCGATTTCGCGCAGTCGCCGCAGCAACTGCTGCAGCGGGCGCACGATCGCGAGCGGAAAGGCGATGGCCAGAATGGCGCAGATCAGCAGCGCCACACCGCCGATCGCCCCCTGCTGCCAGCTCAGTGCATTGCCGCGTTCGACCGCCGCCGTGCCCTCGGCGGCAGCGCCGGCATCCTCCAGTTCGCCGAGCTTGTCGACGGTGTCGCGCATCGCGTCGAACTGGGATTTGCTGGCACCGAAGCTCAGGCCGATCGCCGCTTCGCGGTCGCTGCCGGCCAGTTGCAGCACGCGCTGCGAGGTGGCCTGCCAGCGCGCGAAGCTCGTGTCGAACTGCTTGATCAGTTGTTCCGTCTCGCTGCCCGGCAGCAGTGCCAGATACTGGTGAATGCGCTGCTGCGCCTGTTGCAGGTTTTCGGCGTGTTCGGCGCGCAGCGCCGCGTTGGCCGGCTGCTGCAGCAGCGCGCGTTCGGCCAGCAGCGCCTGATAGAGATCGCGGTCGGCGTTCAGCAGCAGGCTGATGCCGGGCAGGTGCAGTCGGGTCAGGCGATCGCTCGACGCGTTCAGCTGCTGGAAGCCGCGCACGCTGTGCAGAAACATCAGCAGCAACAGGGCGGCGATCAGCAGGATCGGCAGGGCGATTTTCCAGCGGAAACCGAGGTTGTTGAACAAGGCGGGCATGGCGAAACCTCCAATGGTTCCGCAGTGAGGGAGCCAAAGCTTAGAACGGAATGCCCGGGGTGCGAGAAGAATAAAACTTGCCTGGGTTTAGCTTTGTCAGGTGATCGCCCAGCGCCGCAGCAGGTTGTGATAGATACCGGCCATTCGCAGTACGTGAGGGTCTTCCGCGCCGAGTTTTGTAGTCACTGCCTGAACGGTCTCGTCGAGATCGAATAGCAGCGTGCGCTCGCCCTCATCGCGCACCATGCTTTCAATCCAGAAAAACGAGGCGAAACGGGCACCGCGCGTGACCGGCGTAACACGATGCAGGCTGCTCGACGGATAGAGCACCATGTCCCCCGCTTCCAGCTTGACGGTCTGCACACCGAACGGTCCTTCGATCTCCAGTTCGCCACCGTCGTACTCATCCGAGTTGCTGAGAAACAGCGTCGCCGACAGATCGCTGCGCACCGTGATGCTGGTATTCGGCACCGCCAGCAGAGAGCCGTCGACATGGGCGCCGTAATTGCCGCCGTCGCGATAGCAGTTGAAACGGGGCGGGTAGATTTTCGACGGCAGCGCGGCTGCAAAGAATCGCTGGTGGTTACCGAGCTTGCGCAGCAGGTGGTTGCCGAGGCTAACGGCCAGGTCGCTGCCCTCTTCGAGCTGCTGGTTGTGCTTGACCTTGCGTCCGAGCGAACCGGCGGTGGCAATGCCATCCTTCCAGTCGGCCTGTTCGAAATGGGCGCGGAACTGCCGCACCTCGTCTGCACTTAATACTTGTTCGATGGCGATCAACATCGTCTGGCTCCTGTCATGGCCGGCCATAAATTAAAGCATTGGAGCGTGCATGGGTTTTGATGTCGGTCAGCACTCCCCAAAAAGAAAACGCGCGGGGGGCTTGTGGCCCACCCGCGCGTCGTTTTGACGTCGCTGATCAGAACGCGTAGTTCACGGTCAGGACAGTGCTGCGGGCGTCGCCGATGTAGACGAAGTTACCGCTGCGGTAACCGGCCAGGTAGTAGTCCTTGTCGGTCAGGTTCTTGACGTTCAGCTGCACGTCGAGCTCCTTGGTGAAGCGGTAGCTGGCGAAGGCGTCATACACGGTGTAGGACGGCAGCGGCCGGGTGAGCGATCCATCCGCATTGGCGGCAGCGGTGTCGGGTTGGCCGACACGGCGGCTGCTTTCGTAACGGGAGCCCGCACCAATCGCGAAGTCTTCGGTCAGCTCATACTTCAGCTGAACGAAGCTGGAGTTCTGCGCGAAGTTGGCCAGCGGTGCACCTACATATGCAGGGGTATGCGACTCGAGTACTTCGCTGTCCATGACGGTGTAGCCCGCTACAACGGTCAGATCTTCGGTGATTGCACCGGTCGCACCGATTTCGAAGCCACGAACGCGGTTCTTGCCGGTGTTGTAGGTGCCAGTCACGCCGTAGTCGGCGCCGCTCAATGTTTCCATGACATCCGACTTGGTGTTCTGGAACAGGGCACCGGTCAGCAGCAGGCGCTCGTCGAACAGGTTCCACTTGGTGCCGAACTCGATGTTTTCCGATTTCTCCGGATCGCCTTCCGCTTTGCCGTTCAACACGATCAGACCGCCATAACCGGCGCCGTTGGCATCCGATTCGCCACCGTTGATGTCTTCGGAAGTGGCGGCGCTCAGATAGATCATGCCCTCGGGGGTGATGTTGTAGGTGACGCCGAGGTGGCCGTTAAGGAGATTGCCGGATTCGTCGATATCGTAGGGGTTGTTGCCGCGCGCGGTCACTGCCTGATCGTATCTGTCGAAGCGCAGGCCGGCGAAGATTGTCCAGTCGTCAGTCAGGTCGACGGTGTCCATGAGGTAGGCGGAAGTCGACTTGACATTCCAGTCGTTGCTCCAGCGATTCTCGACGATATTTCGCTGCTGCAGCGTGTGCAGGTTGTTGACGGCGTTGCCACTGGCATCGGTGATGCAGAAGGCATTTAGCGCGGTGCCGTTGCCAGTGATGCAGTTACGGCCACCTGCGGGGCCAGCCGGAATGTTCAGGCTGAAGTTTCCGCGCGTGGCGTGATGATTGGTGTATTCCAGTCCGACGATGAACTCGTGGTTCATGCCGGCCAGTTCCGAGTTGATGTACAGGTTGGTCTGGTTGGCGAAGTATTCGACCTCCTGCCAGCCAGTGTGGCCGTTATCCAGCGTACTGGTCGAATAGATACCACCGGGGTTATTGGCGCCAGTCGTGGCCGGGCCGGCGCCGGTATTGACGTAGCTGTTGTCGGTGGTGCCGTAGCGCGTCAGGTTGTTCAGGGTCACCGCATCGGTAAAGCGGTAGTTCACACGCGCGGTGTAGGTGTCGACCTCCGATTGCAGGAAGTCGGAGTCCTGCAGATAGGCCGGCACGTTATCCGGATCCATCACTTTATTGGTGGCGCGGATGATGTAGGTGCCAACGTCCGGGTTGTCGTGGCCGCGGAAGCCGTAGTAATCCAGCGTGACATCCAGAGCATCAGTCGCCCGCCACAGGCCGGACAGCGCGATGCCTTTGCGGTCGCGGTCGGCCGGGGCGCGGTCGGGAACTTCCTGCTCGGCCCACAGTACGTTGGCGCGCACAGCGAACTGCTCGCCCACCGGCAGGTTGGTATCGAGGGTGTAGCGCTGGTACTCATCGGTGCCCAGGCCAGCGGACAGCTTGGTGAAGGTGAGATCAGTCGTCGCCTGTTTGGTCACGGCGTTGATGGCGCCGCCGGCAGTGCCGCGGCCGGCGAAGCTGGAGCTCGGGCCTTTCGAGATTTCGATCTGATCGACGGCGAAGGTTTCGCGAATGGTCATGCCGGGGTCGCGCAGGCTGTCGACAAAAACGTCGGAACGCGCTTCCTGGCCGCGAATGATGTAGCGGTCGCCGAAGGCGTTGCCGTTCTCGCCGGTGCCGAGCGTGATGCCGGGTTGGGCGTCGACGACTTCACGCAGGTCGGTAGCACCGGAGTCCTTGATCGCCTCTGCGGTCAGCACCTGGATGGTGGTCGGGGTTTCGGCCAGCGGCTTGGTGCGGCGGCGGTCGCCGGAGAACTGGGCCTTGTACGGCACGCCCGGCTGGGCGTTCGGGTTCGGGTCGATGGCGGTGCTCTCGACTTTTACGGCCTGCAGCTGCTCGGCATCCTTCTTGGCGGCCGGTTCGGCGGCGAAGGCGGCGGTTGGCAGCAGCAGGGCGGTGGAGATGCCGATGGCGAGCGTGGTTTTGCTCATGTTGACCGGCAGGCTTGCATCGGTGCGAAAGCTGCGCGGCAGACGGACCTGTGGCGATGACTTCTTCATGTTCCGAGGTTCCCCATGTGTGATGTGTATTGGATCGCCTTGAACTCAGCGATCCTTGTTGTGCTCTGTTTTGAGGGCGCTAATGATAATAAGTCTTATTACAATGTAAAGCCCTTCCGTTGCGGTTTCGTTGATATTCATCAAGAGGAAGTGCGCGGGTGGGGATGACGATGCCACCGAGTCAGCGTTCGGCTGCGGAAGAGGTCGGGCGCCGGCCGCTGATCATCGTGCGCACCAGCGCCAGGCCGCTGTAGCGCGACATGACGAGCACGGCGGCGACGTGGATCGACACGGCGATCATCAGGGTGTCGGCGGCGTAGCTGTGCAGGTTCTGCACCCAGTCCTCGCCCCAGAAGCGGTCGAGCCCCTGCATCCAGCCGCTGACCGCGATGGTTGCCAGCAACAGCAGCATCAGCAGGATCATCAGCGCGCCGAGCGGGTTGTGCCCCTCGTGCGGATCGAATTGCCGGGTGCGCAGCTGCCGCCAGTGGTGGCGCAGCCGTTCGGGAGTGGGAAAGAAGGTGCTGAAGCGGGCGTTATGGCTGCCGACGACACCCCAGACCAGGCGAATCGCCAGCAGCGCGGCCACGGCATAGCCAACCCATTCGTGTGGATCGTCTTCGAGCAGCCAGTAATTCAGCAGCACCAGCGTCGCGGTGCTCCAGTGAAAGATCCGCACCAGCGGATCCCATACCCGTACTGCCTGAGGGGGTGACACGATGCCGTTCTCGCTCGCGGGTCAGTCCTCGACCTCTTTCTTGACGATCTCGCCGGTGACCGGGTTGAAGTAGACCTCGATCTTCTCGAAGCGTTTGCCGTCGTCGCTTTTGCCCCAGCCATAGATCTCGTAGCAGTTGCCGGCTTTCTGAAATTTTTTGATCGCGAAACCGTACTCGTTGACGATCTTCTTCTGCATGTCGAGCACGTGCAGCCACTGTTCTTCCGGCGCTTTCGGGCAATTGGCACCGGCGTAGAGAGCGGGGCTGGCGAGCAGGGCGGTGACCAGCGCGGCCAGATGGCGGCTGAATTGCATGAGTAAGTCTCCGGGAGTTTGGGGCGGGGTGAAATAGTAATGCGAAGTGTTTGCATTATTTTTGGATGCGTCGCCGGTGTCAATCGCCGTGCAGGGTGTCGGCCGTCAAATGGCGACGCCGGCCTAGCGATTGGCGCGGGTCAACGTGCCGGTGAGGTCGGGTATACTCGCCGCCCGTCGCCGAAGCCCGGGGTTCCCCATTCGGCGCCCTCTTGCTGTTCCCAGCGCAAGCCATCGTTGTTGCAAAAGCTGGTCGCACAAAAATTGTCGCGAAAGGTTCGGTCCACGCGGAACCTGCGCCGCCGTACTGTGGAGTCTTTTGAATGAGCGGATACACCTACGCGAAGGATGCCGACGGCATCGTCACCGTGACGCTGGACATGGTCGGCCAGCCGGTCAACA
The DNA here is from genome assembly GCA_964638025.1 of uncultured Verrucomicrobiaceae bacterium. Taxonomy (GTDB): domain Bacteria; phylum Pseudomonadota; class Gammaproteobacteria; order Pseudomonadales; family CAMLJR01; genus CAMLJR01. The sequence continues at coordinate 70,307 of CAZWXW010000010.1, forward strand.
CGATGAACGACGACTTCCCGCCGCTGCTGCAGGATTTCGTGACGCGCCTGCAGGGCGAGAGCGGCCTGACCGGCGTGATTCTGGCCTCGGCCAAATCGACCTTCTTCGCCGGCGGCGACATCAAGGCGATGGCAGCGGCGAGCGAGGCGACGCTACCGAAGTGGCGCGACTTCCTCGCCAGCATGCGCAACAGCCTGCGTGCGCTGGAGAGCCTGCCGGTGCCGGTCGTCGCCGCCATCAACGGCGCGGCACTCGGTGGCGGTCTTGAGATCGCGCTGTGCTGCCACCGCCGCATCGCCATCGACAGCGAGAAAACCCTGATCGGCCTGCCGGAAGCGACGCTCGGTCTGCTGCCGGGCGCTGGCGGCATCGTTCGTTCGATCCGCCTGCTCGGCATCGAGAGGGCACTGCCGCTGATCCTGAAAGGCAGCGTGGCGCCGGCATCGAAAGCCATCGAGCGCGGCCAGATCGACGAACTGGCGAGTGATGCCGACGACCTGATTGCCAAAGCGCGCGCCTGGATCAAGGCCAATCCGAATTTCGTGCAGCCGTGGAATCGCCCCGACTATCAGATTCCGGGCGCGAGCGACGCGGCACACACGCTGCTGCAGAACTACCCGGCGCAACTGGCCGAGCAGTTTGGTGGCAGCGTGCCACCGGCGCAGTGCGCGATCCTGCGTGTCGCCACCGGCTCGCTGGCGACCGATGTCGACGGCGCGCTCGATATCGAAGGTCGCGAATTTCTCGGCCTGCTGCTGACGCCGGAAGCGAAGGCGGCGATGCAGGCCT
>CAZWXW010000011.1:0-68350 GCA_964638025.1 uncultured Verrucomicrobiaceae bacterium
GCGCATCTCGCTGGGCGTCAAGCAACTGGAGATGGATCCGTTCTCCAGCTATGTTACTTCCTATGACAAAGGCGCCATCGTCAATGGCACCGTCAAGGAAGTGGATGCCAAGGCGGCCGTCATCACCCTGTCTGCCGATGTCGAAGGCGTTCTGAAAGCCTCCGAAATCAGCCGTGACAAGGTGGAAGATGCTCGCAACGCATTGAAGGTTGGCGACCCCATCGAGGTGAAGATCATCAGCGTCGATCGCAAGAATCGGGCAATTGGCCTCTCTGTCAAGGCCAAGGACTTCGATGATGAGAAAGAAGCTGTGCGTGCTCACCGTGAACAGGAAGTCGAGCAGGCCGCGCCGACCACCATCGGCGATCTGATCAAGCAGCAGATGCAGAACCAGTAATCACCCACCGGTGATGGCGTGCATGGGGCGGTAACGCCCCATGCTGGTTCTGAAAAGGATCAACAGCACTATGACCAAATCCGAGTTGATCGAGCGTATCGCCAGTCGTCAGCCACAGCTTTCCCAGAAAGATGTGGAGTTGGCGGTCAAGACCATTCTGGAGCACATGTCGCAGACACTGGCTTCAGGGGAGCGGATCGAGATTCGCGGGTTCGGCAGTTTTTCACTGCACTACCGCGAGCCGCGCCAGGGTCGCAATCCGAAGACCGGCGATGCTGTGGAGCTGACGGGCAAATATGTCCCGCACTTCAAGCCGGGCAAGGAGATGCGCGAGCGGGTCAATATGAGTATCGAGCGCCACTGACCGTGGCCACTTCGGTGGCGGAAGTTGTCAGCGGCAAAGTGAAACGGTATGGTCGCCGGCCATGCCGTTTTTTTTTGGTGGCGGATGCATTTTTTGCATTCGCGTAAGGATGATCCTCCCTACCACGGTTTCTCCAGGCCTTTAAGGGTGTGCCATGCGCTGGATCTGGCGGTTGCTGGTGGTGATGCTGCTGTTGGGCGTGCTGGTTATCGGGTTGCTCTTCTCGATTCAGAACGCGACCGAGGTGTCGGTGGATCTGTTGGTCCTGCAGACCATGCCGCGTCCGCTCGCCACCTGGCTGATCATCGCGTTCGTGATTGGTGGTGTGTCGGGTCTGCTCGCCGGCAGTGCTGCGCTGTTGCGGCTGCAGGCGAGGCAGGTGCAGCTCCGTCGCCAGCTGGGCAACTGTGAAAAGGAGCTGGCGCAATTGAAAGCGCCGGCTGCGAGCTGAGCGATGAGTGCATTCTGGCTGTTTCTGCTGGTTTTCAGTGCCATTGGTTGTGGCTGGCTGCTGGGCCGCTACGCAAGTGGCGCGCCGCCGTTCGCGCAGGGAATGGCGGCTGCCTATCGACAGTACTATCGCGGCCTCAATTTCCTGCTGAATGAGCGGGCCGATGAGGCGATCGATGCCTTTATCGAATCGCTGCCGGTGACGCCCGAAACCTTCGACACGCATCTGGCACTTGGCAATCTGATGCGGCGCAAGGGCGTGGTCGAACAGGCGATACAGATTCATCAGAATTTGCTGGCTCGCCCCGATCTGCCGCCGCAACGGCTGCAGCAGGCGCATCTTGAGCTGGCGCGCGACTTCATCAGCGCCGGTCTGCTCGACCGCGCGGAAAAACTGCTGCTTGAGCTGGTGCAGCAATCCGAAGAGCTGCGCAGCACGGCGCGGCGTCATCTGGTCGAGATCTACCAGGCGGAAAAGGAGTGGCAGAAGGCGATCGACGTTGCCGAAAAGCTGCTGCCGCGCCGGAACCCATTGCTGCGCTCGCCACCGGCTGATGCCGCCCTGACTCGGGCGATTGCGCACTATCACTGCGAACTTGCGCAGCAGGCACTTGATCGAAATGACATGCGTGCGGCGCGCGAGCAGCTGAAACAGGGCGTCGTACGTGATGGCAACAATGCGCGAGCGGTGCTGCAGCTGGCCGAGCTGGAGTTGCGCGAAGTCAACTACGCGGCCGCGGTTGCCGCATTGCAGAAGCTGCAGGAGCAACATCCCGCGCTGCTGGCAACGGTGCTGCCGAAACTGCGTGAAGTCTGTGCCGCCGCCGGTGAGCCGCAGCGCTATCGCGAGGTGTTGCAGTTGCTGCTCGATTCCGGTCATTGCGCCGGTACGCTCGAGGCGATGGTGGCTGAAATTCAGTCCAGTGACGGCGATTCGGTGGCCCGTGAATTTCTGATGCTCCAGTTGCAAAAGCGTCCGACGCTGCGCGCCGCGCTGGCGTTGTCCGAGCTCAAGCAGGATGAGGGAAGCCAGTCGTGGTGGACGCTGTTGGAGCCAAGGCTGCGCAAACTGGTATTTGATCGAGCCTCCTTTCAATGTGGACACTGCGGCTTTGCCGTGCGTCAGCTGCACTGGCAGTGCCCGAGTTGCAAGCAGTGGGGCACCTTCCAGCCGGTCCCCGGCATCGACGCGGAGTAACAGATGTCTGCCGCCCCCATTCTCGTCGCCCTCGATTATCCGCGTGCCGCTGATGCCGAGGCGCTGGCCGATCGGCTCGACCCCGCGCTGTGCCGCCTCAAGGTCGGCAAGGAGCTGTTCACCCGCGGCGGTCCGGAACTGGTTCGCCGGCTGATCGGGCGCGGCTTCGAGGTATTTCTGGATCTGAAGTTTCACGACATTCCGGCCACCGTTGCCGGCGCCGTGGCAGCAGCTGCGGAGTTGGGTGTCTGGATGCTCAACGTGCATGCCAGTGGCGGCCCGCAGATGCTGGAGGCGGCGCGCAGGTCACTGGAGCCGTTTGGATCGCAGGCGCCATTGCTGATTGCAGTCACTGTGTTGACCAGCATGGACGGTGTGCAGCTCGCTGCCGTCGGCGTGCCCGCAACACCTGAACAGCATGTGCTGCGACTGGCGACGCTGACGCAGGAAGCCGGGCTCGACGGCGTGGTTTGCTCCGCGCAGGAGACGACCCTGTTGCGTGCGCGGTTTGGCAGCGATTTCGTGCTGGTGACGCCAGGTATTCGTCCGGCTGGCGCATCGCTTGACGATCAGAGTCGCGTCGCGACACCGGCAGCGGCGCTGGCCGCCGGCAGTCACTATCTGGTGATAGGCCGACCGATCACGCGCGCCGCCGATCCGCTGCAGGCACTGCAATCGATAATTGGTGAAATCGGTCTCAGCACGTGAGTCCGCGGCGCAGTATGGTTGCGCTGTCGCGTTCTGCGGCATTCACATAGCTGTTCGAATCCATTTTCGTCTGGTCAAGGAGTGACATCATGACGTTCAGAAAATCCCTGTCTGCCGTTTTCTTGGCATCGTTGCTCACCGTCGCCGCGCCTGTATGTCTGGCGGCGGAGTCGGCTGTGGCTGTCAATATCAATACTGCCGATGAGGCGGCATTGGCGGCGGGGCTGAAGGGTGTGGGGGAGGCGCGTGCCAAGGCGATTGTTGCTTATCGCAAGGAAAACGGGCCGTTCAAGTCGGTAGAGCAGTTGAGTGATGTGAAGGGGATTGGGAATGCGGTGGTCGAAGATAACCGCGCCAATATCACCTTGAAGTAGCGCGTGCATGACCCTTGCCGTCTGGCGGGGAATAAAAAAGGGGCTGCAGAAAATGCAGCCCCTTTTTCGTCGGCCTGAAAGGCCTTGTTTGGCTCCGCCTGCTGGGCTCGAACCAGCGACCCACTGATTAACAGTCCAGTCTGGTAGATTGGCTGGATTGAGATTAACTCTATTTTCAATGAGTTACAATGAGTTCTGGTGAGCCGCTTTGGGGCCATTTCAGTACCTAACTGTGCTTAAAGTGTGCTCGGAGTCCTTCCGTTGGGGGCAGCCTATTGATCTCCCCTTCGTGTGTGCTATCCAGCCGCGTTGGGGCGATTTGATCGATATCGGGTAGTCCCTATTGCCACAGATTGCTGTATATAAATACAGTATCTAGATGGCCTCCTATGAGTTTCGTACCAGTCACATTCCCGGAGTTGTGATCGCTGACGATCGCCCCGGCCACGTTTCGTATGCGCTCTCCACGAACAGACAGGGTTTTGCCCGCTGGGGTGGGGTGATAGAGAAGCGGATAGCGAGCGAGCTGAAACCATGGGCTAGACCTGTGCGCTTTGGTTTTACGGCTTACCGGGTGGCATCGCTGGGTGATTGGCAGGAGTTGCAGGTGGGGGAATACCTTTGGGGTTGTATGCTGCAGGGGCCTGGATCGCTGGTGGTGGTATTTGCGCTGCTGGAGAATGGGTTGCCTGTGATTGGATCTTCGCGAAGATAGGGGGGCGACTCCGAAATGGAGGCGTAGCCGGAAGTGAGCCTGTGATTATCCAGAGGGGCAGTGATGTGCGGATTCGCTAGACGGATCCAGGCGGCTAAGATCCCGAAGCTCGAGCGCATTCGGCTAGGGTGCGGCTTGCCAGAGTTTCCCGATGGTCAATTCTGGCCGGGTAGCCTACTGACGGGGTTGATCATTGGCGAGGAGGGCGGCCAAGCCAAGATGATCGACGCCACCTGGTGGTTCCTGCTGGAGGAGAAAGGCAGCCAGCTCAAGCCGAACCGAGCCATCACCTGCTTCAACGCCCGCAACCTTGATGGCCGGCTCTGGAAAGGGCCGTTTAAGACCTCACGCTGCATCCTGCCGGCAACCAGTATCGTCGAGACGAAGGAGAAGCAGAGCTTCCACATGGAGGCGGAGGAAGGGCTACTGCTGGGCGGCATCTTTCGCACCTGGCAGCATGGTGACGAACTTGTACACTCCTGCGCGATCATTACCTGCCCGCCGCACCCACGATTCAGCGAGTACCACGACAAGTCGATACCGCTGTTCCTGCCCGATGACCCGAAGCTGCTGGCGGCGTGGCTGGATCCGTCTTTCCACGACAGCGCCTACTTCACGGGGATGATTGAGGCGCCGCGGCTGCCGGTCGACCTACAGGTGACGCCGGTGCGGAACAGCCAGCACCTGGAGCCGCAGGGAGAGGGGAAGGTGCTGTCGAAGGATTGAACAGCAGGGATATGGTCGTTTTGGCGTTGATTGTGATTAGATGCGGCCGCAACTGAAGGGGGCATAACGGTGGCGACACAGTCGAAAATCGAGTGGACCGAGCAGACTTGGAACCCGGTTACCGGATGTACCAAGGTCTCGCCAGGCTGCAAATACTGCTATGCAGAAGTGATGGCTCGCCGCCTTGAGGCGATGGGAGCGGCCGGCTATGAAGCGGGATTCAAGCTAGCGCTGCATCCGGAACGGCTGGGATATCCGCTGCAGCGGAAAAAACCGACGGTCTATTTTGTTAACTCGATGAGCGATCTATTTCATGGAGACGTACCGTTTGAATTCATCGACCGGGTATTCGAAACGATCTCCGCAACGCCACAGCATACATATCAAATTCTGACAAAGCGTGCCGATCGGATGCGTAAGTATTTTTTATCCCGAGTGGTGCCAGACAACGCATGGATTGGCGTCTCTGTCGAGAACAAAAAGCATGGCGTTCCACGAATCGAGCACTTGCAGTTGATTAATGCGAAGACGCGATTTCTCTCGGTTGAGCCGCTGCTAGAAGACGTTGGTCTGCTTCGACTCGATGGCATTCATTGGGTGATCGTCGGCGGCGAATCTGGTCACAAAGCACGGCCGATGAAAGAGGAGTGGGTTCTATCAGTGAAGAGGCAATGTGAGGAACAAGGCGTCGACTTCTTCTTTAAGCAATGGGGAAGCTGGGGGAAGGACGGTGTGAAGCGTAGTAAAAAAGAAAACGGCCGAAGCCTCGGCGGCCGGACTTGGGACTCTATGCCGCAAGTTATCGCATTTGCCTAACTGTTTGAAATAATGTGGCTTGCAATTCGCTTCGCGATGCCTCTCGCATTTGGAGCTGGATTGGAGATTGCGAAAAAAAGCGAAAAGAGTTGAGACCCGCTTTTGGGTAGTCGGAGTGGGTCGAGAACATCAGGGAAAATGTGCTGAAGCCTTTTGCCTACAAATTTTTCTAGATCGGCGATGTCCGCGGTTCGTATGACATGCGGATCTGATTCAAATAGTCCAAGTTGACCGGTATCGGTATAGAACGCTGTTCGCCACTCTGGTGTTCCAAGCGCCCGGTCGATTGCCTCCTCTTTGCTCTTGTCGACTGCTGACCATTTTCTTGCGGCGTTGCGAGTTAGGCCGCTTGTTGAAAATAGAAACCAAACATCGATTGCACCAGTCGTTGCGATGGATTCGAGTGTCTTCCAGTTTACGTTTAGTCCGTATGGGTCGAGGAATGCCACGGCTCGCCAGTTGCGGTTGTCAAACGACCCTAGTAGAGCCGAGAGCACCACATTTGCATCTTCTTGTTCGATTTGAATTGATTTGTCTGCAAACTCTGGTAACTGGCAAAGCGCTCTTAATTGCTTGTTTCTACCCTTATGAGCCTCGATAAATAGGTAATGATCAAAGCAGTTGCTCTCTAGTGCGCGTCGAGCTGAGCCGGCCAAGTCTGTGGGATTGCGGCCCTTAGTTTTGCAGTCACCGGTGCCGGCGAAGGCATCGATATAAAGCAGCTTGAACTTCTGGTTCTTCATCACTTGGCTGTAGGCAGCTAGATATTGCGATAGAACATCTAGTTTTATTTGGGTCCAGCCGCCGCCAAACTCATGGCTTTCGTTCATCAACTTTCCTTAGTTCTTCTCGCAAAACAACCACCTCTTTCAGTGCCTCAACTCCGAGTCTCGCATGGCCGCCCTTGATGCCTAGCGCTGCCAGGATGATGTCGTCGCCAGATTCGGATCTGGTCGTCAATCTCTACTGTGAGAGATAGCATAGTGGCCTCCGTGCCGAGTGGTGGAAGATAGCGCTGGGGGGCTCAGCGATCAATTACATCCATATTGATTGCAGGCACCCGAGAAAGAATTACCATCGCTGTCGGTTCCATTGTAGTACCGAGTGCCACCAACATTCTGAATGGTTTGGTTCCAGCTACCGCCGTCTTTCGCTTGGCCGTTCTGGTAGGTCGTATTCCCGATGGTCATGGAAGACGAGTTCCACGAGTCGCCATTTGCATTTGTGCCATTTACGTATGTCGTGTTTTCGATACGATTTACCATGTAGCTATTGCCGCTGGAATCAGTGCAATTTTGAATGCTTCCTGAGCCGACGCATAACGCGTGAGAAGTGCTGGAATGCATTACAACTACAAGTGCTGTGATGATCAGGCTTTTCATAGCTGCATCTTTTTTTGTGGAATGTTTTATTTCTTCTGATGGTTGCATAAAAGGTTGATCTGTGGCGGAGAGTGCTTGCCATTTCAGCGCTGAGATCCGTTGATTATCAGAATCATGAAAATTATTAGCCCGGAGACGGTTCCGATCCGCTCCGCTGAAGCTCCCTTTGGTCGTCCTGCGATAGAGCCAAGATACATAAATACGAGTCCGACAATCATGGCGCCGGCCGAGTCTGCCATCGTGAATTGATTGATAGGTGTTCCTTGGTTGATTCCAATCCGGTGAATGAACACTCCAAGAAAATAGAGGCCTCCAATTAGCGTCCAGCGTTCAGATTTCGTAAGGGAGTTTTTGGGTTTATGGCTTGATTTCTTGGTTGTGGTTGCGATCGCTTCTGGCTGCTTCGGGTTGTCATTCGTATCGTCTTGAATTGGTCTGGCAGTTGCTGTTGGAATTATGGCTAGCATGCTGGCGTAGTTTTTTGTGATGTTCATAGATCTGCTTGTTTTTAGGCGCCAGGAATCTATCTTGTTGCTAAAGTACCCCTCGCCGCCAATGATGTCCTCGATTGTTTTTATGCCCGCATACGCGAATGTGAATCCAGGAATTAGCAGGGAGATTGGGAGAAAAAGTACGTGGGGGGCGAAGATTAGAATCACTATTCCAACTACTACCGTGCCGAAGCAGAATCCTAGCCATGCGACCTGTAATGTAATCGCACCTGCGATAATAAGAACTCCTAGGATTGTCATGCAAAGGGCGATTAAAAAATCTTTCATATAATCCCTGTTTAATTTTTCATCTGAGGCAGTTTGTGGGGTTTCGTGTGAGCTGATTTTGTACAGAAGTGTCCTACCGAAAGACTTTTGGCGCCCAATGATGCCCTGGCTCATTCCACTCTTCGATTAAAATGATGATTGCCATTGGGTCATTGTTCGATGGCTTCAAAATCGCGCCATTCGAGCGCAGAGACAATCCCCCAGTTTCCGTTGTCGTTTGGTCGGCGCCATTGTGCAACCTTAAGTTGCCCCAAGTATTCAAGAGCATCCTCGAATAGTTCGAAGCGTTTTTCATTACCCTTTGCGCCCACGGTAAATACTCCATTGCGACGAAGGTTCGGCGAAAAAGCTGAACCGTCTCTTGCTATTGGAATGCGTCGGTGGGCGCCTGCGGCTTTTTTTCCGGTTTGTCCTCGGTGTCGTGTGCATGATCTGGAGTCGGTTCCGGACCGAATCCGAGGATTGTTAAATACTGCTTCCGAAGTAGTTCTTCGCGATGCCTTATGAATTCAAGGAAGCTCTCTGCGTTGTAGAGTGTCGGGCCGGTAGGAATAAAGTGCGTCGTCGAAAAATCAGGCGTCCTTGAAAGGAGCCACTCCCCAAAGTTATGGTTCGACTTTTCAATATTGTCCGTTGATGGAAGAAGTTGAAGATTGGCTATCGATGTATACAAGACCATTGTGAACAAACCGATCATTGTGGACATTTTGACTGCGAATCAGTGACGTGGTCCCGCCGCGATATGCTTCCTTGCCGCCACGAGGAGTTGCCCCGCTGCCGATCTTTGAGCAGACGCTTCCAAGTTGGAGCGAGTCGAAATCACTCGCCATATCCAAACTCCATCAGGTTTTCCTTAATCGCCATATCTAGTTTTTCTGATTCAATCATTTGGCGATATAGCGTCTGGGTGAGCTCATGCATCTTCTGCTCAAACAGCACGCCATCGTCTTCAACTTCGGCTGCACCCACATACCGTCCCGGTGTTAGCACGAAGCCATTGGTTTTGATCTCCTCCAGCTTTGCTACTTTGCAGAAGCCGGGCTGGTCTTCGTAGTTGCCATCCTTCGCTTCACCACGCCACGCATGGTAGGTCCTTGTAATGGTAGCGATATCGTCTTCGGTCAGTTCCTTGTGGGTACGGTCAGTCATCGTGCCCATGTTGCGGGCATCGATGAACAGCGTTTCACCACGACGGTCGCGGTGGTTGCTGTCGCTGTGCCTCGCGATTTTCATTGCGCCCTTGTTTTTGGTGATGAACCAAAGGCAGGCAGGAATTGGGGTTGTATAGAAGAGCTGGCCGGGCAGGGCGATCATGCAATCGACCAGATCGTTTTCAATCAGCTTCTGGCGGATGGCACCTTCGCCCTTGGTGTTGGAAGCCATAGATCCATTGGCCAGTACGAAGCCAGCGATACCGTTCTCCGATAGCTTGGAGACCATGTGCAGGATCCAGGCGTAGTTGCCATTACCCACGGGTGGTATTTCATAGCCGGACCAGCGGGGATCGTCGGTTAGCTCATCAGTAGCCCGCCACTGATCCAAGTTGAAAGGCGGGTTGGCCATGATGAAATCGGCCTTCAGGTCCGGGTGCTGATCCTTGAAGAAGGTGTCTGCCGGGATGTCGCCAAGGTTGGCGGCGATACCACGGATGGCCAGGTTCATCTTGGCCAGCTTGTAGGTGGTGCCGGTCTGTTCTTGGCCGTAGATGGAGATGTCCTTCTTGTTGCCCTGATGGCTTTCGACGAACTTGATCGACTGCACGAACATACCGCCCGAGCCACAGCAGGGGTCGTAGATCTTGCCTTGGTAGGGTTCGATCATCTCTGCGATCAGGTTGACCACGCACTTGGGCGTGTAGAACTCGCCGCCACCCTTGCCTTCGGTCGCTGCGAACTTGCCGAGGAAGTATTCGTAGACGCGGCCTACCACGTCCTCTTCTCGATCCTCGACGGTGTCGATGTTGTCGATGGAGTCGAGCAGTGCGGCCAGCTTGCTGGTGTCGAGCCCAAGCCGGGAGAAGTAGTTGTCCGGTAGGGCACCTCGTAGAGACTTGTTGTTCTTCTCGACGGTGGAGAGTGCGGTGTCGATCTTGAGGGCGATGTCGTCCTGCTTGGCATGCTTCTGGATGTAGGTCCAGCGCGACTCCTCCGGCAGGAAGAAGACGTTCTTCATGGTGTAGAACTCGACCATGTCGACGTAGGCCGCTTTGCCTTCGTCGATCAGCTCCTGCTTGCGCTCCTCGAACTTGTCGCTGACGAACTTGAGGAAGATCAGGCTGAGGATGACGTGCTTGTATTCGGAGGACTCGACGCTGCCACGCAGCTTGTCGGCGGTATCCCACAGGGTCTGTTCGAAGCTTTTCTGCTTGGCTGGCTTCTTCTCTTTCGCGGGTCTGGGCATTTGCTTCCCTGAATATTGATAGGCAATGGTTCCCGTCCGATGGTTGCCTGGCTTTGTTGGTCATAGATTGACCGCTGGCCATGGCTTATAGGGTGAGGTCCCGAACGAGGTTAAAGGAGGAGTTAGCGAAGGATTCTAGACGATTGATTTGATTGAGGCACTGACTCTGGCCAAGGCGCGGTAGGGTGGCCGCAGCGGCAGCGGAGAGGCACCCGGACGTGCGTTGGCCACTGGCGAAGAAAAGAGCGGATTTAACATAGGACTGATTATCCGGCAACGCAGGAGCGGACAGTGCTCGCACTGCGAATAATCCCGTCTTATGTTCAGTCCCCCGACATCCTATTTATAAAAAAGGAGGTGGCACCGAATCTCGGTGCCATGGGGTTCATACAAGGCCACGTTCAGCCAGTGAGGTTGATTCGTGGGTGCCGACGATCAGGTGATCCAGGACGCGGATATCGACGAGGGCAAGGGCATCTCGCAGTTTTCGGGTCAGGGTGACATCGGCCTGGCTGGGTTCAGCATCTCCCGAGGGATGGTTGTGGGTGAGGATGGCAGCACTGGCATTGAGCTCCAGGGCACGGCGAACCACGACCCTGGGGTAGACGCTGGCACTGTCGACGGTGCCATGGAATAGCCGCTCGAATAGCAGTAGTCGGTGCTGGGTATCCAGGAAGAGGCAGCCGAACTGCTCGTCCCGCTCGGTGGCGAGTTGAAGCCGACAGAAGCGTTTGACTTCCTCTGGACTGGTGAAGACTTCGGTGGACCGCAATCGTGATTCGAGGATGCCGATGGCTTCCTGGATGGTTCGTTGTTGGGGTTCGGTAAGGTGGAAACCAAGAGATGCGTAGTGGTGATCTGGCTGCATGGTCTTCTTCCGATAGAAGGGTGACGGTTTGAAGCCAATGAAAAGACCGGCACGGCCCACCCATTCACTTCTCCGCTCAGGCGCGTAGCGCTGCCTTCTTATCTGTGGATGGATTGCAGGGATTTGGAGTGGGTGAGTGTGGTTAAGGTGGGGGTACTGAATTGGTAAACCAACCGAAGAGCTGACCGGGGGGGGAGGTTTTGGGTGTGCCGCCAAACTGTAAAGTTCTAGGGGCATACCCAGACGAGGGGTTTTTGGCTAATGCGGCGGGTGGAGTTGGTATATCGGGTGGGTATGGTCGGATTGGGTGGATTTTGGCTGGTTAGAATACCGGCTGGGTATGGTTGCAGAAGTCGGTGAGAACTTCTGCCGTGGGCGGATTTATTGGTGTTGGGGAGATTGTCTCTAGTTTGCTGTTGCTTGAAGGGTATCGGGTGGATATCGGGTGCTCAATACTGTCGATAATTGCCGGACATGCGATACCTGGCCGAGGATTGAGTTGCATCCAAATTTTTTCAGATTCCGGTCATTTCTTAGGGGGAAGGTGTCGTTCACTATTGAGGGAACCACTACCTTGATCGAAGCAGATTGGGGGCATTAGCCGAGAGGGAGAAGAAGTGAGCAAGTTAGTCGTTAAGCATGGCGGAAACCTTGTCAGAATTATGCAGGCCCTTGATGGCTTTAAGGGTAAGTATGGAATCTGGCCTTCTGAGCTACATATGTCCCAAGACTCAATCGATACGATTGCACGATTCCACTTATCTACAGAGGGGTATCGTCGTCTGACAGCGTTCGTAAATATCGTGACCTCAAAAAAGGAGGTCATTATTGCCAAGGGGCCTGGTCGCCGAACTTTCAACTATGGAGATGAAGGTTGGGCCGGTCCAAGTCCGGAGGTTGGCGCCGCAGAACTGCTGGGTATGGATTAGCAGCTTTCTTTCTCTTAAAAAGGCCCCTCATTGGAGGGGCAGGCCGATACTGTTATCCCGGTTATCCCGGTTATCCCGGTTATCCCGGTTATCCCGGTTATCCCGGTTATCCCGGTGTGCTCTGATTCCGTCATGGTTGACTCGTTCCAGAGGAGGTTTCCATGCCGGTTACGGGAGCTTGTAGATCCAGGAGTTGTTAGGGCCTTGTGAGCGTGTCCAGAGCGGAGCAGACCCAGTGCTGTGATACTCAAGTACGGGGGTTACCTTGCGCTTGCCAAAGCCACCGGATTTGCTGCAGGCCTCCAGCAGTTCTTTCTGCACCTTCTCGCCGGAAGCGAGTTCCTGTTGAACGATGGCGATGATGGGCGCATCGATTTTCAGCCGGTTCTTCGCAACGGGATCGGAAAACCCGGTCATCGACACCTGGCGATTGGCCTCGATAAGAAAGCTAATCGGCTTGATTTCACCGCGTATCTTGTCGGGCAGGGTGTCGACCACTTTGTTCCCGTTGCTACCATTTTCCGGGATCAAATAGATCAGTTCATCACAGTCGTTCTTGATGTCCCCAACCCCATCGAAGACCGGCATTCCGTCTTTGGACCTGTACTTGGTCGTATGTGCTAAAAGCACAATAGTTGCGCCTTTGTTGCAGTAAGAACGTAGGCGAAACATGAGATCTCTCACTGCGCCTTTACGATTCAAGTCTGCGAATTTCTTCAACGTATCCAGGATGAGGACTACGTTTGTCAGATCCTCGCATGCGTCGAGTTGGGCGAAGTAGTCAGCAGGATTGGTTTGAGAGAGGTCGAAGTTAATGAACTCGAAGCCAAAGCTGCGGGCGATTTCGAAGTATGCCGCAGCATCGGGACCGGAGCAGTCCAGGTTCAGGTAGCGTACTTTGTACCTCTCGCTGATCTGGGTACAGATCCAGTTACAGATGGTGGTTTTGCCGGCATTCGGCTCCGCACAGATAACCACGATGTGCTGCTGGATTATCAGGTCTGGAAAGACGAACCGTGCCTCGCTAATTTTATCGAGATGTTGTTCGGTGACGGCGAACTGCGCAGTGATTTCCCGTTCCTGGTCCAGTTTAGTGATGTGTTTGCGGACCGCGTCTTTGCCGTCGCGAGCGACCAGTTGCCGCCAGGTCTTGCAGGATTCGGGAGGATAAAAGGATTCGGCGGAGAGGATCTGTTTGGCGATGGCGACATCACTGGAGAGATCGTGGATGCCGAGGATTATGTATACCGCCTTCTGGTTGCTTTTGAGCAGGGCTTCACACACCTCAATGAGCTTTTCGGGGGCCAAAGGGGCAACGACCCGGGAAATCTCGTGGCATCCAATCAGCGCTGTGGCTTCGTCCAGGCATGTTGCAATGACCACCTGATTACCGTTGCCGATGCTCGCGTAGAGGGCGGTGGGAAGAAGGCTGGAAAGGGTCGGGTCATTCTGGCTCTGCGGGATGGGGTAATCGCCGAGCTGTTGGTTGGTGCCATCGAACACGGACAGCGATGTCGGGAGTGATGCCATTTGACCCACCGACACAAGGGTGGGTTGGCTATGGTTTGCGGGATCCGTCACCACCGACTCTGACGAGTCGGATGGTGAAATAGTGATCAATTGGTCGGTGCTGCTCATACAAGATTTCCTTGTTAGTACGTTGATTGGGGTAGGTGTAAAGGAAGAGATGGCTAGCGATCCTGGGCTGAGAGCCAGGCGGCGTAGCCCTTGATGCTGATGTAACGCTGCTTGCCGATGACCTGAACATGCAGCGAGAGCCCGTTCAGATGGCGATTAGTGAGCTGCCACCGGATGGTTTTTTCCGGGATGTTCGGGAAGAGCTTGCAGAAGGTTGCGACAGTGACCCAGTCGGAGATGGAAGCTGCTGCCTCGCTGATATCCGATGGGGTGTGAGATGGTGCGGGTTGGTGCATGTGTAGCCTCCGTAGTCGTCAGTTTGAAGTGGACTGGCGGAGGCTATGTTGTGTACCTAGGCGTTCAGGAAATATCCCAATAAGTCGTCGTACTTATTGTGTGAGGGGAGGGGGCAGGTACGGGGCCTAGTCGCCGTCGTAGAACTCGGTCTCGTTTTCGCGTCGAAGCTCCTCATTCAACCTTCGAGAATCGAGCACCCCATCTCTATGCTTTTTATAGATGTTCTCGATTGTTGTTGGAGTGACTTTGTACGTAGCAGCGAGCTTTGCGTAGATTCCCATAGAGGATTCGTCCTTGTTGATCGCCTTGTGGCGACCGCTATCTGAATCGATTATCTGCTCTGTGATAAATATCTGTGTCTCCTCCGAAAGCTTGTCGGGGCGACGCTTGGGGGGGATGAGCTTGAAAGCATTTCCCTGCGTGGCGCCTTGCTCGACTTCGCGAAGAGCTTGTACTAACCAGTCCCTTACGCTGTCACAAAGGGGGCCTTTTTCCTCCAGTGCTCTGATCGCCTCGCGTAAAAGCTGGCGGGATGCGTGCACATCCCCCTGCTTCGATTGCCAAACCACGGGCGGATAGATATCAATGCCGCTAAGGATTGTGCTTTTTTTAACCATGAATGGAGCTCCATACATCTTCTGCCATCTTAGACGTGTGGTGGTGGGCCAGGTGGGCATAGCGCATGGTGGTGCTGCTCTGCTTGTGTCCTAGTAGGGTGCCAGTTTCGAATAGCGTGCGGCTGGAGGCCACCATGTTCGAGGCTGCCGTGTGTCTCAAGTCGTGAAAGCGGACATCGGTCAGTCCGGCCTCCCTTAGCGCCTTTTGCCAGGCCTTCTTGAAGTCGAAGGGTTCCCGGGGGTTAACGGTGGAGGGAAAGACACAATGGTCGGGATGTTCCCGAAACCGCATCGATTCTTCGATGACTAGTGGTAACAAGGGGAGCAGCCTTGGTTGTTTGTTCTTCGTGGTTTGGAGGGTGGCGACCTTGCCGTGAAGATCCATGTCTCGCCAGGTGAGATTGAGAAGTTCACCACGGCGGGCGCCGGTGGTGAGTGCGAGTAGCACTAGCAGATTGAGTCGATCCCAACGGGATTCTCGAGCTGCTTCGAGCAATCGCCGCTGTTCTTCCGGGGAGAGGAAGCGATTCTTGTGCGGGTTCTCGGGGAAGCTAGAGACGAATTCGCTGCGAACTGGGTTGGCGAATTTCAGGCGCTTGTAGGTTGGATGACGGTTGAATCCAATAAAGACGCTTGAGAGGTTGCTCTTGTAGCGATTGACCGTGGAGCCGGTGCGCTTTTGAGCAATCTCCAGAAGAGCGTCGTCAACGTCTTCTGGTGTGACGTCGGTGATTAATTTTTCGCCAAGGCGTTTTCGCCAGAATTGGAGACGACCCGTGGTTGAATCATCGGAAAACTTAGCCGTCGACAGGAATTCATCAAGCCATTCGGAGAAGAGTGGAATGGTGCAGCGAATTTTGCCTTTGCTGGTTTCAATAACCACGGCTTGCTGCAGGGTCAACTCTTCCCCGAAGGCAAGTTTTCGGGCCAGAGCGGTATCGGATTCGACGGTCTGAACCCATTGCTTCGCTTTGGTTTTGGTCGGGAAGGTTGCGTAGATCGGTTTCAGGCCAGAAAGGCGAATGATGGCCTGAAATTTCCCGCTAGGGAGCTTGCGGATGGTTGCCATGAGGGCATCTCCTACGCACGCGCCAAGCAAAGTGTGCTCAGAGTGTGCTCGTCAGTAGTTAGTAAGGGATGCCAATCCACTATCAAACTGACGACTAGGAGATAAAAAGGTCTTGAAGCTGAGAGGCTTGCAAGACCTTGATTTGGCTCCGCCTGCTGGGCTCGAACCAGCGACCCACTGATTAACAGTCAGTTGCTCTACCGACTGAGCTAAGGCGGAATAGTCGGTCACGCTCATCACGTGAGGCGCGCATCATATAGGGCCGTTTCGGCATCGTCAACCGCTTTTTCCGCCGCTTAAGGTGATGAAATTTCGGACAATTCCACCTCTATATCGAACGCTCAGTCAGGGCGGTTGCGGCTCTCCGCTGGGCTGGCGGGTGGGGGCGGGTTACCATCCGCGGTCGTGTTGAGTTGTTCGTGGGAGAGCAGTGATGAGCCGGCCTTTCAAGGTCCATTCCCCTTATGCGCCGGCCGGCGATCAGCCTGCGGCGATCGCGGCGCTGGTGGAGGGAGTCAAGGCTGGCCTGCACGCGCAGACCCTGCTCGGGGTGACCGGTTCCGGCAAGACCTTCACGATGGCCAATGTCGTGCAGGCAGTGCAGCGGCCGACCATCGTCATGGCGCCGAACAAGACCCTCGCCGCGCAACTCTATGGCGAGTTCAAGGAGTTCTTCCCGAACAACGCCGTCGAATACTTCGTTTCCTACTACGACTACTACCAGCCCGAGGCCTATGTGCCGTCCTCCGACACCTTCATCGAGAAGGATGCGTCGGTGAATGACCATATCGAGCAGATGCGGCTGTCGGCGACCAAGGCGCTGATGGAGCGCAAGGATGCGCTGATCGTCGCCACCGTTTCGGCGATCTACGGCCTCGGTGATCCGGAGCAGTACTTCAAGATGGTGTTGCATGCGGTGCGTGGCGAGCAGGTCGACCAGCGCGCGTTGCTGCGACGACTGGCCGAATTGCAATACACCCGCAACGATGTCGCCTTTGCGCGCGGCAATTTCCGCGTGCGCGGCGATGTCATCGACATCTTTCCGGCTGACTCGGAGCGCGATGCCGTGCGCATCGAGCTGTTTGATGACCAGATCGACAGTATCCGCACCTTCGATCCGCTGACCGGAGAACTGCTGGAAAAATTGCCGCGCTTCACGATTTTTCCGAGCAGTCACTACGTGACGCCGCGCGAGGTGATGCTGGGCGCCGTCGACCGGATCGAGGTGGAGTTGCGCGAGCGGCTGGAATGGCTTCGGGCCAACGACAAATTGGTTGAGGCACAGCGGCTCGAACAGCGCACCCGTTTCGATATCGAGATGATCCGCGAGCTCGGCTACTGCAACGGCATCGAAAATTACTCGCGCTATCTCTCCGGGCGTGCGCCGGGCGAGCCGCCGCCGACGCTGTTCGATTATCTGCCGCCCGAGGCGCTGGTGGTCATCGACGAATCGCATGTCTCGGTGCCGCAGATCGGCGCCATGTACAAGGGCGACCGTTCGCGCAAGGAGACGCTGGTCGAATACGGTTTCCGGTTGCCGTCGGCGCTCGACAACCGCCCGCTGCGTTTCGACGAGTGGGAGCGGCTGGTGTCGCAGGTGGTGTTCGTGTCGGCGACGCCGGGTCCGTACGAGGGCGAGCACGCGGCGCGGGTGGTCGAGCAGGTGGTGCGCCCGACCGGGTTGGTGGACCCGGCCATCGAGGTGCGGCCGGCGCGGACGCAGGTTGACGATCTGCTGTCGGAGATTCGCAAGCGCGTTGCCGTCGAGGAGCGCGTGCTGGTGACGACGCTGACCAAGCGGATGGCCGAGGATTTGACCGATTACCTCGGAGAACACGGCGTGCGGGTGCGTTATCTGCACTCCGATATCGACACGGTGGAGCGGGTCGAGATCATTCGCGATCTGCGTCTCGGTCTGTTTGACGTGCTGGTCGGCATCAACCTGCTGCGCGAAGGGCTGGACATGCCCGAGGTATCGCTGGTGGCGATCCTCGATGCCGACAAGGAGGGGTTCCTGCGCAGCGACCGCTCGCTGATCCAGACCATTGGCCGCGCCGCCCGCAATTTGAACGGCAAGGCCATTCTGTATGGCGACAACATAACGGGCTCGATGCGGCGAGCCATCGACGAAACCGATCGCCGGCGCGAAAAGCAGGAGCGCTTCAATGCCGAGCACGGCATCGTGCCGAAGGGTGTGCGCAAGGAGGTGACCGATATTCTCGAGGGCGCCCGCACGGTGCCGGGTGCGCGTGGCAAACGCGGCGCCAAGGCGCGCCAGGTGGCCGAGCCGACGCCGGCCTATGGCGGGCGGCGCATCAGCGAAATGTCATCGGTTGAACGCGAGGCCGAGATCACCCGGTTGCAGCAGCGCATGTTCGAGTGTGCGAAAAATCTTGAATTTGAAGAGGCGGCGAGGCTGCGTGACGAGATTGCCGCGCTCAAGTTCGAGGCGCTGGTCTGAATGAGAAATGGGTGAAAAAGGGTGTTGTCGACTCGGGGTTGCATCACTATAATGCGCGGCTCTCGTTACCCGGCGTTGAAGATTGCCGGATTAACAGGCATGTAGCTCAGCTGGTTAGAGCACCACCTTGACATGGTGGGGGTCGTTGGTTCGAGTCCAATCATGCCTACCAAATTTCCCTTGCGGGACACCGATTTAGGCCGGCTCTGTGAGTCGGCCTTTTTCGTTTCGGGGTATTTTCGGGGTATTTTCGGGAAACGTCAGCGTCACGACGTCACCTTCAAATCAGCCCGAACCAGCAGCGGCACCGGGTCTTTGTGGCCTTCGAGATAGTTCTCCAGCATCTGCTCCGATGCGTGCCCGGTCAGCGCCATGATGTATTCGTTCGAGTAGCCGGCCTCTTGATAGAGGTGGGTGCCGAGCGCACGCAGATCATGGAACGAAGGACGCTGTGCCGGCGCCAGATCGGGGTAGGCGTTGGCCGCGTCTCGATACCGCGCGAACTCTTTCGAGAGGTGGTCATCGGTCACCGCGAACGGGTGCAGTTTAGCCTCTCGAATCTGCCGGGTGATTTTCTTCGGCCGGTAGTGGATCAGGTAGGGACATGGCACGCCTGACCGCTGGCACGCTGTCACCGCCTCTTTCAGTTCGCTGCCCATCTGGATATCGATAAACACCGGCCGGTTATAGTTGCGGGTCTTGCGCTGCAGGATTCGGATGCAGTCGCCGTGCAGCTGATCGCGGTGTAGTCGGGTTAGGTCGCCACGACGCTGCAGGGTGCGCAGGGCGATATCCATCGCACGTTGCAGCCAGTCTGGTGCAATGGCGCGGATCTGCAGGTAGCCCTCCAGCGTGTGCCGCTGGCGCTGCTTCTTCCGCTCGCTGTCCGACTTCTCCAGCGTCATCGCTACCGGGTTGGTCATGACGTAGCCGGAGTGGCCGGCGTAGCTGAACAGATCGAGCAGGAGCTTCCTGTGCTTGATATAGGCCGACACTGACAGATCATTCAGGAAGCCAGCAATCTGTAGCGTGGTGAAGCTCTTGATCAGCTGGCTACCCCACTCGCGACCGTAGAGCGCCAGCTTGTAGCCGATCTCCTCCGTGCTGCGCTCGCTGTATTTGCGGCCGGGCAGGTAGTGCTTTTCAAACTCTTCGATCACCGTCGACAGCGGCGGGTTGTCTTTGGCCGGTGCGCGCGGGGAGTCGCTGCCGAGCACCTTCGCCAACAACTCCTTGGTTGCGTCGCTGGAGAACTTGGCGTTCAACGCCTTCGCTGCCTCAATGGCGATGCCGCGATCACGGCCCAAGCTCTTGCGCTTGCCGTCGGGGAATTTGTAGCGGTAATAGACCACCGTAGAGCCGTCGGCCTGCTTGTGCGGGTCGGGTTCGAGGTTGTCAGGCAGATCGCGGTAGAGCAGGGAGCGGCCGCGCGGGGTCATGTCATCCAGCCTTTAGCCAGTCATCGAGGAGCGCATCGGCCAGCGCGTTGCCGGTGTTCGTCACCTGCTCGGCATCGGTTCGCGCCGGGGCGTCATTGGGCTTTACCGGCTCCAGCGTGCCAGCGTAGACGTGGATGCACCAGACCCCGCCGACCTTCTCGCCGGAGTAGGTGCCGTCCTGAATCATGTTCTTGATCCACTGCGCCGACGGAGCGCACTCGGGGGAGAAATAGGCTTCGCGCCATTTCGTGACCAGTGCGCGCTGGATGGCTGGTGTGGTCACATCAAACCTCCGCCGAGCCGCCGAATTTCTGCTGCAGCCCGATCGCTAACGTGCCGAGCGCGAGCACCGACGCGGTGTATGCGTTCTGCTTTGTCGTTCCGAGTTCGACCGCGATCTCTTCGAGCGTGCAGTAGGTGTCGAGTTCTTTGCTCAGCTGGACACCGAGGCGATATCGCTCTGTCCATGTAGGGCGGCGCGCGGATGATTGCGGCATCACGACCCCCCCTCCTGCTTGAACCCCGGGTGCTGATTCTCCATGTGCCGCGCGAGATTCTGAAAGCTGCGGGTGCAGCAGGGGCACACACCGGCGGCGATGCGATTT
The DNA here is from genome assembly GCA_964638025.1 of uncultured Verrucomicrobiaceae bacterium. GTDB lineage: Bacteria > Pseudomonadota > Gammaproteobacteria > Pseudomonadales > CAMLJR01 > CAMLJR01. The sequence continues at coordinate 20,233 of CAZWXW010000011.1, forward strand.
TTAAGTCGGGTTTTCGCGGCCTTCTGTGCTCGCTCTCGATAGCTGGCCATCTTCGCCTCTGCCTGCGCGGTGCTGGTTCGCTGCTGCCAGTATTCGGAAGTTTCTTTCGCGCTCGCGAGCTGATCGCGCAGCTTCTCGGCTTCCGACTTGCCGGTGTAGCGCTGCGAGTGCCCGAGAGGGCAGTAGAACGACTCATGTGAATTTATGAGTCGGCTACGCAGCTCGGCCGATACGGCGAATGTGACTCCACATCTGCAGCATTCGATGGTTTGAAATTTTGTCGAAAGTTGAAATGCGTAGCCTTCGCTCATGTTGTTCCCTCCGATCTAATCCAGTGGCTCCAAAACCCGCGCGCCCACCCCATCGTGTAAACGAGCGTCAGAGCCATGATTCCGTACTGCTGCGCTTTCCACGTCGCGTAGAACCAGAACGGTTGCGCCGCGAGGCCGAACAAACACGCGAGTCGTCTGTGCTGGTGCAGAGTGCTCTGACTGAGCCACACCGATGACGCACCGCACGCGCCGATAACGATTTGGTCGATCATGCTGCGGCCTCACTTCGCACGCCGTTAGCCTCGAATACCGCGCGCGCGAAACCTCTTGGCGTTGCGCTGCGAAACCTGTGACGATCCGGCCCTGGTGGTGCTTTGTGGATTCTGTCGTCGGGGGGGGGTAGCGATTTATCAACAAACGCAGAAGGCATCACAAACCCGCCACCAGTCCACAGGCAAGTGCGCTTCGTGTAGTTGTCGTCGGCGCAATACCCGGTGAATTCGTGCGGCGAGAATGTGGCATCCGGTTTCCGCCAGTAGCTGCTAATCGTGCTGACCGGATTCTCAATCTGGTATGGCGCGCCAGACCATTCGCAAAGCTCGGCAGCGGTAGCGAACAGCTCAATGGATCGCGACAGCCTGCGCAGCCCTTTGCCGGCAAACCATCTGGCACCGCTGACCGCGAGGTGATCGCATGGCGGGAATGCTGCGACGAATGCAATGCGATCACGGTCGAACGGTGGAAGCCACGGCGTAGACAGATCCCGATGGAGTTTGTGCAGCCTGCCGCAACTGGTAACGCCGCCGTTGTCATATGCGACCGGGTGCGCGAGATCGATAGCCCAGCACTCATATCCAGCAGCGAGCCACGGCTCAAGCATGATGCAGCTCTCATCGAACAAGCTGACAGCGATGTCTCGACTCACGCCGGCACCTCTACACCTTTCTCCGCCTGAATGCGCTCGTAGACTTCCGCGCGGTGCACCTCGATCTCCTTCGGTGCAGCAATGCCGATGCGCACCTGGTTGCCGTTGATGCCGAGCACGGTGATTTTGATGTCGTCGCCGATGACGAGCGTTTCACCGAGGCGGCGGGTCAAGACAAGCATGGTGGTCACTCCTTCTTGTAGATTGGTAGATTCGTGTGCAGTCCCATGCTGAAAAACTCAATTGCTAAATGGATTAATGATTAACTCTGCGGACGGCGCGGCCGGCGAACTCGTTGAGCTTGGCGTTGAGGCTCTGGTTGCCATCATCGAAGTACTGGAACCAGGCGGTGCTCGGACCGTACTGCGTGGACGACCAATGCCATTCGGGCCGGAATGCTTCAGGGCCGCCGGCGCGATATGCCTCTGCCACCGTCTGCGCTGGGCTTTCCTTGGTGTAGGGGTAAGTGGCCGGCACAACAGATGGATTCTCGCCATCCCGGAATGAGCACCAGTTTTCGTCGGTGCTCGGCTTCAGGTAGCGGTACTGAAGTTCCTGCTGGTCGCGGGCCGGCAGCTGCCAGTCATCGCAGCCGCCAATGCGCAACTGGAGCGCAGCCTGAGCAATCGGGCTTCCCGCTTCTGCCATTGCGATGGTGTTCGCGAGGCCATCGGTGTAGCTGCGGGCGCCCTCGATGTCTTTGCCGTATTCGCCCCATACGCCTTTCAGGTCGCCGGCGCGGCCTGCATCGATCAGCACAAACTCTTCGCGGGTGTGCTGGTCGAAATATCGCGCGACATAGAATCCGCCGGCCAGCGGCGTGCCGGGAATCGTAGGAATGTCTGCTGCTGCAATTTCAGTGATCATGGTTTTCTCCAGTGGTTGATTTGTGCGCTGTTTAGGCGGCTTTTTCCTGATCTCTGACAGCCCAATAAACCGCGAGGCACGCATTCACATCAGCAATCGCGGTGTGCGCGTCCTCCAGCTCTTTGCCGGTGAAGTGGCGATAGGCTTCGCCGAGGTTGGGGGTCTTATGGTGGTTGCGACCGACAGCGCGCATCTTTTCGGTCGGCGGCAGCGCGCAGATCGATGTCGACAATCGCGCGGTGCATTCGGCGCGACCGGCTTTCCACTGATTGGCACTGTCGGCGGACTCGTACCGCATTAAAGCGATTCGCAAAATTCGTGCGTCGAACTGTTCGTTGTGAGCGATGCGCAGGCGGCCACTCCAAAGCTCCATGAACATGCCGACGGCGAGCGATTCCGGCACGCCGACATCAAGCGCGTGCTCGGTGGTGATGCCGTGAACAGCAGAAACCTCGTCGGGAATCACCCATCCATTGGGCCGAATGATCACGTCCATCGACTGCAGGATGGCGCGGGTGTCGAGATCGAACAGGTGCGCGGCGAGCTGTACCAGGTGCGGCTGCTGCGGCGCTTCCGATGGCTGATTCCAGTCGGGAAGTCCGGTGGTTTCGGTGTCGTACGCGATGGCGAGGTTCATGCTGCTTTCTCCGCTTCCTGCTGCTGAATACGTCCACCCGCAATCCAATGACATCCGATCGCGTCGGGCAGATTGGCCGGCAAATTCTTGAGTGTTCCGAACAGCAGCGCGGTGTCGATTTCGCCGTTGTCGGCCAGCACCAGCAGCCAATCCAGCAGCTCGCCGCGACCTTTCATGTCGAGCACGTCGAATCGATCGAGCATCACCAGGCGCAGGCCGGAGAGGTGGGCGATGGCCTCCGCGATCATGGCGTCGCAGCGCCATTGCTCGGACTCGCTCAGAAGGCCGTAGGGGCGGTTGTCGGCGAGCAGATCCATGTCGGTAGTGATCGACACCTGCCGCCAACCCGTATCGGTGGCTGACTGACGAAGACAGTCGTTGAATGGCCCCAGCGCCTCGCTCAGCAGCTCGCCGGGAATGCCGGAGGGCGATAGCGCGTCGGCGATGGCAGACCACGCCAAAACGTCGCGGTGGGCGTCGGCGGCCTTCTCGGTGTTTGCCTCGGCTGACTTCGCCGCGATGGCTGCGCGTTCCATGTCGGCGATGCCGGTGCGTACCTCATCGCGCTGCGCTTTCAGGGCTTCGACGGAATCGATCGCGCGCTGCACCATCGCCGCGTCGATTTCGCTGGCTTCGGCCATCAGCCCTTCGAGTTCGGTCTTGGCGTTGCGGGACTGTTCCAGATCGCGCTGGCGATTGGCGAGGGTGCGCTCCAGCACGCCGAGGCTCTTCTCGTATTCCTCGACGCTGGCGGCGCCCTCATCGCGTACGGCGGGCGTTTCGTAGGCGATTAGCTGGTTATCCGCATCGAGCGTCACTGCGCCGGCACAGTGCGGGCAGGTCAGCGGATCAGCAGGGTGCGCAGCCTGGACGACGGCCTCAAACTTCGGGCGGAACTCGTCCAGCTCTTTCTGCGCGCGCATCACCAGGTCGGTGTAGCGATCGAGGTCGGCGACATGGCGCTGCAGGAAGGTGATGCGCTGCTTGTTCTTCTCGGCCTGCGCCTCCAGCTCGTCGAGACGGCCGAGCTGCTTATTCGCGGCATCCAGTTCGGATTCGACGCGCGAGAGCTTGGCGCGCTCTTCGACCAGCGCCATCGCGTCATGGGGCGGGACTTCGGCCTGCCACGTTTCGGCCTTCTTCTCGCCGTAGGTCTCGCCGGTGACGGCTCGCCAGGCACCTTTGGCCTCTGTAGCGCGTCGTGCGGCATCCTTCTGTGCCTCGGGGAAGCCGGCGCGCAGTAGCGGTAGCACGGTCTCGGCTCGCTTCAGATCACAGCCGCGAGCAGCGAGGCGGGCGCGCACTTCTTCGGTGCTGACCTTCACGCCGGCCAGCTCGAACAGAAAGCGGCGGCGGTCATCGAGCGGGAGGCGAGCAAAGGATTGCGGATCGAGCACCAAAGAGAGTTCGGCCATGCTGTCGACGCAGTGGACGCCCTTGCCCGAGGGCAGATCGAATCGATAGTCCGTACCGCCAGCGGTAACCAGTGCGGCGCCCTTCTTCGCACCGGCATGCACCAGCTGATCGAGGTCTTTCTTCAGCTTCACGCGTGAGCCTTCCGCGATGAGCGCCAACCGGACAGCCTGTTGCAGGGAGGTTTTTCCGGCGCCGTTAAACCCGGCCACCAGCGTGATCGGCGTGCTGAGCTGCAGGTCGACGTGCTGCAGGCCGAGGATGTTGTCGACGACAATGCGTTCCAGTTTCATCGCGAGGATTTCCGTTCAGTGTGTGGTGGTTGGTGGCGCCGCTGTTACGCGGCGTCTTCTTCGGCCTGCTCTTCGCAGACGACGTACTCGCCGGTCTCGGGGTCGTTTTCGATAACCCCTTCGTCGAACATGCGCGAGAGCAGCAGGGCGGCGTGGTTGAAGTCGGTCTTGAGTTCGAGCTGCAGCGCAGTAGCAGATGGGTTGCCGGTGGCGCGCACAGCGGCCACGGCACGCGGATAGAGCACATCGACCTCGCGCTGCATTGGGTCGCTGTCATCCTCTTCATCGAGCATGTCGCGCTGCGGTGATTCCTCGTCGACCGTTTCGCTTTCAGCGGACGGCACCACCTTGGGCGGGATCAGTGACAGCTGCAACTCGTGCTTTTCGAGAGCCGCGAGCGGGCCAACGATATCCAGATCGGGGTGCAGGTAGATGCGGAACTTGAAGCCGACCACGCCATCGTTCTGCATCGTGAAATGGAACTTGTCGACCTTGCAGTCTTCGATCTCGATCTCATCGTTGACGCTGAATTCAGGGTGGATGATTGCGGTGTAGCCGAGGCAGACCAGCGGCCACGCGATCGGCTTCTCCAACTTGAATTTCGGGGTCGGCAGGTGGCCGGTCAGATCCTCCTGCGAGTCATTGGCGGCGCGCTCGTAGAGTGCCGGGCGCAGCTTCGCGTCGAACATGTCGAGGAATTCATTGCTGCCCTGATATTCGACATAGAGCGACAAGCCGAGGCGGGTGTCTTCACTCTGGCCTTGGTTCTCGCTGTTGGTGCTGGCGCTGGTGCATTTCACTTCGACTTTTTCGAGTGCGAACATGGTGCTCTCCTGATCTTGAAAAAGACCCGCCCGTGTTGGCGCGGGTTGCCCGAGAAAGTTGATTACTCAGCGGTATTGATTTCGCCGCCGTTGCGCCAGAGCTTTTGCTTCAACAGATAGCCTTCGAGTTGCCAGATTTTGTCGCGAGCGTTGCCGCGTGCGATTTTCCGGCCGATCTCTTCGTCGAAGTTTTCCGGGCTGGCCGCAGCACTCTCGCCGGTGACGTTGAAGCCATTCGCCAGCGTCAGGCAGCAAACCGTCAGCGTGGTGCCGGGAAAGACGTGGTAGTCCTCGCCGGCAATTACTGCATCGATATGGTCCGGGGTCAGGCGTGGTGCGTTGAGGCCTTTCTGCTGGATTTCCTGCTCGATCTGTTCTTCGCTCACTGTGATTTCCTCGAATGAGAAGGGGGCCGGGCGCTACTCCGGCGGAGGGCGCTCTGCGTTATTCGAACGCCTTCACACGCTCGGCATAGATCGCGTCGAGTTGGGCGCGGTGCGTGGTGTTTTTGACGCTGGCGATCAGGCCGACCGCTTCGTCCAGTTCATCGAGGCTCGCTGCGGAATTCAGTGCGGCAGCAACTTCGGTGTAGGAGAAGTTCATCGCCGGCTGATCGGCGGGCTGTTCTCCGTTGCCGTGTGGTTCAGTGATGACTTCGCCGGTGGTGGTGTCGATGATTTCGTCACCATCGGGATCGGTGACCGTCACGAAGTCGCCATCGATGACCGCGCGGTTGCCGCTGTCAACGGCGTCAGATACCTGCAGTGCGTTCTGCAGCTCGATCGACATCGGCAGATAGTTCGACATGCGGCGGATCAGCGTCTTCCGAACCATCTGCTCGTAGTCGGTCACCCACGGCCCGTTGTTGGATGCCTTGGAGCGCGCGCGAATCTTGTTGACCTCGGTAATGGCCATCCACTCCAGATGGTGGCCGCCGTCTTTGAACTTGGCGACGCCGTACACCAGGCGTGGTTTGCCGCGCTCACCGTCGAGATTCGGGCGGTGCACGATCTTCGAGTCGACACCGAGTTCCAGCTCGAAATGATCGGCCTCGTAGACGATGTGGGTCTCGATGCTGCTGACTTCACCGGAGCGGCGCGCGAGGCTGATCAAACCCTTGTAGCCAGGGATGAACTGCGCCTCATAGGTGTTGTTCTTGTTGTTGCGATACGGCACCAGATACGCCTGCCCGAGCACGCCTATTTCGAGGCCAAGCTGCGACGACTGGATGATGGCGCCGAACACCGAGACCGGTGTGCACTTCTGCAGCGTCGGATTCTTTGCGAACTCCGTACAGGCGAGGCGGATCATGCGGTCAGGGCTGACATGCTTCGGCAGCGCGGCTGCAATCTGCGCTTTTTGCTTTTCGAGAAAGCCACGAAAGGCAGCTACCGGGTTCTTCGGTTCGTCGGTGGTGGCGGTGCGCAGGGCTTGAGTGCTCACGGGTGGATCTCCTATTTCAGGCGGAATACACGGGAGGTGCTGGATTTTTTGAACTGTTCGAGCAGATCGGGATGCGCAGCACCAAACGCCTTCTGATCGAAGCGCGTAGACGACTGCTCTTTCCATGTGGCGATAGACGAGCCGCGCAACGTCAGGATCGAGGCGTCGGCCATGTAGAGCTGAAGGTGCTCTTTGTGCTCTTCATAGGCTTTGGTGAGACGCTTCAGGTCTTCATCGATCGATCGCATGGCGAAGTACGACGTCTCGATCTGATCATTGGCTTCTATCGCAGCGCCGCTGTCTTTCGTGCCGTAAAGGCGGGCGATGTCGCTGACGCTGGTTGGCTCGGGCGGGTTCTGTTCCTGTACGCGCTGCCAGAACTCGACTTCACGCGCGCGGATGGCTGCAATGATTTCGTCGTCTCGCTCGACGCGGTACACACGGAAGTCGTCGCCACCAATCAGCACCCCAAGCATGCAGGTGTCGCGGCGCGTCACCATCAACTGGTGCATCACTTGCGCGGTGTAGTGCACGGGGATTTCGTCGGTTTGCTGCTCACCCCATTCGCGCGCCTTGAACGGGGAGACGGTCTTGATCTCGATATTGATCAGCGTCTGCGCGTCGCCATTGGCAACACACTCGGCATCGATCTCGGCAGCAATGAATGGCAGCTCCGGGTCAATGTAGCGATTGCCGCGCGCAACGATGCAGACACCGGTTTCCTGCGACAGAATGTCGGTGACATACGGCTCCATCAATTTGCCGCGCGTCAGCACCCGCAGGCGAGCCGGGTCGCTTTCTTCGACTCTCGGTTGAATTTTGTCGAGATAAACATCGAGCGGCGTTTTCCACGGGCTGATGCCGAGAATGCCGGCGACGTCGCTGCTGCCGAGGTATTTCTGCCGATCCATGTTCGCGTTCAGTGATGCGTTCATTGCTTGGGGTTCTCCAATTGCAACAGCGCCAGCCGGCTGTCGATCGACTCCGCTGACCAGTCGCGCGCGAGAAACATTTCGAGCAGCACGCCGCGCTCGTTGCGCACGGTCGCCCAGTTGCTGCCGACGTTCACGCTGTGGCCGGCGTTTCGTAGTGCGTCGGCACGGGACTTCCACAGCTCGCGCCACTGGATTTCGCGCGCGCTCGGTTGTGAGGCAGCAGCGCGGGCAGCTGCTTCGCGTGCGGCGCTGGTATCGCGGGCATCAAACGCTGCTTTCATCGCCTGATCTCTTTTCGGAATTGCTCCTGTGCAACCGCCTCGGCGTAGTCGTCGCTGCCGGCGAGGCCGTAGGCGATGAGCACGAACAGCACGGCGGCTGCGCCCTTGATGTAGGTGCGGGCGGTGCGGTTCATGCAGCACCCCGCATGAGCGGCGCGCGCTCTTTCAGGTCGTGGATGGCTTTGTCGACGGCTGCACCGACATTCAGATCGCGCTGCAGCTCATTCAGGGCGGTTTCGATCAGCGGCTCGATGACTGGCTCGGCCTCGGCGAACAGCAGCATGTCGAGGAACTGCTGCGCCGTCTGGCCGCGCTTCTGCGCGTCGCGCCACTCAGTAGCGTTGAACACGACATCAACGTCGTGACCGATGGCGTCGAGGTAGCGGTTCTGCGCAGCGGCCTTGGTCTCTTCGCTCGCGAGGTGCAGGGCATCGACACCTTCGGCGTGGATGACCTCGGCCAGGTGGGCGGCGTGCTGTTCGAGTTGGTGGGCTGTCTTAGCGTCCATCTGCCGGGCTCCGTGTTGGATGGCGATGGGCCAAAGATAAACGCAGCGTTTATACAATGCAAACGAAATGTTTAAATTATTTTCCCTTCTTGGCTCAGTGGGAGTTCATTTCCGTTTTAATAAGTCGATCTGATGAGAGGGGTTAGGGGGCGGGAAATGGCGAATTGCTTTATTTAACGGGAAACAACGGGGCGGGGATGCAGAACTGCAGCGGGGGGCAGGCACAAAAAAGCCCGCGCGGGGCGGGCTTGGTTGGAGAGGGTTGGTGTCAGCGCTGCCGCTGGCGGTAGTCGTTCAGGTAGCTCGGCTTCGAGTCGTAGCGCTGGTTCAGGTAGTTGTTGTTCGGCGGGGTGTAGTGGGGCTGAACCGTGCCCTGCTGGCCTGTGTAGGGGTTAACATTGCCCTGCGTCGAATAGTTGTTGTAGCGGTTGCCGTCTGGCGCGCTGCGGTAGTGACCTGGCACATAGGTGCCATCGCTGCGGGTGTGGCCGTTGACGTAGGTGCTTTGTGCAGATGCGCCGAACGCAGCTGCAGCCAAGATTGATGCAATGATGATCTTCTTCATGGGTCCTTCCTCGGGGTGGTGAAAATGACGCCAGATGATCCGGAATATTTTTCGCAGACAGAAATCAATCGCCGTCGCGGGGTCGCGCTGGCGAAGCACTCGTTGCATCTTCTAGGAGGGCTAGAACGAGATCCTTCTCTGCCGCGAAAAACTCGACGTACTCTTCTGGGTGATCTGAAAAAAGCGTGTGGTTATATTCTTGGTCGACCGTAGTGGCGAATTGTGAAATGACGCGGCGCTGATCAGGGATCGCGTCGAACAACGCCAACATCAGGTTGCGCATGTTAACTACCATAGCCAAGGGCGCGACGGGCAAATCTGAGAGCCTCAAGCTCCGCATTTCGGTGATCGAGGTATGCCTCAAATTTCTCGTCTTCGCCCAGCATCGCTGCGAGAATGATTTCATCAAACGCCTGCGCCATTGTGGCCGCCGTGCTTTTGTCTTCGTCGTCTTTGGCGTCAAGAAAAAGAATCTCCAAGAAAGCGCTTCGTATGGCGATCATTTCCTCTGTGTCATGCCCCTGCAGCATCGACACAACATGGGCCATTAGCGCGTGAAGCGTCCGCCCATCAAAAACTTCCTTCTTCCATTCGGTGTGAGTAGGCATATCAGAAAATCCATTTCACAATCAGTACGCCAACAGCGCCGCAGATGAGCATGGAAGTCCATTTCAAATGTTGCTCTATTTCCTTAAGGCTTTTTGCTGATGATGCGCTGCTTTCAGCAATCCGTTGCAGCGAGTTAAGAGCATGATGAAAATCATCTTTAATGAAGTCCGCCAACACCTGTTGATCCTGGCGGCTTTTTTCGAAACCCGCTCTCTGCGCAGCACCGCCTAAAAGTATCCCCGCTGATTCTTCGCTCATCTTAACTCCCTTTCAGGTGTTCGTATCTGCGATCCGGGCAGCTATAAACTCGGCAGGATAGGCACCGCCGCTGGGCGCACATCGATATGACTTCGCCACCTATCTGCTCTCCTTTGCATTACCGCTTGTCCGTGGTAGTTGTTGGGGTGGATCGCGCGTAACGATCTCCCTCCCTTCGCGGATCCATCCCGCTGCTGTCGCGAGCACTGCCATCTGATCTGGCGAAAACCCTTTGCACATCGCCAGGATCATCTGCTGGCTGTCAGTCAATCTTGATCCAGTGGGCTCTTCCGCCTTTGCAGGCTGCGCCGCCGGTATCGCTGCGCTGATCACCTCCGGTCGACACTCAAGCAACACGGCCACAAGGTTCGCGTGGGTAGAGGGCACGCCGCGCCGGCGCCAGTTGTTCACGTGCTGAGGTTTGAAGTCCTGATCGCCCGTGGCCTTTACAACCATCCGAGCGAACGCCGTCGGCCCGAGCTCTTTCCGCTCAAGCATCTTGGCAAACCTCTCCCCTGCAGCTTTCTGCAATTCTTTTTCCCGCATAAACGCAAAGTTTATAGGTCATCGCTTGCCAGTCTATAAACGCGGTGTTTAAATAGATGGAACGCCACGTTTAAGAGAGCGCCCCATGACACCCCTCGAACGAGCCATTGAGGCTTGCGATAACTCTCCATCCGAACTGGCGCGCCGCGTCAATGAGAAGCCTCAGACCATCAACAACTGGCGCACCCGTGGTGTGCCGGCCGAGAAGTGCAGGGCGGTAGAGCTCGCCACCTCTGGCGCCGTCACGGCCGCTGAACTCCGGCCAGATGTGTTCGGCACGCCCGAACCATCCTCCGAACCCACCGACACCACCGCAGCCGCCTGACCTCAATCGAGGTGGGCGGCGCCATGCCAAAAAAATTTAGCAGGTGCTGGTCGTGACCAAAAAAATTTACCCCACTGAAGCCTCACAACCACTCTCAATTCCGATGGGAGTGGTTGAGGTGCCTCTCACGCAGGGATTGTTCGCGCTTATTGATGTGGGCGATCTGCCGCTGATTGGCGGGTATCGGTGGCACGCGGTACGGGCGAAGAAAACCTATTACGCGGCGACGCGCGTTGGCTCGACCACGATTTACCTGCATCGCTTGGTGCTCGGGATTCACGGTCTCGGGCGATCAATGTTTGCCGACCACGTGAACTGCGATGGACTGGATAACCGGCGACAAAATCTTCGCCGCTGCTCACCGGCTCAAAACTCGCATCGCCGACGCACCGTCAAATCAAAAAGCGGGCTGCGAGGGGTTTGGCAAAAGGGTGCGTCCTGGATTGCGCAAATAGGCCATCAAGGCCAATTCCTTTATCTCGGTAGCTTCCCCACAAAAGATGCCGCCGCTGCCGCGTATGACGATGCAGCGCGCCGGCTTTTTGGTGACTTTTCTCCGGAGCCGAATTGCAGATGAGTAACCAGATTTCGATGCCGGTGGATGTCAGCGAGCGCGAGATAAAACGCGAGCGAACACTCGGCGATGCAATAGCGCTGTGCGCGAAGGCGGCAGGGTATGCGCTCGACAAAGAGCTGCAGCTTGAGATGGGCGTCGACAAGGCGCAGTTCAGCCGATGGCTGTCAGGGCAGGAGGGGATTGTCTGGCCGAAGCTGCAGAAGCTGATGGACACCTGCGGCAACCATGCGCCGGTGCTGTGGATGCTGCACCAGCTCGGTTATGACCTCTCCAGCCTGCGCCGTCTTGAGTCTGAAACCGAGCGCGAAAACCGGATGTTGCGCGAGGAAAACGCCGCGCTGCGCCGCGTGATGATGGGGGTCACCCCATGACCGACCACCACGACTGCATGCGCTGCCACCAGCCACTTACTCAGGCCGAACAGCGCATGGGCTCATTCAATTGTGACAAGTGCCGGCGAGAGATCGTCGAGCAGGAGCATGCAGAGGCCAATGCTAGGGCGATTGAGCGGGCGAATAGGAGGGTGGGGGGATGACGCATACCTTGCTTTACACTCGGCCACCCTATTTCCACGACAAGGAGACATGCAATGCCCGACAACCATATAGACCCTGTGCTGGTGATTCAGGATCGGCCTCAGATTGCAATTATTCAGCACCCATCGGGAGTGATCGAGATAACCACGGCTCGCATTGCGGACGACTTCTCGACGGTGGAAAACGAGACCATATTTATTCCGCTGGATTGCGCGCGGGAGGTCGGAGAAACGCTTCTGAAGCTGGCCGAGTAAGTCGGTCGCAGCGCTTGGCGTCTTCCGATTGGGGGGCGCCACGATGAGCACAAAGCCAGACGTTATCTGGATGCCGCTCTACGTCACCGACTACCTCGGCGACACCATGCACCTCACCACCGAGCAGCACGGCGCTTACCTCCTGCTGCTCATGGCCTCCTGGCAGCGGGGCGGCCAACTCCCTGTTGACGATGCCCAGCTCTCCGCCATAGCGCGGCTGTCGTCGGCTGCCTGGCGAAAGCACAAAGCCGTGTTACTGGCCTTCTTCGACGAGGTCGATGGTTGTCTGGAGCAGAAGCGACTGGTTTCTGAATATCAGCGGTCGGCCGGCATCATCGAGAAGAATCGCGAGAACGGAAAGCGGGGTGGGCGGCCAAAAAAACAGAACCCAAAAGAAACCGACCGGTTATCCCAAACAAAACCCACCGGTTCTGATTCGGTTTCTGAAAACAGGGGTATTTCAGAACCCAAACAAAACCCACCGGGTAACCCAAACCATAACCCAAACGAAACACAGTCACAGTCACAGTCACAAGTAATACCAGCCCTCAGTGGTAGCAGCAGCGTAATCACTCCGAACGGCGCGAGTGGGACAGCTGCCGGCCACGGCCAGCGAGGTACCCGCATGGTGCTGGGCTGGACACCCAGGCCGCAGACCGTCGAGGCGCTGGTCTCCCCGATTTCCGGCAACGTGCCAGCGCAGTTCGTGCAGGAGCAAATCCCGCAGTTCGTGGACTACTGGCTCGATCGCGGTGAATCCGTCGAGAGCTGGGACGGGTTGTTCCGGAAGCAGGTTCTCGATCGCTGGAAAAAAATCGGCCACACCTGGCGTGCAGCACCGAAGCCCACCGAGACCGGCAGTGCGTTCGACCGCCTGCAGGACCGCAGCTGGGCGGCAGGTCTCGAACTCTCCGACGAATCCAGCCCCGACGACGACACGCCCCGGCTCAGCGCTGGTGGCGACGCATGACTTTCCGACCAGGAGCCAACCCCATGCCCACGCCCCGCGACGAATCGCGCAGCACCCGAATGTCCTGCGACGGATCGCCACCGCCGTGCGAGAGCTGTGAACGACGATCGGTCTGTGCAGCGCAGAAGCTGGCCTGCCTGGCGTTCAGATCGTGGGTCAGCGGCCGCGATGCGGTGCAGTCCTCGGAGCGAATCCCGACGCATGAGATTTACCGTCAGGCGCACGGCTATCCGAGCACCTACACGCAACGCTTCGGCTCGAAGGGGCGCGGCTGTCGCGGGAACAACCAGCACACGCGAAATCTCGACGCTGAAATCCGCTCGGCAATGTCCAGCCTGCGGCGGAGGGCATCGGCATGACGTTCGCATTCGGTGTTGGAATTTTTCTCATTGGCACGACCTGCGGCGCGATCGTGATGGCGTTCTTCGCAGGTGCTGACCGCGAAGTTGATCGGCTCACCAGCGAAGTCGATCCGCTCGACGGTGACAGCGAGGATTGGCGACATGGCTGAGTCGATCGAGCTGGTGCTGCCGTACCCGATCAGCGCGAACCGCTACTGGGCCACTCGCGTGATTCGACGCAAGGGCACCTCGCAACACATGGCGATGACCTACGTCACTCCGGAGGCCGTCGCGTTCAAGCGCGATGTCGGATGGCTCTGCGCCAAAGCAGGTTTGCGCAATCCGCTCAGCGCTCGCATTCGGATCGATTACACGCTGTACCCGAAGCGTCCGCTCGACTGGGCAAAGCGCGCCCGGAAAGACCCTGAGACATGGGCCGACACCGTGATGAGCCTCGACCTCGACAACTGCGCGAAGGTGCTGCTCGACGCGCTCAAGGGCCACGCATTCGACGACGACAAACGCGTTTGGGAAATCCATGCGCGCCGCGCAGAACCCGATGGCGAGGGTCGTGTCGTCGTGGTGATCACACCGCTGCAGGTGGTCTCGCTGCAGCCTGAACTGTTCGGGGCAACCGCATGACTCAACGCCTCAGCCAGCAAGCCACGTTCCTCTGCCGCACCGACGAGTTTCTGCGCTACGTCGAGCGCAAGAAGCGCCTGGTGTTCGGCTGCTGCAGCGAGCAGACCGCAGCAGATTGGCTGCGCCAGCAGTGCGGAGTCAGCTCACGCGGCCAGCTCGATCGCGACCCCGAATGTGCCGCCGCGTTCGAGCGCGTGCTCAGCGAGTACCGCCGCGACCTCGCCGGTGAATCTGCGCCAACCCAAACCCCACACCTGGAGACCACGCCGTGAGCAAAGCCACTCCCGAAAGCTGCCCGTTCTGCAGCCTGCCGTACCACGACCCGCAAGCCTGTTCGCGCGTCTCGGCGGTGGAGTTTTTCTACCGCAGCCACCGGGTCAAGCGGGTTGAGCTGCGGCCGCTGCCAGCCCAGCAGCACAGCGGCAGGACCGGTTGACAAATTTTGTCACCCCGCTGAGACTTGGGCCGCAAATGCGCCAAACACGGCGCTAACGTCGCCGAAATGGCACCGAAAACGCACGAAGGGGCGGCGATGCCGGAGCGCATAACGGACCAGCCGATGGCAAGAACCGCCGAGGATTTCAACGACTTCGTGGCTGACCAGCTTCGCGGCCACGGCGACCGGCTCGACCAGATCGAGGGTCAGGTCACCGAGGTCGTGGAGATCATCCGGATGGGGCGCGGGTTCTTCCGGGCCTGCGGCTGGGTAGGGCGGGGCGTGAAGTGGGCGGCAGGGCTGGCTGCATCGGCCGCGCTGATCTGGCAGGCGATCGAACAGTTTTTTCGCAGCACGCCACCTGGCGGAGGTTCCTGATGATCACGCTCGAACGCTTCGCCTACTCGCCGCACGGCACCTTCGGCCGGCTCATCGTCCCGAACAAATTCCAGTGCTTCACCGTCGAGCGTCCGTGGCTCGACAACCGCACAGCCGAGAGCTGCATTCCGGAAGGTCGCTACCCGCTGCGCCTTCGCACGTCACCGATCGTTGAGCGCACCAGCAAAGGCGAGTTTCTGCAGGGTTGGGAGGTCGTCGACGTGCCGGGCCGCACGCTGATCATGTTGCACGCCGGCAACACGATGGCCGACCTGCAGGGCTGCATTGCGCCGGGCGACTCGCTCGGTTGGGTCGAAGGTCGCTGGGCTGTGATGCGCAGCCGCGAGACTTTCAAGCTGCTGATGCACGCGCTCGCCGGCCTGCACACCTGGCATCTGGAAATCACTTCAATCCGCGCCGGCAAGCTGGCGGCAGAACCGCAGAGAGCATTCGCATGAAAACCTCCACTCTCGCCGCTGTGATCGGCAACGTCGTTTCGTTGCTCGCCGTGTGGCTGATCAACTTCGGTATTGAGCTGACGCTGCAGCAGCAGGCCGACATCGTCTCGGCGCTGCTGGTGATCGTGAATCTGTGTGCGCTGATCATTCCAGCTGTGCTCGCGCGGCAGGCGAAGAAGCGGGGCAGTGTGGATCCGCAATCCGGCTTCGCGTCGCCCCGCTTGCTGGTGATGCTTGCCGTTGCCTCGCTGTTGGCGATCACGCTCGGTGGTTGCTCGCTGCAACCGCAGACCGCACGCGAGGCGCTGGCGCTCGGTTACACCGCACACACCGCAACGACGCGCACCGTCACAGCTGCAACGACAAGCGAATCAATTACAGTCGACCAGGCGCAGCAGGCGAGGGCATCGCTGGTGCTGGCGCGACAGCAACTCGAAATTGCGCAGTCGCTGGTGACCGCAGACAAGCCGGCCGCCGATCCGCTGTGGCGAGCCAACAGCGCGCTGCAGATCGTCGAGCAAATTCTCACCGAGGCCGAACGCCATGCAGACCAGTGAAGTGCTGCAGGCGACGCGCCTGCTCATCGATGCGATCAACACCGCGCAGGCTGTTGGAATCGACCTCAACCGCCTCGGTTCGATGATCGATCAGGCGCGCGCAGAAGGCCGCGAGCTCACCGACGAAGAGATCCAATCACTGGCCGGCGCTAACGCTGATGCGATGGCCGAACTCGACAGCGCCATCGCGGCGCGCAAGGGAGAACCGCAAGCATGATCCGCCGTATTCGATCCACCGCTCTCGCCGCTGCACTCATGTCGCTTTCGGTTGCAGTCGCTGCCGCCGAGCTGAGTTGCACGCTGCCGACTGAGCGCGTCAATGGCGAGCCGATCACGGCGGGGCAGCTGACTGCCATCACTTTCTACGGTGATGGAGTGCTGCTGGCTTCGATACCGAATCCGACCGCTTGTCGATACACAGTGCCGAGCTGTGTCGGTCGCACGTATTCGGTCACCGCCAGCATCGGCACGCTCACCAGCCCGAACAGCAACACGGTGACAGTAGTTCCGGTTGCGAGTGCCTGCGGCCCAAAGCCTCCAAGCCTTGGTATTGCCGCTGCCCCTTAACTCGCTGGCTCTGCAGGAGATAGATCATGGCCGCCTCTGTTCCATATTTTCCGTTCGCCGAGCACGTGTTCGAGGGTGTGCACAACCTCGGCAGCAACACTCTGAAATTGATGCTCAGCAACACCGCGTCGGCGCAAACCGATGATGTGAAAGCTGACCTCACCGAGATCAGCGCCGGCAACGGCTATACGGCGGGCGGCTCGACGTTGTCGGTCAGCAGCTCGGCGCAGTCGGGCGGCGATTACACGCTGTCGGCGGGCGACGTCACCTTCACCGCGAGCGGCGGCACCATCGGACCGTTCCGCTACGTCGACATGTACAACGACACGCCAACGTCGCCGGCTGATCCACTGATTCAGCGGTGGGACTACGGCAGCTCGATCACGCTGCAAGACGGCGAGTCGTTCGTCATCGATCCGACGACCGGCCAAGCGTTCCTTGTTGGAGGCTGGCAGTAATGACTAAGAAATTCCCCGAACTCCAAGAGATGTTCGATTCGCTGCGCGAGCAGAAAGCTGACCTCGAAGTGATTGTCGGTCCGTTGCGCGAGCGTCACGACGAGCTGCAGCAGCAGATGCACCCGATGATCGAGGAGCAGCGCAACCTCGCGTCGCAGATCAAAGAGCACATGCCTCGCATGGTCGAGCTCGATAACCAGATCGGTGCGCTGGCTCGCTCGATGGGTGCGCGCTCCATTGGTGGTGAGTGAGCGTGAGCTGTGACGCATATCGCAGGCTATTTACCCAGCTCACCGACCGAGGGCGGCGAGTGGGACACAAGCTATAGCGATGGCAACATCGGGCTGACGTACAGCCCGCCCGGCGCGCTTTCTAGCATTACTCCTCTGCCGGCTGCGCAACTACTTGCAGAGATCGGCGTCGTCGTTAACGTCGACACTGGCCGCGATACGACAATGTCGCTTGGCATCTACGAAATAATCGACGCCAGCACAAAAAACCTTCTATTCGATTTTGACATCCCGGTGCGCGCTGCCGACGGCACGGGCTGGCGCATGGTGACAGCGCCGCTCACTGTCGATGCCTCGTCATGGGCTGGCAAGCGGCTCGGGGTTGGTCGCGGTCGGCCGGCTGATACGGGCGGTATCGGCTTTCGCTACCAGACTGCCGGCGACAGCACGATGTTTTATCAGGATTCGCGCGGCGGCGATTATTCGATGCCGTCGACCTTCGGTGGCTACCAAGACGTAACGCCAGAACTGGTGTGGGCTGTATTTGAAGATGCCGAGCTGGGCCTCGATATCGAACCCGGCGATTTCCGATTCTCTGGCGGCGCAGTCAACCTTCGCGCACAACGTCGTCTCTCAGCTGCTGCCGGCGATCTGCAATTCCAAGGCGGCACTGTAGGTCTTCGCGCTGCTCGTCGGCTCTCTGTGGCGGCTGGCAACCTCACCTTTCAGGGCGGCGCGATGGGTTTCCGGTCGCGCCGCGTGCTGCGCGCTGATGCGGCTGATCTCCGTTTCAGTGGCGGCGCTGTCTCGCTGCGCTATCACCACCGCATGCCGATCGATGCCGGCGATTATCGATTCGAAGGTCAGCCGGTCACTTTTCATCGCGGCTATCGAATCGCTGCTGATGCCGGCGACCTCCGCTTCCTCGGCGGAGCGATGGGCTTCCGCGTCAACAATCGAATCGGCGCCGATGCCGGAGAGCTTCGCTTTGCCGGCGGTGATGTCGACATGGCGGTTCTCACTGACGGCACGCTCAACGTCGATGCGGGCGATTTCGGAATCGAAGGCGCGGTGATGTCGCTCCGAGCGAGTCGTCGACTGCCTGTCGCTGCTGGTGATCTGCGTTTCGAAGGCGCCGAAGTTCGCGCGCTGGCCGCGCGCAGGTTGCACGTGGACCCCGGTGACTTCCGCATCAACGGTATGCCGGTAAACCTCATTGCAGAGACCTCCATCACGCTGGGCGCTGATGCCGGTGTCTTTGGCTTCACTGGCAGCGCCATGTCGCTGCGCCTGTTGCGCCACCTCAGCACCGATGCCGGAGAGCTTCGCTTCCTCGGCGGTGATGTCGAGCTGTCGCGCGATCGCGTGCTGAAAGTTGAGGCCGGGAATTTCCGAATCAGCGGCGGCCGCGCTCGCCTGATCTACAGCGGCGCACCGCCGACCACCGGTGCTGATCGCGGCGGTGTCACCTCCAGCGTCACCGAATCAATCATCGAGAGGATTGCAGCAGCATGACCACCATCGTGCAGGTGGGCGCAACGGGCGCCTGGACATACCGATTCGAAGTGCGCACCGGCCCGAAGAAGTTCAACGGATTCGGGTTCAGCGGCAGCGATGCCGTGACGCTGCAAGAGCAGGGCGCTACTGACGACACCTGGCAGGATCACATCGACGGCACCACCGGCGAGGCGATCACGCTGTCGGCGGAGTGCACCGGTTTGATCGTGAAGGGGCCGGGCATTTACCGCTGGAACAAGGGCGCCACCACCGGCGCAGTCGGGCTGCGCGCCTTCAACCTCGACGAGATGTGAAGCCATGACTATTCCACGCGGCCGCATTGTCACGCTCTCGCCGTATCAGCCGCGCCAGACGCTGCCGGTGAGAATCCATCGCGGCGATGCCGTCGACATCACTATCAACTGGGTGCGGCTGCTGCGCACCGGTGAGACGCCGAACGAAGTGCTCAGTGCTGCACAGGTAGCAGGGCGGGGCGTCTCGATCTCCAACGTCGAGTTCTCCGGCAAATACCTGATGTTCACGGCCAGCGGTGCGCAGTCGACGGGCACCGCCGGTATCAACCTGGCGATCTCGACCAACCGAGGGCGCACACTGTCGCGCTCGCTGGTCGTTCGCACGGTGTGGGAAGAGGCGGCGATCGATGCGTTTATTCCGCCGCCGCCGCCGGCGTGTCAGCTGTTCACTCTGGATGCACCGGAGAGCGGCACCGAGGCCGGCGTGTTTGTCTTGCCGCATGAAGATGGCATTTACGAAGCGCGCGCCGCGTATGGCATTGGTGATTACGCCTCGGCCCACTTCACTATCGACAACACAGCGGTCTACGACGCTGAGCTGCTGTACATCGGCGCCGAGTTCGGATCGATCGAAGACGCTGCAGGCACTGTGTTTGTCATTGTTCTGGAAGGTGACCGACCGCGCGACTACTTCGACAACGTCTACGTCGTGCCGCCCGCTTATGCGGGCTTCCGTACCCAGCCGCTCACAACAGCTGATGCCGAGGGATACGGCAGCGACGGCGACGGGAATACATTCTGGTACTGGGTGATCACGATCTTTTGCTATCAGCCGTGGTCGCTCGCGCAGGAGTTCCAGATTTTAATCGACTGCGACGAGCCGATCACATGAACACCATCGCACTGGTTGCTACGCGCTTCGATGAGCCGCCGCCGTGGCTGGAGTTCTGGCTGCTCGGCGTGAAGAAGAGCCCCGCCGCTGATGTGTTGCTGTTCAGCGACTGCATCGGGGCGCGCTCCGATATTCCCAACTTGCGCGTGATCCCGATGTCGTTCGCTGAGTTCGTGAAGCAGGCCGGCGATCGCATTGGCCTGAATGTGCCAGCGCTGCATTACAACAAGGTCTACGACTTGCGCCCGACGTTCGGAGAATCGCTAGCGCCGTGGCTCTCTGAGTACGAGCTGTGGGGCTACACCGATATCGACTGCATTCTCGGTGACGTCGGATTGCTGTCGCCGGGCGATGGCCTCCAGTACGACGCCTATCTCGTCGACGACCAGCACCCCAAGGGATTTCTCAGCTTCTTTCGAAACGTCCCGCACGTGAATTTTGCATGGCGCACAGAGCCCAACGCTGCGCGTTGCCTGCAGCGCGAGAACGGCACGCCACTTGATGAGGTGTGGTTCGGCAAGGTGCTTGATGGGATAAGCGCGCGAATGAGCCGTCGCAATCTCTACGCATGGCCGGAGCACTACGACACCGAGCCCGGCCAGTTCAGTGACGGCATGATCAACTGGCGCGGCAAAGAGTTCGTGTGCTTCCACTTCGGGCACCCGGCCGGCTGGCGCGATCGCATGACGCGCTTCGAATTCGATCCGGCGTTGACCAGCTTCTCGATCAACCCCGACGGCATGGTGAGCATCTGATGGCAAGAGCACCGGGAACAGGCGGCGATCGCAAGGCGAAGCACGACATGGCGCCGGTGATTCGGCGCGGCTATCTCCAGGGGCTTGGCATTGTAGCGCGACGGCGAGGCATGACGATTCCCGAACTGTTCGCGGAATGGATCGAAGCAGACCCGCTCGGCACGCTGAAGGCGGTCAGTCGCTACACCGTGCGAGAGTCTGTGAAGTCGGTCAGCGGCAAGGTGGAGCATGATCATCGACATACCCATGAATCGCTATCCGACACTGCTGGCTGGATTGAAGGCTTGCTCGGAGGCTCAGCGGAGGGCGAGGTTGCGGAACCTCTGCCGCACCGATCTGTACTTCCTGCTGCGGTACGCGCTGCGGAGGCCGGACATTGAGCACCCTTGGCTCTATCAGCGATGTCGCGAAGTGCAGGCCTCTCCGAATGGTCACCTCGATCTGTGGGCGCGTGACCACCGAAAGAGCACCATCATCACGTTCGCGCTCACTGTGCAGGACATCCTTGCGTCGCACGGCGATGACCCGTTGCCGCAGTGGGGGGGGCGCGAGGTGACGGCCGGCATCTTTTCCCACAACCGACCGACCGCGAAGTCGTTCCTGCGCCAGATAAAACGGGAGCTCGAATCAAACGGATTCCTAAAGTCGGTTTTTCCCGACGTGCTATGGGCCAACCCGGAGCGCGAAGCGCCGCAGTGGTCGGAAGATGAGGGGCTGATCGTTCGCCGTAACGGCAACCCGAAAGAAGCGACGCTAGAAGCGCACGGCCTCGTCGATAGCCAGCCGATTGGCAAGCACTTCCTGCTGAGAATCTACGATGACGTCGTGACGCGCGACAGCGTGAACACGGCCGAGATGGTGAAGAAGACCACCGAGGCATGGGAGCTGTCTATCAACCTCGGCACAAACGGCGGCATCGAGCGCTACATCGGCACGCGCTACCACGATGCGGACACCTACGCCGAAATAATGAAGCGTGGCGCCGCAGTTACAAGGCTGCATGCTGCTACACACAATGGCCGAGCCGATGGCGACCCGGTGCTGCTGTCGCCGAAGGATCTGGAAGACAAGCGCCGCAAGATGGGGCCGGCTACTTTCTCTGCGCAGATGCTGCAGAACCCATTGCCCGGCGATACCGCGTTCTTCAGAGATGGTGATTTCCAGCGATTCACCATCGACCAGCTGCCGGACGATTTGAACATCTTCATGGCGAGCGATTACGCCGTCAGCGATGGTGCCGGCGACTTCACCGAGCACGGTGTTGTCGGGATCGATGGCGACGAGAACTTATGGATTCTCGACTGGTGGACAGGCCAGACCCGTGCCGACGAGTGGATCGATGCCGGCCTTGATATGGTCGATAAAAACAAGCCGCTGGTGTGGGTCGGCGAGAAGGGCGTTATTCAGAAATCCATCGAGCCGTTTTTGACAAAGCGCATGGACCAGCGCCGTGTGTACTGCGCGCTCGAATGGATCGCCCGCACGCAGAACAAGGCCGCGATGGCGCGCTCGTTTCAGGCGCTGGCTGCTGCCGGCAAGGTGCATGTGCTGGCGAGTGCCTGGGGTGATGATCTGGTGGCACAGGCGCTGCGGTTTCCGTTCGGCGCCAATGACGACAAGATCGACGTGCTCGCACTGTTCGGCATGATTCTTGATCAAACATGGGGCGCTGTTGCGAAGGCGCCAGCGCAAGAAGAAACGACCGACCTGTGGGGCCGGCGCTTTGGTGGGAGTAGCGATTCATGGCGGACAGCATGATGACAGGCGACGAAAAAGCATCCGGTCGCGGCGAAAAGTGCAGCACTCGTTTCGAGGACTTCATCAACTTCACTCAGGACGAGCGCAAGCGGGCTGAGCGGCGCCGCGATTACCGCGACCTGAAACAGTGGACGGAGGAGCAGGTAGCGCAGCTCGAAGCGCGGGAGCAGGCGGCTATTTGCATCGACCATATCGGCAAGAAGGTCGACGCGCTGATGGGTGTGGAGATCAGCGGTCGCACTGACCCGCGCGCTTATCCGCGCACGCCGCAGCATGAGCAGGCAGCCGACGCGATCACCGATGCGCTGCGCTATGTGGAAGAGTCGACCAACCTTGACGCGCTATCCACGGAGGTTTTCGAGGAGAAGATCGTCGAAGGCTACTCCGGCGTGATCGTCGACGTGAAGCCGAACGCGAAAGGTGAATACGACGTTGTCGTGATGATCGCGCACTGGGATCGTGTCTATTTCGATCCGCACAGCCGTGAGAAGGATTTCAGCGACTCGACTTACTTCGGCGTTACCACCTGGCTCGATGTCGACGAAGCGGCCGAGCTGTTCCCCGACCATGCCGAAGATTTGCAGGGTCGCATCAATAGCACAGCGATGCTCGACACGGCTTTCGACGATCGGCCTGTTGAATGGCTGGATCGTTCGCGCAATCGCATTCGCATCAATCAGGAGTGGTTCCTGAAGAGCGGCGTTTGGATGCTGCACTACTACACCGATGAGCTGGTTCTGCGCGATCCCGAAGCGAACTATCTGCTCGACGATGAGGGGCGGCCGTGCTGCCCGCTGGAGCTGCAGAGCGACTTCATCGATCGCGACAACAATCGTTACGGCTACATCGAGCGCTTCATCGATCCACAGGATGAAATTAACCACCGGCGCAGCAAAGCGCTCTATCTGCTGTCGTCGGCACAAGTGATCGCAGAGGAGGGCGCTGTCAAAGACAAAGAGGCGGCGAGTCGAGAGCTACGCAAGGCACAGGGCTGGCTGACGATCACGCCAAACAAGAAGCTCGAAATCAGCCGCAACATTGAGATGGGGCAGGCACAGCTCGCGTTCTATCAGGAAGCGAAAGCCGAGATGGATGCTGCCGGTGTCAATCCGGAGCTGGGCGGCCGCACCGAAAATGCCATCAGCGGCCGCGCTTTCATGGCTCGCCAGCAGGGCGGCATGACAGAGCTGTCGCACATCTTCACCCGCCACTCTGAATGGAAGCGTCGCGTCTATCGGCAGATTTGGGCGCGCATTAAACAGTTCTGGTCCGACGAGAAGTGGGTGCGCGTCACCGACAACGACGACGCCATGAAATGGGTTGGCCTGAACGTGCCGGTGACGGCGGCCGAGAAGATGATCGAGCAGAAAACGGGGCTCGATCTGCCGCAGATCAAGAAGCAATACGGCGCCGAGCTGCAGCAGTTCCTGCAGCAGCGGCCAGACCTAGCGCGCGTGGTCGAGTTGCGCAATGACGTGGCCGAGATCGATGTCGACATCATCATCGAAGAGGCGCCCGACACCGTCACGCTGCAGCAGGAGCAGTTCGAGACGCTGGCCGACGTGCTTCGCTCCGGTGCTGATCCGCAAATGATGCGCGCGCTGATTGAGCTGTCATCGATGCGCAACAAGAAGCGCGTGATCGAACTGCTGGAAGGTGACGAGCAGGCCAAGGCGGCGCGCCAGCAGCAGGAGCAGCAGCAACAGGAGATCGCGCAGCGCGGCGCGGCGGCCGAAATAGGCGAGAAGGAATCGAAAATCGAGCTGAACAAGGCCAGCGCCGCCGACAAGATGGCCTCCGCCCAGCAGCGGCAGGCCGACACCCAGCTCGATGTCGCACAGGCTCTGATGACGGCCGGAACCCCTCAACTACCCGCACCAGTCCCCGCCCCGATGTACTGACACCGCAGGCCACGGACGGCCTATTTTCCTGACGATACCTACACGATAGCCGCATGATCGACACAAATAGCGTTGACTTTGGCCGCTATCCGCTTATTCTTTGCTCCGAACTGACGATTTTTGTCACCTGCCGCCGGGGTACGGGCGTTGATGTGGCCGCCGCACTAAACGGGCGTGGAGTGGGACATGACCGATCTGGACAGTCTGGATAGCGTGTTGAGTGACGACGTCGACACCGACCTGGAGAGCGAGCTGCTCGATCAGGACGAAGGGCACGAAGGCGACGACGACACCACGGGCGATAAATCCGATACCGAGGCGCCGCCGGCCGAGGAAACGCAGCCGACTGACAAGTCCGACGCGGGCAAAAAGCCCGACGAGGACACCGACGAGTCGTGGACCAAGCGCGCGGTTTTGGATGAGCGTCGCAAGCGGCAGGATCTTGAGCGAGAAGTCGCCGAGCTCCGGGCAAAGCTGAAACCCGACGTTGCACCGAAGCAACCTTCTCGGCCAGATATTTTCGAAGATCAGGAAGGAGCGTTTCGTCACGTCGAGTCGACGATCGAGCAACGGCTGCTGACAGACCGCATCACGCTGTCGCAGGAGCTGATGCGCGAGAAGCACGAAGACTATGACGAAATCGAAACCGAGTTTGTCGGGCTTGTTGCAGCCGACCCATCCCTGATTCAGAAAATGAGCGGCGCTGCATTGCCGGCTAAGTTCGTCGTCGACCACGTCAAGAAGCATCGCCAGATGCAGGAATTGCAGGACGTGGATGGTTACAAGGCGAAGCTCAAAGCCGAAGTGCGTGCCGAATTGATGGCCGAACTGGAAGCCGAACGTGCAGCCGACGATGAAGCTGATGCCAATGCAACGCAGCGAAAGCCTATCCCGCCGCAACTCGTTACTCGGCGGTCGGCAGACAAACAGCCCATAGGGCATGAATCGCTCGAAGACCTCTTCGACGGGCGCTAGCCAGACCGCTATGACGCATAGGTGCGATCATGGCAAACACTGCAACCAATAGTCAGAACGTCGTTACTCGCTGGCTCGCGGATTACTTCCGAGAGTACGTTCGCGGCAATCAATTCTCTCGCTACACCGGCACCTCGCCGATGATGCCTATCGTCATCAAAGAGGGTCGCCAGAAGGTCAGCATTCCGCTGATCACCCGACTGAAAGGCCCGGGCGTATCTGGTAGCCAGACACTGCGCGGCAACGGCGAGCAAATCGGCAACTACGCACACGAGCTGAAGCCGTCCTACTTCCGTCACGCCGTCGAATTCGATCGCGAAGAGCTGGAAAAACCGGCCATCAAGCTGATGGACGCTGCGCGCCCGCTGCTGATGGATTGGTCAATGGAGCTGACCCGCAATCAGATCATCCAGGCTATGGCGGCCGTGTTCGATGGCACTACCTACTCGAACTACGCCGACGCTGCTGAAGCGGTGAAGGATGCGTGGCTGGTCAACAACAGCGACCGCGTGCTGTTCGGCGCCGCAAAGTCCAACAACTCCGCCAACGATCATTCCGCTTCGCTCGCGAACGTCGACAGCAGCGCCGACACGCTGACGATGGGTGTGATCTCGCTCGCGAAGCGCATCGCAAAAACTGCCGATCCGCGCATTCGCCCGGTGAAGGTGAAAGACACCTCTGAGTTCCACGTGATGTTTGTCGGGTCGCGCGCATACCGCGACTTCTTCAACAGCACGGGCTACCAGGCGAACCTGCAGATGGCGATGGAGCGTGGCAAATCCAATCCGCTGTTCCAGCCAGGCGATCTGTTCCACGACAACACGCTGATCCGCGAGGTGCCGGAAATCACCACGCTGCTGACCGAGTCCGCTGCATTCGCAACGGCCGGCAACGGCAATATTCCGGTGGAGCCGTGCTTCCTGTGCGGTGCGCAGGCGCTGGGCTTCGGTCTCGGTCAGCGGCCGCAGGTTCGGATCGATAAGACCCACGACTATGGCTTCCAGCCGGGTGTTGCGGTCGAGCTGAAGCACGACATCGACAAGCTGTTCTTCAACAACAAGCAGAATGGCATGGTGACTGTGTACGTGAGCGGAGTTGCTGACACGTAATTGTCGGCCTGATTCATCGCGCCCTGCGGGGCGCATCTACTGATTCCAGAAATGTTAGGAGATAGATCATGGCAGGCGAAACCAGTTACGCGAACGGCTACACCGGCCTCGCATTCAAGGGCGATGGTCCGCAGGTATGCGTGCTCGATGTCACGCACGAAGTCACTACCACCGAACTGCAGCTCGCCGACAAGATCATCTTCGGCAAGGTGCCGAAAGGTGCGATCTACGTCGACGCGCTGATTGCGGCCGATGATTTGGATAGCGGCGGCTCGCCCGCGCTGACCTTCGATCTTGGTGACACTGACAGCGCGGATGGCCTGATCGACGGGGCAACTGTCGGCCAGGCGGCCGGCAGCGCACGTGCCACCAGCGGCGCATACATCATCAATCGGCACGCAACCCCGGCAGAGAAAAACATCATCCTGACCGTAGCCACCGCGCCGGCCACCGCCGTCGCCGGCACCGTGCGCGTGGTTGTGCAGTATTACGTCCCTTAATTCATCACTGAGGCTTGGGGCGGCAACGCCCCTCTTTTTGACATGGCGAAATTCCGTTACATCGGCGAGAAGCCGCGCGGCGACTGCCTCGGTTATGAATTCACGCGAATGATCGGCACCGAAGTCACCAACGAGGTGCACATCAAGAAGCTGTCGGGCAATTCGCACTTTCAGCGCATGGATAGCACCGGCAAGCCGGGTCGACCGCGCGCTGCTGCGACGGTAGATCAGACCACCACTGAAGAGAAAGGCGAGGCCGGCAGCGATGGCGACGAAGGAGCAAATCAAGTGGCGGGCGCTGAATAAGCTCGGCGTCATTGCCAACGGTCAAACCATGACAGCCGCCCAGGATGCCGACATGGATGCGGCATACCGGGAGGTCTACAACCGTCTTTTCGACATCGATGCCATCACCTGGGACGTTGACGAAGAAGTGCCCGACAGCGTTTCCAACGATGTTGTGCTGCTGGTCGCGATGCAGCGTGTCGACAACTACTCGATCTCGGATCAGCGGCTGCAGCGCATTGCCGGTCAGGCCGGTAACGCCGAAGGCCGGATCTTCCATGTGCTCGGGCCGACTTATCAATCGCCACTACCGGTGAGCAATTTCTGATGGCTCGCATTGATATTCCTCTGACCGGTCCGGCGTACAAACACCGGGCGTCACCGGTTAGCGCTCAAACCTGTCGCAACTGGTATCCCGAAGTCGTGGAGGAGAGCCCCTACCGCGCGGTGTTGTCGCAGCCGCATGGCACGCACCACTTCGCGCAGACGCTCTACCACGAGCGAGAAAGTGGCGGGTGGTTGATGCCGAACGCAAAAGACCGTGGCATGCACGTTTTCAAGAACAGGCTCTACAAAGTCAGCGGCAGCAGCTTGTTCAGAGTCGATGTTGACGGTTCGCAACACCGTATCGGCGCCATTAATGGCGCCAAGCGCTGCGTGTTCATTTCCAATGCCAGCGACATGGTCATCGTCACCGGCGGGCTGGTCTATAAGTTCACTGGCAATTCCTTGAACCTCATTTCTAACCCCGCATTCGAGCAGCCACAGGCGGTCGCCTACCTGAATAATCAGGCGATCTATGACGGTGCTGGGTCGCGATTCGTGGTGTCGAATCCCGGTGAGCTGGCGTTCATCAACGGGCTGAATTACGCAGCGGCCGAAAGCTCCGGCGATGATCTGGTGCGGCCGTATGTGTACCAGCAAACGCTTTATCTGATGGGTACCTCGACGATCGAGAGCTGGTACAACTCCGGCGCCGGCAATCCGCCGATGGAGCGTATCGACGGCGCGATCATGCAGATAGGTCTCGGCGCCCTGTATTCAGTCGACCACAACGACAGGGGCGTGTTTTTCCTCGGCGCCGATCGAAGCGTCTACGCGCTCAACGGCGCTAACGCACAGCCGATCAGTACCATTCCACTGGCGCAAGAATTCGCCGGATACGCCAAGGTCGATAACGCGATCGGCTTCTGCTTCACGCTCGATGCGCAGAACTTCTATCAGCTCACGTTCCCCACCGTGAACAAGACGTGGTGCTTTAACGTGCAGTCTGGCGCGTGGTTCGAGCGCGCTAGCGGTTACGACGCTCACATCGCCACGAGCTACGCATTCTGCTATGGCAGGCACCTGGTCGGGCACAACGGGTACGTTCTGGAGTGGACGCCGAAATACTCGATGGATGGCGTCCCGAATGCTGCTCACATGGACATGGGGGAAGCCAGCAGCGTCTACCCCCCAGCGAAAGCGATGATTCGCGAGCGAGTCACGGCACCGATCAACGGCCAGCTTCTCAGCGCACCGGGTCGCGATCTGCACATGGGGCGGCTGGAGCTGCTGTTCGAATCCGGTAACGGCAAGGCTGCAGGGCAGGGGAGTGACCCTGTCGTGATGATGTCGTTTTCCGATGACGCGGGCCGCACCTGGTCGAACGAGATGCAGGGAACGATCGGCCGCAGTGCGGACTATCTGGCGCGCGCGAGCTGGGACGGTCTCGGCAGCTTTCAATCGCGCGTGATCCGTTTCCGCGTCTCCGATCCAGTGCATTGCGCGCTGCTCGGTGCTACCGCCGACATTGAGGCGGGCATCTGATGGCTGCCATCGGCGTCAATCAGCCACCGCAGCGAGTGCCTCAGGCATTTGCGCGCGACGCGGAGCTGAACGACTTTTTCCAGCGCCTGCTGCGTGTGATTTTTCAGCTGTGGAAGCAGTCGGGATCGGGCGGCGGTGGAGACGGCGGCGACACCTACATCACCGAAGTCACCAACGTGACGCAGCTGATCAGCGAGGAGGCCGACTACACGCCTTCACCCGCGATGTTCGCGCACGCGCTGTCGATCATCGATGACATGCAAATCGCTCTTTCATTCACTGACGCCAAGCTGCTAGCGCACATCGGCGCACTTCACCAGAGGCTAAACAACATGCCATCCACCCCGAAGGTCATGGCGCTGGGCGACCTGATCACCTCCATCACCGACGCCTCGCCGGACGCGCTGTATGAGCAGTTCAATGGCACAGGACTGATCAGCGCGGCCTCCGCTTACAACGACAGCGGCAGCTCCGTGAAGCTCTCCGTCTACATTCTGCCAAGTGGTGCGGCAGCGGCGTCGGTGTCGCCCACCTGGGAGCAGGATATTCCGGCGAATTCGTCGGCGATTCTGGCCGGCCTGCTGGGCCAGGTAGTGCCACCGGCCGGCTCGATCGTGGCTTTCGCGGCGACCACGGACGTGGTACGCGTGACCATTTCCGGCTCTGATAACGTATGATCGCGGCACGTTAGGGGGAGATGGGCGACGATGGGTTTTCTCGACGGCTACAACAAAATCTCTGACCCGCTCGACCTGTGGGGCAAGCAGGCCTCCGACCGCGCTGCCGATGCGCAGGCTAAGGCCGCCGGTCAGGCGCTGCAGTTCCAAAAAGACATGTGGGGTCGTCTGCGCGAGCAAGAGGCACCGGTTCGGGATTTCCGCGACTGGGCTATCGGGCTGATCAACGACTATCAGGGCGGCAAATTCGAGCCCACACCAGACCCCGGCAGCGCCTACCGACTGCAGCAGACCGAGGATGGCATCAACGCCGCAGCGGCAGCGCGCGGCAAGTTCGAATCGGGCGGCCGTGTTGCTGACATCCAGAGTGCGCGCGCCGGCAGTGCTTCCGAGACCTACAACACCGGGCTGAATCGACTGCTGAATCTCGCCGGCTATTCCGTCGGCGACCTCAACCAGAACAACAACACGTTGCTGAACGCATCGGCCGGTGTGACGTCGGCAATGGGCGAGGTCGGCGACGCCGAGCAGTGGGGCCGCACAGCTAGCAACAACGCGCTGGTGAACATGGTGAATCAGGGCGGATATCTCGCCGGCTACCTGGGCGGTGGCGGCCGCACTGCTGCACCGACGGTCACGCGATCACCGGGACCATCGACACGCTACACACCAGCGGGGGGGGCGTACTGATATGGCGCTTGAAATGCTCTTCAAGGGTGGCCGCGCTGGTGACAAGGCAGCCGACCTCTCGCGGCAGACGACCGCAGCTCAGATGGCCTTTCAGCGCGAGATGGCCGACACCATCGCGAAGGATGCCGAGCCGCTGCTTGCGCTGCGCAACACCAACCTGAACCGCCTGACATCGATGGTCGGTGGTAATCACGACAGTTTCTACAGCAGTCCGGAATTTCGCGGAGTGCGCGACGCTGCCATGACGGTGACAGGTGACGCGCCGGCGTTCGCACAGGCGGCGCTGACTGATCGCGCGAAGGGAATCGCCGATAACGAATATGGCAACAACTACAACCGGCTGACGACGCTGGCCGGCATCGGCAGCGACGGCCTTAACTCCACTAACGCGCAGCTGCAGGCTTCGACCAACTATCTCGCGGATCTCGCCGTACGCGGTGGCGAGCAGGAAGCGAGCGCCATCTTGGAAGGCTCGGCGCAGAAGAACAGCATGATCGGCAGCGCTATCGGCCTCTTCGCTGCGTTCTCCGATGCCGCACTGAAAGACGACATCGAGCCGCTGGTGCAACTCGGTCCGCTGCAGTGGTGCCGCTGGCGCTGGAAGCTGGACATCGAGCAGCCGGCATTCGGTTTCATTGCGCAGGAAGTGCAGAAGCATTGCCCGTGGGCCGTGCACCGCGACCCCGCGACCGGCTATCTCAAAGTCAATTACGCCGAGGTGTTCGCATGGCTCTGCCGATAAACGCGCAGTCGATCGATCTGCGTACGATCCTGCAGGGGCGAAATGATCGTCAGGATTTCGAAGCGGGCCAGCAGCGCAATCGACTGACCGAGCTGGCGCTTGAACAGGCACCACAGCGCATGGCCGCTGAACAGGAATCGCAGCAGCTCCAGCAGCAGCGGCAGAAGCTGCAGTTTTCGCAGGAGCAGGAGCAGGCGGTCGGCACGGCGGTCGGTGGTGCTGCCATTCAGATGTTGCAGCCACTGAGTAACGGCGATTTCGCCGGTGCCGAATCCATTCTCGACCAAACCTCGCAGCAGCTCGCCGCCAGCGGTTTGCAGCTGCCGGAGGGGCCCCTGCGCCAGGCGTTGCGCTCGAAGAACACTCAAGCGCTGCAAGGCATCCTTTCTGGCGCGATCTCGACCGCGCGCCAGCGTGGGTGGTTGAAGGCGCCAGAGAAGCCGGCAGCGGCACCAGCCAGCGTGCAGGAGTTCGAATACGTTCAGTCATTGAGTCCAGAGCAGCGCCAGCTTTGGGAGCAGCAGCGCCAATCGAGCAACCGCCTATCGGTCGACCCTTCGAATGTGCGTGAGTGGCAGTATTACCAGTCGCTCAGTCCCGGGGAGCAGGAGCAATACAACGCGCTCAAGCGCGGCGACAAGCTGTCCTCGACCACCGAGAAGAACATCATTTCTGGCACGGAGGCGGCACAGCAGGCCGAAATGAAGTTCGTCAACTACAGCGACCTCGCGCAGCGTTATGAGCAGAACGGTGGGCGTATGTCTTCCGGTGTCGCTGGCCGCTTCAGCGAGTGGATCAAAGAGCAGACCGGAAGTCAGGATGAGTTCTCCATGCTGCGACGCGATTGGGCAGCAGTGCGCGCCTCCGAGGTGGTTAACAACCTCCCGCCGGGCGCCGCATCTGACGCTGATATCGCGATGGCGATGTCCGGCTTTCCAGACGACCAGGCGAATCCACAGCAGATTGCCAGCTTCCTGCGCGGCGTGGCGAAAATGGCGCGGCTCAACGGCGAGTATCAGGCGTTTAAGGCTGACTTCCTGTCGACGAATCGCTCGCCTGCCGGCCTGAATCAGGCATGGCGTGAGCACGCGGCGCAGCGCGGGGTAGATCGCAGCGCTACGACATCTTCCGGCCAGCAACCCGGCGCAGCCCCAGCAGCAGCGCCAGCACAGCAGCCGCAGCAGCCCGCCCCCGGTGGTGGTGTGCGCTTCTTGGGGTTTGAATGATGCCGGTCGCCCGCTACCAACTACCAGATGGCCGCGTTGCCCGCTTCGATGTGCCCGATGGCACCACACCGGAGCAGGCGCAGCATATCGGCCAGCAGTTTTTTGCCGAGCAGTCGCAAAGCGGCCATCGGGCCATCGGTCAAGATGTTGGCGATATGGCGGGCCTGCCGGGCATCGATGAGCAGGCCGCACCGGCACCAGTCGCGACACCAGAACCCGGCGCGATGCAGACACTCAGTCGCTACGCGGGCATGGTCAACCGAGGTATAGTCGGCGCCCCTGCCGGATTGGTGGCGACCGTTGCTGACGTCGCTGCTTATCCCGTCAATCGCATCTCCGAGGCGGTCAGTGGTCGAGAACTCATCGGTTCATATCAGGATGCCCTCGACGGCGGACTCGATGCCGCTTTCGGCGTTCCTGAAACAGCAGGCGAGCGCGTGGTTGCCGCCACTGCTGGTGGCGTCACCAATGCTGCTACCGGTGTTGGTTTGGGCAGACAACTTGCTCAAGCCGCTCGGCCTGCTGCAGCTGCTGTCGGAGAGTTCCTTGCCGCAAATCCTCTTGCCCAGCTTGCTGGTGGCGCTGGCGCAGGCGGCGCAGGGCAGGTAGCGGCCGAGAACACCGACAACCGCCTTATTCAGCTGGCCGCCAGTGCTGCCGGTGGTGTCGCCGCAGGATCTGCAGCTCTCCCTCGCACCGCACGTGTGCCGGTACCGAATCGCATCGAGCCAACCGTCGGCGACATGGGCGCGCAGTCTGCGATCGTCAGTCGTGCAGCAGAGGATGCGGCCACTTCGATTGGCATCAACTGGGGCGCCATCGATGACGCCATGAAGGCGCGCATCACCGCCAACACGGCGCGTGCTCTACAGGCTGGTGGCGACATCCCCCCCGAAGCGGCGGCGCGCACAGCGCTCTACGAATCGCTCGGCCTCACGCCAACGCGCGGCATGGCAACGCGCCAACTCGGTGACGCGCGCAACGAGCAGATCCTGCTTCAGCAGCCGGAAGGCGAAGCGCTGCGCAACGTCTATGACCAGAACAACGCGGTGGTGCGTGACCAGATTCGCTCGCTGGCGCCCGCTGGCGTGCAGGCGACAGACGCCCCGACTTTCGGTCAGCGCTTCCGTGCGCCGATCGAGCGCAATGAACGCCGCGCTCAGCAGGTAACCAACGAGGCTTACAAGCGCGCCGAGGCGGCAGAGGGCGGCAACCTCACCACCGTGCAACCGCTGGTCGACCACCTGCAGCAAAACCTCCCCATGCTCGAAGCGACCGACGCAGCGAAGCCGGTCATCGCCTACCTGCGTCAACAGGGAATCATCTCGCCCGGCAACATGGAGCTGATCGCTACACCTGGCGCAACCCAGCCGGTGGGCGTTGGTTTTCGTGCGGCCGACCTGAACCTGAAAGAGCTCGCCGGCATGCGACGCGTTGTCAATCAGGCGTGGAGCGGAGCGCGGAAGCGCGGCGATGATCTCGCAGAGTCGCAGCTCAATCAGATGCGCGGCCTCATCGATGATGCTGAGGCGGGCGCCGGTGGCGATCTCTACAAGTCCTATCGGAAACTGCGCAGCCGCAAAGGCGGGCTCTACGAGGACAACCCGCTAATCGATCAGCTGATCAGTGACCGCAAAGGCTATCGCGGCACCGACCTGATCGAAGATTCGCAGGTGTTCGACCGAGCCGTACTCAACTCAACCACGGAGCAGTTTTCGAAGGTCTGGCCGCGCCTGCGCAAAGATGCAAAAGACCTGACACGCGCGCAGTTGGCGAAATACATCGAGGAGCGCGCTTTCTCGAACATGGGCACCAACGAGCGCGGCGATATCGTCGCCTCGGCCGCGAAACTCAATCAGGCCATCAGCAGCATCAATCCGCAGAAGCTGCAGATGATCTTCGGCGCTGAGAAATCGAAGCAGCT
Organism: uncultured Verrucomicrobiaceae bacterium; assembly: GCA_964638025.1. Taxonomy (GTDB): domain Bacteria; phylum Pseudomonadota; class Gammaproteobacteria; order Pseudomonadales; family CAMLJR01; genus CAMLJR01. Next base: position 54,332 of record CAZWXW010000011.1, read on the forward strand.
GAACAGCCTCAACACTGCGTTGCGCGAAATCAGCAACCCGCCGCGCGGGTCTGTGCCGTCTGGATCGGCGCCGATGCTCGATCACCTGGCGCGCGGCATTTTCAGCGTACTGCGGGGTGTGCCGCTGGTCGGTGACACCATCGTCAAACAGGCTGGCGATGTGATGGCTAGTCGTCGCAATGCCGCTGGCGTGCGTGATGCGCTCGACTTCATGCCGCGTCAGGCGCAACACCGCGAACCGATTTCCAATCGACTGCTGCAGCTGGCCGCCCCGGTTGGCTACGGCGCCGCTGCCACTCAGGAATAGACGTCATGGCATTTATCCCCGCCGCCACCTTTCCGCCACACTTCCACAAACCTGATGGTGCTCTCGCGCTCGGTTGCACGCTGGCGGTGTTCGAAGCCGGCACCAGCACGCCGACGCCGCTTTACCTGAATGATGATGGCGACTCGGCTGGTACCAGTTTCTCTCTGAACGATCGCGGCGAGATCGAGGTTTCCGGCAATTCGATTGTGCCGTGGCTCGATACCGAAAAGATCTACAAGTTCGTGCTGACCGATCCCGACAGCGGCCAGCAGTGGAGTCCCGACGACATCATCACGCCGGTGCGGCAGGCCACCGAATCCTATCCCGGCATCGTGCAGCTCTACGACGATATCGACAGCACCGACAGCACGCTGGCAGCTACGGCCAATGCGTTGCGGATCGTGGCGGAGCTGGCACAGCAGGCCATCACCATCGCTCAGGCCGGGCTACCCGTTGGGGCTCCATTGTTCTGGCCGACCAACACGCCGCCCGATGAGACATGGCAGGAAGAAAACGGCGGCTCGCTGCTGGTGGCGGAATATCCCGAGCTTTTCGCGCTGCTGGGCTACAAATACGGCGGCAGCGGGGCGAACTTCAATAAGCGCGATATGCGTGGCCGGTTCCCGCGTGGGTGGGATCATGGCGCAGGCCGCGATCCGGATGCCGCCACTCGAACCAATCGCGGCGATGGGGTGACTGGCGACGACGTCGGCACGCTGCAGGAAGATACCCTGCAGAATATTACCGGCACTTTTGGCGGTCAGCGCGCGACCGGCGGATTCAGCACCGGTGCATTCACTAATGGAACGGACGGCAGCGCTAACGGTGACCTGGGCGGTTCGGGTAACAAGGCGTCCTATTCGTTCGACGCCTCGCGTGTCGTGCGCACGTCGACAGAAACCCGCCCGGATAACATCAGCGGCATGTGGATCATGAAAGTGAAGTCGACGCTGGATTGATCGGAAATTTTCGGGGATAGATTTTTAACTGATTGATTCCATTGGTTGCGGATGTTGCGTTGAGGGGATGCCAAAAAAGGCATGAAAGCCTTATAAATCGCGGTGTTGCGTCAGGTTGGGAATCAATTTGACATGGTGGGGGTCGTTGGTTCGAGTCCAATCATGCCTACCAATTTTCCCCTTGCGGGACATCGATTCAGGCCGGCTCATTGAGTCGGCCTTTTTCGTTTTCAGCCGTTCGCGTCGCCGATCGGGCTATCCTGCGACCTGTTTTCTCAAGAAGATCAATAACTGAACACCGTGCAACCGCTCGGGCAGGATCGTTGACGGGCGGGAACAATATAAGGATGGGAGGTTGACGATGGACAGAGTCAGGTTGTGGCGACCCCGCTGCATCGCATTGCTCGGTTGCCTGCTGGCATTTTCTATTTTGCTCTTCCCGGCCTTCGTACGTGCCGCTCCGACCGATGTGGAAGCCGAAGCCGACGGGCCGGTGGTGGCGTCGGTGGTCGTCGATGGCGACATGGTGTTGCGAGTCAGGGGCATCTCTTCCGCCTATCCCGCGGAGGTGCGCGCCGGGCGCATAGCGGAACGCATTCGAGCGCTGGCAGCCGATCACACGGCTGCCATCGACGCACTACGCGCCGTGGAGGAGGGAGATGTCACCCGACTGCTGCTCGGCGAGCGGAGCATCATGGCCATCACCGAGGCCGATGCCCGACTGGAGTCGAGTGACCGCCAGATTCTTTCCGAGGTTTACCTGCGGCGAATTGGTGATGCGATCACCGGCTACCGCGACCGCCGCACCCTGCACAGTCTGGTTCGCGCCGGCCTGCTGGCGTTGACGGCGAGCGTCGCGCTCGCCCTGTTTTTGTGGGTTGGATCGCGGGTGATGCGCTGGCTCGATAGCGCTCTCGAGAACAGGGTCAAGCGCCGGCTGGTGGGGCTGGAGCAGCAGTCCCAGCGCATTCTCAGTGCCGCTCATCTGTGGCGAACGCTCGGTGCATTACGTAGCGTGGCGTGGACAGTCACCGTACTGGTGGCGATCGCCACCAGCGTCGATTTCGTGCTGCATTTGTTTCCCTGGACGCGCGCGCTCGGCCACAGTCTGTTTACGCTGCTGATCTATCCATTGCGTACGATCGGCAGCGGCTTCATCGCGGCCATTCCGGATCTGCTGACACTTGCCGTCATTGTTGTCGTGTTGCGTTATTTGCTGCGGGCGCTGCGCATGATCTTTGCCGCGCTGGCGCGAGGTTCGATGGTCGTCGAGAACTTTGAACCGGAATGGGCGTGGCCGACCTATCGGCTGGTGCGGCTGCTGGTGATGGTGCTGGCTGTCGTTGTTGCCTATCCCTACATACCGGGTTCGCAGTCGGAAGTGTTCAAGGGATTGTCGATCTTCTTCGGTATTGTCTTCTCGCTGGGTTCGTCGTCGATGATCGGCAACATCATCGCCGGCTATGCGCTGACCTATCGTCGCGCCTTCCGTGTCGGCGATCGCGTCTGCATCGATGAGCATGTGGGCACTGTCGTCGAGATGCGGCTGATGGTGACGCATCTGCGCACGTTGAAGAACGAGGAGGTGATCATTCCGAACTCCGAAATTCTGAACAAGAGCGTGGTCAATTTCAGCACTTTTGCCCGCACGGGCGAGCTGATCGTGCACACGATCGTCGGCATCGGTTATGAAACGCCGTGGCGGCAGGTGGAGGCGATGCTGCTGGAGGCCGCCAGCCGCACGCCGGGGCTGGCCCGCGAGCCGAAGCCGTTTGTGCTGCAGAAGAGTCTCGGTGACTTTGCGGTCAACTACGAAATCAACGCCTGTTGCAGTGAGGTTGCGCGTATCGGATTCATCTATACCGATCTGCATCGCAACATTCTCGATGTCTTCAACGAGTACGGCATACAGATCATGACACCGGCCTACGAGGGCGATCCGGAGGTGCCGAAGATCGTGCCGAAGGAGCAGTGGTACCTGGCGCCGGCGGTGGCGGATACGGCGGAAAAGAAGTAGGTGTCCGGGTGGAGTGGCAGCCTGAATGCGTGCTTGCGGAGAGCTGTCATCAGCGATGCGTCGCAGTAAGATAGCGGCCCCGCCGCACCGACAGGGTGCGGCATCTACTCGCAGCCCAAGCCTTCTCTGCTGCAGCCAATCACAAGGAAATCGCAATGGCTGACTGCCTGCAATTCGACATCGACGGGTCGATCGCGACCCTGACGCTGAACCGCCCCGACGCCTACAACTCGATCACGCAAAAGATGCGCGACGAGTTGCGCGACTGCTGGCGTGAAATCGAACTGAACAAGACCATCCGCGCGGTGGTGCTGACCGCCAATGGCAAGGCCTTCTGCGCCGGTGCCGATCTGAAAGAAGGGTTTGCCGACAGCGTGCAGGACCAGATCCATCAGAGCTTCCTGCCGGCGGTGAGCCCGATCCGCGATATCGACAAGCCGGTCATCGCCGCCATCACCGGCACCACGGCTGGCATCGGCTGCACGCTGATCACCGCCTGCGATCTCGCGGTGATGAGCGACAGCGCGGTGCTGAATCTGGCGTTCAGCCGCATCGCGCTGATTCCGGACGGCGGCCTGACCTGGGACCTGGTGCGCTCGCTGGGCTACAAGCGCGCCTATCAGCTGATGGTCGATGGCGGTTCGCTGAGTGCGCAGCAGTGTCTCGACTACGGCATCGTCAACGAGCTGGCTGCGGCCGATCAGGTCAAGAGTCGCGCCCGCGCGCTGGCGGAGCATATGGCCGAGCTGTCGCCGATCGCCAACAAGCTGACCAAGCGCGCGCTGCGCAGCTCGATGGATCTCGGCTTGCGCGCCGCCATCGACATGGAGTGTTCGCTGCAGGAGCGGGCGTCGAAAAGCGCCGATGCCCGTGAAGGGGTTGCCGCGTTCCTGGAGAAGCGCAAGCCGAACTACCCGGGCCACTGATCCCGTAGCCGGGCACTCCGTTGCCCGGCTTCGCGGTGCACCTGCGATCTCTCTTTTCCGCCATTGAAAAGCCGGCTGCCGCCACCAGACAGGATGGCGCTGCCAGTTGCATCCGCCGTCCCGGCAATAAGGAAGAAATTCACACGCGGAGAATTCGTCGCAGCAGGGCTCTCTAACCGGAGCCCGACTGCTTCACCCTCGGGGTACGGTCGCGCACTTTCGATAACCAAGGAGAATTTTTCATGCGTTTGAGCCGAATGCTGCCGCTGACGACGCTGCTGCTGGTATTGGTCCAGCCCGGTTTTGCGGCGCTGCCGCTGGTCGACGGCAATGGCGACCAGGTGCCGAGCCTGGCGCCGGTGCTGAAACAGGTGACGCCGGCGGTGGTCAACATCTCCACCTTCACCACCCGCGCCGTGCAGCAGAACCCGCTGCTGAACGATCCGTTCTTCCGCCACTTCTTCCAGATACCGCCCGGTGCGCAGCAGCCGCAGCAGCGTCGCACGCAGAGTGCCGGCTCGGGCGTCATCATCGACGCCGGCAAGGGCATCGTCATTACCAACCACCACGTGGTCAATGGCGCCGACGAGATCCGTGTCGGTCTGCAGGATGGTCGTACGCTGAAAGCCGAACTGATCGGCTCCGACCCGGAGGTCGATATCGCCGTGCTGAAGATTCCGGCCGAGAAGCTGACGGCGCTGAAGCTGGCCGATTCGGCGCAAACGCAGGTCGGCGATTTCGTCGTCGCCATCGGCAACCCGTTTGGGCTGGGTCAGACGGTGACCACGGGCGTGGTGTCGGCGCTCGGCCGCTCCGGCCTCGGCATCGAAGGTTATGAGGATTTCATCCAGACCGACGCCTCGATCAACCCCGGCAATTCCGGCGGTGCGCTGATCAACCTGCGCGGCGAGCTGATCGGCATCAACACCGCGATCATCGCGCCGGGCGGCGGCAACATCGGCATCGGTTTCGCGATTCCGGCCAACATGGCCAGCAACAGCATCGAGCAGATCGTCGAACACGGCTCGGTCAAGCGCGGGCAGCTCGGTGTCGTCATCCAGGACCTGACCGCGGAGCTGGCCAAGGCTTTCGGTATCGACGCCGATCAGCGCGGAGTAGTGGTGGCCGAGGTGCAGAAGGGGTCGAATGCCGAGCGCGCCGGCGTGCAGCCGGGCGATATCGTCATCAGCGTCGACGGTCGGCAAACCGACAGTGCCGCGCAACTGCGCAACGCGATCGGCGCGCGTCGTATCGGCGACTCGGTGCGGCTGACCCTGCTGCGCGACGGCAGCAGCAAGTCAGTGACGGTGAAGATCGGCGAATCGTCGGCGGTAGCGGCCAGCGGCGCGCTGCATCCATTCCTCGACGGGGCGACGCTGGCGCCGGATGAAAATGGTCGGGGTGTCGTCGTCAGCAACATTGCCCCGGGTTCGGTGGCGGCTGACTCCGGGCTGCGGCCGGGCGATGTCATCGTCTCGGTCAACCGTCAGCCGGTAACCAGTGTCGATGCAGTAAGAAAGGCGGCGGGGAAGTCGAAACAGTTGCTGCTGCGGATTCTGCGCGGGAATGCAGCGATGTTCCTCGTGCTGCAGTGACGAATGGTTGGCGTTGGGCGCTATCGAGGCGCCCGACGCTCGACTAGACTGTGGCCTGTTTTTCAATGCTCTATCGAGGATGAATCATGAGCACTGTTATGCGTTGTCTGGCCTTCACGGCGGTGGCTCTGCTGGTCGCGGCCTGCAGCTCGGTACCGGTTGAGAGCGATTACGATCCCGAGTGGCAGCTGAAGCCCTCTTCGACCTACGCATGGTTGCCGCCGACGAAGAAATTGATCACCAACCCGGCGGTCGACAACGATCTGTTCGCCAAACGGATGCGCGGTGCGGTCGATGAGCAGTTGAAAGCGAAGGGCCTGGCCACCGCCACCGTCGATAGCGCCGACCTGCTGATCACCTATCACGTGACCAGCGAGACCAAGGTCGATGTCGATACGTTCCACTCCAGTTACGGCTACTACCCCTGCTGGGGCGGTTGCTGGGGCCCGGGTTGGGGCGGGCGGATGGGTTACGGCTCTGATGTCTATGTGCGGGAGTACACCGCCGGCACGCTGATGGTCGATGTGGTTGATGGCAAGAGTCGCGAGCTGCGCTGGCGCGGTACTTCCCAACGCCGCGTGCCGACCTTCAAAACCCCGCAGGAACGCGAAGCATTCATCCGTGAAACGGTAACGGCGATCTTCCAGAAGTTTCCGCGCTGATTGCACAGAAACCGAAACGGCCGCGCTTGCGCGGCCGTTTCTATTCGAGCACTATACGCGGCCTTCGCGGGGGGTCCCCCGCGCCTGATGGCGGCCCTTCCGGTCCCCTCGCAATGATAGGCAGTGAACCCCGCCAGGCCCGGAAGGGAGCAACGGTAGCTGCTGATTCGTGTGCCGGGGTGTGGCTGGCGGGGTCCGCCTCCATATCTCCTCGGAAAAAGTCTTCCTGACTTTTTCCTGAACCGCGAAGTCAGACGCAGGTTCTGGCTTCGCTCTCGCCGACTCGGCCATTGCATGACCGAGTCGCGGGCCGCCCCTCCGTGGCCGGCTACGCGTCATGCGGTGTCGCGGTATCCGTTGTATCCTTGCCCGCCTTCTGTTTTCGACTCTGCAGGTAGATATCCGGGCATGAGCTATCAGGTACTGGCGCGCAAGTGGCGCCCCAAAAGTTTCCGCGAGATGGTGGGGCAGGAGCATGTGCTGAAAGCGCTGATCAACGCGCTCGATCACGACCGTCTGCACCACGCCTACCTGTTCACTGGCACTCGCGGTGTCGGCAAGACCACCATCGCCCGTATTCTCGCCAAGTGTCTGAACTGCGAAGCCGGTGTCAGCTCCGAGCCGTGCGGCAGCTGCAGCTCATGCCTGGAGATCGCCGAGGGGCGCTTCGTCGATCTGATCGAGGTCGACGCGGCGTCGCGCACCAAGGTCGAGGACACGCGCGAGCTGCTGGAGAACGTGCAGTACGCACCGACACGCGGTCGCTACAAGGTTTATCTGATCGACGAAGTGCACATGCTCAGCACGCACAGTTTCAACGCGCTGCTGAAGACGCTCGAAGAGCCGCCGCCGCACGTCAAATTCCTGCTCGCCACCACCGATCCGCAGAAGCTGCCGCCGACGATTCTGTCGCGCTGCCTGCAGTTCAACCTGAAGAACATGACGCCGGAGCGGATCGTCGGCCACCTCGCCGACATCCTCGAAAAGGAGATGGTCAGCTTCGAGCAGCCGGCGCTGTGGCTGCTCGGTCGCGCCGCCGACGGCTCGATGCGCGATGCGCTGAGCCTGACCGATCAGGCGATCGCGTTCGGCTCCGGCAAGGTGCAGGAGGCCGATGTCGCGCAGATGCTCGGCACCATCGACCAGCGCGTCGTGTTCGAGCTGGTCGAAGCGCTGGCTGTGGGCAGCGGCGCCGCGCTGCTCGGCGCGGTGGCGCGTGTCGCCGAGCAGGCGGCCGATTTCGCGGCGATGCTCGAAGCGTTGCTGGCGCTGCTGCACCGCATCGCCATTGCACAGGCGGTGCCGGAGGCGATCGACAACAGCTTCGGCGATGGCGAGCAGGTACGGCAGCTGGCGGCGAAACTCACCGCCGAGGATGTGCAGCTCTATTACCAGATGGGATTGAACGGACGCCGCGACCTGGCGCTGGCGCCGGACCCGCGCAGCGGTCTTGAGATGGCGCTGTTGCGGATGCTGGCGTTTCGTCCGCAGGGCGCGCCGCAGCCACCGCGCCGCAGCGAGGAGAATGGCGATCAGCCGTCGACCGCCGCCGGGGGAGCGCGCAATGAACCGGCAAAAAAGCCTGAGGCGGCGCCGGTAGCACGACTGGCGCCGCGCGTGGCACCGGCGGCGAGTGCGCAGCCGGTGCTCGGCGAGCCAGCTCCCGCGCCTGTTTCATCCGTATCTCCGGTGCCTGCCGCACGACCCGCGCTGCAGGTGGTGGCGGCGCTGAATGCACCGAAGCCGGCCGAGCGCCCCGTTGAATCGGCAGTGCCAGAGGCGGTTGTCGAGTCGCGCCCGGTGGCGGCGGTCAGCGCCGAGCCGCTGTCGCTGGCAGCCCTCGACAACGAGCTGTGGGCGTCGCGTTTCACCGAGTTCGGTATCGGTGGTGTGCTCGGCGCGGTGGCGGCGCACTGCTGTCTGGCGCGCGTCGATGGCCACAAGCTCTACTTCGTGCTCGATCGCACCAACGCCGCCGTCTTCAACCCGTCGCACACGCTGCGCATGCAGGAGCAGCTGCGGCAGCGTTTCGAGGCGCCGATCGAGCTCGAAATCGACATCGGCGAACCGTTGCTGGAGACGCCGGCGCAGTGCCGCGAACGGCTGCGCGGCGAGCGGCTCGAAGCGGCTCGCGCCGCCATCGCCGACGACCCCAACGTGCGTCTGCTGCAACAGGCTTTCGATGCACGGCTCGATGCCAGTTCGATCGAGCCGATTGCGTAGGGCCCCCTCGCGCCGACCGAATTTTTCAGGAGTTTTTGCGATGCCCAATCTGAACGATCTGATGAAACAGGCGCAGCAGCTGCAGGAGCAGATGCAGCAGGCGCAGGAGAAGCTGGCCAATGCCGAGGTGTGCGGCGAAGCCGGCGCCGGTCTGGTCAAAATCGTGATGACCGGTCGCCACGACGTGCGCCGTGTCAGCATCGATCCTTCGCTGCTGAAGGAAGAGAAAGAGGTGCTGGAGGATCTGATCGCCGCCGCCGTCAACGATGCCGTGCGCCGGGTCGAAGCCAGCAGCCGCGATCTGCTCGGCGGCCTGACGCAGGGGCTGCAGATGCCGCCCGGCTTCAAGATGCCGTTCTGAGGCGGCGCCTGTCTTGAGCATCAAATACAGTCCGCTGATCGATCAGCTCGTCGACACCCTGCGCTGCCTGCCCGGTGTCGGTCCGAAGTCGGCGCAGCGCATGGCATTCCATCTGCTGGAGCGCAATCGCGACGGCGGCAGCCGGCTGGCGCAGGCGCTGCAGGCGGCGGTCGACAAGGTGGGCCACTGCCGCCACTGCCATACGTTGACCGAGCTGGATCTGTGCCGGCTCTGCGCCGATCCGCGTCGCGACCAGCAGACGCTGTGCGTGGTCGAATCGCCGGCCGATGTGGTCGCGCTGGAGCAGTCCGGCGGCTATCGCGGCCTCTACTTCGTGCTGATGGGGCATCTGTCGCCGATCGACGGTATCGGCCCGGCCGAAATCGGCGTCGACCGGCTGCTGGAGCGCGTGCGCGAGCAACAGGTGAAAGAGCTGATCCTCGCCACCAATCCCACCGTCGAGGGTGAGGCCACGGCCTGGTACATCACCGAGCAGGTGCGCGCATTGGGCGTGGTCGTCAGCCGCATCGCCCACGGCGTGCCGCTCGGCGGCGAACTCGAATTCGTCGATAGCGGCACGCTGGCGCATGCGCTGAGCGGTCGCCGTGTCGTGGAGTGATCGTTTGTCCGTGCAATCGCTGTTAACCGAAACACCGATCTACATTCGCGACAACCGTCAGCTCGCCGACGCCGCTGCCACGTGGGCCGATGCCGCGCTGCTGGCACTCGACACCGAGTTCGTGCGCGAGACGACGTTCTATCCGATCGCGGGGCTGGTGCAGCTCGGCGACGGTCGCCATCAGTACCTGCTCGATCCGTTGACCATCGACGACTGGTCGCCGCTGCAGGCACTGATCGGCGATGCGCGGCCGAAGGTGCTGCACGCGCCGAGCGAAGATCTCGAACTGTTTCAGCGCCTGATCGGCGCGCTGCCGTCGCCGCTGTATGACACCCAGGTCGGCGCCGCGCTGGCGGGCTGGGGCTTCGGCCTCAGTTATCAGGCGCTGGTACTGCAGCAGCTCGGTATTGCCGTGGAGAAGGAGCAGACCCGTTCCAACTGGGTGTTGCGGCCGCTCAGCCCCGCGCAGTGCCACTATGCGGCGCTCGATGTCGCGCTGCTGCCGCCGCTGTTCGAACGGATCGGCGAGCGGCTGACGGCGCTTGGTCGTCTCGACTGGTGGCGCGAGGAGGGCGAGCGCGTATTGGTCGCGGCGCGCGCAGAGCTGCCGCCGGAGCTGTACTACCGCAAGCTCGGCGGTGGCTGGAAACTGCGCGGCGAACAGCTGGCGGCGCTGCGCGAGCTGTGTGCGTGGCGCGAGATCGAGGCGCGCGTGCGCGACGTGCCGCGCGGCCGTATCGTCAAGGATGCCGAGTTGCTGGAGATTGCCCGGTTGCTGCCGCGCAACAACAGCGAGCTGGGTCGGGCGGTGCCGCCGCCGAAGGTGCGCAGCGATGGCCCGGCGCTGTTGCGGCTGGTATCGGAGGCGCGCGACGAGCCACCGGCGTCGTGGCCGGAGCCACTGCCGCAGCCGCTGCCGCGCGAGTGGGGCGACAAGCTGCAACAGTTGCGCGATGCCGTCGCGGCGCGGGCGCAGGTGCTCGATCTGCCGCCGGAGCTGCTGGTGCGGCGCCGCGACTGCGAGGAGCTGTTGCGCAGCGGCGAGCTGCCGCCGATCCTCGCCAGTGGCTGGCGACGCGCCGTCATTGGCGATGAGTTACTTGATCTGCTCGCCCGTTTGAGTTGAGCGCCTGAATCAGATGAAGGTTGGAATGAACAGACAGTGCACGATCTATCGTGGCTCCAAGGTTCCCGAGATGTATCTCTACGTCGACGAGACCGAGGCACTGGCGCGGGTGCCGGAGACATTGCTGGCGCGCTTCGGCCGGCTGGAAGCGGTGATGACGCTGGAGCTGAATCCGCAGCGCAGGCTGGCGCGCGCCGACGCTGCCGCTGTGCTGCAGCAGATCGAGAACCAGGGTTTCTATCTGCAGATGCCGCCGCAGGAGGGGTTCCTGCAGGCACCGCCGCCCGGCCTCGACAACCATCTGGGGTGATGCGATGACTGAATTCGAAACGGTGAGCGCCGCCGCCGATTACCGGCTGGCCTGGACGATCTATCTCGCCGCCGCTGTTGGCTGGCTGCTGCTGCAGGGCTGGCTGACGCGACACTGGCAGCGCGAGACCTGGCTGCTGCTGCTCGGGCTGGCGGCCGTGCTGCTGTTGCTGCCGGAGCCGGTGCCGGGGCACGACCTGCAGGCGCCGGCACTCGGCTTCCTGCTGCTGGCGCCGCTGACCGGGCATGCCGAGCTGCTGGCGCCGGTGCTGGTCAAGCTGTCGCTGGCCGGCATTGCGCTGGTGCTGCTGGTGGTCGGCGAGGGGATCTGGCGGGTCAGGCGCCAGCACCGCCGTCAGGCCGAAACCGCACGGCGGATCAAGGGGCGACACCAGCGCGAACGGCTCGGTGTCTGATCGCCGCCCGAGTTTTGGTGGTTTCTTATCTATCTGCTATAACCTTTTGTCACTTATCGAATAATTACTCTTTCTCAAATAATTGCAGGGCTTCAGGTATGGGCAGACGCCTTGTCACCGCACTGGCTCACTTGCTGTTGTTCTGCCTGCCGCTGTCGCTGCAGGCGGAGACCGCCACCACGCCGGATGTGCGGGTGCTGATCGATGTCTCCGGCAGCATGAAGCAGAACGATCCGCACTATTTGCGCCGGCCGGCGCTGGAGTTGCTGCTGCAGCTGATGCCGGGCGACGCCCGCGCCGGCGTCTGGACCTTCGGTCATCAGGTGCAGGTGCTGGTGCCATATGGCGAGGCGACACCGGCGTGGCGCAAGGCGGCACAGCCGAAGGCCGCGCAGATCGGCTCCACCGAACTCTTCACCGACATTCCGGCCGCGCTCGAAGCCGCCAGTGCCGGGCTGAGCCCCGAGCCGGGCGGTCGCTCCAGCATCATTCTGCTGACCGATGGCGTGGTCGATATCTCGAAGAATCCCGCCGACAACGCCGCCGCGCGCAAGCGTCTGCTCGAACAGCTGCTGCCGGCGCTGCGCGAGCGCGGCGTGAAGATCCACGCCGTGGCCTTGTCGAAATCGGCTGATCTCGCGCTGCTGGAGCGACTGGCGGTCGACACCGGTGGCCTGTTCGCGGTGGCCGATACCGCCGAGGAGCTGAACCAGGTCTTCCTGCGCGCCTTCGATGCGGCGGCGCCGGCCGAGCAGGTGCCGCTGAAGGGCAACAGTTTCGACATCGACGGCTCTATCGACGAGCTGACGGCGCTGGTATTTCACGCCGGCAAGGCGCCGGTCGAGCTGGTTTCGCCGGACGGTCAGCGCTACAGCGCGGCCAAACGCGGCGACAACATCCGCTGGTTCGTCGGCAAGGGCTACGACCTGGTGACGATCCAGAAGCCGACGGCGGGCAAGTGGGCGATCGATGCCGAACTGCAGCCGGGCAGCCGCGTCACCATCGTCAGCGACCTGAGCCTCTCTGCCGAGCGGCTGCCGACCAACCTGTTCGTCGGCGGTGAAATGAAGATGGCGGCGGCGCTGATGGAGCAGGGCAAGCTGCTGCAGCGGCCCGAGCTGCTGAAGCTGGTCAGCTTTGCCGCCACCGTGTCGCGCCGCGAGGATTTCCGCCAGTGGCAGGTGCCGCTGACCGCCAGCGGCGACGGCTACTACCGCGCCGCGCTGCCGATGCTGTCGGAGGCGGGCAGCTACGACGTCGCGATCACCGTCGACGGCAAGACCTTCGAGCGCAGCCAGCGTCAGGAGCTGGCGGTGCGCGACAGCTTCGAGCTGCAGCTGCAGAAAGGTGACGGCAAATCGGCGGCGCACCGGGTGGCGCTGTTCGCGCGCAATCCCGATATCGACGGCGCGGCCAGCAAGGTGACGGCGACCATCGCCGACGCCGATGGCGAGCAGACCCAGCCGGTGGCGAGCGACGATGGCCGCGAATGGCATGTCGATCTGACCAAACCGGGGCAGCTCCGCGTCAGCTTTGCCGTGGCGGGCCACTATCGCAGCGGCACCGGGTTCAGCTACCGCTCCGGTGTCATCACGGTCGACGCCAGCGGTAAATCCTCGGTCAGCGAAGAGGCCGCGCCGCCGCAGCCGGATGTCGCGCCGAAACCGGAGCCGGAGCATCCGGCCGAGGCGCACGACAAAGCGGCGGAACATGAAGACGACGTGTCAGAAAAGGCAGCCGAACCCGACAAGAAAGCGGAGGGCGGCTGGAAGCGCTGGGCGCTGTACGGCGGGCTGGCGTTTGGCAACCTGTTGCTGATCGGGCTCGGCTACGTCGCCTTCCGCATGATCATGGGAGGGGGCAAGTCGTCCGTGCTGGAAGAGGAGGACGACAGCGATGACGACGCCCCGGCCGGCAAGGCGGAGGGCAAGGGCAAGAAGGGGGGCGGCAAGGCGCCGCCGTCGCTCGATGACCTCGACCTGCCGATCGATGCCATCGATATCGATCCGGGCTCTGACGACAAGAAGCGGTAGACGAGGGCTGTTCAGCCCTCGACTTTTAGTTCAGCCCTCGATGTCGCCAAACATCCCCTCGAACAGCGGCGAGCTGAGGTAGCGCTCGCCGGAGTCCGGCAGGATCACGACGATAGTCTTGCCGCGATGCGCCTCCTGCGTGGCCACCCGTTCCGCCGCCGCCATCGCCGCGCCGCATGAGATGCCCGCCAGAATGCCCTCTTCACGCATCAGCTTGTGCGCCCACTGCATCGCCTCTTCGTTGCTGACCGCCTCGACCTGATCGACGACCGACAGATCAAGCGTCTTCGGCAGGAAGCCGGCACCGATGCCCTGAATCTTGTGCGGCGCGTGGCTCGGCTCCTTGCCCTCCAGCGCGGCGCGGATCATGTACGACGACTCCGGCTCGACAGCGACCGACGTGATTGGCTTGTTGCACTGCTGCTTGATGAAGCGCGACACGCCGGTGATGGTGCCGCCGGTGCCG
>CAZWXW010000012.1:0-60627 GCA_964638025.1 uncultured Verrucomicrobiaceae bacterium
AGCTTGCCGTCTCAACTTAAACCAACTGGCCTCCACGAATCCCGGGGCGATTCATTCCGTTCTGGATCGGGCGGTTTGCGAAGGTCAATTACCGATATTGCCATCTCAATTTAGGTTATAGCCATATTCACGACTCATCAAAACTCGCTTCCAATGACATTCACGGATGGCTATTTCACTTGCCGTGGACTGAATATCCGCAATCTCTAGAAGCGAAAAGCGAAAGTCTTTTTGACGATCAACCGCTATCCCAAGCTCTTTAATCAAGGCTTGGTTGTTTCCGTGTCCAGTGGACGAATACGAACGCCATCTCCCCCAGATTCCACTCTCACCATCAGCTTTCCCAACGTACAACTTTCCGCTAGTCGAATCGGTTATTAAATAAATACCTTTCACAGCGGAAAGCGCCGCTCGCCAAGATTCAATATTCTGCCTAATAATCAAATCGAGTTCTGCTCTTGATATATCAACCAACTTGAAACCGGGAAAGCTTGCGATGCTGACACGCTCAGCTAGCAACTCGGTAATGGCTAAATCTTGAGCCAAGGTTTCGCCAAAAACATACGAATTTCGCTCTTTATAAGAACTCTTAGCGAGAAGCCTTCCCTCCAACTCCGCCGTGCTCTGGATACGCGCAAGGTCGTACATCCGATGTGGTTTTGGATCAGTCTCTAAGCTGAAACCTAGCACTTCAAATGTTCCGGCAAAAATCCATCGATTTGGCGATCCATTTTGAATTAAAGACACAACAATCGGACGATTGAAATTCGCTCTATTCTGCCAGCGCTGCCATTCATCAAATTCACCGCGCAGATAAACATCCTTCGGTTCTTCGACGCCATTGTTCCGAGCAAGGTGAACCTTGCACCTGGTTGGATCGAGCCTAGAATCAATATGCTGCAAAAAACTAAAAAGAAGCATTTACCATTCTCACAATCCAAGCATGAACAAAAATTAGACGAAAAAGCCATTACCCATTATTAAACATTAATCCTCTCCATAATATCTCTCGCCTTCAGGCCAATATCTCGGTTCTCTAAATGCGCATATCGCTGCGTGGTTTGAACGTCAACGTGACCCAACATCTGCGCCACCTCATAGAGGCTCATCCCGTTCTGGATCAGACGGCTTGCACAAGTATGACGCAGGTCATGGATACGGAAGTCTTGTAACCCTGCTCGCTCGAACGCTCGAAAAATTCCCTTCGATGTATATCCACGCGCTCCACCTTTCACATTGGTGAACACATACTCACCCACTGCCGATTCACTTCGACGCTTCAGGACTTCATGCACCCGTCCCGTCATATAGATGATCGACTCGTTTCGAACTTTTGGCCTCCACAGGTGAATCACCTTTTCCTCTAGGTCGATTCGATCCCATGCGATGTTTGCGATTTCGCTATATCTCGCACCGGTATCCAACAGCAAAATCACGAGATCGTAGTTATCCTGACGATGCTGGTTCTCTTTATCTGGCCGATCTTCATACTTCGGACGGAATGGAAGATCGACCTTCGGATCGAGAGCTGCCAGCAACCGCTTCTCTTCCTCTAATGACAGATACCGCAGACGGTGCTTGGCGAGCTTCATCTTCGGATACTCCAGCTCCTTCACCAAGTATCCATTGTCCTTGGCCCACGTCCATGCGCTGCGTATCGATTGGAAGTTATGCTTGATGGTTTGCGCTGCA
The DNA here is from genome assembly GCA_964638025.1 of uncultured Verrucomicrobiaceae bacterium. Taxonomy (GTDB): domain Bacteria; phylum Pseudomonadota; class Gammaproteobacteria; order Pseudomonadales; family CAMLJR01; genus CAMLJR01. The sequence continues at coordinate 1,693 of CAZWXW010000012.1, forward strand.
CACCCCTCCTGCTCACGCGTGGATTTGAAACGTGTCAGATGCCAGTCGCGCAGCTCATCGATATACATGCCGGTAGGAAACTTCTGATTCAGAACACTGGCATTGCGCCATGCGTAGTCATAGCTCGATGTATTCTTCTTGCTCTCAACGTATTTTTCCAGCGCATCTTTCAATGTAATGCGTTGACGCTCTCCCAACTCCTCCTGCGCGTGAATCTCTATCTTCCAATCACGCTCCATCCGCTCTGCAACCTTTTTATTGGTCGTCTTGGACGACTTCACATACGTCTTTCCACGATAGTTGAACTGGATGTAATAATTTCCCTCGCCGTTTCTTTTAAAAATACTCATGGTGGATTCCATACAGACATCCGTACGAATTGATACGGAATGCTCCCACCGTCCCCAATATTTCCTTGCAAGGCAACAGGCAATACCTAGCTAGCGCTAGGCGCCTATCGTTCACCCAGGGGAATGCTTGAGATGGCTCAAATGGCTCAAACTTCCGAAATTAACTCTTGGCCGGGAAGCGGCCTGAGCCTGACACACCCTCGTCGGATAGCAGCATTAATCGAAACAGGGAAATCGGCCCTCGGCCACGTTGGCAATCAGTCGTTCGGCTCGCCTCTTTTCTCGCCACACCACTTCGCCAGCCCGCATGGTATCGGCGGCAAACACCCTACCTTTACCGATGATGCCAAGGGCTTGAGCAACCTCTACGTTGGAGGCGCATGGGTGTTCCTTCATATATATATGTAGCTCGTACGTGCGCATCAGTGATTGGCAGTCAGGCCGCTGGTACGGCTTATATCTCGCATTTCCACACTCTTCTTCATGTGTACGCCGACCGGAACCACCCGTCAGCTCGTTCTGCAAGATTTCATCCAGCAATGCCACCAACTCCTTCCGACCACAGGTCCGGTCGATACTCAGGACCAAGCGATCCTGCTGTTTAGCCTCACTCAGGTCCTGATCAGATTCTATCCACGACACCATCGGCGGAAGTCCGTCATCAAACAAGTATTCCTCGTGCTCTCCGAACCATTCATTGAACGACATGCCCATGACATCGCCAAACTCCGCGTAGAGCTTGTGATGGGGGTCGTAACCCTCAACCTCCCGCAGCCACATATACCACCAGTAATAGACCGACTCCGCGCCCTTAACGAACGCCGGATAGTGCTTCCAAAACAGAGACATACCGATCAGGCCCCACCTCAACCAAAGGGCCATCCCTTTGGAATCCATCCAGAAATCTAGCCGAATTCACGATGATTTCCATCGTCCCCGCGACCGTGACTCCGACGATATGTGGAGTGTGAAAAATCGAATGTATAGCTGGTGAGAATGGGTCGTAGCCTAGGCCTCCCCACGTCCCGACTATCCTTTCAATCTTGTTGAAACCACCCAAAATCCGTCTATTTTTTGAAAACCTTTAAGGAGATTTATATGAATCTGAATACGATCAAAAAACACGTTCGCTTGGCGATAGAAGGAAGTGTATGCGCCGCCAAATGGTCGGCGATGGTTGATTCCCGAAAAAAATCGATGATCGACGCCACCGCTCGCCGTGTTAAAGAGGAAGGAATATCGGTAGAGGAAGCAACGGCTTTCACTCGAAGCATGGATGCCTTCTTAGCGGATCTCGAAAGCCGCCGTGAACTGGATTTCGCCCATATCGAACTTCGCCGGCGCCAGATGAAAGGACGCTATAAAAGCAAGGTTCACGGGAAGAAACGGGCAGGCATGGCCGGCGGTTCCCGAAAAGACGACATGATCGTCGTCGATGCAAACGTCAAGCGGTCGCACCGCATGTAATGTAAGTAAGTTTTTCATCCCCCCAACAAGGCGCTTCGGCGCCTTTTTTATTTCCTTCAAAAATGAGGTAATTGATATGGCTAAACATAACCCCGGTGACATCCTCACCTCCGATTGGAACCCCGTAGTCGGCTGCCAACGATATTCCGCTGGCTGCCGTGATTGCTGGTGGCTTGATGGCATCATGCCTTGGCAAATCAGACTCAGGAATCTCCCAAATACCTTGGCCGAAGGCGATTCGATAGAAATAGAGTCGCGATTCGATCCAGCCAAGCTGCGATCCAAGAAAGGAATCGTCGGCGTCGTTCAACACGGAGATCTCTTCTGGGAAAAGGTCCCAGACGAGACCATCCATCGCGTCCTCGATACGGTAGATGCAATCGCCTTGGATCGTGAACAGAAGAGCAACAATCTGCCCAGCGGAAAGCCACCGGATACCACCAAGTATGTTCTGTGGAGCAAGCGCGCCCAGCGAATGGCTGACTTCATGGAAGCCCGCTATCCCAGTGGCGTTCCCGACTATCTCGCCTGCGGCGTCTCGGTTGAAACCCAAAAGCTGGCGGATGAACGACTTCCCCACCTGATTCGTATTCGAGGACATCGATTCGTAATGATTGAGCCGATGCTCGGGCCAATCGATCTGTCGAAGTACGCCGATGTTCACTGGATCGTCGCCGGGTCAGAGACCGGAACGGATCGAGCGCGCCACCTAGAGCTCGACTGGCTCAGACAAGTCCGAAACTTCGCGGTAGCGCAGGGCGTTCCGTTCTTTCTTAAACAGATTGGCCCAAGCCATAGAAAGCCGATCCGCGAACTGGACGGCAGGACGTGGGATCAGTTCCCGAATGGATTCGTCAAGTAAGCAGAAATTCATCTCTCGTTAGTCAAACCCAAGGCATCTACGGATGCCTTTTTTATTCTCAATCATCAAAGGAAAAGCATCATGCAAAACTCGATCTCTACAAACCAAAACCACTTTGACAAAATCAAAGAGAACTATGCGCGCGAAATGGCCTCACTGACATGGAGCGATGGCGCCAACCAATTGATCATGAACGTCTACGAACTCGCCGCCCGACTTTACAACACCGGGTACTACAGCGAATTCTACGGCGACATCATCAATCCTATCGGTCCCGATCTCACATTCCCAGCGGAATACAACCGTGGTCACTTCAATGCGGTCGTTACCATCGCCATGACAATGTTCCAATTCAAGTTCCCCGAACGATTTAACCAGCTGTGCCGGGACCTTGGCGCCGACAACGTAGCCATCTGGTTTACCGATGCCACATAACCAGAACCGACTATTCACAACGACGAAGGCGCATTGAGCGCCTTTTTTATTGCTCGGAGGAAACGCTCATGAACACCTCATAACCGTTACGCACCGCATTCTGTAAAGACGTCATCCAAGCCAGAAACTCACCTTATTTTTTATAGGAAGAACCGCTATGAATTTCGATGAAACCGATCACTCATCCAATTTATCTATATCGCCCAATAACGGCCGAACAAAAATCACCCAAGACCCAAAAGGAAAAACCAGTATGTCTACACAACAACCCCGCACCAATGTCGTCACCGCCCCCGCCAGCAACACACCGGCAAAGCCCATGCTGACCTTTCAATATACGGATCTCGGAAATGCCAAACGCTGGGCCAGCTTACATAGGGACCGCTACAAATGGATCTACGAACTGCGCGAGTGGTATCGCTGGAACGGCGCGCGCTGGGAGCCCGATATCGGCGGCCACCAAGTGTGCGCCGTTGATGATGTACTCGATTCTCTGGACAACGAATACGCGCTATTGGTTGCGCAGCGAAAAGATCATCCCGATAACGCCGAAAAGATCGCTAAGCGCATGGAGACCAACCGCAAATGGTATGCCGCCAGTCAGGCCATCACCCATATCTCCGCGATGAACGCATTGGCGAGGTCACAGCCCGGCATAAGCAAATCGTTTACCGAGTTTGATAGTAAAGGCCATTTCATCGGCGTCAAAAATGGCATCGTCAACTTACGAACCGGGGAATTTGTCGAGGATCAGCCGCAGTACTACATCAGCAAATGCTGTGGCGCCGCCTATGACCCACATGCGGAGTCCCCGGAGTGGGATAAGTTCTTAATGCGCATCTTCGAAGGCGACCAAGACAAGATCGCCTTTGTCCAACGCCTATTCGGGCAAGCACTGATGGGCACGGAAGATAAGTCAATCCTCACGATCTTCTGCGGCCACGGCGCCAACGGAAAATCCACATTAGTGGACACCATGGTGTCGCTACTCGGCGATTACGCCAAAAATACATCGGCGGCAACCATCACGGAGACAAAGTCCAACAAGGAGTATTACCTCGCCGAACTAAAGGGAGTCCGTCTATCGATCATCAACGAGAGCAAGCAGGGAGCCCTGCTCGACGAGGAGCTAGTTAAATCGCTGGTCGACTCAGGCAAGATTCAGGCACGACAAATTTACCGAGCACCCATTACTTTCCAACCGGTAACAACGCCGATCCTGACTACCAACTACCCGCCACGAATCACCGGCGACTACTCGATTGCGCGGCGAATTTTATTTGTCACCTTTCCATTCCAATTGCCCGTCGCGGAACGCAACCCCAAATTCCGCACAGACGTGTTGGAGAAGGAGTTGCCGGGCATCCTGAACTGGGCGCTGGCGGGTTGCCGCGCGTATCAGAAACAGGGGCTCAATCCTCCGCACTGCATCATCGAATCGACCCGTACCTACGTGAAGGACAACGACCGCTTTGGCCGCTTCCTGGAAGATTGCTGTGTCGACTCCCCAAAAGACCGGATCAGCCTGCAGGACATCAAGACGGCGTACTCGGATTGGCTGGAGCAGAAAGGGTATCGGGAAATCGGAGAGGACCGCGTCTCCAACGATCTACGGGCACGAGGCTACCCCGTCGAGAAGCGCAACGGCGGGCGTTTCTATGCGTTAGGCTTGAAACTGCAGTCCTCTGACGATGAAGAAAAGTCCACCGATGATAAGTTCTTCACGGGCAGTAGGCCTATGCCGGGAGGCATATCACCGGCCGCCTTCAATCGAGTCGACTTCGTCCCCAATCCGGTCGACGAATAAGTGGGGTGTAGGATGGCACTGGATATAGATAAAAATAAGAGTCCAGTCCATCTAGTCCATCCAAGCAATCCACGTTATTCAAAATTTGACTAGATACATAATGGAATCTGATTCTGGGTATCGCATAAATATACTCATGCGATGATTATTACCATTGAAATTCCAATCGTTCATCACCGTCAGGCGTTACCCCCAATCACCCCTATTTCGAATAACGTTTTAAAGGGTAATCGCTGAAACAATTCGACAAGCAATGAAAGCCAACAGTTAGGCGTGAGAAGTAAACACGAGCGGCAGAACGGGCCACGGTCCCAGTACCCACACTCCTTCACTCAGTAACGCCGGCATTGCGAGAGCAATGCGAAGATGCCACGGGCTTAGTTAACGTGGAACACCATCAGGAACGATCCAGTGGACTAGCCGATGTACTTACGAGGAAATCGGTTGCTGGCAGACTAAGCGGAAGCGGACTTGACGCATGACGATACCAAGGCGAACTGTTCCAGAGCCAAGGCTATTATAAATCGACCTGTCTTTAAAAATTATGCGTTACCCAAATAGGTAACGAACAACGCCGCGACCAACGGGAAGCGTCGTTGTGAAGTTACCTCGCCGGCAGGCGCAGCGCCAAGCCATCCTACCGACAGATACATTTATCAATCTAGATTATCCAGCTTGCGTTGGATCGCTAATCTATCGCCCTTCGAATTGATCAGATTCATGGGACAGCCATTCGTTCCCCGATTGACGTATTTCTCCGTTCAGATATCTAGTCGTTTCAAACCAAAGCCGATCACACAGACATGACGTGCTTCGCACGACGAGTACACGCGAATGCCATGTCGCCTGCGGCAACACGTATTCGCGTCGCATCGTGCGCTTCTGAAACCCACTTGATTGAGGATGCGAAGCAAACAGCGCCGACTCATCAAACCCATATCAGCCACATGTACATCCCAACCAAGCCATATGAATGCCGACGTTTCCGCCAGATAAATACATATGCAAAGGAGACAATTCGCCATGAATAACTGGAATCAATTATTATTAATACTCGACAAAACGCTAGGATTTCCCAACAAGTCATCTTCGACAGTCAAGAAGATCAAGGAGGACTACGACAACCAGCGCAATGAGCACGTTATTCTGCTGGAGTACCGCATTAAAACTTCGAACGATGGCCCAATGGATTTACGAAAGCCGGCAGTCAAACGCCGCGATATGGCCTTCCTGAAACAGCTTTCGCAGGCGATGCAATCTCGACGGGCGCGGCAGATCACGGATTGACCAATGCCAGCACCTGTCGACGACTGCCGGCCGATCACTCGACCGACTTTTGTTTCGCAGCTTTAGCGTGCTTGCGCTTGGTGTTGTAAACATAGGTCATCGCACCTTTCGGCGTAAGTCCGGCCCCGTCGACGAACGCCTGCGCAATGATCTCTCGTGGCTCGTCTGCCAACAGGTCGTACATCGCCAGCGCGACTTCTGCCTTGGTGGCATCGGGCTTGGACTTGATCAGATCGCGCCCGAGCACGACCGCTTTCTTTACATTGGCCGGGTTCTTGGCTACGACCGGGGCTTTCTGCTTTTCAGTGTTGGTTGGCGACATGGTAGGCACTCCGTACACGGTTGATGGTTTGTGAAAGCGCGTCGTCGGAGACCACTTCGAAGCCCGGTACATCCTCCAGCAGCATCGCCACCTGATCGGCGATCTGATCGTCCGAAAGACCAAATCCACACTCTTCGATGAGAATGTCGACCAGTAGGTCTACCTGATGTTCGGTGAGTTGATGCACGGTATGGCTCCCGACTGACTTCCCGGGAACCATCACGGCGAAACAGCGAAAGGACAACGGAGGCCTGCGATTTTTTCGTCTAGTTCCCGAACCGAATTTCGGTGTATTTGGGTCCCAGCATTTGGGTTCCCGGATAAAACTTCGTAGCCAACACGCTGCAGAGCCTGTTGACCTGCCATCATGGAAGAAAGGAAGGTGGGGATAATGCGAAATGTAGCCCTAGGATGCGTAAAACCGACCTGATTGCCCTAGCGCTCGTGAAGACCGGACAGTGATCGAGACGATCATTCCGGAGAATCTCCACCGTGCTAGAACTCGGCCGATTGGTAGCGACGCCACGCGCTCTTGAGCTACTTGAGAGCCATCAGCTCAGCGCAATGTCATTCGTTGCTCGACACGCTCATGGCGACTACGGCGACGTCTGCGATGGCGACAGGCTCGCCAACATTCACGCCCTTCACGAGGGTCTTCGTGTCTTATCCAAGTATTGCATTACATCCGGCGACTCGATCTACGTGATCACCGAGGCCGACCGCAGCACTACCTGCCTTTTGCTGTGCGACGAGTACTGACAATCACCGCATCAATCAGGGGTGCGGTGCTTTCGTCGTCTCTATCGCGGTGTCAGTGTCGACCTGCATGACGGGCAGTAGAGGAGCTTTTTGTAAAACAGCACGACGACCACGCCAACGACCGCACCGATCACTATCGACATCAGCGCCCCGTTGGCAAACAGCAGGCACGCCACGCCGATCAACGGCAGCCAAAGCCACCATGACAGATACCACGGAACGACGGTGATCCGCCCCATTAGTCCACTGTATCCGCACTCCAGACAGGTCGAATTCGTCACTGCGCGATAGGCTTTCAACTCATGCCGGCGCTCGTCGGGCAGCTCGTCAAACGATTTATAGGTCTGCATAACAAATCACCGGAGACAGATTACGAATAGCGAAATATTTACCGTATATGCCATGTCGACCACGAAATCCCATGTCTTTCGCAGCGTGGACAATGGCCAGCCTGATTCTTGGCATGCGTTGGATTGTGCGCACTGACGGACTGGATGTACTTGCACCGGCTGCATTCCACTATGAACACGTTGCGCTCGCCCATGATCTTTTAGTTCAAGTCCTTCATACGCACAAGAATTGATCCGCCCGCATTGCCGACCAACGCCACATTCCCCACCACGGGATCACTAAATCGGCGAAGAATATTTACCGGGATATCGACCCCCACGTTCTCGCAATCACCGGGGAGCGGGACATATTGATTGCCGGAAATCTCGATAGCGTTGACCTTGTAGAATGATTTCAAATCAACACATACGACTGCCCCAGCTCGGATAAAGTCTCCTGAATTTCTTGAGCTTTTATCTGCGCTCTTATTGGCAACCTGCCTTCTATCCTCGTCGGTTAGGACGTAAAAAAGCTCACCTTTTTGAATATCATTCGTACCGAAATTTTTAATATGGGTTTCGCCAAACCGCCGAAGCGTCGGACCTCTCCCCATCATGACCCGAGCCCAGGTGATCAGATCTAATGAAGCATTTTCCGCCAGCGGTGCGCTGCTATACCAAAAATAGTAATTCCGGTTGTGATCGCACCACAGAATCACGTCTATTCGACCAGACGGATGAACTGACACATATCCAGCTCTATCGCTGTCCGCTCGAGAACCGAGGGCACTAGACCTAATTGATCCATCCTGCAGAAGCTCTATATCAGAGGCGTAGTTAAATACGTCATCCATGCAGGTGCTCAACGTCGGCGAGACGATCTGGCTTATAGCCGGACCGACTTCAGGATCGACAACCAAATCGTTCGGCCCCCTACCTACGAATCGCTGCAGATCGCTGAACTGATCCCCCTTTGGCAACGCAAGCTCGCCATTGCAACCCGCCACCATCACAACCATGAAAGAAAAACCAGCCAACCAACTACCGCGCATCGGAGACCTCACCATTCAGGGAGAAATAGGTCTTTTTGGTCTTAGTTCGCCTGCCTTCGGCGACCACATCGGTCATTACGACCTTATCTCCCTCTACGGAGAAGGTGGCATTGCAATACTGAACCCCCTCGGAAATCCAGTACGCAGTACGATCAGGCTTAACCCCCAGAATCCCAACGCCGTCGATGCAAGGCGTGTTCCCACCTGACAAGAAGAAAACCGGAATGACATCGGTATCACCGACTTTCATCGGATCTGTTAGCAAAATGTTCCAAGAGAAATCATCTTTATAGAACTCATTTCCGTTCAAATAGAACGTATGCAACGGCATCTCTTCCGGGATCTCGCGACGAGTCACGGAAAGCGTGCCGCCCACCGTTTTAACACTGTATTTCGTCAAGACAGCACTATCCCCTTCGGCGACGGATTCAGGCTCAACGACCTGATTCAAAGACTCTGACTCATGAGTTACCGCTTCCGCCGTTGAATCACTGCCGCAACCCGATGCGATCACAGCCAAGACAAGTGTTCCGACCATCAAGCAGCGCATGTATCCACCCCTCAGTTATCGCTCATGGATTCCGCTCACACGCAGAAATCCCGTCAGCTATGCAATGAAGCAAACGTAGTTACCAGCTCCAAGCCACGCCACAGGAAATCGGCTAGATATTGATAGGAATAACTCCTATACCCGCTACGACCCGGCAACCTGCACCGTCTGGAGAAATCGGCGATAGATCAACAGCGATTCACGATTCAAGGACGTCAATAGAGATAACACCGTGGCGAAGCGCCAACAGCGTCAACTCGTAAGCACTGGATATTTTTAGCTTTGAGAAGATATTTGCCCGATATACATGAACAGTCTTCGGGCTGATGAACAAGGCGGCGGCAACGTCATTGATCGACGCACCTTTTGCCAATAGCGTAAACGACTGGTATTCGCGAGAGGTCAATCGGGCTATGGGATTGTCGGCTTTATTCAGGCTGGCGATAGCATATCCATAAGCGACATCCTGACTTAAATACTTCTCGTTGCGGCACACAGTACGAATCGCTTCAATTAATTCGCCCTGACCGCACCTCAGAGAAATATAACCGAGAGCCCCGTGCTCGATACACTGCGTAATGAAGGGCTCTTTCTCGTTACGACTTAACACAATGATCTTAATGCCGGGATCCTGCTTGAGCAGCATCCCAATGCCCGACAGACCCGACAACTTCAGTAACGCCAAGTCGACGATGACTACGTCGATGTCATCCGCCTGAATGACAGGCTGAGCCTCCTGCATCGATTCAGCCAACCGAAAGGACTTAACGAAGGGGTTTTCGTTCAGATAGGCAGCGACACCCAGCCTGACAATGGCATATTCGCTGATCACTAATACTGAAATGGGATTGCCCAAGGTCGCTCGATATTGTCGCTGGAATGCTGGCATCGTCATCGCGGGATGCGAAAGACGAAACAGTGCGACCGAGATTAGCGAGGATGATTCTCGCGGACGATGAGCCGATCACTAATTTTATATTGGTGAATTTCTTAATCGGCCCAAGAAATCCGCTTAGGCTCCTACGACTCCAAAAGCTTAAATTTTCCAGAGAATTGGTATGTACGTAGTGCTCGGCCTCTATTCGACGGCGGCCAAGCAGCTTTCTCTACAACGCAGTGTTTAACCAAGAATTGATGGATCTGCGGCGAGATCTATCGGAATTTCGGGGGCTCCCACTCTTCGTCCTCGTCCTCATCCTCTTCATCCGGCATGATATCCGTCGACAATATCGTCAGGTTTCTGCCGTACTCACCGAGACAGATCACCTCTTCAACACCTCGAACTTGACGATCCATACCGAACCATTCTTGCAAATCGATTTCTCGAGCATCCTCCACCCCAGACACCCGGCTGCCTTGATTGAAAGCTGCTGTCAGTGACCGCGACGGCAGTTGGCTGCCTTTTTTGAGCCTGCACCGAACAAGATCAAACATCGGCGTCGAAATAAACGATGCAAAAACTTGAGAGCCTTCCGAGAGAATCACCGCCACGGGACTATCGGTTAGCTCAGCGTACCGGATAGCTGTCGCCGTTAGCGATGTACCGCACTGCTCAGCCAGCCCCTTGGCCGCCCCCAGTCCATCGCTGTGCCGACTCATCTGCCGGCTGAAGAGTAATTTCGGCATCATTAAGCAAGCCGCGAAATGATCCGCCTCGCGTTCATACTGATCAGCCGCACCATAGCCAGCTTGAGACTGGTGTATGCCCGTGCTCAACACATTCTCAACATGGCCCGGGAGAAAATAGTGTCCCAGTTCGTGCGCCACACTGAATCGCTGAAACCCGACATTTGAAATATGGGTTGCATAGAGAATGCCGTACTCGTCGCCTTGACGAATCAGTGCGCCCGATATGCCTGGATTGTTATCTGGCTTAGCGGCCACCTCGATACCTGCCAAAGATGCCAGCGCCATCGGATCGAGCCGCAACTCACTAATCTCATAATCCGCTCGGACGTCAGCCGCTTGCCTTTCAATGGCCTGCTTTCGAATTTCGGACAGCACGACTAACTCCTTGTCTGCTTGTTTGTTACTTCGGCTTTTGTTTTCCCCGGAGGGTTGCAGCAAAACTCCGAATTATCTCTCTATCGGATTCAGTCAAATTCTGAATGTCGCGGTAAAGCGTGTCCGGCGAATAGTCGTTTTCCATCTCAACCCGACCCAACAGATAGTCGGTCGACACCTCAAGGGCCGATGCAAGCCTTCGCAGATTGTCGAAGGAAGGCTTTCGCGAGCCTGCCTCCAAATGCGAAATCGAGGTTGAGGGCATTTTGGCCTTCTCTGCCAAATCGGCCTGCGTCAGCTGACGTAAATCCCGGGCAGCCCTAAGGCGCGCCGGGAACTCTTCGGGGCGATCAATCGATTTACTCATAACGTCGCATGGTACTTGACACTTTCGACAAGTTCTATAGCATTACCGTCAACACTTACTTGCCTATATCGACAAGTCGGTGGATGACTCACCTTAAAACCCGAGGATTTGATCATGGCAAAACCCGTAGGCACCACCGCAAAAACCGGCGAAATCTGTCCGGAATCCGGGGTATGGCAACCCCAAGGTTCCAGCACCACCGCTCCTATCGCCAAAGGAAACCGGATGCCGCCGTACAATGGCAAAGCGGTAACCTGGGTTCTCCGCCAACTCGCTTGAGCTGGGTGTTTGCGCCAAGGATGGCATCTCCAACACTTAAAGAGGCTTAGTCATGGCTAAAAATGACGCTATGCAGCCAAACATCCAGGCAGATAGACGGTAAAAGCTCCCAAGGGCTCAACTTCAGCCCACTACTTCAGCTTTTCCGCTGCGTTCAACTTGGACTATTGAGCCGCCATCACTAGCGCCGCCACAGCTGCCGCGCCAAGAAGATATAGGGCCGTCTTGTCTTCATGCTTTGAGATAGACACCTGTAGACCCTGCCTTCTCGCCAGGTCCACCGATTTCTCGATGCGGGTCATCACACTACTAGGCGTAATCCCGAGAGTCTCAGCGATCCACGCTAGCTGCTCAACCGAGCAGCTGTAATTTCCCTTTTCAATACGGGAGAGTGTAGAGGCAGGTATATCTAGCTTAGTGGCCAGCTGGGCTTGGGTAAGCCCGTGCTCCTCCCTCATGGCCCGCATCACTCCACCCACAATCATGTTGTAGGTAACACCCGTATTAACTGTATTGACAAGATTATTCATATCTGCAATATTGCTATATCAGCAATTATTAAGGATTTAACAATGTTCCCAGTGTATGTTCTTGGACGCATCGTCGCCATCAAAATTGGCCCCGTTGAGCACTTTGCAGTGACCTCTCTCCAACCACCCTATAACGAGCCCGCGTTGATTTCGTTGAGCAGAAGGCGAGGCGCTGTAACTGAGGAGCCTTGGAATGAGGTTATTGGGACGCGTCCTTGGAGATATGCCACGGAGCTAGAAGGCTCTTTAGCTCCTCACCAAATATTGGCTCGTGCCCGCTCTAAAGTAGGCGCACACGGCTACAGCCTGCTCGAACGAAATTGCGAACACTTTGTCCGCTGGGCAGCGGGACTCAAGGTCGAAAGTAAGCAGGTCAATACTGCCTACTTCGTCGGCATTTTGTGCACGCTTGCCTTTGCATTCAAATAAGCGACCGATCACTTTTTGAGCACCAAGATTAATTCGACGCGCATGAGCGCCAGTACTGATCGGCAGACGAAACATCGTCATACGCAACATCAAGTGCGGCGATACATCGGCGACGATTTTTCTATTCGGCAGTTGGACTCCACTCAGTCAACATCGCTACTGGTACGAGTAGCAGCGATGAACGATCCACTCAGTCGACATACGACTCGGGACCAGCTGGATCGGTACGAATGCTCAGTCGACTGGTAAGGAAATCGGTACAAGCCGTGACAGTGATGCCGGCCTAAGCCACTGATCTCGCGGAGTTAACGACACGCTCGGTCGGTCTCATAATCGATTGGTCGCAGGTTCAAGTCCTGCAAGGCCTACCATTTTCCCCCTGCCCGGCAAAGACGACACCTAACGCCGTCAATGTGTCGCACGGAAATGCTCAGCATTAATTAAAAAAGGCCTCGCTATAGTCACCTATAGCCCGTCCGGTATAGTGCGACCCGCTGAACGGCAACCCCATCACTCCTTGCGACCAGTCGACCGAAGCACCGAAATCCTGGAACCAGTCATAGAGCATCGTGCGCTGCGCAATGCGCCATTCGCCGTCGCGCCGCTCCAGCCGATCGAGGTAGCGCCCCCCAATGACGGTATCTCGCTCCTGCTCGCCCATGTTGACACGATGGTAGGAGGTGACATGGGTTTCGACCTGCGCAACATCACCGTCCAGCTGGATCACGCTCTGCCCGAGCACATGCTGCGTGACGGGTATCGCCGGTGAACCTGGCACAACCCAGGCGAGGTATTCATCGAACGTCCCGACGAAAACCCCATAGTCGGTGATCGAGTCGCGCCAGTAGCAGGCGCTGATCAGCCCGGCATCGCGACGATCTTCGCCGCGCGCCAGATGGGCAAGACAGTCGCGAATTTTCTCGCGATCCAGCAGACGCTTCAGCTCATCAGTCGACGCGCTCATGATTGGCCTCTCCATTCTGGTTATGAAAACTTCTGTCTGGTAGGTACGCGCACGCCATCGAATCAGGCGTCGTTGACCAGGCCCTGGCCAAAGCTGCCGTTCATTTCATGACGGATTTGGCGACTTCTTCAAGTAGCGCGATGCGCGCTCTACGCGCGGCAGCCGAGGTGGGCGCAAAGCCCGCTTGATCATCGCCTGCTCCCCAATTGTGCACAGGCCCATCGGGCAGGCGAGACAACCCTGTGTTTGCAACCTCTTCGGAAGATGCAAGACCCGCCGGGATCGGCAACCCTTTACTTTCCAGTGCGTGACGGAACGCAGGTGTGTTGGTTCGGCCCAGCATGAGGTTCAGAACATGAACCCCGTGCGGGTGCAGCTCTGACCAGAGGCTTTCACCAAAGCTCAGCAGGAATGACTTGCTGCCAGCATACGTGGCCAGCCCCTTCATTCCGCCGTAGCTCACGCCTGACCCGATAAGAATGATCCCACCGCGTTGACGCTCGCGCATCAGACGACCGAAATGGTGGCAGCATTTCATAGTGCTCACGACATTGAGATTGAGCAAATTCATCCAGTTGTCGATGTCGGTATCGAGGAACCCCGATCCGTTTGTATCGGCGCCAGCATTGGCTATGAACAGCCCGACCTCGCGCCCGGCCACTGCAGAAATAATACGATCACTTGCATCAGCCGCCGCAAGATCGATCGCAACCGTGATGCATTCAACGCCACTGTCTCGTTGAATTTCCTCGGCAAGCACTCGAAGCGGCCCTTCACGCCGCGCAACGAGAATGCAATTGACACCTTGAGTCGCAACCTTACGAGAGAACGCGGCGCCGGTTCCTTCCGAGGCCCCTGCGATCAGCGCCCATGGGCCATAGCGTTCAGCAAATACCATCGCTTCACCCCTTCAAGTCCACCGACTTAATCGGTTCTTCAAGTCAAAAAGAGATGCAGACTTTCTGCGCTGCGTTGGCGTTACCCGCCAGCGTTATAGCCTCGTTGATCTGCTCGACATTGAACTCATGAGTGACCAACGATGACAACTCTTCCCGACGTGATCGCATCATGGCGAGAATTTCCGGCACGAAGTCTTCGGTCGCGCCATCGCCACAGCCGTGTATATGCCAGTTGTTGAAACTTACCTTCATCAAATCGAGCGCGACGGGCTCCTTATGCACGCCGACGAGCGAAATGCTGCCATTTCGGGGGGCAAGTTCGGAGAAGCTTTCCATTACCGACTTTACACCGACTGCATCCACATACAGGTTGGCATTGCACTTTTCGCCGAGAAAACCCTTCTGCGATCCAAATACGGAAAACGCTTTTTCCTTGAGATTTTCATTTGGAAGGTGGCAAGTCGAAAAGCCAAGACGGCGGGCGTTCTCAAGACGGAATTCGGAAAAATCCACCACCATGACTTTTTCGCAGCCGTACCACTTCAACATGATGGCGCTGGCCATGCCGATGATCCCGGCGCCAAACACGATCGCGTTATCTCCCTGCTGCGGATTCAACACCTTGACGCCGCGTGTTCCGATGACGAACGGCTCGAAAAGTACAGCGGTTCGAAGCGGCAAGTCGTTGTCGATGGGCAGAAGGCTGTAGCCCACCTCGCACTGCGGAATTCGGAGATAGTTCGAGAAGCCGCCGGTTGCAGAGACTCGACGGTGATCACGCATGGCCTTGTCCGTATTGACGAAGACCCGGTCACCCACTTTCAGCCCCTTAACCTCCTTGCCCAGTTCGACCACTTCACTGATTGCCTCGTGGCCGAACTCTTCGTCAATCCAGATACGACTCTCAGGTCCATGCTTCTGAAAGGCAAAGATGTCTGATCCACAGATGCCGGTCAGCACATTGCGAACAATGGCCTCGTTATCACCGCACTCGGGGTAAGCCATGTCTACGACATCGACCCGCCCCACGCCGCGAAAGATGGCCGCCTTGTATGTCCTGGGTTGCATGTTCACCTCCGCTATTTGCTGGTTCACCTGTTGACAATCGCCTCGCTGATCCCTGTGTCTCCGTCCAGAGAGCAAGCCACTGGCCAACACAATAGAGTACACTCTATAAACAATGGGTCATTCTGACCGATTGATCCTGTCAAATAAAGGCCTCTCTATGATCTTACGCAGGCAGGAGGGGAGAAACGAGTGCCGCTGCCGCAGGGCTCATTACGACGCGGCGAATGCCGGCAGACGAGGAACCAATCCATGCGCCCGTTGGGTATCGATTCGCAGACCATCTTCGGCATGCCGCCTGTCGAGCAGATTGGCCTGGCGGCGAAGCTGGGGTGCAGCCATATCTCTCTTGGGCTGCAGCCGGTGCCCTGGAAGCTGGATGGGTACCCCAGCTGGTCTTTGCGCGACGACCCGGCCTTGCGTCGAAACGTTCAGGCAGCCCTGCGCGACTGCGGAATCTTCATTGCGCTGGCCGAGGGATTCGCCATCCGCGCTGGCGCAAAAATTCGCGACCGCGCCGCCGACCTCGATTTGTTTACGCAATTCGGTGCTCGCTGGGTCAGCACCGTCTGCATGGACCCTGATCTGCCTCGCGCGCTCGACGAACTCGCCACGCTTGCGCAAATGACAAGCGAACGCCGCATGGGATTGTTGCTGGAGTTTGCACCGCCACACTCGGTCAACAATCTGCGCAGCGCCGTGGCGGCAGTGGAGCTGCTGCCGCACGCCGGCCTGCTGATCGACGCCATGCACTTCTTCCGCACAGGCAGCGCCCTGACAGAGCTCGCGGCAATTGATCCGCGGCTGATCGGCTATGTGCAGCTGTGCGATGCACCTGAACATCCCACCGGCGAGGACTATTACAAAGAAGCCAGCTTCGAGCGTTTGCCACCCGGTGAGGGCGAGCTCCCCTTGAAAAAGCTGCTCGATGCCTTGCCGCAGAATGTACCGATAGGTATCGAAATTCCCATGCGCTCCCGGTGTCGTACGCCTGACGATCTTCCGGGGCTGCTCCAACATCTTGTGCAGTGCAGCCGCGCGCTGGTTGGCGATTGAGCGGCACGTCAGCCCAAATCGCCGTCCCAGCAAAGTAGCGCGTTATCAAGTAGCCCCATGGTTGCGACCAATCAGATTTTCCGTCGCATCCCAAAATCTGTTCACGAAACTGGCATCGTCTGCCAATGGGTTAGGGGCCTTCAGTTGGCGCTGGTACCAGTAACCCCCGCTATTTTCACCACCCTCTTTCGACGTCGCCAGCCAAATCAGCGTATCAGCCCCTTCTTCCACAGAGAGCTTGGGCGCCGTGGCCATACGCTGCCGGGTGTCCGCCGGTGCATATGTATAGAAGTTGGAATCTACCGCGCCAGGATGTACGGCGTGTACCACGATGCCGTCGGCTGCCAGGCGGGCGGCCAGTGCCCTGGTGAACAACACGTTGGCCAGTTTGCCGGCGCAGTAAGCCAAGCCCGGACTGAAGCGTTCAAGGTTTTGTATGTCGTCGAGATTCAACGATGGAATCATCTCGCTCGCGTCGGACGCCGTATTCAGGATGCGCACGGCTCCCGCAGGCGCATGCTCGGCCGCCTTGCGCAGCAAGGGTTGCAGCTGCTGCGTCAACACGAACGGTCCCAGATGATTTCCCGCGAAGTTGGCCTCGTAGCCCTCTTCCGTCATCACCAGTGAATCGGTCATGCCGCCCGCATTATTGACCAGCAGATCCACGCGACCCGTGATTTCCCCGATACGGTTCGCGAGCAGTTCGGCCTCTTTCAACAGCGACAGGTCGACGCGAAGCATGTCGACCCTCGCACTGGCCAGCTGGCGAATTTCGCGCTCCGCCTGTGCCATTCGATCCACATCGCGCCCGGTTCCTATTACCTGCCAGCCGCCAACAGCCAGCGCTCTGGCGACCGCTTTCCCGATGCCAGCGCTGGCTCCCGTTACGACTGCAACTCGCTGCTGACCCGACGCCGTCATTGCGATTTCCTCTCGTGGATAAACACCGACCTCGATAACGAGGGGCTGCGTCAGTTGCCGAAAGCCGCGGCGAACTGCAACCCGTCGCCCTCGCGCCGAACACGCACGGCGTAGGGAGAGGGCAGATGCGCCGGAATCAGGATCGCATCGAGCTCGACCGACAACTCGACCAGACGCCGCCGCATCGCCATCGCCTGACCGAGATCCTCGGCCTCGCCGAACGGAATCGACGGCTCGACCAGCTGGATCGGGTGGTGAAAGCAGTCGCCGGTGAACAGCGCGTGGCGATCGGCCGAGACCAGGTGCAGCATCTGGTGACCGGCGGTGTGGCCGAACGCAGGTTCGACCCGCAGGCCCGGTGCGAACTGATGCGACCCCGTCACCAGCTCGGCCAGACCGGCCTCGACCACCGGCTGCACGCTGCGCTCGAAAATACCCTCGTTGAAATCGGCCTGCGGGTGGCGCTGACGCTGCGGCCCCCAGCGCTCGTACTCCTCGCGCCGAAGAATGTAGCGGGCGTTCGGAAAGGTCGGCACCCATTTGCCGTCGCGCAACTCGGTATTCCAGCCGCAGTGGTCGTGATGCAGATGGGTGCAGACGACGAAGTCGATGTCGTGCGGGCGATAGCCGGTCTGCTGCAGCCGTTCGATGAACGGGACATCGAGATTGTCGAACCAGGGCCATTGATGTGGCCGACCATTGCCGGTGCAGGGGTCGACGAGAACCACGCGGCCTGCCGACTCGAAGATCCAGCTCTGGAAACAGAGATCGAAACCGCCGTTGTCGTCGAGGAAATGCGGCGCCAGCCAATGCCGATGCGCCGCCAGCAGCGCCACGTCCTCGGTGAAGTAACCGATCTTGTTGGGAATGCGCAGCTCTTCGATGCGATGCAGCGCGACATCGCCAATCGTCATCACCGACATTGCCTCTCCTTTACTCTTCCCGCCTCACATCGCCGACGGCACTATCGCGCGGCTTCCATCCCCTCGCAATATGCCGCGTCGACACAGCGCTCGGCAGCTACCGCGCACGAATCAGGTCCGGAGCGGCGTCGCTGTGGCGCCGCCCCGGGAAACCGTTTTGTCCTCCACCGGTGTCCAGACGGGATAGCGGCCCAAACTGAAGACAAGAGCACCACTGACCAGAGACATGAACGTACCCACCACCAGCAGGGGGGCATAGCTCCCGGACAGATCGTGACTGAAGCCCGCCAGCATGGGACCCACGCCAGAAGCCAGTGCAATCATCGATGACATGAATCCAAAGATCGTTCCGTAATTCCGCATTCCGGCATAACGCGCGGTCAAATAGCCGCAAAGCTGAATTTTCGTTCCCGCCGCGTAACCGCTGATGACAATGGCGACAGCAATCAAGGCTGGCGCCCGCAGCGAATCCAGCAACAAGGGATAGGCCACGGCCGTGGAAGCCAGCGTTATGCCCCCTACCCACCGCGCATGAAACCGATCGATCAGCCAGCCAGTTACCAGCTTTCCTATCACCCCTGCCACGCCGGCCATGCTCGCCAGCCACGCCGCCGAGGCCCGCTCCGCGCCGGCTTCCACCAGGATCGGAAACTGATGCACCGTAACGGCAATGGTGATGGTCAGTGTCAGGAACGTGGATGCAGCCACTCGCCACAACTGTGCGTCGCGCCACGCCTGCTGCAACGTGAGGCCCGGCAACAGCGTTTCCGATTCCGCCGCATGCGCTTTCCCGGCGCTCAGACGACGAGTATCGCGTGCATCGAACAAAAAGAATGCGCTCAACAACAACGCGATGCCTCCCCAGCCGGCCCCGAGAATAACGTAGGCTGCGCGCCAACCATGAGCCTGGATCAGCCAGTCGGCCAATGGCGGGACGATGACCTGAGCAAGCGCGGTACCTGACAGCGTCACACCCAATGCGAGGCCTCGTCCGGTCTCGAACAGACTGGCAACGGCCGCCGACCACAACGTGGCCTGTATCAGCATGCACGCCAGACCCCATACGCTCCAAAGCCCCATCCACTGCAGGAAGGAGCCATTTGCCCAGCTGAATGCGGAAATGGCCGTTGCCGTGAGGACAATCCCCGGCAGTGCGACGCGTCTCGTACCCACGCGGTCGATGAGCGCACCGAAGAATGGCGATACCACCAGCGCTATGATCGCGCACAGTGCGTGCCCTGCGGAAAGTTGGGTCCTGCTCCAGCCAAACTCTGCGGTAAGCGGGGCCATGAAAACACCGAGGGCAGGTGTCATGAACGACATGAAAGAGAAACCGACACAGGCCGCGATGACGACAGGCCAGTGTGCTTTCCACTCTTCAGCAGCGGTGCGCGTACCGGTCATTACTCTTCTCCGATTCACTCTCTGGGCAGGTCGGGCATACAGTCGCCATGGGTTTCCCCCAGGCTTTTTTCTCAGTGCGTGGCAGCGTTCAAGCCGCCATCCACCAGCAGATCGATACCGGAGATGAACGATGCTCGACTGGAAGCCAGAAATTCGACCGCGTCGGCGATCTCATGCATGTTTCCCTGTCGCTGCAGCGGGGTCTTCTCGAATCTTTCGAGCTTGGTTTTATTGCTGTCGAACTCCAATCGCCCCTGCATCGTGGCGATCATTCCCGGCGACAGCGAAACGATCCTCGACTTACGCTCCCCCCATGCGCCCGCCTGACGCTGGCACAGACGGATCAGGCCATATTTCGAGTAGGAGTAACTCAAACCGGATGTCAGCTCGCCGCCGTTGGCTTCGACCACCCGATCAATGAAATCCGGCTCCAGGTGCGACGCCAGTGCCTTCTGGATTTTTTCCACTGGCGCAACCGCGTGACCCGCCAGGGAGGCGATGAATATGGCCGCCGAACCGGAGCTCATGCGCGGCAACATCGCATCCATGACCAGGCGCGGTCCCACCAGGTTGACCTTCATGATCGTTCGCCAGTCGGCCATGCTTGGCGACAGGCCCGCGACATGCGCGAGCGTTCGCAGCGGACCCGCTCTCTCGACGCTGTCTGCAAGCGCATTCACCGATTCCCTGCTGGTCACGTCGCAGGTAGCCACTGCCACCACGTTGCTGCCTTCGCTGCGCAGTTGCGCCGCAACCGTCCGGAGTCGCGCCTCGCTGATATCAGCGAGGAGAAGGCGATGGCTCTGCCCAAGCCGGCGCGCAATCGCCGTGCCCATGTCGCCAACACCGACGACCAGCGCCAGCGGCAAATCGGCCCACTCGCATCTGATATCCGAGCCCATGCATTCCTCTCTTGTTCAGCGCTCTTCGCGGATCGTGTCAAACGCCCATTTTGTAGAGGAAGTCGGATGCATTTCTGACGCCGCGTCGCAATGCCGGCTCATAGCCTTCCGCTTCGATAACCGGCCCCAGCACTTCCAGATCGAAAACACCCTGATACCCGGTATCGATGACGTCCTGCATCAGCCGTTCAAGCGGCAGCTCGCCTTCGCCAAGATGGACACGGCCACCCGGTGCAGGCTTGCCGTTGCCACCGATCACGACATCGTCGATCTGCACCAGCGCGATATGCGACGCCGCCCTCATCAGCACTTCGCGCAGATCGCGCTCCATCCAGCAATTTCCAAAGTCAGCGACGAGACCAAGCCCGGTCAGCTCGGCAACATCGACCGCATCGCGCAAGGTATTGATGAAGGAGGCATCGGTGCGCAACGAAGGCTCGAATGCCAGACGCACGCCGCGCGATTTCGCATACTCGACACAGGGCACAACGGCTTCGGCAAAGGCATCGACTACCTTCGACCAGCGCTGCCCGGTGGTACGTCCGGGTGGAAAGTAGACGCCGCCAGAACCAAGTTCGGCCACTGCGTCAATCAGCGCATTGACGTCGCTTCGTGTCTTATCCCAGCTCTCCGGTTCGCCCAGCGAGAAGGAGCCGCAGACGATCGTCGACAGCTGGATATCGGCCGCCTTCAGGCGGGCCAGTTTTCCCGCAACGTCATCGCCAATTTTCGCGATCAGCAGGCCGGCAGCCCGGACACCGAGCGCCTGCCATAACGCCAGATCCCGATCGAAGCTCCAGTTGAAGGAGCTGAGCGCATTCACCGACAGACGCGGATGCATCACGATTGTTTCCCCTCCAGCATCTCTTCGAGCGTCCGGATCTCCGCTTCGAGCCAGCGCACTTCACTGAAGTTTTCCCGGCCGCAGTTCTGCAGCAGATGTTCGGTCGCTGCCAATTTCATGCGCAGCGCGGCGGCGTGATTCGCCTCGCGGGCAATGACAGCCTCGGCCAGATGCAGTGCCTGTAGCGGCTTCCCGTCAGCGAGGTATTTCCGGGCCCGTGCCAGCACCGGCTCGGCGCCACCGGCCAGCTCGACGAAATCGGCAAACACGGCCGTCGCCGGCACGTTGTATAACTCCGTCGTCGACTCGAAACGGAACCAGCCCAGATGCTCCTCCCAGATGGCGCGCACCAGCCAGGGGACCTTGCCGTGCCCCTGACCGATCGCCAGCTCCGGAGGCAAATGCACGCTGCCCATCAGCGACCACAGGTCGACACCGGCATTCATGCCGGCGAACGTCTGATCCTTGATGTATTGCACGGCGTCGCGCATGCGCGTGAGCTGTTGGCGAATCTCAGCCGCGCCGCGAACAGGCTGTCCATGCCCGGTGATCAACACCTCCGGTTCCAGATCGATGACCCGCTGGACGCTGTCGAGATACCACTGCACGTAGCGAATCTTGTCGCCGCGCAGGGTATAGAGATTGGGTACGTGACCGAATATCGGGCCCGTCATGTTGCCGGTGAATATGATGCGTTCGCCCGGCAGCCACACCACCAGTGAGTCGATGGTTTCACCACCGGGAACCGAGTAGAGCTCGAAGCGGCGGCCGCCGAGTTCGAAGCGGTGCGAATCGAGAAAGGTCGTCGTGATCACCGGCTCGGGGCGCTCGACCACCTCCTGCTTGATGTCGCGACGCCAGAGGTGGCGCGAGCGCCGCTTCATGGCCGTGCCGAGCTTCTGAAAATAGCCGCGCACGTGCGCGAAGTTGGCCTGCACGATGGTCTCGGTGCCGGGCTGATTGAACAGCTGCCAGCCGCCGATATGATCATCGTGACTCTGCGTGAAGATGATTTTGGCGATTGGATTGCTGCTCACCGCATTCAGGCGGCGCCAATTCTCGTCCCGGCTGAAGACGATGCCGGTATTGATGATGACGTCGCCACCGTCAGTGATGACCCGGTAGGCATTCGATATGTCATTCGACATGAAGATGCCCTGGCCAAGGTCCACGGCATCCTGCTGTCCTTCGCCGGCATTGACGATCACTGCATTCAGCGGCTGATTCTGCTCTGCCATATCAGGCCACCTCGTGGCGCACGGGAAAGCGATCGGTGTAGAACCGGAACCGCTCCCTCAACGCCTTCACATCGAGCTTGAAGTTGCCTTCCAGGTCATAGACAACCCGGCCGTCGCGGCCACGCGGGTGGTTCGTCATGTAGTCGCGCATGTCCTGAATGCTGTCCACAGACGATGGCAGGCCTGCCGCCTCCAGCACCTTCTGTGCGGTACCGACATCATCCGCCATGACATCCTGAAACATCAGATCGACGCGCTGCCCGGCGGGCACCACCTCATAGTCGCGAATGTAGGCGCGAAGCATGCGTTCGATGCGGTCGACCCAATAGGCCACATGCGCCGGGATATTCGGCGCTTTCTGGTGCGCCAGCACCGACAGCCCGCGCATTGTCAGCACCGATTGCAGAATGGCGAGCGGATCGCGGTGCGTCATGACAATCGTCGCGTCCGGATACACCTTCGCCAGCACCGGAACCTGCTCGCTCTGCGCGTTGCCTTTCAGAATCCAGCGACGCCCGTTCGGAAACTGATAGGCGATCGCCTTCAGCATTTCCCGTCCGTATTCATAGTGCGGCGTCTGATCCTGTGACAGGTAGTAATCCCGCCATTTGGGAACGTCGGCCATCCACTCCCACTGATAGCTGGCGAAATCGGGGATCTGCAGTTCGTTCTCGCCGCAGGCGTGATCCGGTGAATGCTCGTGCATCGCCGCCATGATCGGGTTGGCACTGGTACGCAGCCAACGCTGATTGGCGCGTTCCCAACGCGGATCGACACCGCATCCACCGATCGCTTCGCCAGGCTGCGGTGTCGCCTGGTAGCCGAGATAGACCGGCAGATAGCGCAGACGCCGATCGGCAGCGATCAGGTTCTCCAGATGTGTGGTGCCCGAACGCGGCAACCCGGTGATGAAGATCGGCCGGTCGATTTTGACGCCATGGACATTCGGATTGCGCTTGAGAAAATCCTGGTTGCGCAGGCGATTGGTTGCGGCGTTGATGCACTGCTCCAGAAATTGCGCCTTTGCCGTTTTCCAGACGTTGGCGTTGGCCTCGACTTCACCGAGCAGCCTGCCGAGGCGCTCGGTGAACGCCATCGGACCGAAGTCATCGAGTCCCGCGCGCGATTTGGCGGTATCCAGCACGAACTGCACAGACATATCGAGTTGCTGTGCCTCGCCAGCCTCCAGCGCGCGGCGCCGCTCTTCCGGCAACTGCGGATTCTGGAATTCTTCGACACGGAATACTTTGGTTTCCACTGCAGAACTGGTCATCTCACCGCCTCTCTATTACCGCAGGTTCGCGATGTTGGCTTTGCCGGCATTCGCCATCCAGCCGCCATCAACCTTGACGAGATCACCGGTGTGGAAGCGCGATGCATCGCTCATGAAATAGACGCCAATGCCTTCGAAGTCCTCTATCGTGCCGAAGCGTTTCATCGGTGTGCGCTCGCGCACCTGCTTGCCCAGGGGAGAATCCGGACCCTTGTCGACCACTGTTTCGGAAACGGTGTAGCCGGGGCAGACGGTATTGGCGCGAATGTCGTAGCGCCCCAGGTCAACAGCGATGCCACGCGCGATGGATGCCATTGCGCCTTTGGCGGCGTTGTAGTGCTGCATGCCGGCCGAACCCGTCAGTGCGGAGAGACTGGCGCAGAACAGGATCGAGCCACCGGCATCACCCGCATCAAAGCGCTCCTTCATGTGGCGCGCGCCTTCGCGAGCCGCGTAAAACGCGCCGTGCTGATTGATGCCCAGCAGGTGGTGATACATGTCGCTGGACAATTCGAGAAACGAGGGGGCGTGCGTCATCACGCCAGCATTGGCAATAACGCCATCAACCCGGCCCATCGTCTTGACCGCTTCGGCCATCGCCTCGACAACACGTTGCTCGTCGGAAACATCGACCGTCTGAGGCAACACGAAGGTGCCGAACTGGCGCAACTCTGCTGCGGCCGCCTCATTTTTTTCCTGGCGACGCCCCCAGATCACGACATCGCCACCGGCGCGCGCAATTCCGCGCGCAAAGCCAAATCCGATGCCAGCGTTACCACCGGTAATCACAACCACCTTGCCCGTCATGTCCCAAGGCAACCGCGCCATAATTCACCTCATGCGCCAAAAACTAACAAAAGAGTGTCCTTTTTAATCATAAAATCAATTAGTGTCAATATTAAACGGCAATAGAGGACACCTTTAATGCGTTAAAACTGCAAAACAGTTACCTTATATGCCTCCCAAAAGAAGAACTCCCCAATCAAGGACCCGTCATGAAGCCGGCAAGAACAAGGACAACGATTGATGCCGCAGCGCAGCAATTCCGAGCACTGGTACGCAGTGTGGAACCCGGTGAATCACTGGGTAATGAGGAGGGGCTGATCGCCCAGCTCGGCGTATCGCGGGCGACAGTGCGGCAGGTCGCACGCCTGCTGGAAAGAGAGGGGCTGCTGCTGGTCAAGCGCGGGATCCATGGCGGCTACTTCGCCGCCCGCCCCGACCTCCGCACCATTGAAAATTCGGTCAGCTCTTATCTGGAGATGCTCGACACCGACGTTCATGAGACCACCATCATCGGCTCTGCACTTTGGGTGGAAGTGCTGCGCAAGGCAGCGGGCATCAAATCAGCGGAAGCCGCAGAACTGTTGCAACCCCTGCGTGAGAGAGTCGCCGCACTGCGACCCAGCAACAAGTTCGATGAAATCCTGAAACTCGAACAGGAACTGCGCACCGTCATCTTTGGCCTGATCAACAGTCGGTATATCGAGCTCATTTTTCAGATCAACCTGATTTTTGCCCGGCGCCAGTTTCCGACCAACCCGGGCGACCTGGATGGTTCGATCTACCACCAGGAGTTTGTACTGGCCTGGCGCAACGCCAAGCTGATTGAGCTCGATTCACTCCTGTGTGGCGATCCGGAATCCGCAGCGCTTGCCGCGCGCCATAGCCGCAAGCTTTGGTACGAACGCATCTGGGGGGAGAAGGCTGTCTGAGCCCACGCCAATCTCCACGGCAATGGCAACAGGACGATCGCGAGAC
Source organism: uncultured Verrucomicrobiaceae bacterium (assembly GCA_964638025.1). GTDB lineage: Bacteria > Pseudomonadota > Gammaproteobacteria > Pseudomonadales > CAMLJR01 > CAMLJR01. Next base: position 27,772 of record CAZWXW010000012.1, read on the forward strand.
AGAAGATTTTGATGATTGGTCCAGGCGAGAAAAAAAGAAGGCGGCATGTACGAACAACGCACATGCCGCCAAATGATGGCCATCTCTGGCCATCGGGAGCACCCGTCGCCTTTACCTGACAAAGTCATCAGAGACCTCTCAGGCACCAGCCCACAACGCAAGCCATTCAACCGTTTCAAATCGCTGGCTGTGGCAATTAGTCACTCGGTTCGAAGAAAAAAGGTTGCAGCAAGCGCTGCAACCGAAAGGCCCTATTACGGGCCCAGGGTATGACTGTTTTCTCGCTGGCTTAGAACGTGTACCGGACAGAACTGCCGATAGTGCGCGGTGCGCCGTAGTGGTACGCACCATAGCCACCGCTATCCACGACGTTCAGACCGCCCAGAACATATTCTTCATCCGTAGCGTTTTTGACGTAGGCAGCGACATCGAAGCCGGAACCAAACACACCGCGCCAATCAACACGGAAGTTCCAGACCGCGTAGGCATCCGCCCGCGAAAATTTGGTCATCGCGTCAACGTCGGTAGCGGACCATCCGTAAAGATTGAATTCCTTCACATACGGATGGGTCGACATCTCGTCCTGCCAATAGACGTCGGCCATCAGCGAGATATCGCCGATGCTCGGATCCAGAGGCAGCACATAGGTTGCCGATGCGGTGAGCGATTGCTCCGGGATATAGGTGAACTCGTCTTTGCTGGTGTCCACGACAGTGCCTGCAATGAGCGCGTCCCGATCCTTGAACTGGGCATCGACATACGAGTAGGAGAAATCAAACGTCAGGCTGTCGATCGGCATCACGGTGAGCTGGAATTCCAGACCCTTGATTTCCGCCTTGGCGGCATTCTCTGTCCGGGTCACCAGCCGGGTTCCCTCATAGAACGAGACGGTGTTCTGGATGTCTTCGTAGTTCTGGAAATAGAGCGCCAGACTCGATCGAAGAGCGACATCGCCGATATGCCAGTCCGCCTTATGACCCAGCTCGTAGGTCATGACCGTTTCCTCGTCAAACGGCTGGAGGGTCTGATCATCGATACCGCGACCATTGAAGCCACCGGAACGGAAACCCGTCGAAATACTTGCGTATATCAACGTGTCTTCCTGTGGGGTGTAGTTGGCCGAGATTCGCCACGTCGGGCTGCTGAAGCTTTCATCCTCCGTCCGCGCACAATTTGGCGCCCTGGCGCCGCTTGGGGGAGTCGCCCCTGGTGCAAAGATTCCGCAATTGGTGCGAGCGATGTCCGACCATTTACGCACCGTGATCTCACGCTCCTCCCAGCTTTGGCGAACGCCGGTCGTCAGCGACCACTGGTCCGTAAAGTCGTAGGTGCCTTCGACAAACACGCCGTAAGAGGTATTCAGGATGTCGTTGCGGCTGGAGTCATAACTCATTGGACCTTGTTGCAGCAGCCGGTCCTCGGTTCCGGCCAGTTTCGACCAGTACAAGCCACCGATCCAATCCAGCCGATCGTCGAAGGCCGAGCCCAGCAGTTGCAATTCGTCACTGTAGAACTCGGTGTCGACACCCGAGAGTCTGGGATTCAGCGTGGCCGGCGTGAGACCGTCAATGACCCAGGTCGCCGCGGCTGCGGGATAGGCTCCGAATACCGGAAACGCCGTGCCATCGATATCCGGTGAGTTTCCGAGTTCGACCCTGCGATAACCCAGCACGTTCTTGATCGTCAGGTTGTCGCTCAGTTCGAATTCGGTTGTATTGGAGGCGAAGACGTTCTTGACGTTCTCCTCGCTATCGATATCCGATTTGACTTTCCACGGGTCTTTCCGCGCGGCATTCTCCTCCACCGCCGCTTTCCACTGCCCGATTCTGGCGTTGCCAGACGCGCCGAGGCCTACGCTGTAGTTGACAGCGGTGGTGACAGGAACCGTTGCCGCCGTCTTGTTCTCGTCCTGCGCCACAATGGTCAGGTTGCTGAGCGTGTCGTTTTCAAAGTTGACGCTCAGACGCAAACCTTCGGAGTGCTCGTCGCGATACTTTCTGCCGCGCAGTGCGTTGTCGGCGATATTTTCCTGATAGCCGTCGCGATCCAGTTTGCGACCGGAAATGCGCGTCAGCAGGTTTTCGGTTATCGGAATATCGATGGCGCCTTCGAAACCGTAGAGGTTGTAATCGCCGGCTTCGAATTCGGCATAGCCACCGAGCTCCGATCCGGGGCGCTTGGGCGTCATCAGAACAGCACCACCGGTGCTGTTGCGGCCGAACAACGTGCCCTGCGGCCCCTTCAGAACCTGCAGACCCTGCAGATCGTACAGACCCAGGTTGCCGCCCTGGTTCGGCGATATCACGATTTCGTTGAAATAGATGGGTGCCGCAGGGTCCTGGTTGAACGAGGCCTCGCCCTGGCGTTGGCCACGCAGCGTGATGACCGGTTCATTCAAGGAGCCACCCGCCTGGGTGATCCGCATCGACGGGACCTTGATACCCAGATCCTCAACTTTCGCGATGTTATTGGTTCGCAGGAAATCCTCGTCCATGACCGTCATCGAGATAGGTACGTCCTGCGCCATCTCCACACGCCGACGCACCGACACCACGATCTCTTCAATCTTGTGGACCCCCTCTTCAGCAGCAAGAGCTTGCGGCATGTAACACGCCGAAATAGCGGCTGCGAGCGCGCTTACCGCTGCAGTCGGCCTAGCAATTACAGTCCACCGGCATACTGGCTTTTTCATTTTTCACCCTCTGCATACGCGTTATTTTTAAGTTATCGCCCGATCCGGATATGGACCGTCGCCCGCCACAACCTCGTGCCACCCGATATCGCGGGAGGATTCAAGGTGGCGCCCCATCAAAAAGGGGGCGAGATACATCAGGGCACAATAAAGTGCACTATTAATACCTTATAGAGCGAATAAAGTGATGTCAAACACTATATATATTACTGATTTATTTGATTAAATTTATATAACTTCAATTCAAGGTATCGTTTATAGGTCACTCTTTATAACAAATTAAGGCAAAAACCCCCGATCCCGCCAAAGAAATTCTCTAGCCGGCCGTCGGGGTTTTAGAGGAGAAAGAAGGGGGTTCGAACAGAAGAGCGGCGGCAAGCGCACACGGCACGAAACTCGTCAGCCGAGCGGCTCTTCACCTTGCAGCTTGGTGCGATGGAGCATTCGGCCGCAATCGAGCGGATACGGCATCGCTCGGTGCAAGGTGCCGGTGTTGTCCCACATCACCGTATCGCCCACCGCCCATTTGTGACTGTAGTGGAAGCGATCCTGCGTGGCCCAATCGCGCAGATAAACCAGCAGCTCGATGCCGTCGAGCGGGTCCATGCCGAGAACATTGACAGCGTAATTACCAATGACCAGCGATTTACGCCCCGACGCATGGTTCCAGACCAAGGGTAATTCGACGCGCCCGAGAGCACGCCATTTCATGAACTCCGCATAACTGGGCTCGGGCGTGTGACACATCTGGGTGGCCGTCGCGGCAAATACCGCGCGCAGACCCTCAATCTGCTTTTTTCGATTTTCGGGTAATGCCTCGTAGGCGGCATAGGTATTGGCAAACTCCGTATTGCCGCCAGTCGGCGCCACCACCTTGCTGGAAAGGATCGAGGCGCGAATCGGCACCGCATTCATGGCGCCGTCGAAATGCCAGAAAAACGAGCCCTTGAGGTACTCGGCAGTGGCTGTCTGGCGCTCATCGAGAGTGACCTTGTAGATATCCCCGCTGCGCGACTCTGGCGCGAAGATTCCAAGGGTTTTGGTGAAGACGATCTGCTCTTCGTCAGTGAAATGTACCCGCGGGAAGACGAGCACCCCCTTCCGCTCAAGCAAGTCGCGCAGCTCGGCAGCATGAGCGCCGCTTAGCAGGGCAGCCTTGTCGGCAAGGATTTCCGCGCCTATCTCCGGCTTGACGTCCCGGAACTGGAGCTGGGTATCTTGAGGGGCTGTCATGAGCATTCGCTCCACCGGTTTCAAGGTTCATCTCGTCGCCCCATCAGATAGAGCAACCTCCAAATTGCTGAGTACAACCTTAGCATTTGAGCGTCAGCGGATTCAATCCGGTGGCGGGCCAGGAGATCGGCATGAGCCCGAACAGTGATAGCGCCCGGCAGCGCAAACTTTTCTCTTACTTTCAGACCTCCCTATATGATGAACAATCATTTGCGGCGGGCGGGGAAGTTTTCACATGAAAGCGCAGCGAAGACTCGGCACTGAAAGCGCGAAAAACCGGACGCTTCTCATCGAGACGGCGGAGCGCCTGTTGTGCGAAGAGGGTTATGCGGCGATCACGGCAAAGAAGGTCGCCAGCGGGGCGGGGCTGAAAGAGCCGCTGGTCTATTACTATTTCGAAACAATGGATGATCTGATTCTGGCCGTTGTCCGGAAGAGCTCCGCGAAGCGCATCAAGCGTTTTGTGCGAGCAGTGGCTTCCCCCGAGCCCATCAAGGCAATCTGGGCGTTCAACCGCGATCATACGGGCTCAATTTCGACCACGGAGCTGATTGCCCTCGCCAACCATCGCGAAACGATACGTGCCGAGGCCGTGGCTGCGGCTCAACAGTTTCGTACGCTGCAAATCGAAGCGGTCGATCTCCTGCTGGAATCCAGGGGCGTTGATCGAGAGGCATATCCCGCTGCAGGTATCGTCACGATCGTAACCGCCCTTACGCGGGCGATGGCACAGGACTCTGCCCTCGGTGTCACCGAGGGCTACGCAGAAGCAGTCCGCCTGATTGAACGCGGCATTGAAATCCTTTCCCGCGAAAAAGCTCCGGCTGACTCAGGGGCCGACTCCTGAGCGCTTGTCGGCGCCCGCAGCCTGTTGCCCGTATCGGCCAAATGCTAATGATATACTCAGCAGGATTGCGGCCAACGCGGCTGAGGTCGACCCGGTACATGCGTCAGCAAAATCAACGACAAGAGAGAGCGATCACATGAGAGCGATGCGCATCCGCAAGCCAGCTGGCCTGGAAAATATCCATCTCGATAGCGCCGAAGCCCCGGCGCCGGGGCGCGGCGAAATCAAAGTGCGGATTCACGCCGCTTCGTTGAATTTTCGCGATGGACTCGTCGCCAATGGATTCTTTCCGGTGGCCGACGGACTGATCCTGCTCTCGGATGGCGCTGGCGAGGTGGTTGCAGTCGGCGACGGCGTGTCCGAATTCAAAATCGGCGACAGTGTTGTTTCCACGTTCCACCCGAAATGGCTGGATGGCCATATGGATCGCGCCGAGCTCAACAATTCGCCGGGCGGCCCAGCTGATGGCTTCGCCTGCGAATTTGCCACTCGCCCAGCCACCCATTTCACGCATGCGCCCAAAGGGCTGACGCACGCCGAGAGTGCGACGCTCACCTGTGCCGGAGTCACCGCCTGGCGCGCGGTAGTTACCGATGGGCAGGTAAAACCCGGCGATCGTGTACTGATTCAAGGCACCGGTGGCGTCTCGCTGTTCGCGCTGCAATTCGCCAAAGCTGCCGGCGCGACCGTTATCGCCACTTCGTCGAGCGCCGATAAACTCGCGCAGTTAAAAGCGCTGGGCGCCGATCATGTCATCAATTATCGCGAGACCGCGCAATGGGGCGAGGCGGTGCTGGCGCTGACGGGCGGGCTCGGCGTCGAGCATGTGATCGAAGTGGGTGGCCCCTACACCATCGGCCAGTCCTTCGTTGCTGCCCGTACCGGCGGGCATATCGCGATCATCGGCGCGGTCGGTGGATTCGACATCGACACCATGCCCTTCGCCATCGTGCAGGCCAAGCGCCTGCGCTTGCAGGCGGTGACGGTCGGCAGCCGGCGCGATCAGATCGACATGGTGCGCGCGATCGAGGTGAATGGCATCAAGCCGGTCATCGGGAAAATGTTTCCTCTTGAACAACTGGCCGATGCCTTTCGCTGCCTCAAAGCGGGTAGTCACATCGGCAAGATCGGTATTGCCATCTAAGCCGCAGCGGAGGTTTTCCCATGTCGCATGAGAACCACAAACTGGCCCGTGCCTATTTCGACGCCGTAAGCAGTGGCCATCTGCCTGACTCGCTGCTGACGCCTGACATGACGGCATGGACCACGATGGCAGGCAGCACGGACAAGGCGAGCTACCAGGGGATGGTCAGCATGCTAGGGAAGATGTGCGCACGGCCGCCCATCTTTACGATCAAAGCGCTCACCGCGGAGGAGGATCGCGTGGTGGCCGAGGCGGAGTCAGAGGCCACGCTGATCAATGGCGAGGCGTACCGCAACACCTATGTTTTCGTGTTCCGCGTGCGGGATGGCCGCATTGCCTCGGTGGCAGAGCATTTCAACGCACTCATCGTCACCGAAAAGCTGGTACCGCTGATGAAATCCATTCTGGCGAAAGCACCCGGTTAAACAGCATTGGAAGTCCGCATTTCTGGCCAGATCACCGTTTCGGTTCCCGAGCAGCTGTGCGGCCGTGCGTGAACACTGACCTCAGTACCCAATCACATACCGGCTGTGCGCCGGGATTACCCTCTTCGCCATCAACGAAAGCAAGACGCAGAGGGCGAGAACAAACGCCACAAAAACCAGATAGACAGCCCACGAGTCCAAACCCATAAACCCGAAATTCAGTTTCCGGAAAATTTCGTTGATCACCGGATGGATGAAAAATATCGCAAAGCTTGTCGATGACAGCGTATTCACCAGCCAACCGCTCTCCGTTCCCTCGAACCGGTAAAGCCACGCCATGAAGAAGAGACACAAAACCATCTTCTGGATATACATCAGATCCACGCCGTTATAGGAAAACGGATCGCTGTGGTAGTTACCCTCCCCCCCAACGTAGGCCTGAAGAAACGCCAAGGAGACAGCAAAGGCCAGCGCAAACAACTCCTTCCCGCGCATGAAATCGTAAATCTTGTGGCGATTTATCGAGCACCAGATGCCAAACAGGTAAACCGGCGTGAAATAGATGACGCTCTGCATGACGGAAATATTGTCTATCGGTCGCTGAATAAACACTGATACCAGCGAAAGAGCCGCGATGACAGCAACCTGAACCCGGTTTCCCGCCGTGATGAACCTGATGTGCAGCGGCGACATCAGGAAGATAACCATGACGAAGGGAACGAACCAGTACGCCGTCAGGAATCGCCCGGTCCACAAATACTTGATGCCAGGAACGATGTATTCATGGAAAACCCCCGATCCATGGGGAAGAAAATAGTCTCCGTACCCCGTATTTTTAGTCCCCACATACAGACAGACCGGCACCAGCCCCAGAATCAGGTAGGGGAGCAGTACGTTCTTCGCCTTGTTACGCATGAACGGAGAGAACTCGTACTTTTTATAGAACACGTAGTGGAACATGAACCCCGATATAAACAGGAAAGGCGTCGTTCCTCCTGTCAGCAAATTCTTTATCGCCACCTCCCAGGTGCTATCCAGGTTCACACCGACCACACCGAAGCCATGACCCGCAACCACCCACAAAATGGTGATTGCCCGGAAATAGTTGAACGAAACGAGATACATCCATCCCCCAAAAGGTTCCAGGCTTACTTGCCGACATACCTGCATCCGAATTAGTCATGCCCGGCTCTCCTCTAGCGTGCTTTGTGCCAACCCAACCACTTGGCGCGCACCCATCACTTATTGCCGATTTCGCCGAACACCACCGCACCAAAGCAAAACCATTCGTCGCGATCGCCGCCCAATTTGGCGCATCTGGTTGTGCTACATCATTGCCACTTCCACGCAAATACGATCCCCAGCCTTCAGCCAAGGCTGCAAGCAAGAAAAGGTGTCGGGGGTTGAATCAGAAACAGTGCTGCAGAAACAAAAAAGGGTTGCAGCAGCTGCTGCAACCCTGGAGGCCTTTCAGCCCCAAGCGGTGTTGCGGGGGCACTAACTTTGATGCAACTACAAACTCAGAACGTGTAGCGAACCGATGCACCAACGGTACGAGGGGCACCGTACAGGAAGCCGGCATAGCCACCGGAGTCCATGACGTTGAGACCGCCCAGGACGTACTGCTCATCCGTCAGGTTGTTCACGTAGACCGCTGCGTCGAAGTTGGATGCCATCACGCTGCGCCAGTCGAAGCGCGCATTCCAGACCGCATAGCTGTCGGCATGGGAGACGGCGTTCGCGGCCGCCACGTCCTCGGGTTTCCACAGACCATCAGGCGTGGGAGCAGGAAAGACCCCCGGTATCTCGCGGTGCGGCATATCCGGGAACTGGTTGATCAACTGATGGGTGGTCATTTTGTCCTGCCAGTAGACACTGGCATTCAACGACATATCGCCCAGGCTGGCGTCGAAAGGCAGGGTCCAGGTGGCCGATGCGGTCAGCGACTGTTTCGGAATATAGGAAAAGTCGTTGTCGCTGGTGTCCATCATGCCTACGCCCAGGCCTTCGATGTTTCCCAGGTTGACGTTGATCAGATCCACCTTCTCCTTGTATTTGGCATCCACATAGGAATAGGAGAGACCGAGTTCCAGACTGTCGATGGGAAGGTATGTCACATCGAGTTCCAGGCCGGCGATTTCGGCTTTTGCCGCGTTCTCCGTGTTGGTTATGAGATTGCCATCCACTTGGAACGATCGGGTGTGGTGAATATCCTCGTAATCCTGGAAGTAGATGGCGGCGCTGGTACGCAGGGCACCCAACGGCACATCCCATTCCGCCTTGTGGCCCAGCTCGTACGTGGTGACGGTCTCGGGATCGAACGGCTTCAGCGTCAAGTCGCTTGTACCGCGAGTATTGAAGCCGCCGCCGCGATAGCCGGTGGAGATGCTGGCATAGATCAGATGCTCGGCGACCGGCGTGTAGTTGACGGACAGACGCCATGTCGGGCTATCAAACGTCTCCTCTTCCGTGCGCGCGCAATCCGCCAATGCGGCACCGCCCGGCCCCGTTACCGTACAGCCGGTCCGGGCAACGTTGTTCCACTTGCTCAACGTGATCTCGCGCTCGTCCCAGCTCTGCCGAAGACCGGCGGTGACTGCCCACTGATCGGTGAAGGTATAGGTACCCTCCGCGTAAACACCGTAAGAAGTGTTAACGGAGTTGGTGATACCGGAATCAATGCCCGCGCCCGCCCCGGTGGCCAGGCTCGGCGGTGACTGTTGCGTCAGGTAATCCTGGGTGGCGTCCTGCTTCGACCAATAGAGGCCGGTGATCCAGTCCAGGCGCTGATCGAAGGCCGAACCCAGCAGCTGGAATTCGTCGCTGAAGAACTCGGAGTCGAGCACGGTGGGGCGCGCATCCCAGGTAACGCCAGGCGCCCCGTTCGTCCAGGCGCCCCAGCCGGGAACCGCCGTGCCATCGATGTCCGTGGCCGTCTCGAAACCCACCTTGCGGTAGCCGAAGATGTTCTTGATGGAGAAATCGTCGGTGAACTCGAACTCGGTGGTATTGGAGGCGAAGACGTTCTTGACGTACTCCTCGCTGTCGAGGTCCGACTCCACCTTGAAGGGATCATCGCGGTCGATGTTTCGTTGTACCCCGGCGGCCCAGGCCGCTCCCCATCCGGTGGCCCCTCCGCTCGCGGCGGGAATTCCTGACGCCCAGCCCAGGCCGGCGCTGGTGTTCCGGCCTATTCCATAAGGTACCGCCGCAGCGATTCTGTTCTCATCCTGCGCCAGTACCAGCAGGTTGCTCAGCCGCTCGCCATCGAAGTTGATGCTGAGACGCACGCCCTCCGAGTGCTCATCGTCATATTTCCGACCATGCAGCGCGTTATCCGCAATGTTCTCCTGATAGCCCTCGCGATCCAGCTTGCGGCCGGAAAGACGCATCTGCCAGCTGTCGTTGATCGGCAAATCAACGGCACCCTCGAACCCGTACAGATCGTAGTCGCCGACCTTGAATTCCGCGTATCCACCCAGCTCATTACCCGGGCGCTTCGGCGTCATCAACACCGCGCCGCCGGTGCTGTTGCGACCGAACAGCGTGCCTTGCGGGCCTTTCAGCACCTGCACGCTCTCCAGGTCATAGAGACCCAGGTTGCCGCCCTGGCTCGGGGATATGACGATTTCGTTGAAATACAGCGGAACCGCCGGATCCTGCGAAAAAACCGACTCGGCCGGGCGTTGGCCGCGCAACGAGATGATCGGTTCATTGCGGGAGCCGCCGGCACCGGAAATCCGCAGCGACGGGACTTTGGTACCCACGTCCTCGATCTGGGTGATGTTCTGGCTGCGAAGAAAATCTTCGCTCATCACCTTCATCGCGATCGGAACGTCCTGCTCCATCTCCACCCGTCGCCGCACGGTGACGACGATCTCTTCGATCTGCCGGGCACCGGTCTCCTGGGCGAATGCCTGCGGCATGTAACACGCCGAAATGGCCGCTGCCAGCGCACTGACTGCCGCCATCGGCTTCGCATTTCCAATCCACTGACGTTCAAGTCTCTTCATTATTTTTACCCTGTTGTGCTGCGTTATTGTTTTTACCGCTATTGCGCCGAACCTAACGACTTACCCTCGACACCAAGACAACGCGCGCCTGCTGCCAATCACAGCGCGCCCTTGGGCTCCTGACAAAAAATCGGGACAGCATGAAGCGGCCGACAAGCAAACAGGCCCGTCGACGCCACCAAAGAAAAGAACAGGCCGTCAAAAGCCTTTTGAGTCTTGAGGAGGATCTGATTACCGGTCGGACTTGTGCCCATACCCGCGCCTTTCCACATTGATTATTTTTATTTCTTGCGCCGCCTCGCGGGAGAGCGCCCTGGAGAAGGGGCAGCTATCCCATCGGTCATGGCTGGTGCTGGCAGGATGATAGCGCCCATCACCCCGATGCTGTCAAGGTGACAGCATCGGGGTGATGAACGTCCCAAAAGAGTGGGGTAGCGCGGGGGGTAGCGGATGGAAAAGGTCAGGGTGACCTTTTCAGAGGATTCTTAACCTTGCACGGATGGCGAGACGCCGCGCTCCGCGAACGCCACCAGCCACTCCTCAATGAAGGCATTGATCTCGTCGTGGCCTTCCGTCGCGCCGAGCATGGATTCCGAAGCCAGCGCCTGTGCCACGGCCTGTATCACCGTCGTAACAACAACCAGCGGAATATTTGATTTCAACCCGCGCAGTTCCAGATGGCGGGTCAATGCCTCGACGTGCAGCCGTCGAAACCCCTGTACGGACTTGATGAACTCCACACGAATAGCGTCATGACGAAACGCAAGTGCCGCGAACTCATGCACGCGAACCGAGGCATCGATACCGATCTTCCTGATTATCCGCAATGGTTCTTCGCACTGCAGCGACTCTTCATACATGCTCTTGGCAATCGCCTCGTCACGCCGAAGCATGGCGATGATCAGATCTTCGATCGTCCCGAAATAGTAGTGAACAATCTGACGCTTCAGCCCGACCTTTTCTGCAATACGCCGGGCTGTAACGGCGGCCCCCCCTTCCTGCCGAAGAATCTGCGAAGCCGCTTCTATCAAGCTTGCCCGAACCTCCGAGCTCTCCACGCCCATGCGTCGCCGTACCGCCATTGATCGCTCCATTTATCTATCGCTCATCTGATATTTCGTATCTCGACCCACTTCCCGCACCGTCTTCATCGCTTCACGCAGACAAAAATAGCATTGCCGGAAGAGCCAGCCCAAGGCTCGATTCGCTCATAGCGATGTTCGAACAGATGCACCTCGAAGAGCGGCTGCAGCAGCGCCTGCAGATCGCGAAAACTGACGGCGACCATCTGATGCCGGTCCTGCCAGGTTTCGGTGATGCCTTGCGTGGTCTTTTCGATGCGCACCAGCAACTGCTGCCGATCGCCCTGCCCGTCATATTGCCAACCCGAGCGAAAGACAAACTGGCTGCCGGCATGCTCGACGGCGTGTCGCACATGGTCCCGATTGTCGATCGTGGTTTTATCCACCGCATTGAAGCAGAACAGCCCGCCCTGACGCAGCGCCGCATGCACGGCGGCAAAGCACTGCCGCAACGCCTGAATATTCGGGTTGTAGTGAATGGAGTAGAGGAAACAGGTGATCAGATCGCAGGGTTCGACAACACCGAAGCTGCCCATGTCGCCCTGAATGAAATGCGCCTCCGGACAACGCTGCCGGGCGATATCGAGCATCGACTGGTGAATATCCAGCCCACTGGAGCGGTAGCCGAAGTCGATGAAATGCCGGACATGCGGCCCGGTGCCGCAACCGAGGTCGAGATACTGCCTGCCGCCATTGCCGAACAGCTGATGCATGCGCCGCACGTAGTCGCTCTGCTCGCCATAGTCGATATCGGCGCACATCAGATCGTAGTAGCGCGACAGGTCGGCGTATAAGGCGAGGGAGGACATGGCAATCCGGTCGATGAAGGGTCAGGGCGCTCAAAACCCGGGCAAAGTATGCGTTTTCATGGACTTTGTCAGCCGCGAGACCGCAGCCCCCGCCGCGACTGAATGTAACAACCGCCGACCAACAGGTCGCGTTGCGGTCCAGCAATGACCGCCTAGACTCTGTCGGCCGCCGCGGTGTGATGTCCGCGGCTTTTTCGTCCGAGGAGTTTCGATGTTGTTTTCCCGCGGCATGCGCGTTGGCGCGCTGATGATTTCGCTACTGTGCAGCACCCCCTCCACCCATGCCGAAACACCACCCCCGATCGCCAGCAGTGCGGAGTGGGGCGTCTATGCACAACTGGCAGGACACACCTTTATCAACGACAAGTGGCGCGTCTCCGTTTACTGGAAGATACCGGGGCAGGAGCTGGTCGAGCATTGGGAAAGCGCTGCCGCCGCTGACAAAGTACGCACCATCACCCGCACCGGTCCGGGCCAGCTGCATCAGGCCGCCACCGCTGGCTGTCTCAATCGCGACGGACGCATCCAGCCCGACGGCAGTGTGCTGTTCCTCTGCAACTCGCCTCTCGTCAAAGACCCCTACGTGATTGCAGCACCGTCTGCGGATGTCATGGAGCAGCGCGAGGCGAAACTGAAAGATGGTGCGATAGCTGCCATCACAGACACCCTCTACCTGAAGCGCAGCTCCACCGCCGAAGAAAAGCAGCAGTTCGCTGCCGCGGGCGGCGCATCGGCGGCTGACTGGGGCGTCTATACCAGTCTCGCCGGCACCCGCTGGAGCGGCGAAGAGCGCGGTTACCAGTGGACCGTCAGCATCGACTGGGATGTTGTCGGGCAGAGCATGACCGAGCGCTGGGAGATGGCGAACGGAGGACTCATCATTGCCAAGACGACCGCCGAGCCCGGCACCGGCAAGCTGCGCCAGGTCTCCAATCGCCAGGCGTGCAACGAGCGCACCGGATCGATCCAGCCGGATGGCTCGGTGCTGTTCATCTGCAAAAGCCTGATCAAACACCCCACACAGGTTGCCGCAGCGCCGGGCCTGCTTGAGCTGCGCGAAGTGGCGCTGCAGAACGGTCAGATCACCGGCATCAAACGGACATGGCCCTTCAATGAGCTGCCCGGCGAGACCGCGCAGGCCGGCACGCAACCGGCTACGCCGGAAGAGGACTATCAACGCGGCCTGCGTTTCGACAACGGCGACGGTGTGACGGAGAGCGACACCATCGCCGCCGCCTGGTATCGCCGCGCCGCCGAAAGGGGCCACACCCTGGCCCAGCACAATTTGGCCACGATGTATCGCCATGGCAAAGGGGTTACCCAGGACTACGCGCAGGCACTGGACTGGTTCCGCAAGGCCGCTGAACAGGGCCAAGCCGCCAGCCAGAACGACCTCGGCACGATGTACACCACCGGACACGGCGTTGCGATAGACCCGGCACAGGCCGCGCAGTGGTTCCGGCGCGCCGCCGAACAGGGGCTGGCGGCGGCGCAGTCCAATCTCGCGTCGCTTTATGAAAGCGGGAGCGGCGTGGCACAGAGCGACGCCGAGGCGATCGCCTGGTACGACGAAGCCGCCGCGCAGGGATTCGCCGGGGCCGGCGATAAGGCGAAGCAGTTGCGCGACCGCATCGCCGCTGCCGAGCAGCTGGCCATCCAGAAGGTGGCTGCAGATCGCGCGCGCAACGCTGCACTCGCCTCGGGCGATGCCGAAGCGCAGTACCAGCTGGGCCGCCAACTGCAGAAAGGCGAAGGTTTTCCGAAGGACGAGGCCGGCGCCGCCGAGCTCTATCGCCGCGCCGCCGAGCACGGACATGCCGCCGCGCAGAACATGCTGGGGCTGATGCTGGCCAGTGGTTGGGGCATTCCGATAGACATTCCCCAGGCCATCGACTGGTATCGCAAGGCGGCATTCGCCGGCAACACCGACGCGCAAACCAACCTGGGCTGGATGTACAGAAATGGACAGGGCGTGCCACAGGACGACGCCCAGGCCGAAGTCTGGTACCGCAAGGCAGCCGCCGCCGGCAACAGCACGGCGCAGTCCTATCTCAATAGTCTGCTGGCGCAGCGCGAGGCGGAATTCAACGACGAGCCAGCCGGCCCCAGCGGCGCGCAGATCTTCGCCAATGCGCTGAACACCTTCTCGCAGGAGTACAACAACGCCATGGCGCAGCAGCAACAGGCCCAGGCGCAGATCCAGCAGGCCTATGCGCGCGCCGAAGCCGCGCGTCAGCGCGAGGAGGAGTGGGAACTGCGCCGGCGCGAAGCGGAACAGCGCATCGCCCGCGAAGAAGCGGAGGCGGCACAGGCGCGGCAGGAGCACTATGCGATGGCGCAGGCTGCCAGCGCCGCCGCGCAGCAGCAAACACACGCCGACCAACAGCGCGCGGCGGAAACGCAGGCGCGCGCCGAAGCGGCTCAACGCGCGGCCGAACAACGCGCCATCGATGCCGAGATCGCCAAGCGGGAAGCCGAGCGCCAACGCCAGGCCAAAGAGGCGGCGTGGCAGGCGGAACAGCAGCGACAGGTTGAGCTAAAACGGCAGGAGGAAAAGCGTCGCCAGCTGGAAGAGGAGGCGCGTAATCGCCCCGTCGCCTATCGCGAAGGCGTTGTGCTCTGCGAAGCGCCACAACAGCCGAGCAAGGCGTGGCGTTGCCACGGCCCCCTGCAAACGAGCAGCGGCATTCTCGATACGCCGAGCGGCAATGTGGCCATCGGCAATGCCTGCGGCGGAGACAACTATCGAGACCTGGGCATGGTGTCCGGCTACCGCGCCTTCGGTTGCGGGTATGGCATTCACCCAACCGACAGGACCTATCCCGGCAATCGCGATATCCCGGCGAAATTCGGTGTCAATTACATTCCGGGCAGCACGGTTTATCACTGCAACCCGAACAAGGTGCTGGCCTATTGCAAAGGTCAGGGCTGAGCAGGCATCAGCCCTATAATCAGTCCGTGATATATCCAGCAATCGCCAGCGCAGCTGCACCGACAGGAGCACCGACGATGATCCAGCAACGTCACAACACTCGCGTCGAAGCAGAGCAGGCAATCGCTCTGGGCAATGTGCGGGTGGTGCACAACACCTGGAGCGAGCCGATCAATCTGATCGCCCGCGCTGTCGAGCGCCATCACGTCGAACTGACGCTGCTGCCGGTTTCGAAGACGGCGCAGGCGCGCTTTGTCGACCACTGGGGGCCGCATCGGTTCGAGCGCATGGGGCAGATGTTCCTGCTGCCGGCGGACCACACGATTCACGCGCGCAGCGATTGCCAGCAGCAGAACTCCATCATCTGCAGCTTCGATCCGGCGGCGATCGAGCGCTGGTTCGATCGCCGCCTGCAGTGGACCGACGATCGCCTGCAGGGAACGCTCGACATCGCCAACAACCGCATTCGCAATCTGCTGTTCAATATCGGCGAGGAGATTCGCACACCGGGTTTCGCCAACGAGACGATGCTCGAACTGATGGCGGCGCAACTGGCGATCGAGCTGTCGCGCTACCTGACCGGCATCGACGACGAGAGCAGGGCCGGCGGGTTGTCGCCGTGGCGACTGCGACTGATCGAGCAGCGCCTGACCGAAGAGAGCAACCCACCGTCGCTGACCGAGCTGGCAACATTGTGCGATCTCTCCGTTCGGCATCTGGCGCGCGCCTTTCGCATCAGCCGTGGGCGCTCGCTCGGTGGCTATATCGCCGAACAGCGACTGAACCACGCCAAACGCATGCTGGCCGATGGCATGAGCATCAAGTCGGTGGCGTTCAGCACCGGCTTCTCGGCCCCCTCCAACTTCACCGCCGCGTTTGTTCGCACCACCGGTGAAACACCGCGGCAGTATCGCCAGCGACACTCCGGTCGGCGCCACAGCTAGGGCCATCTCCCCCATATTCATCGGCCACTCGCAGGCCGCGCACCATGTTACCACCTGATTACATGGCTGCCCGACTGTGATAGTTTTGCCCGCCATAACTATCTAACAACAGTCGGAGCAAGCAGCCATGACAGCCAGCGGACACTGGAAGCTGACCATCGCCACGCCGATGGGAGCGCAGGATGGACAACTTTTTGTCAGCGATCACGGCGACCATTTCAGCGGTCGCATCGAGGCGCCGCTGGGCAATCTCGATGTCGCCGGCGCGATTGCCGGCAATCGCCTGACCTGGGTCATGGATATCAGGAAGCCGATTCCGCTCAAGGTGACGTTCGATGTGACGATCAACGGCGACGCGATGAGCGGCACGGCGAAGATGGGACTGTTCGGCAAGGCCGCGCTGAGCGGACAGCGCATTTCAGATGCACTCGCCGCACCGGCAACGCAGAGCGCCACGCCCGATCTGTTGACCGAGGATTTCGTCGACCCGACCTTCAACCAGCCCTACGTCGAGATCAACGAGCTGCGCAGCGAGCCGATTCCGCACCGTTACATCCACGGCGGTTTCAAGGGCACCGACGCGCGCTTCTCGTTCTATTTCCCGCCGGCCGAGCAGTATCAGCAGCGCTTCTTTCACAACACCTACCCGCTGGCGCTGAGCGCCGACATCGGACCGTTTCCGATCCAGTTCGACGTCGCCGTCGGCAATCTCGGCTTCACGCTCGACAGCGGCGCCTACTACGTGCAGACCAACCTCGGCGGCAGCGATCGCAATCCACCCGCGGATCCGGCAATTGGCGCCTATCGCGTCAACGCCGCGGCAGCGAAATATTCGCGCGAGGTCGCGGCCGAGTTGTACGGCGCGCACCGCCCGTTCGGTTATCTGTTCGGCGGCAGCGGCGGTTCGTATCAGACCATCGGCGCGGCGGAAAACACGCGCGGCATCTGGGACGGCTTCCTGCCGTTCGTGATGGCGACACCGAACGCCATTCCGAACATGTTCACCGTGCGCATGCACGCGCTGCGCGTGTTACGTCAGCGCAACAAATTCCCGGGCATCATGGATGCGATCAATCCCGGCGGCAGCGGCAACCCCTACGCGGAGCTGAACGAGGCGGAGAGCGCGGCGCTGCGCGAGGCGACGTTGCTCGGCTTTCCACCGCGCGGCTGGTACGACCACGCGACGATGAGCAGCGGCTACTTCAGCCATGTCTCCATCGTCGTGCCGATGATCGACCCCACCTATGTCGACAACTTCTGGAGCAAACCCGGTTATCTCGGCAGCGATCCGCAATCGGACATCCGCGCGCTGCGTGCACAGCTCGACACCCATGTCGTCGAGGTGCTGCCCGGTTTTCCTGCAAGCGTGAAACTGGCTCACGCGCCCGAGGCGAAATTTGCCGATGCGCACCTTCACATCATCAGTGGCGCAGCGGCCGGAAAAAGCACGCCGATCTCCTCGATCGACGGTCACACCGTCGGCTTCGCCTTTGCCGGCGACCCGGCGATCGGCCCGGCACTGCAACCCGGCGACAGGGTGCGGCTCGACAACAGCTGGCCGCTGGCGCTGCAGACCTTTCACCGCCATCAGGTGCCGGGCGCGGATCAATACGCGTGGAACCAGTTCCGTGACGAAAGAGGCGAGCCGCGCTATCCGCAGCGCGACATCCTGACCGGACCGCTGGGTGCGGCCGGCACCGCCGGCTCGGTGCCGGATGGCAGCATCAACGGCAAGATGCTGGTACTGCAGTCGCTGATGGATATCGATGCGATGCCGTGGCAGGCCGACTGGTATCGCACGCAGGTCAGCGAAAAACTCGGCGCGGCGTTCGCCGACAACTTCGCGCTCTGGTTCATCGATCACGCGCAGCACGACAATCCGCTGAACGATTTTTCGCGCGCGCATATCGTCAGCTTCGCCGGCGCACTGCAGCAGGGGTTGCGCGACTTGAGCGCGTGGGTCGAACAGGGCATCAGGCCGGCGCAGACGAACTACGCGGTGACCGACACGCAAGTACAGGTATCCAGCAGTGCCGCCGAGCGCGGCGGCATCCAGCCGGTGGTTGCGCTGCAGGTCAACGGCGGTGTGCGCGCCGATATCGCCATCGGCACGCCGGCCACCTTCACGGCCACCATCGACGTGCCGCCGAACGCCGGCAGCGTCGTTGCAGCGGAGTGGGATTTCGAAGGCGCTGGCACCTATCCGGTCGCGGCCAACATCGAGGCGGGCCAGACGCAGGTGCAATTGACCGCCACCCACGCTTACACCAGACCCGGCACCTACTTCGCCGTGCTGCGCGCCACCTCGCAGCGGCAGGGCGACAGGCGCACACCGTACGGTCGCGTGCAGAATCTGGCGCGCGTGCGTGTCGTCGTTAGCTGATTACAAGGCCAGCTGATTGCGCGGCGGAAACAAAAACGCCACACCTTTTGGGTGTGGCGTTTTTGTTTCCCTGAAGCGCGCCGGCGTTGCCGGCAAGGACTCAGACGCGCTCGATGATGATCGCCGGCGCCATGCCGCCGGCGGCGCACATGGTGATCAGGCCGCGCTTCAGGTTGCGGCGCTCCAGCTCGTCGAGCACGGTGCCGATCAGCACCGCGCCGGTGGCACCGATCGGATGGCCGAGCGCGATGGCGCCGCCGTTGACGTTGATCTTGTCGCGGTCGATGCCGAGGTCGCGGATGAACTTCTCGACAACGACGGCAAAGGCTTCGTTGACCTCGAACAGGTCGATGTCAGCGATGGTCAGGCCGGCCTTGGCCAGTACCTTCCTCGCCGCCGGCACCGGGCCGTTCAGCATCAGCGTCGGATCGTCGCCCATGTTGGCGGTGGCGATGACGCGGGCGCGCGCCTTCAGACCGTGTTTGCGCGCGTAGCTGTCGGAGGCCATCAGCAGGCCGGCGGCGCCGTCGACGACACCGGACGAGGTGCCGGCATGGTGGAACGCCTCGATCTTCAGGTCCGGGTAGCGGCTGTTGATCAGCTGGCGGAAGGTGGTGCCGTCCTTGGTCGCCGGCATGTCGGCGATGGCGGCAAAGCTCGGCTTCAGCAGCGACAGGCCCTCGAAGGTGGTCTCCGGGCGCGGGTATTCGTCGCGATCGAGGATCACGCGACCGTCGTCGGCCAGCACCGGCACGATCGACCTGGCGAAGTAGCCCTCGGCGATGGCGCGGGCGGCGCGGCGCTGGCTCTCGACGCCAAAGGCGTCCAGCTGCTCGCGGGTGATCCCCTCCATCGAGGCGATGGCGTCGGCGGCAACGCCCTGGTTCGACTGCGGGTGGCGCGCGGCCAGCCGCTCGTTGCCGGTGCCGAGGCCGCCCGGGCCACGCAGGCCGGCAGCCATCTCGGCCTGACCCAGCGCGGTGATCAGCGACATCATCTCGGTGCCGCCGGCAATGATCAGGTCTTCCATGCCGGACATCAGCTGCGCGGCGGCGAAGTTGGTGGCGGTCAGGCCGCTGCCGCAGAAGCGGTCGAGCGTGACGCCGGAGACGCGCACGTCGAAGCCGGCGTCGAGCGCCGCCATGCGCCCCATGTCGCCCCCCTGCAAACCTTTCTGCGCGCTGGTGCCCCAGATCACGTCGTCGATATCGGCGGTATTGATGTTGTTGCGCTCGGCCAGCGCCTTCAGCACGGTGGCGGCCAGGTGCTGCGGGTGCATGCCTTCGTAGGCGCCTTTGCCGGGTTTGCCGAGGGCGCGCGGCGTGCGCACGGCGTCGATGATCAGGGCTTCGGGCATGGTTCTCTCCTCAATACGGCGATAACGAAAATAGAGCGCGAACGAAAGGTGATGCGGAATGGGTGAATAGTAACTCTCCCGCTCAGCGAACGCCCTCCTCGGCTTCAGCCTCGACCACCGCCTCGCGCATCGAGCGGAAGCCGCAGGCCAGGATCAGCGCACCCAGCGGGCAGCAGACCGCCATCATCGTGGCGATGCCGAGGCCGATGGAGGTGTCGCCGCCGAAGATATGGTCCGAGGCCATGGCGATCAGGATCGGGCCGGTGGCGGCGCCGATCAGCCCGCCGGTGGCGGCGAACAGCGCAATGCCGGAGCCGCGCAACTCATTCGGTGTCACCAGGTTCAGTGCGGCGCTGGCGCAGGCCGGCAGCGGCGCGGTCAAGGCGATGAAGACACCGAGCGCGATCAGGAAGACCCAGGGGTTGTCACTCGTGGTCGCCGCCAGCCCGAACGGCAGCGCCACCAGCAGGCTGCCCGCATACCAGCGGATCTGCGCATCGCGGTGGCCGCGCCGGTAGAGCGCATCGACAGCGAAGCCGCAGATCAGCTTGCCGACGATGCCGGCGATCACCAGCATCAGGCCGAGGGTCAGGCCGATCTCGCCCGCGCTCCAGCCGAAGTTGCGCCCCATATGCGCCGGATACCAGGTGCCGGCGCCCGAGATGATCATCGATGCCAGGGCAAAGCCGGCGTAGTGGCAAAAGAAGAACCGGGCGCGCGGACGCATGAAACTGAACAGCGAGGCATAGGAGCCGAAAGCGCTGGCGAAGGAGAAAGAGGGCCGGACCGTGGCGGCCTGAACGCCGCGACGCAGCGGTTCCGGCACCGTGAACAGCAGCAGCGCGAGCAGCGTGCCCGGGATGCCGACGATGAAAAAGACCGCCTGCCAGGAGCGCACTTCGCCGATCACCGGCAGCACGTAGGTAGCCGACTGCGCCACCATGCTGACGATGATGCCGCCGATCAGGTAGGCGCAGCCGGAGCCCAGCGTCGAACCGATCGCGTAGACCGCCAGCGCCGAGGTCAGCCGCTCGCGCGGGAACAGGTCGGTGATCATCGAGGTGGCGCAGGGGTTCAGGACGGCCTCGCCGGCGCCGACGCCGACCCGCGCCAGCAGCATGTGCCAGAAGCTGTTGGCCAGACCGCAGGCGGCGGTGGCCAGCGACCAGATCGTCACGCCGGCGAAGATGACCCAGCGCCGGCTGAAGCGATCGGCGAGCACCCCGGCGATCAGGCCGAACAGCGCGAACGCCACCGCGAAGGCACCGCCGTGCAGAAAGCCGAACTGCACATCGGTGATGCCGAGATCGCGTTTGATCGGATCGACGACCAGCGAAATGATGAAGCGGTCGAGAATCGACAGCCAATACAGGAATGCCAGCACGACCGTGGCGTACCAGCCGACGGCAGCGGGGGGATAGGGCTCGGCGGCGCTGGCGCCGCTCATCGCGTTGTTATTTTTTTGCATCGTGTACATCTCAGGTAGGTCAGCCCGCACTGCCGGACCCGCAAGGGTGCCCGCTGGGCAAAGGGGCAAGCATCACGGCGCGTGCGGTTGCATATCAACAATTCATCGACGCTTTCTGTGTCGACTTGTTGCCGCAGCCATTCAGCGACGGCCCGATGCAGACGCCCGGATGGCGGTCCGGCAGTGTCGCCGGCGATCAATGACAGACGCCCCGAATCAGGGGCGAAGAAGACGCTGCCGGAACTGCCCGGGGGTTTCCAGCGTGGCGCGACGGAAGGCGCAGCAGAAGCTGGAGGGCGACGAGAAACCGAGCGAGTAGGCGATGTTCTTGATGCTGCAATCGGTGGCCAGCAGCCGCTTGGCGTGATCGAGACGGCTGTTGGCGACGTGCTGGCCGATCGAGTAGCCACGACTGGCCTGAAAGCCGCGCGTCAGCTGGCGCACCGACAGCTTGCACAGGGCCGCCAGCTCGGTCAGCGTCGGCGCCGCGCACGCCTCCTGCAGCCGCTCGTCGATCAGCCGCAGCCGCCACGGCGCCAGACCGCCGCGCGCCGACTGCTCGTCCGCGCGCAGGCAGTAGCGGCGCAACTCCAGCGCCAGCTGCGCCGCGATCAGCTCCACCATGGTCTCGCTGGCGAAACCGGGCTGCCGCAGCTCCTGCGCCAGACGCAGCATCAGGCCGCGGACATTGGCATCGCGAATATCGAGATTGGCTTCGAGCTGCCGCGCGGTCAGGGTCAGCTCGCCATCGAACCACTCGTGCAACGCCTCGGGATGAAGGTGACAGAGAATCGACGACTGCGTCGGCCCGCCCTCGCTGCGCACCTGGATGCTCTCGCCCGGCGGCACCATGAACACCTTGCCCAGGCGCTCGAAACGCTGCGAGCTCCAGTGGCGGTGGTAGCAGGCGCGGGCATCGCGGTGTCGCGGCGTCAGACAGTGGTCCAGCCAGATCGAGTCGCGCTCCGTCATCGTACTGTCGGCCGGCCCCACGGCATGGAGCTGCGCCAGCTGGGCCGTGGCGACCGACACCTGCAGCTCGGCATCGATCGTCAGCGTGTGTTTGGCGAGGCTTGCCATTGTTATCTCCTTCGCACCCGTCTCTCTGTGGGTTCACCACCCCCGACCACACGGCGGCCGGGCACTTGTCCATCGAGCTGGACAGGCGCGGCGGCGCAACCGGTTCCCGGCCCCGGCGCCGGGCCGCACAGTATGCCCCAGCCAGCGCCGCCGGCTAAATTACCGCCGGCAGCGACCGGTTGCTGACGCGCCAACAGCCAACAGGCATAGTGGCACCCCTTTCTCAGACGCTCTCCGGTTCCACAGCATGGCCCGTACCGCATGAAGACTCCGAAACGCCTGCAACCACTGGTCGACGACGGCCTGATCGACGACGTCCTGCGCTCGCTGAAGAGCGGCAAGGAGGCCGATGTGTTCGTGGTGCGCTGCGGCGACGAGATCCGCTGCGCCAAGGTCTACAAGGAGGCGAACAAGCGCAACTTCCGCAACAACGTCCTCTACCAGGAGGGCCGCAACGTGCGCGGCAGCCGCCAGGCGCGCGCGATGGAAAAGGGCTCGCGCTACGGTCGCAAGGAGGCCGAAGAAGCCTGGCTCAGCTCGGAGGTCGATGCGCTCTATCGCCTCGCCGCCGCCGGCGTCAGCGTGCCGCAGCCACTCGGCTTCTTCGACGGCGTGCTGCTGATGGAGCTGGTCACCGATGACGACGGCAACGCCGCGCCGCGGCTCGGCGATGTCGAGTTCGACGCCGACACCGCGCGCGAACTGCACGGCGTGATGATCGGCGAGATCGTGCAGATGCTGTGCGCCGGCCTCGTGCACGGCGACCTCTCCCAATACAACGTGCTGGTCGGTCCCGACGGCCCGGTCATCATCGACCTGCCGCAGGCGGTCAATGCCGCCGGCAACAACAACGCCTTCAGCATGCTGGCGCGCGATGTCGAAAACATGTCGAACTACTTCGGCCAGTTCGCGCCGGAACTGATCGGCACCGACTATGCCGAAGAGATCTGGCAGCTCTATTCGCTCGGCAAACTCGAAGAGGCCACCGAACTGACCGGCCGCATCGTGCGCAGCGAAGAGAAGATCGACATCGGCAACCTGATGCGCGTCATCGACGATGCGCGCATGGAGGAAGAGGCGATGCGCCGGCGCGCCATTGAGGCGGAGTCAGGCGAAGAAGACGACTAGGGGAGCCCTGAACAAGCCTCGCCTTGATGCCCTTTGTCATTCTGCGCGCAGCGAAGCGCAGTCGCAGAATCCATGCAATGGTGCAGTGACCATAGATTCCGCGACTGCGCGCGGAATGACAGACACCAGGATCGTGGCTTTTTCAGAGATCCCTTAACACGCCTTCGCACTCCACGGCACCAGCGTCCAGCCGTCAGGCGTCGCCTGCAGCCGCTCGCTCAGCGCCAGCCGGTCGAGAAAAGCCTCGTCGTGCGACACCACCAGCAACGCGCCCCGATACTGTCGCAGCATCTCCTCCAGTGCTTGCACCGACGCGAGATCGAGATGGTTGCTCGGCTCGTCCAGCAACAGCAGCTGCGCCGGCGTGTCTGCGTACAGCGCGCAGGCGAGTGCCGCTTTCAGTCGCTCGCCACCGCTGAGCAGGCCGGCGGGTTGCACCACCCTGTCGGCGGAAAGCCCCAACTGCGCGAGCCGGGTGCGCAGTTCCGCTTCACTCAAGCCCGCGTTGGCCGACTGCAGCTGCGCAAGTGCGGAGTGCTGCGGCTGCAGTGCGCTCAGATGCTGATCGAGGTAAGCCACCGGCACACGAACTTCGCACTGCCCGGCAGCGGGCTGCAGCTGACCAGCTAGCAACCGCAGCAGCGTCGACTTGCCGCAGCCATTGATACCCGTCACGCCCACGCGCTGCCGACCCTGCAGCGACAGGTTGATGGGATGAGCGTCCTGCAGACCGAATGGCAGCACCACATCGCTCAAGGTGGCGATCCAGCGCGAAGCCGGTGATGCGCCGGCCGGCGCGTAAATCGTGATCGCCGCGCTCGCCTCGATCTGTTGCGCCGCGTCGCGCACCCGCTGCGACAACTGTTCGCGCGCCTCCGCCTGCTGCGTTCGAAACTTGCCCGCCGAGTTTTCGCTGCGCTCCTTCTGTCGCCCCAGCAGAATCTTCGCCTGATTGGCATCGCGCCCCTGCCGGTTGCCGCGCGCCTGCCGGCGCTCGTGGCGTTCGCGCTGATCCTGCAATGTCTGCTCTTCGCGCTTGCGTTCATGCTTGCGCTGCGCGAGCTGTTGCAACGCCTCTTCGCGCTCCTGCGCCTTGCACTGCGCATAAAACGAATAGCCGCCGCCGTAGCTGCGCAACCCCAGCGTCGACAGTTCGACGATGCGCGCCATCTGCTCCAGCAGCTCGCGATCGTGACTGACAACCAGCAGGCCATGCGGCCAGCGCTGCAATTGCTGCAACAGCAGCTGGCGATTGCTGCGATCGAGATGGTTGGTCGGTTCGTCCAGAATCAGGAAGTCGGCATCGACGAGAAAGGCGCCCACCAGCGCCACGCGCATCGCTTCGCCACCGCTGAGCGTGGCGGCCGGTCGGTCGATATCGAGGTAGTCAAGCTGGTGCCTGTCCAGTTCGCTGCGCAGACGCTGGTGGATATCCCAACGATCACCGACCGCATCGAAATCAGCAGCATCGGTGCTGCCGGCTTCGATACGCGCCAGGGCATCGATGACCGGCTGCACACCGGCCAGCGCGGCCACCGTTGCATCGTGATGACAGGAGATCTGCTGCGCGAGGTAGTGCACTCGTCCCGAGCGCAACACACGGCCCGCGGTCGGCTCCAGCTCGCCGGCGAGAATCCGCGCCAGCAGACTCTTGCCGATGCCATTGCGACCGACCAGGCCGGTCGGCTGCTGATCGAACTGCGCGGTGAGATCGGAAAACAGCGCCCTGCCATCGGGCAGAACATGGGAGACGCTTTCCAGCGTCAGAAAATGATTCGTCATGCGAACTCCAATGGATGCCATCTCCCCCTGTGCGGGGTACGTGGAGAGAGGCCGTCAGGAAGACGGCGGCATCAATGGCGCATCGGACGAACACCTCAAAAACAGATAGGGAAAAGGCGGTGGACTATATCAAAGGCCGCATTCGGTGCCGATCAGGAAAAGCCGCAGTTCACCCGGCCGCCACCTGCGCATCGCGGCTGCGTTCGCGCTGCAGCTGCATGATGACGCGCGCCAGCGAGCGCTGATCGCTCTTCGACAGGTTGACGAAGGCGGCGCCGAGCTCGGTGGCACCCTCGGCACTGGCGCGCACATTGCGCACGTTGGCACTGCACTGGAAGCTGCGGCCGGCGAACTCGAAATTGAGATCGTTGAGCGCATCACCTTCCGTCAATTTGATATCGCCCGGCAGCTGCAGGCGAATGCCGGTGGCGGAGAGATCGCGCACCCGCGCGCGACAGCGGGCCAGGCTCGGCGTGACGAATTCGGAGCTGACGGTGAAGTCGTCGGTGAAGCGCAACCGCAGCGCGGCGCGGCGCTGGTTGTAGTCGAGCTGCTGCGGCAGCGCCAGCTCAAAAGTCAGGTCGTCGCCCTGTTCGCGGCGCTCGACGATGTGGGTGTTGAAGCTGAGCTTGCGGCCGTTGTCGATGCGCACCGTCACTTCCAGCGGCTGACCGGGCAGGCCGTAGAAGTCGCGTGGAAACAGCTCGTCGATGGTGACGGTGCCGCGCTTGGGGTCGACGCCGAGGATGATGCTCTGGAAGCGGGCGGCGCTGCCTTCGACGGCGACATCGATCAGCGCGTGCGAGCGCTGCACATCGAACAGCGCCAGATAGACATGGCGCAGCGCCGGATCCAGATCGGAGATCGTCGATGCCGACTGCAGCGCCGGCCGCTGACGGTAACGCGTCAGCCACTCTTTGATCATGTTCCGCGGCTCCTTCATGCTCGGCTCCCGGCGGCAGGCGTTGCCGCGCTGGTTCGGGGTGCTGCGCCCCGCTGATTTCAGGGTTATCGGCAATCTATCACAGCGCATGAGCCCCGGTTTGACAGCGCGCCACCCGCTTCCATACTCCTCCCCGCGCCCATGCTTCCCGCTCGCTCGCCGCCGGGAGTCAACCCTGCCTTTATCTCAAGGAGTGATCTGATGTCTGTCGGCTCGATCGTCGCCCTGGTCATCGTCATCGCACTGCTGCTCTATGTCGTCGTGCTCTACAACGGACTGGTGGCACTGAAGCACAACGCCGCCAAGGCGCTCGCCAACATCAACGTGCTGCTGAAACAGCGCCACGACGAGCTGCCGAAACTGGTCGAGACCTGCCGCCAGTACATGCAGTACGAACAGCAGACGCTAGAGCGCGTGATCGCCGCGCGCGATCAGGTCGCCTCGGCGCAGCAAAAGGGCGACATCGACGCCCTCGGTCGCGCCGAGGGCTCGCTACGCAGCGGCCTCGGCCAGCTGTTCGCGCTGGCCGAGAACTACCCGGAGCTGAAGGCCAACGAGACCTTCCAGCACCTGCAGCAGCGCATCAGCGGGCTGGAGAACGCCATCGCCGACCGCCGCGAGACCTACAACGAGAGCGTCAACAACAACAATATCCGCGTCGCGCAATTCCCCGATCTGGTGGTGGCCAGGCTGTTCAGTTTCGGCGCGCTGAAACTGCTGCAGTTCAGCAGCGCCGAAACCCGCGACGTCGACATGCGCAAACTGTTCAGCTGAGGTTCCGCCTGCGATGAACCTGCCCGACTGGGTGCCGCCACTGCTGTGCGCGGCCGGCAGCGTCGCGGCGCTCGCCGTCATGGTGCGCAACCTGCAACGGGCGCGGCTGATCGAGGACACGCCGACCTCGCGCATCCGCTCGGCCGCGCAGGGGTATGTCGAGCTGCAGGGGTTCGCCCGCGCCGGCGACGAACCGCTGCTGGCGCCGCTGACCAACACCCCCTGCCTCTGGTATCGCTACCGCATCGAGCGCGAGTCCCACAGCGACAAACAGCACCGCTGGCAGAGCGTGGAGAGCGGCACCAGCACGCAGCCGTTCTGGCTCGACGACGACAGCGGCCGCTGCAGCATCGAACCGCAGCGCGCCGAGGTGACGCCAACCCGCCGCCAGCAGTGGAACGGCGACCGCCGCCATCCGCTGAAAGCGACGCCGGCTGGTCTGCCGGGCCTGCTGCACGGCGTGCTGAGCGGCTCCAGCGCCTACCGCTACACCGAGGAGCGGCTGCACGACGGCGACTGGCTCTACGTGACCGGCTGGTTCGAATCGAGCCATCCGCCCAGCACCGAATCGCAGGCCGCCGCGCTGGGCAAACAGCTGCTGCGCGACTGGAAGCAGGATCAGACCCGGCTGCTGGCCCGCTTCGACCGCGATCGCGACGGCCAGATCGACCTCGCCGAATGGGAACAGGCGCGCGGCGTCGCCACGCGCGAAGCCCGCCAGCAGGTGCTGCGCGATTTCGACCACAGCCAGCGCCACACGCTGCGCGCGCCCCCGACCGGTCAGCCGTTCCTGATCTCCAGCCACGACCCCGAACGCCTGACCGGCCGCTATCGCCGCCGCGCCGTGTTCGGGCTGATCGTCGGCGCGGTGTTCGCCATCGCCGCCGGCCTGCTGCTGACCCGCCCCTGACGGCTATGCAGGGTGGTTCACGCCACCCCAGCGCGCTACCATTCGCCTCCCTCAGGCCACGCGCCTGTTGTTAAGTCTTTGTCCGGAGTGGTGAATTGAGCGCGATCGAACCGATTCGCTGGGTCGGCGACCACCTGCAACTGCTCGACCAGCGGGCGCTGCCGGCGCACGAGCGCTACCTCGACTACCGCGACGCAGCAGCGGTGGCCGGCGCCATTCGCGACATGGTGGTGCGCGGCGCGCCGGCGATCGGCATCACCGCGGCCTACGGCGTTGCACTGGCGGCGCGCGCCATCGGCCGCAGCGACAACTGGGCGGCGGCACTGGCGCCCGCGCTCGATGTGCTGGCCGCTTCGCGACCCACTGCCGTCAATCTGTTCTGGGCGCTTGATCGCGTGCGCGACACGCTCGACCGTGCCGATGGCGATGTGCCCGCCACCCTGCTGGCACTGGCACAACAGATTCACCGCGACGATATCGACAGCAACCGCCGCCTCGGCGACTTCGGCGCCGTGCTGCTGCCGGCCAATGCCCGCGTCTACACCCACTGCAACACCGGCGCACTGGCGACCGGCGGCTACGGCACCGCGCTCGGCATCGTGCGCAGCGCCCATCGCGACGGCAAGATCGATCACGTCTTCGCCGGCGAAACACGACCGTGGTGGCAGGGCGCGCGCCTGACGTTGTGGGAGCTGATGCGCGAACGGATTCCAGCGACGCTCTGCGTCGACGGCGCCGCCGGGCTGCTGATGCAGCGCGAAGGCATTTGCGCCGTGCTGGTCGGCGCCGATCGCATCGCCGCCAACGGCGACACCGCCAACAAGATCGGCACCTACAACCTCGCCGTGCTGGCCCGTTTCCACGGCGTGCGCTTCATCGTCGCCGCGCCGACCAGCACCTTCGACCTGCAGATGACCGATGGCAGCGCCATCCCGATCGAACAGCGCGACCCGCGCGAGATCACCGAAGTGCGCGGCCAACCGCTGGCACCGCAGGGCGGCAACGCCACCAACCCCGCCTTCGATGTCACGCCATCGTCACTGATCGACGCCATCGTCACCGAATGCGGCGTCATCGAGAATCCGGCGCAGGCCGATATCGCCGCGCAATTCCGCGCCTGGGGTGTCGTGTGAAGGAGCGCGCAAGCGAACGCGCCGCGAAGTTGGCCGAGATCGGTCGCGAGCTGCATGCGCGCGGCTGGGTGCCGGCCACCAGCGGCAATTTTTCAATGCGTCTCGATGAACACAGCGCGCTGGTGACGGCATCGGGCAGACACAAGGGCAAGCTCCGCGTCGACGACTTCCTCGCCGTCGACCTGCAGGGCAGAGCGCTGGCCGGCGGCAAACCCTCGGCGGAGACGCTGCTGCATACGCAGCTCTACGCCTGGCAGCCGTGGATCGACACCGTGCTGCACTGCCACAGCCCGACCGCGACGCTGCTGTCGCAGCTGTGGCACTCGGATCGGCTGGTGCTGTCCGATTACGAACTGCTGAAGGCGTTTCGCGGCATCACCACCCACGCCACCACATTGACGCTGCCCATCTTTCCCAATACCCAGCAGATCGACGAACTTGCTGCCGACGTGCAGAGCTACCTCGAACAACACCCGGCGACACCGGCCTACCTGATTCGCGGCCACGGTGTCTACGTCTGGGGCGAGAGCAGCGACGAGTGCCTGCGCCAACTCGAAGCGCTCGACTTTTTACTGCAGTGCGAGCTGCAGAAAATTGCCATCCACAAGCATTGACGACGGCTGGCGACAAACACCGACCGAGGAGACGGCGATGAGCATGCTGCAGATATTCCACGAGCGCGAACCGACGCGACCGCTGAATCAGAGCTGCGATGCCGAGGAGATGGCGGAGCTGCTCGGCGCCGCCGGCGTGCGCTTCGAGCAGTGGCGCGCCAGCGAACCGGTGGTGGCCGGCGCCAGCCAGGACGAGGTGCTGGCCGCGTACGGCAGTGACATCGATCGCCTGACCCATGAAGGCGGCTACCAGACCGTCGACGTCATCAGCATCGGCAGCAGCCATCCCGACAAGGAGGCGCTGCGCAAGAAATTCCTCAGCGAACACACCCACAGCGAAGATGAAGTGCGCTTCTTCGTCGCCGGTCGCGGGCTGTTCAGCCTGCACATCGACGACCGCATTTTCGAAGTGCTGTGCGAGCGCGGCGACCTGATCAGCGTACCGGCCAACACACCGCACTGGTTCGATCTCGGCGGCGCGCCGGAGCTGGTGGCGATCCGCTTCTTCAACAACAGCGAAGGCTGGGTCGCCAACTACACCGGCAGCGATATCGCCGATCAGTTTTCGCGACTGGATTGATGCGAATGACACAGCGCTCCACCGTCGACACCCCGGCCATCGAAGCGATCGTCACCGACATCGAAGGCACCACCAGCTCGATCGATTTCGTCAAAGCCGTGCTGTTCCCCTACGCCGAGCGAGCGATGGACGCGTTCGTGCGCGGACACATCGATGAACCCGCCGTCGCCGCCGCACTCGACCAGACCGCCGCCGAGAGCGGCATTGCACGCGGCGATGTCGATGCACTGATCGCGCAACTGCTCGACTGGAGCCGCGCCGATCGCAAGATCACGCCACTGAAAGCGCTGCAGGGGCTGATCTGGCGACGCGGCTACGAGCGCGGCGACTACCGCGCCCACATCTACGCCGACGCCGCCGAACAGCTGCGCGCATGGCACGCCGCCGGCATTCCGCTCTATGTCTACTCATCCGGCTCGATCGCCGCACAGAAACTCTTCTTCCGCTACAGCGAAGCCGGCGATCTGACCGCACTGTTCAGCGGCTATTTCGACACCACCACCGGTCCGAAACGCGAAGCGGATTCCTACCGCAAGATCGCCGCCGCGATCGATCGCGCGCCGCAGCGATTGCTGTTCCTGTCGGATGTGGTCGAGGAGCTGGACGCCGCCCGCACAGCAGGTTTTCAAACCGGCTGGCTGCAGCGCCCCGAGGATGGTTTCGCCGAATTGCAGCCGCATGCGGTGCATCCGGTCGCGCGCAGATTCGATCAAATCACGACGACGTACCAGATCGACAACAGAGGCCACTCATGAGCAATGCCGTCCCTCGCATGACCAACCTGTTTCTCCAGCTCGGGCTGGATGCCAACGAACAAGCCATCGCCAAATTCATCAAGGCGCATCAGCTGCCGACGGATGTTCGACTCACCAACGCACCCTGGTGGAACGATGCCCAGCGCCAGTTCCTGACCGAACAGATCAACAACGATGCAGCCTGGGCGATCGTCGTGGATCAGTTGAATGAGTCTCTGCACGAGGATGCGGTCAAGGCCAGCTCCGGCGCGAAGTGAGGGGCATGGAGGGACTGGACAGCCCTGGAAGATCAGAAACGAAAAAGCCCGCTTCGAGCGGGCTTTTTCATTGGTTGGCTTCGCATTGCGAAGCCTTACCGGGAAGTTGGTCGGGCATGCAGGAGTCGAACCTGCGACCTCTTCGTCCCGAACGAAGCGCGCTACCAGACTGCGCTAATGCCCGTAAAGCTGGCGGGGGTACCCCGCGCGAGGCGCGCACTATACCAGAAGGGTTTTGGAGCGCCTAGCCCCGGGAACGGCGCCAGGATTTCTGCGCTGCCGGGCCGCTTCGCACTAGTAGATGTTGTAGTAGCGGGCGATGCCGAGGCTGAGGATGCTGAAGCCGGTGACGATCACCGCCAGGATGCCGAGCAGCCGCAGCGGTCGGAACGGCTTGCGCTCGATGTCGTTGTAACCCTCGCGCAGATATTGATCGACCCGCGCCTGGTCTTCCGGATAGAGCTTGTTTTCGCTCATCGTATCTCTCCTCGCAGCTGTCCCCGCACGGCCAATGCCGGCGGGGGCGGATTATTTCATGTCGCCGTCAGAACGCGAACCGCTCGACCGGCAGGGCCATCAACGTCTTGGCGCCGGCCTGCGCCATTTCGCAGTGGCTGTAGAGCTGTGGCAGCAGCCGCTGCATGTAGAAGCGGGCAGTGTCGAGCTTGGCGGCATAGAAGCCATCACTGTCAGAGCCGTTGCTGTCGGAACCATCACCGGTCCTGGCCAGCGCCAGCTGCGCCATGCGCGCCCAGAGCCAGGCGTAGAGGGTGAAGCCGAAGGCGTGCAGGTAGTCGACGGCACTGGCCGAAACCAGATCGGGGTCGGACGCGACGCCGTGCAGCAGCTGGCGGGTCAGCCGCTCGAAGGCGGCCAGCGCACGCTCCAGCGGTTCGAGGAATTCGGCCATCGCCGGTTCGGCGCGAGCCGCATCGATCCAGCCGTTGACCTCGGTGAACAGCGCCGCCAGCGCAGCGCCGCCGTCGGCCACCACCTTGCGGCCGAGCAGGTCGAGCGCCTGGATGCCGTTGGTGCCCTCGTAGATCTGGGCGATACGCACGTCGCGCACCAGCTGCTCCATGCCCCACTCGCGGATGTAGCCGTGGCCGCCGAACACCATCTGGCCGAGCAGACACCCCTCCAGCCCCTTATCGGTCAGGAAGGCCTTGACCACCGGTGTCAGCAGCGCCACCTGCGCCGCCGCGCGCTGCTGGCTCTCGCCGTCGGCGTGCTTGGCGAGGTCGAGCTGCAGGCCGACATGGGCGGCAAAGGCGCGACCGGCTTCGATCAGCGCCTTTTGGGTCAGCAACATGCGGCGAACGTCGGCGTGCAGGATGATCGGATCGGCCGCCGCGCCGCCGCCAGCTGGCGCGCGCCCCTGCAGCCGCTCGCGGGCATAGGCCAGCGAGCCCTGGTAGGCGCGTTCGGCGCAGCCGAGCCCCTGCAGGCCGACCGTGACCCGCTCGTAGTTCATCATCGTGAACATGTAGTTGAGCCCCTTGCCGGGCTCGCCGATCAGCCAGCCGGTGGCGCCGTCGTAGTTGATGACGCAGGTCGAGGCGGCGTGGATG
>CAZWXW010000013.1:0-58264 GCA_964638025.1 uncultured Verrucomicrobiaceae bacterium
ATGACGGTATCGCGATCATCACCATCAACCGCCCCGAGCAGCGCAACTGCCTCAGTCGCGAGGTGCGCGAAGGGTTGCGTGCGGCGTGGCAGCGATTTGAAGGCGACGACAAACTGCGCGTCGCCATCCTGACCGGCAGCGGCGAGAAGGCGTTCTGTGCCGGCGGCGATCTGAAGGAGATGGTCGAGCGCGGCCTGAAAGTGCCGCCGCGCGATATGTTCCCGCTGCCCTACGACAACATCGAGCTGTCGAAGCCGACCATCGCCGCCGTCAACGGCGTCGCCTTCGCCGGCGGCTGGATGATCGCGCAGGCGTGCGATCTGTGCGTCGCCAGCACGGCGGCGAAATTCGCC
Source organism: uncultured Verrucomicrobiaceae bacterium (assembly GCA_964638025.1). Lineage (GTDB taxonomy): Bacteria > Pseudomonadota > Gammaproteobacteria > Pseudomonadales > CAMLJR01 > CAMLJR01. The sequence goes on from CAZWXW010000013.1 coordinate 354, forward strand.
ATCACCGAGGTCAAGGTCGGGCGTGGCTCGCCGTGGGCGGCGCCGCTGATCCACATGATTCCGCAGCGGATCATGATGGAGATCATCCTGACCGGTAAGCCGATCACGGCGCAGCGCGCCTACGAGATCGGGCTGGTCAATCGCCTCGCCGAACCGGCGGCGCTGCTCGACTGCGCGCTCGAACTGGCGAAGGAGATTCTCGACGGCGCACCGCTGTCGGTGAAGGCCGGTCGCGAGACGGTGATGCTGGCCACCGAGATGGGGCGCGCCGCCGCACTGCAGGCCGCGCGCGCCGCGCACGAGTACACCTATAACAGCGAAGACTCGCAGGAGGGGCCGCGCGCCTTTGCCGAGAAGCGCAAACCGGAGTGGAAGGGCCGGTAGCGCAGAGCACACCGCCGAGACGCCAGCGATCATCCAGACAGTGCCGAAGCGTTGCGGCCGCGTGCTATAAAGCGGCCGGTCTCAACCATATAACAGCCGTCCCCCTGTCGCCGGCAGCACCTGTCTGGAGGTCTCCCATGAGTCAGTCACCCACGGTCGCGCTTTCGCATATCGGCATCTGCACCGCCAATCTGGAGCGTTCGCTGACGTTCTATACCGAGGCTCTCGGCTTCGTGCTCGACCGCTCCATCGACGAGATCGGCGCGCCGTTCGATCAGTTGACCGAACTGCCGGGCATCGCCTGCCGTGTGCACTATGTGAAATCGGGCGGCGTCACGATCGAGCTGATCGGCTATCCGCAGGCCGGCGTCTCCGGCTCGGGCGAACGCACGCCGATGAACCGGCTCGGCTTCACGCACATGACGCTGATCGTCAGCGATCTCGATGCGGTGGCGGAGCGGGTGGTGAAGTTCGGTGGCCAGGTTCATCCGCACACCCGCATCGACTCCGCCTACGGGCCGATCGTCTTCTGCACCGATCCCGATGGCGTGCGTGTCGAGCTGTTTCAGGCCGCGGGTTGACGCCGCCTTTCGATTTTTCCTGGAGTTAAAAGCATGTCCGGTACAAGAAATGCGGTTGCCGAATGGCGCAGTTTCTGGTTTCTGCCGTTGGCGGGTGCGCTCGGTTACGCGACGTCGGTGCTGCATGTCTATTCGATGGGCCCGTTCATCGCGCCACTGCAGGAGGAGTTCGGCTGGTCGCGCGCGCTGATCTCGATCGGTCTGACGGTCTCGTCGGTGATCAGTGCCATCCTCTGCATTCCGGTCGGCGTGCTGGTCGATCGCATCGGGCCGCGACGCGTGGCGCTGGTCGGCGTGCTGCTGATGGCGAGTGCGTTCGCACTGCTCGGCACCGCCACCGGCGGGCAGGCCAACTGGCTGGTGCTGTGGGCGATCGTCGCGGTCGGCACCTTCGGCGTGCAGGCGACGGTCTGGACCAGCGCGGTGGCGAGCCGTTTCGAGAGGTCGCGCGGCCTCGCCTTCGCGATCACGCTGTCGGGCGGTTCGCTGGCGGCGGCGATCTTCCCGCTCTTTGCCACCTGGGCGATCGACGCCTTCGGCTGGCGCCAGGCCTACGCCGCGATGGCGGCGCTGTGGGCGCTGCCGGTGTTCCTGATGCTGTTCGTCGTATTCCGCGGCGCGCACGATCACTGTCACGAGTCGCGCGCGGCGAGCAAGGCGGCGGCCACCGGCGTCAGCCTCGCCGAGGGGCTGCGCTCGACGGTGTTCTGGCGCTTGTTGCTGGCCTCCGGTTTCTTCTCGTTCACCACCATCGCGATGGTGGTGCACTTCGTGCCGATCCTGACCGACAAGGGCACCGATCATCTGGCCGCGGCGGGCATCGCGTCGCTGATCGGCATCTTCTCGATCATCGGTCGCCTCGGCACCGGCGTGCTGATCGATCGCTACGCCGCGCACAAGGTCGGCGCCATCATCTTCCTGATCCCGCTGTTCGCCTGCCTGATCCTGCTCAACGACGTGGGCGGCGCACCGGGGCAGATGCTGGCGGCGGCGATCTTCGGCCTGACGCTCGGCGCCGAGGTCGATGTCATCGCCTATCTGGCGACACGCCACTTCGGACTGAAGAACTTCGGCGCGCTGTACGGCGCCATGGTGATGGCGCTGTCGCTCGGCACTGCCTTCGGCCCGCTGGCGGCCGGCTCGGTGTTCGACAATTACGGCGGTTACACGCTGTTCCTCTACCTGACGATGATCCTGATGACGACAGCGGCGGTGGCGCTGGCGAGCCTGGGCGGCACGCCGAAAGCGGCCGAGGTGGTGACACCCGCCGGCTGACGCCGGGGCGAATTGGGCACTGCCTGGGGGCGTTATCGCCATTGCCACGCTGCGTTGCCGACAACAGGCTGGATCGCTGTAGCACCTGCAGGATTTGGGGTTTCATCGACGAGGGGAGTTGGGTATGGGCATGGCGAAAGGCGCAATGCTGGAGTGGCGCAGCTACTGGTTCCTGCCACTGGCAGCCGCGCTCGGATACTCCAACTCGGTGTTCCACATCTATGCGCTCGGCCCATTCATCGAGCCGCTGCAGCAGGCCTTCGGCTGGTCGCGAGGGCAGATCTCCGCCGGCCTGACGATGGCCGCGCTGGTCAGCCTGGGGTTCAGCATTCCGGTCGGCATGCTGATCGATCGCATCGGCCCGCGCCGCATCGGCCTGTTCGGCGTGCTGGCGATGGGGGTGGCCTCGGCGCTGCTCGGCACCGCCACCGGCAGCACCACCAACTGGCTGCTGCTGTGGGTGCTGATCGCCTTCGCCGTGATCTGGGTACAGGCGACGGTCTGGACCAGCGCGGTGGCCAGCCGCTTCGAAAAATCGCGGGGCCTGGCGTTCGCGGTGACGCTCTCCGGCGCGTCGATCAGCGCGATGGTGTTTCCGGTGCTGGCAACCTGGCTGATCGGCAACTACGGCTGGCGGGTCGGTTTTGTGGGGCTGCCCGTCATCTGGGTGGTGCTGGTGTTTCCCGTGCTGTTCTTCTGCTTTCGCGGCGCCCGCGATGGCGATCGTCGAGCGCCGCGCAGCGAGTCGAAAGCGGCGCCGATACTGTCAGGGCTGACGTTTGCCGAGGGGCTGCGCACGCCGGCGCTCTACAAGTTGCTGCTGGCCAGCGCGCTGTTCGCCTTCACCGCCTTCGGCGCGGTGGTGCACTTCGTGCCGATCCTGACCGACAGCGGCGCGACGGCGCTGTCGGCAGCCGGTATCGCTTCGTTGATCGGTATCTTCTCGATCGTCGGCAGGCTCGGCACTGGGCTGCTGCTCGATCGTTTTCCCGGTCACCTTGTCGGCGGCGTCGCCTTCCTGCTGCCCGCTGTTGCGCTGTCGCTGCTGTTGATCGACGGTGGCAATCCGCTGTTGCAGATGGCGGCGGCCGCCACGCTCGGCCTGACGGTCGGGTCGGAGGTGGATGTCATCGCCTTCCTCGCCGCCAAACATTTCGGACTGCGCAGCTTCGGTGCCCTCTACGGCGCGCTGATCATGGCGCTGGGCGTTGGCATCGCCATCGGGCCGCTGGCGTCCGGCATGGTGTTTGACGCCTACGGCAGCTACCAGCCGTTTCTGGTCACCGCCATCGCGCTGATGGCGGTGGGGGCGATCGCCCTGTTCAGCCTCGGATCACCGCCACCCCAGGTGGCGATGGCGCTGCCGGCCGACGCCTGACGGCACTGCTTTTTCGTTAGGGAATTCGTCATTCTGCGCGGAGCGAAACGCAGTCGCAGAATCCATCCGATGGTGTGCAGGCGTCACTTCGGCAGGTAAGGCGGGCGTCGGTTCACCAGCGGTCGCGTGTAGGAGGGGTCGTCCTTGCTGCGCGACGGCACGCCGTTGAGCTGAGCGCCGGGCACATCGGCAAACGGAATCGGCAGCGTCGGCACCAGCCCCGACCATTCGATGGCGTTGCTGCGCATGGCGATCTTCCACTCGCCATTGCGCTTCTCCATCCGGTCGAGATAGCGGCCACCGGCAATCCAGTTGGAATCATCGCGATTGCGGCCGACGAACAGATAGTAGGTTTCGGTGTGCGCAGTCGCGCCGTCGATGTCGCAGGTGTGATTCAGCAGGTTGTGATGGGTGGCCACCTGCCCCTGTTCGTGCAGTTGCGATGCCCAGTCGTACAACGCGTCCGGTCCGCCGACGAATTCACCGGCGGCAATGGTGGCATCGCGGTGAAAGGCCGACAGGAACAACTCGCGATCGAAGCGATCCATGCCGCGACTGAAACGGGTCTGGCAATCGAGAATGGCCTGACGCTGCAGCAGCGTCTCCAGTTGGGCGAGTTTGTCTGCTGCGATCGTCATCGTTCTCTCCGGCAATCTGTTTATTCGATCTGTTGCGGTGCGCCGGTCCCCATGTATTTCGCCAGATTGCGATGCAGACTGGTGACCGCCCCTTCCGCTTTCGGGTTGGGGAGGTTACCGCGGAAACCGACATTTTTCATACCCTGCTGCACCGCGGCCATGTTGGAAAAATCCTGCTGCAGCACATACGGAAAATCCTTCGGTTCCGCATAGGTCCATTCAGTCTCGGGTGCTTCACCTGCGGGATAGAGTTCATAGACCGCCACCTCGAAATAGCACTTGTCCGGGTTGTAGCCGCAGGGGCGCGCCTGATAGCAGAGCATGTTGTTGACGGCGTGGCCGATCTGCTGGTTCGGGAATATCTGCCAGGCGGTGCCGCTGCTGGCGACATGTTCCGCGTCGATCACCGGCCAGATGACGCCGCGTTTTTCGTCGATGGCGCGCGCGGTGTCGAGCCAGTACTTCAGCACTTCGGAAGCGGGCGTATCTTCCGGTAAGACCTCGGGCAGTGTCTGCGCGACATCGACCAGCGTCTGCGTCGTGTTGGTGTTCACCCCTTCCCATGTGTACTTCTGCATCTGCGCGGTGTTGATGCGCGGATCGCCCTTGCCGAGCCGCAGTTTCGACGCGTTCTCCTTCGGCCCCTCGCCGGTGTCATAGCCGATGAAGCTGTGCTTGCCCTGCTGCTTGCCCCAGCCGGTGAAATCGCCGAACGGGGTGAATTCAGGATGCGTGCCGGGCACGTGGTAGGTCTCGTCGAACGCCTCCAGCGCGACTTTCCAGTTGCAGTCGAACACGGTCCAGAAACGCCAGCGCGGGCGCATGTTCTGCAGCTGGAACGGATCGAGCATCGTCGCCGCCGGTTCGAGATAGTCGCGCAGCGGTTCGCAGGTCGGGTCGAGGTTGATCCAGAGGAAACCGGCCCAGGTGTCGACGCTGACATTGCCGAGGCGCGTGCGTTCGTCGCTCAGTGCACCGTTCCAGTCATCCTTCTTGGCGATGTAGGTGCAGTGGCCTTCGATGTCGAAGTTCCAGGCGTGGAAGCCGCAGACGAATTTCAGTTTTTTGCCACGTGCATTGCGCGCACCGGGCGGCGTGTCGACCAGACGGCGGCCGCGATGCGTGCAGACGTTGTGGTAGGCCTTGATGGTGTCGGGCGCGGTGCGCACGATCAGCACCGAGTCGTCGAGGATGTCGTAGGTGATGTAGCTGCCGACCTCCGGAATATCCTCGACGCGGCCCGCCTGCAGCCACACCTTGCGCCACAATTTGTCGCGCTCGGCGCGGGCGTACTCTTCGGAAATATAGGCGTCGGCCGGATGCGTGGTCGGCTGCGCCGGCTGCTCGGGGTTTTCGACAATCTTGACGATCTCGTTCATCGCATCCTCACAGTCGAATGGCGATCGGTGGTGCAGAAATAGTGTGGAGACGAGTGTCGAGGATTTTTCAGCGGCGAAAACTGACCTGAATCAACCCGAGCGGTTGCGCATCGAATTCAGTGTGTGCTTGTACGGATAAGTGCGGAATTTTCAGCGGGTATTGGCGATGGCGGTGAACATCAGACTGTTCGGCGAACGCCAGTCCAGCCGGATTTTTCGATGTGAGATCAGCCAGCGCCTATCCACTTGCTGAAGCTGATCGATATAGCAGCCGCCGTGGTCGGGGCCGATGTCGGTGTAGGCGGTCCAGTAGGTGCGGGCTTTGGCGCTCGTCCAGGTGTCGTCGACGAATTCGATCAGGCAGGTGGAGAGATGGTGGCGCACGACGCTGGCCTGATGAACCGGTTGCCCGGTGGTTGCGGGCTGCTCGCGCCAGCGATTTATCCACGTGTGAATGGCGGCGCGGCCGACGTGGTGAAAAGCATCTGGTTCCGGCACGCCGTCGGTTTCCAGGATGGCGTTGTCGGTGAACACCGCAATGAAATTTTCGGTCTGCAAGCGATCGCCGGCCATGGTGTAGCAGGCCAGCGTGTGGCGGATCGATTCCCGGGCCAGCAGCTCTGTCTCTGTCATGCCGTCGTTTTCCTCAGCATCTGAAACCCGGGATGGCGCGTTATCAGCCTGCCGTCTTGCCGCCCTTGGCGGCCATCTCGAAGCTGTAGCGCAGGTGATCGACGTGGCCGTGCAGGCCGAAGTCGAGCACTGCGTTTTTGTCGCGAATGGCGTCGATGCGCTCGCCCACTTGCGCCATGGTCCACGCCGGCTGGTAGACGCCGGGTGTCTCCGCGATGAATGCACGTGCGATGCGGCCGGCGACCGAGGCCAGCATCTCGCCGGTGATTGAACACGATTCATGCGTCAGCCAGCCGACCACCGGTGCCACCAGTTCAGGACCCATCGGCGGATAGATCGACGTATCGATGCCTTCGGCCATGCGCGTGACGGCGCCCGGCACGATGATGTTGCACTTCACGCCGACCGCTTCGCCTTCGAGTGCGGCGATGTTGTTGAGGCCGATCATGCCCGACTTGGACATGCCGTAATTGACGCAGTTGTTGTTGCCGTAGATGCCGCCGATCGATGAGGTCAGCACGATGCGGCCGTAGCCCGCTTTGGTCATCGCCGGGAAGGCGGCGCGAACGACGTGGAAGGCGCCCATCAGGTGTACATCAACGACCGCCTTAAAATCATCGTAGCTGATTTCGTTCAGTGAGCCGTAGCGGACGTTGCCGGCGTTGTGAATCAGGATGTCGATGCGGCCGTAGTGGTCGAGCGCGCTCTGGATGATGGCGGCGCCACCTTCCAGCGTGGCTACCGAGTCGGTGTTGGCGATGGCGTCGCCGCCGGCAGCGCGGATCTCCTGCACCACCTGTTCGGCCGGGCCGGCGTCGATGCCGTCGCCTTTCATGCTGACGCCCGGATCGTTGACGACCACTTTGGCGCCGTTGGCGGCGAGCATCAGCGCGTAGGCGCGCCCGAGGCCTCGGCCAGCGCCGGTGATGACGGCAACGCGGTTGTCGAATCGGAGTTCAGACATCGCTATTTCTCTCCAGAAAAGAATTCAGTTCAGACCAGCTCTTTATACCGGCGCCCAGATGGGCGCACCGCGTGTGGCGCGCAGCGATGGAATCACTTTGCCGTCGATGTCGGTGACGCTGTAGGTCTCCGCCATCTCCGCCGTGATGAAGGTGCCGCCCGAGTGGCGCAGCGCGTTCGCGTCAGCAGCCAGCGCGGCAATGACGCGGCCCGGGAACTCGGGCGAGCAGCCATCTTTCAGCTGCGTGGCGGCGCCATCCTTGAGGCCGGGGATGCTGGCCAGATTGCGCTCGGCGCGCTCGGTCATGGTCAGCCCCTGCCACAGCGAGATCGAGGTGATGTTGTGTGGCTTCAATTCGATCGCCATGTCGCGCGACATGCGGTCGACGGCGGACTTGCTGGTGCCGAAGACGACGCCATAGGTGTAGGCGACACCGGTATAGCCGGAGATGGCGACGATCAGGCCGGATTTCTGCGGCGCCATGATCTGCGCGGCATGCCAGGCGGCGACGAAGTTCGAGCGCACGCCGACATCGACCATCTGCCAGTTGGAGAGCGGTTTTTCCCAGAACGGTTTCGGCGTGGTCAGATCGTCGGGCAGCGCGAAGGCGTTGTTGACGAGGATGTCGAGTCGCGCCTGCTCGCGCTTCACCTGCTCGAACAGCGCCGCGACCTGCTCGTCATTGGCGTGGTCGACCTGCACGGCGATGCCCTTGCCGCCGCGGCGGTCGCACTCGGCAGCGGTTTCGCCGACGGTGCCGGGCAGGGGACAGGCGCCGGCCGTAACGGTGCGGCCGGTGACATAGACGGTGGCGCCTTCAGCGGCGAGGGCGAGGGCAATGCCCTTGCCTATGCCGCGACTGGCACCGGTGACCACGGCGACCTTTCCGGAAAGTGAGCCCATTTTCTCTCCTCCTGCTTTATCCGCTTTGGACTGCCCGGCCCGGGGCGGGCGAAGGCAGGGTTTGCCACGATAAGGAAATGACTAAATATGTCCAGATATATTTGTTTGCCGGGATATCGACAGCCTCACCAGTTTTGAGTGTTTCTTTTCAGTCATGACTTTATTTGTCCGGATAAATCAGGGTTTCGCTCGGTTGAACGGGTCTGCGGGCGCCGCTATGATCCGGGCTCAATTGAGGTTCGGCTATCGAGTCGTGAATCCGGAAGCTGAGGAGATCGAGATGGGCATCATTACAAAAGATAACTGGCCTGAAAGCTGGAAAACCCTGGAACACGGTATCCGCAGCGGTCGCTACACCGATCCCGAGTTCGCGCGGCTGGAACACGAGAAGCTCTGGAGTCGCGTCTGGCAGGCGGCGGCGCGCCTCGATGAGGTTCCGGAGCCGGGCGATTTCACCGTCTACGACATCGGCCACCAATCCGTTCTGATCGTTCGCGTCGATGCCGATACGGTCAAGGCCTACCACAACGCCTGCCCGCACCGCGGCACGGCGCTGGCGGAGTGTTCCGGCAAGTTCGACGGCAACCGCATCATCTGCCCGTTCCACGGCTGGCGCTGGGGCCTCGATGGCAAGAACCAGTACGTGCTGGAGCGCCAGCAGTTCCACGGCGGCAAGCTGAAGGATTCCGACGTCGCCCTGAAGGAAGTGAAGCTGGAGATCTGGGCCGGCTTCATCTTCATCAACTTCGATGCCAACCCGCAGCCGTTTGCCGAATACATGGCGCCGGTGATGAAACTCATCGACGGCCTCGCCATCGGCGAGATGCATCACTACTGGTGGAAGTCGGTGACGGTACCAGCCAACTGGAAAGTGGCGCTGGAAGCCTTCCTCGAGGGCTACCACGTACCGGCCACGCACCCGCAGCTGGAAACACCGTCGGCGGCCTTCATCTACGGCGAAGACGTTTCCGGACCGCCGCCGGCCTATGCCCATCTCGATCACCTCTACGAAACCTTCGCCAACGGCCACGGCCGCTTCCTTGGCGGCGAGAAGACGCCGATGGCCGGCCACACCCGCGTCGAGGGCGACCCGGTCGACCTGATGGCGGATAGGCTGAACCTGCTGGTCACCGGCATGGATGCGATGGTGCTGAAAGAGGACGTGGATCTGATTCGCGGCCTGAAGGGCAAGCCGATTCCCGAGGGTTCGTCGCTCGGCGGCGAATACGTCAAGGCGCTCTACACCACCGCGGCCATGCAGCAGCGGCCGATGCCGAAGCCCGAGCGCGAAGTGCTGAACCAGTGGGGCGGCGAGGTCTTCATCTTCCCGAACCTGCTGATCCTGCCGCAGGCCGGCAACTGCATGATGTATCGCGTGCGGCCGGACGGCTTCAATCCGGACTCCTGCATCTTCGAGATCTACTCGACCAAGACCTACCCGGCGGCACAGAAACCGCCGCGTGCGGAGGTGCAGAAGATGACCGACGTGCAGGATCCCGAGCAGTTCCTGCAGATTCCCCGCCAGGACTTCCTCAACATCCCGCGCATGCAGAAGGGGCTGCATACCAAGGGCGCCAAGCAGGTCTGGCTCGCCGACTACTACGAGAAGCTGATCCTGAACATGCATCAGGAGATGGATCGCTACCTGCTGTCCGGTGCCTGATCCCCGGTTCGCCCGAAGGGTTGCTGTGCGGACTGGCGCCAGCGACCCCGGCGGTGATCCCGGTTGGCGTGAAATGTCAACAGATCCCTGCCAGGTGTCGAGATACGCGCGTCGGCATTGAGGTTGGCGTTATACTCCGCCGCCCGTTGCAGGCGAGCGGGTGTCGCAAGGCTTTCATAAATCCCGGTGTGCCTTTGGATTCGGGGTTCTTACCCTGAGCGTTCTAAGTAAAAGGCACGCGTGTACGAATGGTCTGTTTCTGATGGATTCACTGGTGAAAGGTAAGCCGCTCTCCGAGGAGCGGTTGGGTGCGCTGACCCTGGGTGGTTTCCTGCGCGAGGTCAAAGACCAGTATCGCGACAGCGAGGCGATGGTTTTCTATCCGGATGCCGGCCCGGTCGTCCGTTACAGCTATGGGCAGGTGTGGGACGAGGCGTTTGCCATCGCGCGTGCACTGGCCGCGCGCGGCGTCACCAAGGAGAGCCGCGTCGGTCTGCTGGCGACCAACCGTCCCGAGTGGGTCACCGCCATGTTCGGTGTCGCCCTCACCGGCGCGACCTGCGTGCTGCTGAGCACCTTCGCCAAAGGCCCGGAGCTGGAGTACCAGCTGCGCGTGGCCGACGTTTCGTTGCTGATCTTCGAGCGCTCGGTGCTCGGCCGCGACTTCGCCGATGAGATCGTCGGCTTCTGCCCGGAGCTGACCACCGCGCAGGGCGCCGCCTATTCGACCCGCTTGCCCTACCTGCGCCGGGCCGTCTGCCTCGGCGACATGGCTGGACTGGGCGGGGCCATCGAGAGCTGGTCCGAGCTGGTCGATGGTAATCAAAAAGTTTCGGCAGAACTGATCGAGGCGATCGGTGCCGAGATCGCCCCCAGCGATCGCGGCCTGATCTTCTTCTCGTCGGGGTCGACGGCCAAGCCGAAAGGCATCGTGCAGAGCCATCGCGCGGCGACCATTCAGTTCTGGCGCTGGCCCCGTCTCTATGCCATGAAGCCGGGCGTGCGCACCTGGACCGCCAACGGTTTCTTCTGGTCCGGCAATTTCACCCAGGCGATTGGCGCCACCTTCTCCTCCGGCGGCAGCCTGGTGCTGCAACGCATCTTCGTCCCTGATGAAGCATTGCGTCTGATGGAAAAGGAGCGCGTCACATTGCCGGTGGCGTGGCCGCATCAGTGGGCTCGGCTGGCGGAAGATCCGGTCTTCAACGAGGTCGATCTCAGCTCGCTGCATTACGTCGGCGACAATCCGATGCGCAGCCACCCGACGGTCAACACCGACTGGCAGGAGCCGTGGGCTGCCTACGGCAACTCCGAAACGTTGACGCTGAGTTCGGTTCACCCCAGCGGCACCGATCCGGCCTTTGTCGAAGGCACGCACGGCTGCCCGCTGCCGGGCAATACTTTCAAGGTTGTCGATCCGTTGACTGGCGAGATCATGCCGCGCGGACAGACCGGCGAAATTGCTGTGAAAGGGCCGACGTTGATGGTCGGCTACCTGCGCATGTCGATGGATGAGGTCGTCGACGACGAAGGCTTCTTCCGTACCGGCGATGGCGGCTTTTTCGATACCGAAGATCGCCTGCACTGGCACGGTCGTCTCAACGACATCATCAAGACCGGCGGTGCCAATGTGTCGCCGCTCGAAATCGATGCCGTCATTCGCGAGTACCCGGGCGTCAAGGTCGCGGCCACCGTTGGCGTGCCGCACGACACGATGGGGGAGATCGTCGTCGCCTGCATCGTTCCCGAGGAGGGCGTTGCGCTGGAGACGAGCGCGGTGCGCAAGTTCGTGTCGGAGCGTCTGTCGAGCTACAAGGTGCCCAAGCATGTGCTGCTGGTTGCGGAATCGGACCTTGAGCTGACCTCGTCGAACAAGGTGAAGACTGCGCCGCTGCGTGAGTTGGCTGCGCGTCGATTGGCAGAAGCTTCGTAACGGTTTGGAATAGTCGATTCAATGTTGGATGGCTCAGCAGTTAGATTTTCTGCCGAAAACATTAATTGAAGGATTGAAGGCGTGACCGCCGTGATCTGGGACAACACCGGCACCATGCACCGCGCCACCCCGTACGATCCGACCTCCGGCCGCATGATGCACCGCACCAAACTGCAGGGCGAAGAGTCGTTCGAATAAGCAGCACTGGCTTCTTCGTGGTCAATGCGCCCCGCTTTAGCGGGGCGCACTGTTTTTGGGGCTGACGATTTCGAATAAATATACAAACGCTCCGCTTTCAACAGCTGCGGGTCGCCCGTCATTTGATCCCCGCGCTATACGCCTGTTTCAACCCATCTGGCTCACCTCGCTTCCCATCAGCTAGCTGATCTCCCTCAGTGGGCGTCGCATGGGCACGGCTTGCGCCGCGCTTGTCGTGGCCGGGCGCTTGACCTGATTCCCCTCATTCAATAGTATTCGTCAAATAGATTTATTGTTCTTAATACAGAACCAGAGGGCGACATGGCTACCACCCTAACCTCCGACGATCCGCGCTATGCCAAGCTGTTCGATATCGAAAAGGAAACTGCCGAACACGGTGAGGTATATGGCGATCTGTCGCCGGCAATGAGCGCTCTCCGGGAAAAGGCGGCGGTGATGAAAGGGTCGCTCCGGGAGCTACTGAACCTGCCGGAACTGAGCCATTACGACGTCGTTCGCCAGAGCTACACCCTTTTCAGTTTTGAGTTGTGCGATAAAGCCCTGCGCGAAAACCTGCTGTTTTCATCCGAGGGTTATAACGACACTCCTACCGTTCGATTGATGGGGAAGGCGATATTGAAAATGGTGGGCGATGAGCATCGGCGCTATCGCGCCGTGGTGCAGCCCATGTTCATCAAGCCGAAGGCGATCAACTGGTGGACACCGCAGTGGATTGACGAGGCTGTCAACACGCTGCTCGATCGCATACATGGTCAGGACTCTGCAGACCTGAACATGGATCTCTGTGCACGCCTGCCCGTTCATGTGGTAACACGCGGGATTGGTATGGATGCAGAAAAGTCGCTGATTTTTCGTGAACACCTGCTTCGCAGCACAGTCAGTGGCCGCTATTTGAGTGATAGCGAAAGAATGCAATCCGCCGGTGAAGTATCCCGGATGCTTAAGGAGCTGATCGTTGAGCGGCGAAAAGATCCCCGTGAGGATGTCATATCGGGGCTCATTAACAACGATCTGCAGCTCGAAGATGGAACGACCAGAAAGCTGACGGATGAAGAGATCTTCGCCTACTGTCGTCTGATCATGCTGGCCGGCGGCGGAACGACCTGGCGGCAGTTGGGGATCACCATTCATGCACTGTTGACGCGATATCCCTTTTGGGAGCTCTGTCGCGATGATCGGACAAAGGTTACGCCTGCCATTGAGGAAGCTGCGCGTTGGATGCCAACCGACCCGGTATTCACCCGCGTAATGACAGCCGATATCGAACTGGAAGGCGTTGTCATTCCAACGGGAGCGCGAGTCGAGATGTGCTTCGGATCTGCAAATCGTGACCCCAATCGCTGGGAAAATCCGGAGCAATTCGATCTGTTGCGACCCTTCAAGGCTCACCTTGGATTCGGTATGGGCCCCCATCGCTGTTTGGGGATGGATGTGGCCAAGCAGGAGATGATTACGTCGCTCAATGCGCTGATGGATCGGTATCCCAATATGGAGCTTGATGACAGGGCGCCGGCGCCAGTGCTGTTGGGTGGGGTGGAGCAGCGGGGCATGTCTGCCCTGCCGGTCAGATTGAAGTAAAAGATTGGCGATGATCATAAGAATTGGGTTATGGGAAACTCTGGTGCAATGAATAATGAAAAGACGCTGGATTCTTCCGAGTTTCGTCGTGCTCTGGGATCGTTCACGACGGGCGTCACCGTTGTCACCACCTATACCAACTCTTTCAAGGACATAGGCCTGACAGCGAATAGCTTCAACTCGGTATCGCTGGATCCACCCCTGGTTCTGTGGAGCCTGGCAAAGTCATCAAGAAGTCTGGATGCATTCAAATCCTGCGAATACTTTGCGATTCATATCCTGTCGGATGATCAGGAGCTGCTATCCAATCGATTTTCCCAGAAAGGCATCGACAAGTTTTCAGGTCTCGATGTGGAGCGTGGGCCGGGAAATATTCCGCTGTTGAAAGGTTGTGCAGCAAGGTTTGTCTGCAAGGCAACCTATCAGTACGAGGGTGGCGATCACATCATCTTTGTAGGAGAGGCTTCGAGCTTCAGCTACTGGGAAAAGCCTCCCTTGCTCTTCCATGGCGGTCAGTACGGCCAAATACAAAAAAGAGAGCTGGCGAGTAAGGCGGGTGGTGACAGCGCTTCCGACGATTCCCTGGGATTTCTTTTGAGACTCAGCTATCGGAAGCTGATCGATCCGTTGATAAGAGCGCTCGCTGAAAAAGACATGGTCATTTCTCAACACCACTTCCTGGCGCATATGGCGAGAAGTAAAGAGAAAAAAATTAAGAAAATACTCGGATCTTTGGCTGAAACGGACGCTGTTCCATCCAGTGAAGAAATTGATGATCTGCTGGCGCGAGGATTGATCGAACTGAACGGTGAAGAGGTCAGTTTCACAAAAGACGGGCTAAGCCTCCGGATAGAACTGGCGGCAAAATACAAGGCGATAGAGTCAGATGCACTGGAGAGTGTCGGATTCGACAGCGCTCAGTCGTTGAAGATCCTGTTAGGTCAGCTAATCAACACGCTAACCCCAGATAATCAAGATCTATGAATAATTTACTGAGCCTCGAACGTATCTGTTCGGATGCGCTTCAGCGATATTCCTCCGAGCGGGCCATCCAGTTCGAGGAACAATGGTATAGCTGGGAAAGCGTCCGATATGTGGCATCGAAGCTGGGGCAGCTTATCCGAGACAGTGGAGTTGGCGAAAATCCGGTTGTAGCGTTCGTTGCCCGGAATCGTCCTTCTGCACTGGCCGCCTTTCTTGGGCTTCTTCGGAGCGGCTGTACCCTCCGCATGGTCTATCCATTTCAGTCGGCGGAAGCTCTGTCAAATGAGCTCTCATCAATAGCGCCGGCGTTGGTGGTTGCGGACAAATCGGATCTGTCTCAGATAGTTGTTGAATCGATAAAAGAGTATCAAGGCGTCGTCGTTGCATTGACGGAGATGGATGCCGAAGTGATGACGGGCTGTGAGCGTACCTCCCGGAAGGAGTTAGGTGCTGCCAAACCGCAGATCATCTTGCTGACCAGTGGAACGACGGGGCCACCTAAACAGTTTCCGCTGAGTTATGAGACCGTTGCCGAGCACTACACCGGTCTCGCAAACCAGTGCTCGGAGGGTGCGGAAAACACTTCAAGCCAACCTCCGGTACTCCTCTATTTTCCAGTGAGCAACATTTCGGGGCTTTACACCACACTGCCGGCACTGGTGAATGGAAACCCCATCGTTCTGCTTGACCGCTTCAATTTGGATGCCTGGCGCAAGTTCGTAGTGCGCTATCGTCCCCAATCTTTTGGGCTGCCGCCTGTGGGTTACAAGATGGTGCTCGATGCAAATGTTCCCAAGGAGGAGCTGGCTTCGATCGAAACTATGGGAGCCGGAGCTGCGCCGTTGGATCCAGCGATACAGCGTGCATTTGAAGAGCGCTACGGCGTTCCCATTCTGTTGTCGTATGGCGCAACGGAGTTTGGCGGTCCTGTCACTGCGATGACCAAAGATCTGTGGAGCGTTTGGGGCGACAGAAAACACGGCGCGGTTGGCAAACCCCTGCCCGGAATGAAAGTCCGGATTGTCAATGCTGAAACAGGCAGTGAACTGCCGGCGGGGCATGAAGGGATACTGGAGGTGATATCGCGCCGGATTGGACCCGAGTGGATACGCACATCCGATCTTGGTGTCATCGACAGTGATGGATTTCTGTTTCTGAAAGGGCGGTCAGATGGAGCGATCCTGCGCGGAGGATTCAAACTGGTACCGGCGACCATCGAAGCCGCCTTGCTGAAAAACGCGAGAATCGCGATGGCGGCGGTTGTTGGCATTCCTGACGCCAGACTCGGACAGGTACCCGCTGCTGCCATCGTGATGAGAGATGGAGATGGCTCGTTGACGGCCGAAGAGGTGGAAGCCGAGTTGCGTAAGTTGGTTCCGGCAACCTATGTGCCTGCCGTTTGGAGGTTCGTCGGCGACTTGCCCAGAACGCCATCGATGAAAGTGGATGTGTCAAAAGTGAAGCAGCTATTTATGGAATGAATCCCGGCCTGCGATTCCGCAGGCCCAAATGCAAATGCCATCCGATGTTGCCGGCCTCGTGGCATGGATGCCCGCTGGAAAATCGGTAGTTCGTCCCCTTCTGAAGTATCACGACACGCCCGAGCGGGTGAAGGCTGGCGCTTGCGTCAGATTTGCACTCGTTCAATACGTTGGGTATTGGTCCGCTATAAAAATCAAAGTCTATATACCGAATACTTATTCTAAATTGTTGCCCACCCTCTTTGTCCCATGTATTCTTAAATAAGAATAATAGTTCGGTATTTTGTCTTTTTATGAATCGAAATGCGTGACTGCTGGTCCTTGTGAGAAGCCGTGAACTTCGTTGAGTGCGCTGCGATCGGGTGGCGCTTGGGTTTGGATATGGACAGGGAGGAGCTGTTACCGCTCCAAAGGGATGAGTTGGGGCGCGAGAGATCTTTCGATCAATTCCGGAGCGGTGGGGTTGGTCGTTAGTAGATGCAGTAACTAATCATCGGGTAGAGGAATAAAAATAATGATTCAAGAGAGAGTTCTAAGTAGAGCCGTAAGAGCACAGATCCATGGCGGGGGGAGTGTACAGGCGATTGTCCTGAGCCTTTCGTTGCTGGCATCGCCATTTGGCGTTATCCCTGAGGCATCTGCGGCTTCAGGTGTCCTTGAAGAGATCGTCGTAAGCGTGCGCAGGCGCGAGGAGATTGCCACCGATGTGCCAATCTCCATCACGGCGCTAACAGCTGCCGATCTTGAAAAAGCGAGCATTGATGAGTTTTCCGATCTGGGATCGCATGTCCCATCCCTGAGCATCAGCTCAAATACCTCGGGATCGAATATTCCGCTCGTAGGGCTTCGAGGGCAGCGCCCCTCCGAGACATTGCTAACGTTGGACCCGGCAGTCCCTCTCTATTTTGCGGAGATACCGGTGACCCCTGTGTACGGCGCCAATCTCGGGCTGTACGACATGGCTGGCGTGCAAGTACTGAAAGGGCCACAGGGGACCCTGTTTGGCATAAACAGTACCGGCGGGGCCGTGCTCTTCGCTCCCCAGCTCCCCTCCAATGAAGTCGAGGGGTACGTCAAAGGGGAGGTCGGGAACTATAACCTTGCAAGAATTCAAGGCGCTGTCAGCCTTCCCGTTAGTGATGCGGTACTGACGCGTCTGGCACTGCAGAAAACCGACAGGGATGGATATCAGAGCAATGTGGCGGATAACAGTTTGCGCTGCAAAGATTGCATGTGGGATGAGGATTCGCTGGGCGTGCGTTTCATCACCAGTGTGGATGTCGGTGATTTCCGAAATCTGACGACGATCGCTTACGACAAAAATAACTCCATCGGACGTCAGCTTGCGCCGCTAGCATTCAATCCATCGGGCAGCCTGAGTGCGATCTGGCATCGGGTTTTCAATGGTGGAGCCGGTATTGGTGGTCCGGAAATCGATGAAGCCATCGAGCGCCAAAGCAAAAGAAGTCCCCACGATATCGAGAGCGATCAACTGCCTGATGAGAAGGTTGAAAACCAGATATTTATCAATACGACGGAATACGATTTCAATGACGACCTGACGCTGAAAAATGTATTCGGTTACAGGAAGGTCAACTTTTATCAGGAAGGTGACACAGACGCGACGGCAATGCCGATATTTGGCTCCATCGTGGTCGATTCGCCAACCGTTCCGCCGGGTTATGTGGGACGTGGCAGAAGCGTTGATACCGAGCAGTTCAGCGAAGAGTTGCAGCTGATTGGCTATGCATTCGATAGCCGACTGGAATGGATTGCCGGTGTCTTCTGGTATCGGATGGAAGGCGATGAGAGCAATCTTTCCGTCAACTCGGGGGTGAATCCGAACTGGCCCGCGGGTCCGGCACCTTCGCCTGGGCTTCAAACCATCTACAACTACGCCAGATACGGTACCTATGGCAGCTCTGCAGAGGCGTCAGTGGTTAACGAGTCATACGCAATATTTGGTGAAGGAACATTCGATATCGACGATCAGTGGTCGGTAACGTTGGGCTTGCGGCAGACATGGGATACACGTGAGTTGACGACGCATGCTCGGCGAACGAATTCAGCAAACCTCACCCTGCCACCTGCCTGTATTGTCAGGGACGAAAGTAACAATCTTCTCCCTGATGGTGCCTGTTCCAGAACGGTGGAGGAGACATTCTCCAGTCCCACGGGTCGACTTTCTATTAACTACAGCCCCGATTCCGGCCAGTTGATCTATGGGAGCATATCTTCCGGTTATCGTACTGGTGGCTTCGATATGCGGGGGAATGACAACGTTACTCTCGAGCCGTTTGATCCGGAAAAAGTGATTAACTACGAGATCGGACACAAAGGAGAATGGAGCTTCGATTCCTTGGGGAGTGTGAGGACCGCAATCGCTCTCTACTGGCAAGATTATTCCGATATCCAGAAAACCCAGGGAATTGAGCTCAATGGCGCCTTCTACACCTCTACGTTCAATGCGGCCGAGGCTGTTATACGCGGAGCGGACGTTGAGATAACGTACGCTCCGACAACCAATCTTGTGATCGGGTTAGCCTACTCGTACGTGGACGCCTACTACACCGAGTGGTTTAGGGATGATCCGACATTCGGGATGATTGACAACTCCTCGTCCGCTTTCGTCTATGTCCCGGATCACTCTGTAACGGGATCTGTCAGCTATACGTTGCCACTTGATCCATCCATTGGCGAAGTTTCGTTGATAGCCAATGCATACTGGCAAAGCAAGGTCGACACACATCCTGAAAAGCACTATTTCGCGGAGATAGCTGCAATCCGCAATTGGTCTCCGCAGCTGCTGGACGATGCGTATGATATTTCGATCGCAGATCCGTATGCATTGTGGAATTTCCGGGTCAACTGGTCGGATGTGATGGGGTCGAAATTTGACGTCGCTGCCTACGTCAACAATGCGTTCGATGAGGAGTACATTGTCGGCGGGTTGAACGTTATTTCATCTGTCGGCTATGCCTCGGCAAGTTATGGTGCGCCGAGAACCTTTGGCGCTTCTCTTCAGTGGAGTTTCTAGTCGTTATCGGAGCTTATTAAGATACTTGTTGTCGCAGCATTCTCTTCTGCTGCCGCGACAACTTTTTTGGGGTATTTGGCGATAAATTGAAAGTATGTATTGAGCTGAAGGCCAATATATAGCGATAAAATTACTCTACTAGCCGATTTCTGATCGATTTAATCTGGCTTTCAGTCAAAGAGAGTGCATTTAGGAAGAATGAATCAGTTGTTCCGTAGGTCTTTGCAATACTCTCAAAAGCACTGGCCAGATAAGATGGATCAACGGAGTAGATGGGGCGCAGCACTGAATCGGGAGCGCGATCGATTTCCTTTGTGTCGTAAACCTGAGGCAGATTGGATGCTGTGATATCAACGCGATGCGTATATAGATGTAGGCTGTTCATGTAGTCTTCCATGACGGCTTCTTCATCCACCTCCAGCAGCGTCAGGATGAGTGCGCAACAAACTCCGGTGCGATCCTTGCCGCCGCTACAGTGAATGAGGATGGGCGTTGCGTTGGGCGACGCGATGAGCTCGAAGACCTGACGGATCCTGGATAACGCATGTGGATCCGAAACCATCCGCTTATAAATATCGATCATGATCTGACGAGAGCTGGCCTCGCTATTCAGCTTCTTTGCGTCAGCCATGATGCTGCCGGTCGATCCTGGTGCGCTATCCAGGAACAGCGGTAAATGGTGGAAGGAGGTATTGTTCTTATCCGGCCACCTGGAGGGGTGGCTTTCCCGCTCCTGGCTGCGTCGTAAATCACAGACGGTGCGTATTCCCAGGGGGTCAAGCTTGTATATGTCATCGGGGTCCAGCGTGGACAAGCTGTCGGATCGGTAGAGAACCCCGCGTTTGACCGAGCCTCCTGTCCGCGTCGGACAACCTCCGAAATCGCGGAAATTCCTCGAGCCATTCAGTGGAATGTGTCTGTCCATACGGTGCTCTTACAAAGGGATGCATTGATCGCTGAATGATTTCGGCAGTCCTATTTCTGTACAGGTTCGCCCGCTGCCGATGCGAGCGCCTCTCTTCGGGCAGGGGTTTCGTTAGGTAGACGCTTTGCGGTCAGCCATAACAGCAGCAATGCGACAGGTACAAGAATTTGCATGCTGAACAGGCCGGCAACCAGCGACCCTGTCATCGCACTGACCTTGCCCGCCCAATACGGGCCGGCTCCGGTACCAATAACAATGGCTATGAGCGAGAAGGCCGAAGCACCGGCGCCGCGCATCCTCGGTGTCACTAAATCCTGGGCCAGAGCAGCAAAGGCGCCGGGGCTTAACGAATGAACGATGCTGTAGATGAAGAATATGGCAAGAAACATTGTGACGTTGTCTGTTAGGAGCATAACGCCGATCGCCGGCACTCCCGCGATTGCCGCAATCATGCCGAGCCATGCTGGCGCGCGAGGATCAAGTTGCTTCCATTTGTCGGCCCACCATCCACCTAGCAGTACGCCGATGGCGGCACCGACAACATGCAAGGTGCCGATGTAAAAACCTATTTGTGAGGTCGAGAGATCAAAAGTCCGTCTCGCATAAGGTGCTACCCATAACTGCACTGCTCCGCCAATGCATGCGAGTAGTGCGGCACTTGCGGTGGCGTAAACAAAGGTTTTGCAGCCAAAGGTCAAGGTATAGACAGGATGATCGTTGTGCCGCTGCACTTGAGCCCACGTGAGAATGGCGTAAGCGCCGAGCCCGATGGCAATCCACTGCGCCGGATCTCCCACCAACTGAGTAACGCCCCAGGCGATAACAGCAATCAAGGCGATAGATGTCAGATTCTTCCGTAACGCCACGGCTCCACCGAGGCGATAGATAGTGATTAGCGTGAACGGAGGAATGGCGGCGGCGAACTCCCTCAGGATAATAACTGTCGCTGGTGTGCTCTTTGAAATGTGAGCGCGAGCGGGCTCCCGAAGTTTTCGTACCAATAGCGCGAGCGGTATGCCGGGTAATCCGACGGCGATAAGAGCGGCTTGCCAGCTCTTGATCGAACAGGCGCCATCAAAAGGGAAGGCTTTGCAAGCATCAGCCCAATGGTCGATGAACAGGCCTCCGATGATCATCGCGAGTGCGGAACCGGCGAAAGTTCCTGTCAGATAGACGCTTAGCGCAAGTGATCGTTTGTTGGCGGGAAAGTATTCGGACAGCAGGGAGTGCGAACATGGATTGGCAGTTGCTTCGCCTACACCTACGCCAATTCGAGCTGCTGCCAGCGTAACGAAATTGTAAGCAGTACCTCCGAGAGCTGTCATCACCGACCAGATAGTTAAGCCGGCTGCCATGACGGATCTTCTGTTTAGAAAGTCGGAGATTCGTCCCATGGCTATGCCGACCACGGCATAGAAGACCGCAAATGCGGTACCCATTAAAAAGCCTAGCTGCCCGTCGTCGAGATGAAGGTCGCGTTTAATATCCTCGGCAAGAATGGAAAGGATTAGGCGATCCAGATAATTGAGCGTATTGGCCAGCGTCAGAACAAGAAGGGCGTAGTAGGCATATCGAGGAACAGCAGGCCTGATTCGGGTTGCTACATCTTTAGGATCGGATTTCGCATTCATTGTTATTGTCTCCTGATTCTGATTCACAGCTGAATCTGCGTGCGCAGCGGAATTAAGTTGGCGGGGCCTCTCTTCAGTATTGCGACTCAGGTAGGTGAACAACCAGGCCATTTAATTCTTCGGTCATGGCGATTTGGCAGCCGAGTCGGCTGGTTGGCCTTGCGTTGATGACGGAGTGTTCCAGCAAATCCAGTTCAAGCTGAGAGGCGGTACCTGTCTTCGAAATCCAGGCCTCATCAATGAAGCAGTGACAGGTACCGCAGGCCATGCTGCCGCTGCATTCTCCGGTTATGCCATTCAGTGCATGGCTAACGGCACCCTCCATGAGGGTCAGGCCTGTAGAGAGATTGATCTCATGTGGGGTCCCGTCGTGTTCCACGAAAGTCACGATTGGCATTTCTCTACGGCCCTCAAGGTGTTGTGAAGTGCTGCTGGGCGCCCGAATGGGCGATTTGGAGGATCTGATTTGTATTCTTTATTATAAATAAAAAGACAATATATGGAATTTTAGATTTTAGCGTGTAGTGCTCGGGCGAACAACGTCGAAGTGGGGGTTTAATGGCTTGGGATTCCAGCCGCGATGCTTGTCCAGCGCTTTGGTTTGAGTGAGCTTTGTTCTAATAAGGCCATGAATATATGGATATATTTGTATATGAAGTCATTTTTAAGTGGAGTTATTGCGGCACCCCAATCCCGGCTTGCAGTTCGCGGTAAAACGGGAGAAAATGCCAATTCAATTCTAAATAACGAATATTAATTTTAATTTAAGAACTTGTCGGGTGGCTGGTCGAGAGCGCGCCGGGATGAGTCAGGAGGCAAAGCGATGTCGTTGGCGTCCAAGAGTTCGAGTGTTAAATCCGGCACAGCCGCGTCGGGCCTCGGTACTAAATTACGCATTGTCGATGCAGATGCTCATATCGACCCGCCCTATGAGATGTGGCGCGACTATCTCGCGTCGCACCTTCGGGAGCTGGCGCCTTATATAGAAGAGGGTGATGAGCACGATTGGATCGTTTTCGAGGGGAGCCGTCGTCCGGTTCGAATGATCAGCAACATGGCGGGCAAGGAGGGTCGCGATTACAAGATGTTCGGTAAGCGTTCCGAGATGCGACCCGTCTGGTTGCCGGAAACACGCTTGGCTGACATGGACGCAGATGGGATGGATGCGGCGGTTCTGTTTGGTGGCGGTCCGTTGGGAACATCAAACCCGGAGCTGTACATCGCCAGTTTCGAAGCTTACAACCGCTGGTTGTGGGACTTTTGCGGCAAGGATAGAAAGCGGCTGGTGCCAGTGGGCTATGTACCCATGAGGGACGTCAAGGAAACTGTGCAGATGCTTCGAAGCTTGGCGAAGCTCGGATTCCGCACAATCAATATTCCGGCATTTCCCCAATCGGCAGATGGCATTTCAACCACGGTGGGGGTCAAGTCGATTAACTCCGGGCAAGGAGCTGCATTGACTGGCAATCCCGGCGGGGAAAAATCTTATACGGATCCGGAGTTCGATGTTCTGTGGGAGACGGTTACCGAACTGGATTTGACATTGACGATGCATTTGGGGGGAAGAATTCCCCGCTTTGGAGACAAGCGGCATTTCCTGCCGGATCTGGTCATGAGTAAAACGGCAATGGCAGAACCCGTTGCCATCCTGATTTATGGCTGCATATTTCAGCGCTTTCCGCAGCTGAGACTGGCTATCGTAGAGAGCGGAGTTGGTTGGATGGCATGGATGGCCGAGTATATGGATCGTACATGGGAGCGTCAGCGTTTCTGGACCGACAGCAAATTGGAGCAGGCGCCGAGCTTGTTCATGGATCAGAATGTTTATGCTTCTTTTATTCACGATCGCGTGGGAATACTCAATCGCGATCTGCCGGGCGGCAGAAATATCATGTGGTCATCGGATTATCCGCATTCGGAGACTACTTTTCCTCATTCGCTGGAGGTTATCAGCAGAGATTTTGAGGGGGTTCCGCAGGCAGACATCGATGAGATTGTCTGCGCGCGTGCCAAGCGGTTGTACTCCCTCGACTAGTTATTATCTGGTTGCACTCCTTGATGCGTGAATGGTCGATGGGCCCAATATTTGGGCTCATCTGCCTGGCCTTGTTGCGGATTGGTGTCCATGTCTACCGATAACGATATTTTCAGTGGCGTGCGTGTTGTTGAGCTGGCGCAATGGGTGTTTGTGCCGGTTGCCGGAGCACTGCTTGCCGATTGGGGTGCCGATGTCATTCGCGTGGAGCGGCCCGACGGCGATCCCTATCGAGGCCTGATGACTCAGGGAATTGGCTCCGATGGCGATGGTGTCAATTTGTCCATCGCACTGGCTAATCGTGGCAAGCGTTCGCTGGCGATAGATTTGAAAACGCGCGAAGGGCTGGAGGTTCTTCATCAGCTCCTGTCAAGGGCGGATGTTTTCCTGACCAACTTGAGACCAGGCGCGCTTCGACGATTGGGGCTGGATGCGGATCAGCTGACGGCGCGATACCCGGAAATCGTTTATGCGCGAGGGCACGGATTCGGAGTAAGAGGCCCCGATGCAGATCAGCCGGGATACGATGCATCGGCTTTTTTTGCTCGCGGCGGGTTGGCTGATGCATTGACTCCCCCCGATCGGGATTATCCGATCTCGCAGCGGGGAGCAATGGGTGATCGCAATGGCGCCATGGCACTGGCTTTCGGGATTGCGGGTGCGCTGCTGCGTCGTCACCGGACGGGACAGGGCGCGGTGGTCGATGTCTCTCTGCTGGCGACGGCGATGTGGACATTGTCGTCGGATCTCCTGAGTGCGTTGAAGGGCGTTGATATCCCTCGCCCGGTAGATCGCGCGGATATGCCGAACCCGCTCACCAGCGCATACCGGACGTCGGATGGCCGCTTCATCCAGTTGGTGTTCATTGAGGGCGACAGGTATTGGCCGCTTTTGTGCCAAGCATTGGGGCGAAGTGAGCTGGTCAGTGATTCCCGGTTTTCCTCGCTCGCTGCCAGACGAGAAAATCGCGCGATGTGTGTTTCATTGCTGGATGATGAGTTCGGGCGTCGTTCATTCGACGAGTGCAAGCAGATGCTCGGCTCGATAGACGCTCCCTGGGCGCCGGTGCAGAAAGTTCAGGAGTTGCTGAGCGACCCGCAAGTGATTGCCAACAACTACATTGGGGAGGTCGAAGCGCGTGATGGGCTTCCCGCTTACAAGTTGCCTGCGGTGCCGGTGCAATTTGATGAAAAGCCGCCAGCGATGCGGCGTGCGCCGGAGTTGGGGGAAAATACGGAGGGTATTCTTCTCGAGCTTGGTTATGAATGGGATCGGATCGCCCAGCTGCAGGATGATGGTGTCATTCCCTAGATGCTCCGATAGATACTGTCTGTGAGGGTGCTGTCAGTTGCAGCGATTCTCACTGCGAATGCGCTACAAATTCGCTGTTATTCAGGCTGGAATAACGGAATGGACAAGCCATTTTGGTGTTGGATCATCGTATATCGCAAGCGCATGCCGACGTGAATCTGCTGCGCTTCGCAATTGACGATATTGCTGTGGAAGAATGGGCCCTCATCCAGTTGAACGACACCGACGACATAGGGTGTCTTGTCTTTGAAGGCCGGGGAAAGCACACGGTGCATGACGGTATAAGTGTATAGCTGGCCGCGCCCCGTGGATTCTACCCACTGCATTGCGGTATTGCCGTGTTCAATGCAGCGACTGGCGGGCCAGTAGTGCCGGTGGCAGACATTGCAGCGATGCAGCAAAAATAATCCGGCTTTACAGCCGTCCCAGAACGGCATATCCGCTGGATCGCCGCCCAGGTTGGAAACCACATCTAGCGGACTCTTTTCGCTGTTCATGGGTTGTTCCCCAGAATCAAAGTGGCGTGAGCCCAGGTGTTATGCACCCCGGCGTTCATGCCGTGTCCGCTGATCAAGGAGGTGCCGGCTCTTTGCAGTTGTCCTGCACCGGCTTCGCCGCGGAGTTGAAGTACGGATTCCATGATGCCCGTGAAGCCGGTGGTGTAGTAAGCGGATATCTGACCGCCCCCGGTATTCGTTGGAATCAAACCGTCAGGCCCCGCTCCACCATCTGCGTAGAAGGGGCCACCGTGTCCTTCGGGAACAAAGCCGTAGGCCTCCAGCTGCATCAGCGGCGAGATGGTGAATGGGTCATAGAGCTGGGCCATGTCGATATCGTCAAGCGTCATGCCGGCCTGGGAGAAAGCGCGTGCCTTTGCGGGGGCGATGTTGTCGTGATTTTCGAAGACCAACCCTTTATGCCAGTTGACGATGTTGTGCCCGGTGCCGCCACCCAGGATATAAATGGGCTTCGCGTGCAGTTTTTGAGCGCGTTCGGCTGTCGTGATCAGAACGGCGACTCCGCCATCGGTGTCTCTGGTGCAATCGAGTCGCCGGAGTGGATCGGCGATCATCGGCGAGGCTTGGTGGTCTTCCAGGGTGATTGGATTGCCATAGCCAATCGCTTCCGGGCGTAGCAGTGCATAGTTGCGTTGCGTAACTGCAACGGCTCCCAAATGCTCTGAGGTCGTGCCATAGAGATGCATGTGGCGGCGGGCGTGAAGCGCATGCGTAGCGGTGGGGCCTACCATGCCGTACAGCATCGGATAGCCATAACCGTAAGCGCCGAGCGGTTGTCCGCCCTTGGCGCTGCGCGCCGATTGTGCCTGGCCATAAACACAGGCGACCAGTTCGGCCTGTCCCGACAAAATCATCCCTACCGCTGTGAGGATGCTCACAACGGGTGTGGCGCCCCCTGTCATCATCGATATCGAGAAATTGGGCGATAGCCCCATGTAGCGCAAATCTTCCCGATCGATATAGGTGTGGATATAGCCATCGATTGCATCGCGACCCAGTCCGACATCCGAGAGCGCCAGGTCGACGGCATTAGCCCGGAGCTCCCGGCTTTCAAAGCCGAGACCGATGCCCTGTGCGGTCATGCCGAATCCTGCAATCGCACATTTTGCTCTCATGGCGACAGTTGCCCTCTTTAATTCAGTGCTGGTTTTTATGTTGTTAGCGCTGTGAAACGCCGACAGATTGATTCTATATACAGAATATATTGCCGTTCAAATTGGTCGGCAGATCACCCCGATCGATCTTGAAACTGCAATTAACGCCATAAAATTGACCAGACCAAGGCTTTCAATCATTGCTTGGGTGTGGATATAATTCTTAAAAATGAATAAATAGTCAATATACGGAACTATATGAATCGAATATTGGCTTTGTATTTCGGACTTGCATTCATGGAAGTGGGCGGGCCGGACCGCAGGTCATCTTGAGAGGAGCTTTGAGAATGGCGCGCTATTTATTGTTGGCGATGAATGGTCCTACGGATGGTGATGGCGATGAGGATGCTTACAACAGGTGGTATCAGGAAGAGCATCTTCCGGCATTCAAAAAGATGGTGGGCATTGTTTCCGCGCGCCGATTCAAAACGCTCCGTGGAAAGATTCCAGGAATGGATGCACCTTGGCCATATGTCACGGCGTATGAGATTGAAACGGATGATTTTCAGGGTTTCTCCAAGAATCTTGCCGCTGCGATGCAGAGCTTTGCGCCAACGCTTGACCGCTCCAGGTCGGGAAACATCATGGCTATGCAGATTTCGGACGATGAATAGTCGCTATCTGGTCGAGTGTCGTTAGACGGCTATCGAATACTTCATTGCAAAATAAGAAGGTGATCTATGCGGCAGAGTACAAACCAGCATGCAAGTGAGATCGAGGCCGAGATACCCGTGACCCTGGATAGGGTTCTTGATCAGGAGTGGCTCGAGGCAGCGCTTTCAACCTTGTCAGGTGGTGGGCGTGTGGTGTCGGTAGAGCCCGCCGAAGTTGTAAAAACGATGGCGTCGAAGATCCGTGTCAAGGTGGCTTTTAAAGGAGGAAGCAGGGATTCCGCGCACTTATGCATCAAGGGATTTCTGGATCACGATCTCGGTGAAAATGCGGGAGGGGTAACGACACTGAGGGAAGCGGATTTCTATTTGAAGATCGCGCCAAATATTTCCATGGAAACACCGCCGTGTCGTGTGGTGGTGGCCGACCGCGAAGCTTCTCGTTGCATTTTCATCATGGATGACATGGTCGCTGCCGGAGCGCACTTCTATAGCGCGCTTGAACCCCTGACGGTTGATCAGACTGCGGAGACATTGGAGCAGCTGGCCAGATTGCATGCGGCGCATCAGCTGCTACCGGATAATCCGTGGATTCCAAATCGGATACAGAGTATCGCGTTGAATGGCGGGCATCTTTCGATCGAACAGATCCAGTCTCTGATGCACGATGCGCGTAGATCGGATTTGCCGGATCGCACGCTGGATGCTGACGTATTGATGCATGGGATCAAGTTGCTGGCTGAGCGGGGTGCTTCGCTGCCGCAAACGATACTTCATGGCGATGTTCATCCCGGAAACATCTATCAGGCCGCCAATGGCAAGCTTGGCTTTACCGATTGGCAGTGTATTCAGCGAGGTCACTGGTCTCTGGACGCTGCCTATCATATTGCCTCGGTTCTTCCCATTGATGTGGCGGAGCGTGAAGAGCGCCATTTGCTCAATCACTATCTGGCCTCCTTGAAGTCACTGGACGTCAAAGTGCCTGAGAAGGAGGCTGCCTGGAAAGAGTATCGATGTGCACCTATCTACGGTTTCTATCAGTGGGCCATCACGCAGCGGGTTGATCCGTTAATCACGAATCAGGCGTTCAAGCGACTGGGTGCCGCAGTGACTCGCCATCAGAGTTATGCACTGCTCGGTCTGTGAATCGAAGGATGTTGCTGGGAGCATATGGAGGGCATCCATATGCTCTTTTGCTTTCTAGATCTCGACCGGGTCTGCGACATGCACCAGCAGTTTGCCCAGGTAGGGATTGTTCTTGAAAATATCGACGAATGCAGCGGGGGCGTTGTCGATGCCTTTTACCACCGTTTCCGGGCAATGGATGCGTCCTTGCTCGACCCATTGAGCCAAGTCTTCCAGCGCCTGCTGTCCGCCAACCATGAAACCGCCAAAGCCTTTGACCTCCAGGCCTTTCGACATGATTGTCCGCATGAAGCCGGGCAGCCGGTCCGGTCCCGGTCCCTCCATGCCGATGCCGTAATAGGCGATGTACCCGCACACCGGCATGCGCGCTCCATATTTCAATAGTGGCAGTGCGGTCTGGGTAACGGCGCCGCCAACGTTCTCTATGTAGACATCAATGCCTTTGGGACAGGCTGCAGCAAGTTGTTGGGCAAAGTTTTCTGACCTGTAATTGACGCAGCTATCGAAGCCAAGATCGACAAGCGCTGTGCACTTGTCATCGCTGCCAGCGATACCGACGACTCTTGCTCCGAGTATTTTGCCGATCTGTCCTGCCGTGGATCCCACGACACCACCCGCTGCAGAGATAACGACGGTTTCGCCCTCCTTGACGCGACCTACGCCGATCATGCAGGCGTGAGCTGTTTGTCCCGGCATGCCCAAAACGCCCAGTGCCAGCGAGGGTGAGGGAATATCGGTGCCAAGTTTCCGAAGCGGAATCCGAGAGGGATCGACGGCTGCATATTCGCGCCAGCCGGTGCGACCCTCGACGAAATCGCCCGCTGCATAGTCGGGGTGTCTTGACTGGATGACCTGTGACACTGCTGCGCCGTACAGCACTTCGCCAACTTTGACATGAGCCCTTCCGGTCAGCGTTACTTCATCGACGGCAAAACGAATCAGAGGGTCCAGAGAGAGCCATAGGGTTCGAATGAGTATCTCGTTCTGTTCAGGGGTTGGCATTTGTGCATCAGTGACTTCGAAGTCGCCAACGTTGGGGTCTCCATTTGCATGTCGTTTCAGGACAACCTGCCTCATCAACACCGCGCTCATTGTTATCTCCTATAGTTCTTAATACAGAACTATATTTCTTAATAATGCGCTAATCAAGCCCGGCCTGCGCTTGATAATCGTTTGGGAGGGAAAGAATATGGAGGAGCAAATAGCGATGCGCCGTCAGAGCAAATTGGCCAGCGAAGGCCGGCTTCATATGCGGATAAAAGAGAGCTTGGTCTCTATTGACGGGCATGGGGCAACTCTTTACTGTGCGGTCAGTTTGTTCCAAATGGCGAATCTCAATGTCTAAAGCTCCACCTGGCGTTAATCGAATCGTTGCCGTTTTAAACTTCTTTGCCGAGCATCCGGGGCAGTCTTTTACGTTCACCGATATCGTGAGAGCGCTCGACCTGGGACGGGCGACATGTCACGCATTGCTGGCAGGTCTTGTCGAAGCTCAGTACCTCTATCGGAACATCGATAAGAGTTATGTGATCGGGCCGGCGTTGGCTTCGATAGGGCAGATTGCCAATGAGCAGTTTTCGCCGATGCAGGCGGCTCAGCCGGAGATGCGAGCACTTTCGGATGAGTGCAGGGCAATATGTTCTGCGGTCTATTACGACCATGGAAATGTCATTATCCGTTTGCGTGCGGGTTCGGGCTCCCATGTGGGCTGGTCCGTGCCGCAAGGTTTGGAGTTGCCGTTACGAGCCCCCTTTGCTGGTGCCTTTCTTGCGGCGTCGAAGCCTTATGACGTAGACCGATGGCTTGACCGATTGTCGCCGGTGGTGACCGATAAGGAGCGTAAGGATCTGCTGGCCAGCATTGAGTTCACCCGGAAGCATGGTTTTTGCTTCGGTGTCTTCAATCCCGGCGTGGAAAGAAATATCGAGGCGCCTGAAACGGTGTTCACGGGAAAGAAGGCGGAGTACCCGATCTCCTCCGTTTCGCGGCTGAACAAGAGCAGTGACTATCATTTGGCCTTTATTACGGCCCCGGTGTTCAACCGTCAGCGTGAGACGGAGTTCGTTCTCAATTTGTCGGGTTTCAAGGAGAGCGTTTCCGGAAAGCGGCTTGAGGAGATGGGCGGTAAGTTGCGTGCCGCTGCAGAGCGCATTACCTATTTCATTAACGGCAAGAACGATCCGTACCCCTTTCCGGAATAATCCGTAACTATCCTGCGTCTATTCCCCTCTTATTAATGCGCGGTGGCCGGCGAGCTGCCGGTACCCGCGCATGGATTCAGTTCGCTCTTTTTTACTCTCTCGTCATGGGGCGTTATCCGCCGCCTGTCTCCTTTGCATTGGCTTTGGCGTGATGGGGGTTTGACACCCCTATAACAGCAAGATATAAATATTCATTAAATTGAAATAAAATTCTAAATGTGGACTTTTAGATGAAAGAGTATCCGTATGCCGGCTTCGTCAATAACGCTTTCCTTCAAGGGCGTGGCGAAGTTTTAACGGTAAACAGCCCCTCGACCGGTCAACCCTTTGCCAGTGTGAAAGGGTTGACTATCGATCAGGTCGGCGAGGCGATTTTGGCCGCTCGCCGGGCATTCGATGAGGGGGTATGGCGTGGCTTGCAGCCGGCAGAGCGGGTTGGCCGCTTGCGCAGTTTTATGGCTGCAGTGCAGCGGCGCGCAGATCAACTGACGCAAGTCGTGCTGGCTGAGACAGGTTGCCCGGGCCATACCTCCGTTATGCATGCGCAGGTGAATACACCGCTGCGACAGGCGGAGGGGGTTTTCTCGCTCTATCAATCGTTACCCGACGTTGAAGAAAATCCGCTGCCTTTGGGGGAGAGGGTCTCCGCAGCGGGGCAGGTCGTGCAGAGTCTGCGCTGTTATGTGCCTGTCGGTGTTGTCGCTGCGATAGCGGCTTACAACGTGCCCTTCTATACGGCGTTCTGGAAGGTGCTGCCCGCCCTGGTTACCGGCAATACCGTGGTGCTTCGGCCGAATCCACTAACGCCTTTCAATGCGTTGGTGTTTGCAGAAGCCGCACTGGAGGCAGAGCTTCCCCTTGGGGTGTTGAATGTCGTGATCGAGGCGGGTGCAGACGGTGCTCAACTGATGACGACCCATGCCGCCGTCGACATGGTTGCATTCACCGGTTCCAGTGCCGTTGGTGCTCAGGTGATGGCGCAAGCGGCGCCGACGATGAAACGCCTGCAGCTCGAGCTGGGCGGCAAGTCGGCTCAGATATTTTTGCCGGATGCCGCTGACCAGGCTGTTTCCGCGCCTTCTTCCGTATGCACCGCGCATGCCGGTCAGGGTTGCGCATTGGGTACGCGGATATTTATCCCGCAGGAGCGCAAGCAAGAGCTGTTGGAAAAGATGGCGGCGTCGATGGGAGCGATTCGCGTGGGTTACTCGGACGATCCGGCATCGCAGATGGGGCCGTTGATCAGTGGCGCCGCGGTAGAGCGTTGTGAGCGCTTTGTTGCTGCGGCTCAGGAGCATGGCGGACGCGTCGTCGTGGGTGGTAGGAGACCATCGCACCTGGATAAGGGATATTTCTTCGAGCCAACGCTGTTGGATCTGCCTGATAACGACAATCCGGCGGCGCAGGAGGAGATATTTGGACCGGTGGTATCGGTGATTGGATATCGCGACCTGGATCATGCCGTTGCGATGGCGAACGACTGCAAATTCGGCTTGTCGGGGTATGTGTTTGGCCGGGACCGACGCCAGGCGCTCGATGTGGCCCGTCGTATCAGTAGCGGCACGGTCAACGTCAATGCCGGTGTATTCAGTGCCTACGCTTCGTCGGGTGGTCATCGCCTGAGCGGCATCGGTCGCGAACGCGGCGTCGAAGGACTGCGTGTCTATCAGCAGATCACCTGCCTGAATCTTGGAGGATAAGGTCGATGCAAGGTCTGATTGAAGGGAAGGTTGCCGTGGTGACCGGCGCGGGCTCGGGTGTCGGACGGGCCGCCTGTATTCTGTTTGCGCAGCATGGTGCAAAGGTCGTGGCGACCGATATCGATGCCGGGCAGGCGCAGGAGACTGCCGCTCAAATTGTGGCGCAGGGTGGGAGTGCTGTTTCGGTTCAATGCGATGTGGCTGACAGTGTCTCGGTAGAGCAGGTAGTCCAGTTGGCGGTAGAGCGTTTTGGCCGGCTGGATATCATGTACAACAACGCCGGTATCACTATTGCGCCAAAGCCGGGGCAGCCGTTGAAGCGATTTGTCGATGCGACGGATGACGAAATTCATCGGTTGCAGGCGGTCAACGTTTACGGGGTGCTTAATGGATGTCGGGCGGCATTGCGGCAGTTCGAAATTCAGGGCGGCGGTGGTGCGATTGTTAATACCGCGTCGGTAGCGGGGCTGGTTGGATATGGTGGTGTCGTATACGGCACCACCAAGGGAGCGGTCACGAGCCTGACGCGAGCTCTCGCTCTGGAAGTGGCCGCGCAAGGTACGCGCGTCAACTCGGTGTGCCCTGCCGGTATGGCCACCAACTTCATGGGCAAGGATTTCGCCTCCTCGGACAAGATCAAGCAGGCCATGGGCGCAGCTCATCCACTCGGGAGGGCAATAGAGCCTGTCGAGTGCGCCAACGCTGCGCTGTTCCTGGCTTCGGATCTGGCTTCGAATATCACGGGTGTCAACTTGCCGGTGGACGGCGGTCTGGCGGCAGGTGTGCCGATGCGCAAATGAAGCCGGTCATATTGATCCTCGGTGGTACCGGTTGCATTGGCAGAGAAGTTACCCGGCAGGCGCTGAAGGCCGACTGGCGTGTGATTATTCATGGCAGTCGCAGTGAATCTGTTGAAAGCGTAACGCGCGATCTGCTGGCGAGTGATGCGAGTGCCTCCGTGCGAGGCCTTGCCGCCGATATTCGCGAGGCGGGAGCGATCGAAAAGTTGATCGCCGACGCGGGGCAGTTGCATGACCGCATTGATGCGGTAGTGGACTGTGCAGTCACTGGCCCAACGAATGGCAATGTCGTGGGTCCGTTCGAGAATAGTGACCCCGTCGCCTATCTGGAATTGATGGAGCTCTCCATCGTCTATCTGCAGCGCGTCGCATTCGCCGCGCTGCCCTGGTTAAAAGCGAGCAGGGGCTGTTTGGTGGCCTTTACCTCCGATGCCGCACTCTATGCTGCGCCTCGGCAAGCCCTCATTGGTGCGGCTCGCGCTGCGACGGTGGGTTTCATTCGAAATTTCGCCATGGAAGTTGCCCGAGAAGGAGTTCGAGCGCACTGCATATCACCGAGTTTCGTGCTGCAGACCGAGACGGCGTGGCGTTTGGAGAAGCTGAATTCAGGTCGCCTGGAAAAAGCGCAGCAGAGGGCGGGGCTGGGTTTGCCGACGCCGACGGATATAGCGCCCATGGTGTTGTTTCTGTGCGGAAGCGGTGCCAAATGCATCACCGGCCAAGTCATCAGTATCAATGGCGGGCTGCATACCTGACGCCAGTCGTTCTATTCGATGTGACCGTTCGGTTTGACTGGCGACAATGATCGAGCCAGTGGTGCGTCATTGGTTTTTGATGATGGAGACGACGAGCAGAGATCCTGATGCGCTGTGTAGTTGGCATCTGCGGGATCGGAAAGAGTGGTGCCCAGAGGCGGAATCGAACCACCGACACGGGGATTTTCAATCCCCTGCTCTACCGACTGAGCTATCTGGGCATGAGGTGTTGCAGGTCGCTGCAACCGGGGGGTGGCTGCAGGAGGCGCGTATTAAACCCGCTGCCCCGCGGGTCGTCAAGCTGAACGCATGGCCTCGTCGTCGATTTCAGTCGGCTGGTGGCGGCACGTAACCTTCGGCCTGCGCGTAGTCTTCGCCGGCGAAGAATTTGTCCATCTCTTCCTGCAGGAATTTGCGCGTGGCGGGGTCGTGCAGCTTCAGGCGGCGCTCGTTGATCAGCCGGGTCTGGTGCGCTTGCCACTCCTGCCACGCCTGTTTCGAGATCGACTCGAATATCTCCTGCCCCCTGGCACCGGGCAGCGGCGGCATCGCCAGCCCCTCCATTTCGCGCCGGTATTTGCGGCAGAGCACGGTGCGGGTCATGCGTTATCTCCTGAAAGTCGTTGCAGCAGCATCGCCACCGGTGCGGCGAGGCCGACGGCCGCGGGCTGCGCGCGGTCGTACCAGAGGCATTGCGACGCCTCGGCGATGCCTTCCGCCGGTCGCAGCAGCCGCAACCGCAGCGGTTCGATGTCGAGGTGGTAGTGGCTGAAGGTGTGGCGCCACGGCGTCCAGCGTTCGGTCAGTTCGACCTGCATCCGCAGCTGTTCGGCGCAGTGCGCGATCGGGTCGGCGTCCGGCTCGATCTGCGGGAATATCCACAGGCCCGCCCAGACACCGGTCGGCGGCCGCTTCTGCAGCAGCACCTCGCCGTCGCGCTCGATGATCAGCATCCGCGTCGCCCTGACCGGCAGCACCTTCTTCGGCTTCTTGCCGGGGTAGTCGGACGGGTT
This sequence comes from uncultured Verrucomicrobiaceae bacterium, assembly GCA_964638025.1. Lineage (GTDB taxonomy): Bacteria > Pseudomonadota > Gammaproteobacteria > Pseudomonadales > CAMLJR01 > CAMLJR01. The sequence goes on from CAZWXW010000013.1 coordinate 35,184, forward strand.
GCCCTGGATGCGCGCCAGGCAATCGTCGGTCAGCGGGCAGATGCCGCAGGCCGGGCGCGAGCGGGTGCAGAGCGTGGCGCCGAGATCCATCATCGCCTGCGTGTAGTCGGGCAGCCGGCTGTGCGGGGTGTGCGCTTCGGCGTATTGCCACAGCGTGTTCAGTGTCGCGCTGTCGCCGGGGTAGCCCGGCACGGCGTGGAAGCGCGCCAATACCCGTTTGACGTTGCCATCGAGGATCGGCGCGCGCTGCTGGCCGGCGATCGAGGCGATGGCGCCGGCGGTGGAGCGGCCGATGCCGGGCAGCTGCTCCAGTTGTTCGGCATCGGACGGAAACTCGCCGTCGAAATCGCGGCAGACTTGCTGCGCCGCCTTGTGCAGGTTGCGCGCGCGGCTGTAGTAGCCAAGGCCAGTCCACAGGTGCAGCACCTCATCTTCGGCAGCTTCTGCCAGCGCACGTACACTCGGAAATCGCTGCAGGAAGCGGTCGTAGTACGGAATCACAGTGGCGACCTGCGTCTGCTGCAGCATGATCTCGGAGACCCAGACCCGATACGGCGTGATGTCGTGCTGCCACGGCAGCTGCTTGCGGCCGTGGCGGTCGAACCAGGCCAAGACGCGTGCACTGATATCGAGCGCCAGCCGCGGGGGGTTGGCGCCGGCGTCTGTGATCGGGGCTGCGATGGGGCGGGTACGGCTCATGCTTGTCGAGGGTGGTCCGTGATGGCGGGTGCTGTGGGCAATTCCGGCCGAGTAGGGCGGTGCGTATAATACGCGATTCTTTTTTCCGCCCGGCCTTGCGCCTGAATCCGGGCATTGGAGCATCTCATGGCTGAACGCAAAGCGACGGTTACCCGCAATACGCTGGAGACCCAGATCACCGTCGCCATCAATCTCGACGGCAGCGGCGCCTCGAAGCTCGCCACCGGGGTGCCGTTCCTCGACCACATGCTCGACCAGATCGCCCGCCACGGCCTGATCGACCTCGACATCGAGGCCAAGGGCGACATCCACATCGACGATCACCACAGCGTCGAGGATGTCGGTATCACGCTTGGGCAGGCCTTCGCCAAGGCGGTCGGCGACAAGAAGGGGATGACCCGCTACGGCCACAGCTACGTGCCGCTCGACGAGGCGCTGTCGCGCGTGGTCATCGATTTTTCCGGCCGCCCTGGGCTGGAGCTGCATGTGCCTTACACCCGCGCGCGCATCGGCAGCTTCGATGTCGACCTGTTTGGCGAGTTCTTCCGCGGCTTCGTCAACCACGCGCAGGTAACGCTGCACATCGACAACCTGCGCGGCGTCAACGCCCACCACCAGGCCGAGACGGTGTTCAAGGCGTTCGGTCGCGCGCTGCGGATGGCCTGTGCACTCGACCCGCGCATGGCCGGGCAGATGCCGTCGACCAAAGGGACGTTGTAATGGCGAGCAGTGTTGCTGTCATCGACTACGGCATGGGCAACCTGCACTCGGTCGCGAGTGCGCTGCGCCATGTCGGTGGCGATGGTCTGGAAGTGCGGGTCACCTCCAACATCGCCGAGATCGACAGCGCGGACCGCGTCATTTTTCCCGGCGTCGGTGCCATTCGCGACTGCATGGCGGAGATCCTGCGACTCGGTATCGACGGTGTCGTCAACGACGTCGTCGCCAGTGGTCGGCCGCTGCTTGGCATCTGTGTCGGCATGCAGGCGTTGATGCAGCGCAGCGAGGAGAACGGCGGCATCGACTGCCTCGGTGTATTGCCGGGGCAGGTGAAGTTCTTCGGCGACCCGCTGCGCAACTCCGGCGGTGAGAAATTGAAAGTGCCGCATATGGGATGGAATCAGGTGCATCAGACCCGCGCCCATCCGCTGTGGGCCGGCATCGCGCCGGAGAGCCGTTTCTATTTCGTGCACAGTTACTACATCCATTGCGACGACGAGCAGCTGGTGGCCGGCACCACCGATTATGGCGTCACGCTGCATGCGGCATTGGCGCGCAACAATCTGTTCGCCGTGCAATTCCATCCCGAGAAGAGCAGCGACGCTGGATTGCAGCTGCTGAACAATTTTTTGCAGTGGGATGGCCGCGCCTGACGTCGATGCGTCGCGCCGCTCTCTCTTCACAACGAGAATTCTCCGATGTTGATCATTCCCGCAATCGACCTGAAAGATGGCCAGTGTGTGCGTCTGCGCCAGGGGCTGATGGATGACTCCACCGTCTACGGCAGCGACCCGGTGTCGATGGCGCAGCGCTGGGTCGATGCCGGTGCGCGGCGGCTGCATCTGGTCGATCTGAATGGCGCGTTTGCCGGCGAGCCGGTCAATGGCGCGGCGGTGACGGCGATCGCGAAAGCATTTCCGAAACTGCCGATCCAGATCGGCGGCGGCATTCGCTCGCTGCAGACGATCGAGTTCTATCTGAAGGCGGGTGTCTCGTTCGTCATCATCGGCACCAAGGCGGTGAAGGAGCCGGCGTTTGTCGGCGAAGCGTGCCGCGCCTTTCCGGGCAGCGTCATCGTCGGTCTCGATGCCAAGGATGGCCTTGTCGCCACCGATGGCTGGGCCGAGGTTTCCGATGTGCTGGCCACCGATCTGGCCAGGCGCTTCGAGCAGGATGGCGTCAGCGCCATCGTCTACACCGACATCGCTCGCGACGGCATGATGCAGGGCGTCAATGTCGAAGCGACGGTCGCGATGGCGAAGGCGTCGACGATTCCGGTCATAGCTTCCGGTGGCATCACCAACATGGACGACATCCACGCGCTGCAGGCGGTGTCGGGTGCCGGCATTCTCGGCGCCATCACCGGTCGCGCCATTTATGAAGGCACGCTCGATGTCGCCCAGGCGCAGGCCTGGTGCGATCAACAGGGTTGAGTCGATGACGACGATCGGAACGCCGCTGTCGAAAACCGCCAAACGGGTGTTGCTGCTCGGCAGCGGCGAACTCGGCAAGGAAGTGGCGATCGAGTTGCAGCGTTTCGGTTGCGAAGTGATCGCCGTCGACCGCTATGCCGATGCACCGGCGATGCAGGTCGCCCACCGCAGTCACGTCATTTCGATGCTCGACGGTCAGGCACTGCGTCGTATCGTCGAGCTGGAGCGGCCACACCTGATCGTGCCCGAGATCGAGGCGATCGCGACGGCGACGCTGATCGAGCTGGAGGACGAGGGCTACACCGTGGTGCCGACCGCGCGCGCCGCGCAACTGACGATGAATCGCGAGGGGATTCGCCGGCTCGCCGCTGAAGAGTTGAAGCTGCCGACCTCGCCTTATCTATTTGCCGACGACGAAACGCAGTTCCGCGAAGCGGTCGCCGCCGTCGGCATGCCGTGTGTGGTGAAGCCGATCATGAGTAGCTCCGGCAAGGGACAGTCGGTGGTGCGCAGCGAGGCCGATATCGAGCACGCATGGAATTATGCGCAGGCCGGTGGTCGCGCCGGTGCCGGTCGCGTCATCGTCGAAGGCTTTGTCGCCTTCGATTACGAGATCACGCTGCTGACCGTGCGCACCGCGCAAGGCACGCAGTTCTGCGCACCGATCGGTCATCTGCAGATCGATGGCGACTACCGCGAATCGTGGCAGCCGCAGCTGATGTCTGCAGTGGCGTTGGCTGAGGCGCAGCGCATTGCCGGCGCCATCACCGAGGCGCTCGACGGCTGCGGCATCTTCGGCGTCGAGCTGTTCGTGCAGGGCGATCGTGTAATTTTTTCCGAGGTGTCACCGCGTCCGCATGACACCGGGCTGATTACGCTGATCTCGCAGGATCTGTCCGAGTTCGCGCTGCATGCGCGCGCCATTCTCGGGTTGCCGGTGCCGGTGATTCGCCAGTACGGCGCCAGTGCATCGTGCGCTCTGCTGGTTGAAGGCGACTCCGATGCAGTCTCGTTCGGCAATCTCGAACAGGCACTGGCGCAACCGGACACGGCGTTGCGGCTGTTCGGCAAGCCGGAAGTGCGCGGCCAGCGCCGCATGGGTGTCGGTCTCGCGCTCGGCAGTTCGGTTGACGAGGCGCGCGCCAAGGCGAGAGCTGTTGTGGCTGCCATTCAGGTTGAGGTGTAGAGAGATGGGCCTGGCGAAACGGATCATCCCCTGTCTCGATGTCGACAAGGGGCGCGTCGTGAAGGGGGTCAACTTCGTCGATATCCGCGATGCCGGCGATCCGGTCGAGATCGCGCGCCGCTACAACGATCAGGGTGCCGACGAGATCACCTTCCTCGACATCACCGCCACCCATGAAGCGCGCGACACCACGCTGCACACCGTCGAGCGCATCGCCGAACAGGTCTTCATTCCACTGACGGTAGGCGGCGGCATTCGCACCGTCGCTGACATTCGCCGCATGTTGAATGCCGGCGCCGACAAGGTCGGCATCAACTCGGCGGCGATCACCAACCCCGAGTTCGTGCGCGAGGCCGCCGAGCGCTTCGGTTCGCAGTGCATCGTCGTCGCCATCGACGCCAAGCGCGTCAGTGCCGATGGCGAAACCCCGCGCTGGGAGATCTTCACGCACGGCGGCCGCAAGGCGACCGGTATCGATGCGGTGCAGTGGGCGGCGCGGATGGTCGGCTACGGCGCCGGCGAAATTCTGCTGACCAGCATGGATCGCGATGGCACCAAGGCCGGTTTCGACCTGCAGCTGGTGCGCGCCGTCAGCGATGCAGTGCCGGTGCCGGTGATCGCCTCGGGTGGCGTCGGCTCGCTCGATCATCTGGTGGACGGTGTCATCGAAGGCGGTGCCGACGCGGTGCTGGCGGCCAGCATCTTCCACTTCGGCCAGTTCACGGTGCCGCAGGCCAAGCGCTACATGGCGGAGCGCGGTATCGAGATCAGGGTCTGACGGCGAGGGTGGGGTTGCGGGTCGGTTGATACAGGGGGTGGAGCAGGAGGGCGAGGGCGGTGGAGGCCCTCGCCGTGTGACCGCTTCTTGAGGCGCTTAGCGAGCCAGAGAAGCGTAAAGCTTCGACAGCGTGCGCGGCTCGGCCAGCGTCATGAACTCCAGGAAGTCATACAGCCCCTGCTCAGCTTCGCGGCGATTGTCGAACGGACCCATTGGTGCACCTTCGCGGGTGTTGAAGTACCAAGCACCGGATACCGGAAAAAACCGCTCCTTGCGTTGCGGCACATAGCCGCGCTCCCCAGCACGATTCATTTTCAAGGCTCCGTTCCAGACGTCATTCAAGGTCTGCTTGCTGCCAGCACAAATTGGACAAGCACGCGCGGGCAATTACGCCTTTCTACGCTGGCCCGTTGTGATCAGGCAATCAAATTGTGACGGATTTCTAGTTTTTATGACCGAACGGTAGGTCGGTGACGAGGGTTTGGCGCGGCTGTTGGCCAAATCGTTCAAAGGTTCGGCGCATGGTGATACCGGTTGAGGAACTGCCGGCGTCCTGCCGGCGCCGGCTGATCGGTGTCGCGCTGATGGTCAGTGCTGGTTGAAGCCGAGGATGTTGAGCCCCTTCAGCAGGTTGAGGGCTTCGTAGAGCTGGTTGTCGGAGGAGAACAGCGCTTCGTCCTTCTCCCTGGTTTTACGGGTCTTGCTGTCGCTCTCTTTCTTGCCATTGCCGTTGCCGAGATGGCGGTCGAGGTCGGCTTCGGTGATAGCGTCGCCGCGCGGCAGCATCTCCACCTTGGCGCGCTCGACGGTGATGTCCGGCACGATGCCCTGCGCCTGGATCGAGCGGCCGTTCGGCGTGTAGTAGCGCGCGGTGGTCAGCTTGATGGCGCTGTTTTCGGAGAGCGGCACCACGGTCTGCACCGAGCCCTTGCCGAAACTGTCGGTACCCATGATGACGGCGCGTTTGTGGTCCTGCAGCGCGCCGGCGACGATCTCGGAGGCTGACGCCGAGCCGCCGTTGATCAGCACCACCAGCGGCACGCCGCTGGCGAGGTCGTCGGGCTGTGCGCTGAACTGCGATTTCGCGCTCGGCAGGCGACCTTCGGTGTAGACGATCAGGCCGTCGCGGATGAAGGTATCGGCCACTTCGACCGAGGCCTGCAGCACGCCGCCGGGGTTGTTGCGCAGGTCGAGCACCAGCCCCTTCAGCGGTCCCTTGCTCTGCAGCTGCGCCAGCGTCTTGCGAAACTCTTCGCCGGTGTTGTTCTGGAACTGGGCGACGCGGATGTAGCCGAAGCCGGCCTCCAGTTCGCGCGAGCGCACGCTTTTGACCTTGATGATGTCGCGCTTCAGCGTCACGGTGAACGGCTGCGGAATCCCCTCGCGCACGATGGTCAGCTCGATCGCGCTGCCTTTCGGTCCGCGCATCGCCTCCACCGCCTGGTTCAGCCCCATCCCCTTCACCGGCTTGTTGTCGAGCTTGATGATCAGGTCGCCGGCTTCGATGCCGCCTTTCTGTGCCGGTGTGTCGTCGATCGGTGCGATCACCTTGACGAAGCCGTTCTCCTCCATGCCGACCTCGAGGCCGAGGCCGCCGAACTCGCCGGAGGTGTTGGTCTGCAGATCCTCGAACGACTCGGCGTCGAGGTAGGACGAGTGTGGATCGAGGCCGGCCAGCATGCCGCGAATGGCGTTCTCCAGCAGGGTCTTGTCGTCGATCTCCTCGACGTAGCTGGCGCGCACCTGATTGAAGACATCGGCGAAGGTGCGCAGCTCGTCGAGCGGCAGGCGCCCCTCTTCCGGCGCGGCGAATGTTCCGCTGGCACCGAAGAGGCTGACGCCGGCGGACAACAGGAGAGCCGCGGCGCGGTGCCGGCGTGGGGTGCGTTTCATACGGGATCAGCCTCGGGCGGGAGTGGTGAGGTCGGCGCTTGCCGGAGCGCGATTCTAGCCGCGATCAGCCGCGCCGGCACCAGGCGGTGGGGTCGCTGGGCACGCCGTGGCGGCGGATTTCGAAATAGAGGCCGGCCTGCGCCTGGCCGCCGCTGTTGCCGACGGTGGCGACGGCATCGCCGCCGCGCACCGTGTCGCCGACATTGCGCAGCAGGCTCTGGTTGTGGGCGTAGAGCGTGAGGAAGCCGCCGCCGTGGTCGACGATCAGCAGCAGGCCCGAGCCGCGCAGCCAGTCGGCGAACACCACCTTGCCGCCGTGCACGGCGCGCACGGTTTCGCCTTCGCGCGCGGCGATGTTGATGCCCTGCCAGCGCAGCGGGCTGTTGCCGCGCTGGGCGCCGAAGCGGTTGACCGCCTTGCCGGCGACCGGCCACGGCAGCTGGCCGCGCAGCTGTGCAAACGGCTGGTTGCCGGCCACCGGCGAGGTCGCGGTGACGGCGAAGCCGCCGCCGCTGGCGGGCTTGCCGGCGGGGGTGGGCGTCGACTTTGCCGTCTGCTGCTGTTTCTGTTTCGCGGCGGCTGCGGCTGCGGCCGCTGCGGCGCGCTCGATCTTTTTCAGTACCGCCTCCAGCGCGCTGCGGTCCTGCGCCAGCTGCTGATACTCCTGATCCTTGCTCTTGATCGTCGCGTTCAGCTTGGCCAGCGCCCGCTCGCGCTCGCTGCGGGCGCGGTCGAGTTCGCGCCGGCGCTGGTCGAGGTCGTCGCGCGCGCTGCGCAGTTTGCCGGCACGGCTTTCGATCTGCGGCTGTAGCTCATCCAGCTCGACCAGTAGCGCGACATAGCCGTCGATCTGCTCGGCGCGGGCGCGGTTGAAGTAGTCGTAGTAGGTCAGCGCGCGGCTCAGCGTGGCCGGCTCCTGCTGGTTCAGCAGCGCCTTCATCTTGCTCTGGCGGCCGAGCGCATAGGCGTTGCGCACCTGCTGTTCGATCGCCGTGCGTTGACTGCTGCGCTGCTGCTCCAGCTGCTGGCGCTGCTGCTGCATCTTCTGCAGCTCCTGCTCCTGCTGGTCGAGCTGCTGTTGCAATTCGCGCACCCGTTTTTCCGTCGAGCCGACCTCCTGCTCCGATTTGCGCAGGTCGCCCTGCAGCTTCGAGCGCTCATCCTTGAACTGCTTCAGCATCCCCTGCAGGTTGCTGATCTCCTTTTTCAGCTGGTCGAGCTGCGACTGCGTCTCCGCCTTTTCGGCGGCGACGGCGAGGGGCGAGAGCGTGATTGGCAGGGTGCAGAGCAGAGCTAGCAATAGGTTGCGCATCACGACAGCTTCACCAGATTGTTGCCGGTCATCTCGGCCGGCTGCGGCAGCTCCATCAGCGCCAGCAGCGATGGCGCCACGTCGGCCAGCTTGCCGTTGGCCTGCAGCGCCAGCCGGCGCGGGCCGACATAGACCAGCGGCACCGGATCGGTGGTGTGCTGGGTGTGGGCCTGTTTGGCGTCGTAGTCGACCATCTGCTCGCAGTTGCCGTGATCGGCGGTGATCAGCATGTCGCCGCCGGCATCGCGCACCGCTGTTTCAACGCGCGCCAGGCACTGGTCGAGTGTTTCGACCGCCTTCACCGCCGCACTGAAAATGCCGGTGTGGCCGACCATGTCGCCGTTGGCGTAGTTGCAGACGATCAGGTCGAAGCGGCCGCTCTCGATCGCCGCGACCAGCTTGTCGGTCACTTCGAACGCGCTCATCTCCGGCTTCAGGTCGTAGGTGGCGACGTCCGGCGACGGCACCAGGATGCGCTCCTCGCCGTCGAACAGCGCCTCGCGGCCGCCGCTGAAAAAGAAGGTGACGTGCGCGTACTTCTCGGTTTCGGCGATGCGCAATTGCGTCTTACCGAGCGCGGCGACGTATTCGCCGAGCGAGTTGACCATCGACACCGGCGGGTAGGCGCACGGCAGGTCGAAGCTGGCGGCGTACTCGGTGGTCATGACGAAGCCGCCGGGCGCCGGCCGGCGTTTGCGCGCGAAGCCGTCGAAGCTGGCGCCTTCGGTCAGCGCGCGGGTGATCTCGCGGGCGCGGTCGGCGCGGAAGTTCATGAAGATGACGGCATCGCCATCGCCGATGAACGCCTCGGGTTCGCCGGCCGCCTGCACCGCGGTGGCCTGCACGAACTCGTCGTCCTCGCCGCGCTCGTAGGCCGCCTTCAGTGCGTCGACGGCGCTGGTGGCGCGGTGCAGCGCCGCTTCGCCGGTCAGCAGGTCGTACGCCTGCTGTACCCGATCCCAGCGGTTGTCGCGATCCATCGCGTAGTAGCGGCCGACCACGCTGGCGATGCGGCCGCAGCCGAGCCGCGCCAGATGTTCCGCCATCTTCGCCAGCGACGGCTCGGCCGAGCGCGGCGGCGTGTCGCGGCCGTCGAGGAAGGCGTGCACGTAGACCTTGCCGGCGCCGCGCCGCGCGGCCAGATCGACCATCGCGTGGATGTGGTTCTCGTGGCTGTGGACGCCGCCGGTCGACAGCAGGCCGAGGATGTGGATCGCCTTGTCTGCAGCGACGGCGCGGTCGATGGCGGTGGTGTAGGCCGGGTTGTCGAAGAAGCTGCCGTCGGCGATCGACTGGTCGATGCGGGTGATGCTCTGGTAGTCGACGCGGCCGGAACCGAGGCTCATGTGGCCGACCTCGGAGTTGCCGAACTGGCCGTCCGGCAGGCCGACATCAAGGCCGGAACCGGAGATCAGCGTGTGCGGGCAGTCGCGCCACAGGCGGTCCCAGGTCGGGGTGCGCGCATGGTAAATGGCGTTGTCGGCCTGCTCCTCGCGGTAGCCGAAGCCGTCGAGGATGATCAGCACGGTCGGTCTCTTTACTGCTTGCATCGCGTTTCCAGCCGGTTGCATCGGAAAGCCGGCATTTTAGCCTGCACGCCCGATGCCAGCCACGGTTGCCGGCGGTCGCGGTAGGAAAGCGATAAGCCGCGTGTATACTTGGCGCCCGCGCCGGTCCGGCGCTGTTGATTTCCACTCCGATCCTGGGTTTTTCATCGATGTTTCTGCAGTTTTTGGCCGAACAGTGGCTGCTGGTTTCCGCGTTGGTCGCCTGTCTGATGCTGTTGCTGTTTCACGAGGGCCGTCGCGGCGGTCCGGCGCTGACACCGTATCAGGCGGTGGCGCTGATCAACCAGAAAGAGGCGGCGGTGGTCGATCTGCGCGATCCGGCCGAGTACCGCAAGGGCCATATTGTCGGCGCCATCAACCTGCCGTTCGCCAAGCTGGCGGAGCGCTGGGGCGAGCTGGAAGCGCTGCGCGACAAACCGATCGTGCTGGTCTGCAAGCTCGGCCAGACCGCGTCGTCGGTCGGCAAGCAGATGCGCGGGAAGGGATTCACCGAGGTCTATCGCCTCGGCGGCGGTCTGGTGGAGTGGGACGGATTGCACATGCCGCTGGTCAAGGAGTGAGCGCTTCGCTCCGGTCATGGCTGTCACCATCTACACCAAACAGGGCTGCGGCTACTGTCACCGCGCCAAGCAGCTGCTGCGCAGCAAGGATGTCGAGTTCATCGAGATCGGCGTCGACAACGATGTGGAGCGGCGCAGCGAGATGATCCGGCGCAGCGGCCGTTACACGGTGCCGCAGATCTGGATCGGCGAGCAGCACATCGGTGGCTGCGACGATCTCTACGCGCTGGAGTGGCGCGGCCAGCTCGATCCGTTGCTGACAGCGGATTCCGCCTAGCCAATTCGCACAACCATTTTGTTTATTCGACATAACTACCCGGTATCCGAACGGATGCCGCCAACAATCAGATGAGAGGAGCCACCATGGCGGAGAACACCGAAGGCCAGCAGGGACAGGCGCAGCAGCAGTTCGCGCTGCAACGCATCTACATCCGGGATCTGTCGTTCGAGGTGCCGCTCGGTGCCGCCGCCTACGACCGTCCGTGGAAGCCGAGCGTGCAGGTCGAGCTGAACACCAGCGCGTCGCCGGTCGATGACGGTCGCCACGAAGTGGTGCTGAAAATCACGCTGAAGGCGACGCTGGAAGAGGATGTCGCGTTCCTGATCGAGCTGCAGCAGGCGGGTGTCTTCGTCGTGCGCGGTCTGGAGGGTGAGGCGCTGCGTCAGGTGCTGATGATCGCCTGCCCGAACATCCTGTTCCCGTACGCGCGCGAAACCATCGACATGATGGCGCTGAAGGGCAGCTTCCCGCCGGTGATGCTGCAGCCGGTCAACTTCGAGGCGCTCTATCTGCAGGCGCGTCAGCAGGCCGAGCAGAAAGCTGCTGGCGGTCTGCAGTAGCTGGCACGACCGATCCCCTCTCCCTTCAGGGAGAGGGTTAGGGAGAGGGGGGTTCCGCTGCGATGACCTCTCCCCCGGCCCCTCTCCCTGAAGGGAGAGGGGAGACTAAGTGCCCCCCGCAAACCCCAGCTGCCGCCACGCTTCATACACCACCACGGCGACGCTGTTGGAGAGATTCAGGCTGCGGCTGCCCGGCCGCATCGGCAAGCGCACGATCTGCTCCGCCGGTCGCTGCGCCAGCAGCGCCGCCGGCAGGCCGCGACTCTCCGGCCCGAACAGAAAGGCATCGCCTTCGCTGAATGCGATGTCGTGGAAGCGGTGTTGTCCCTTGGTGCTGAACGCAAACAGCCGCGACGGCTGCCGCGCGGCGAGGTAGGCATCGAGCGATGCGTGCACGGCCACCTCGGCCCACTCGTGATAGTCGAGCCCGGCGCGGCGCAGCAGTTTGTCTTCCAGCGTGAAACCGAGCGGTTCGATCAGGTGCAGCCTCGCGCCGGTATTGGCGCAGAGCCGGATCACGTTACCGGTGTTGGGCGGAATCTCCGGCTCGTAGAGCACGACATCAAACATTTGGCTTTTCCGAAGCTATGAACCTGATCGTCGCGAGCGCAGCAGATCAGGTCGGACGGTAGACCTTGACGTTCTTGTGTCCCTGCGCCACCAGCTCGGCGGCGTGCAGCCGGCTCATGACGCCCTTGTCGCAGTAGAGCAGGTAGGTGCGGGCCGGATCGAGTTCGCCGAAGCGGCTCTCCAGCTCGTAGAACGGAATGCGCTCGACCGCGACATTGCCCGCCTTCAGTGGCCGCCGCTCGGCTTCGCTCGGCGCGCGCACGTCGATGACGATGGCGCCGGTGACCGGCGCCGTCAGCACTTCGACGGCCGCTTGCTGCTGCTCCTCTTCACCGAGCTCGTCGATGTTCAGCAGTCGGGCGTCGGCGATGGCCTGCTCCAGCAGCGCGAAATCGAAGCGGGTCTCCTCGTGCTCGATGCGCGGTAGCTTTGCGCGGGTAGTCGGCTTGACCGAAATGACACCGCAGTACTCGGGCATCTTCGCCGCATGGGTGGCGGTGCCGATCTGTTCGGACAGCGCGATGATCTCGCCCTTGTCGGTCGCGATCAGCGGCCGCAGCACCAGCATGTCGGTGGCGCGGTCGATGACGCCGAGGTTGGCGAGCGTCTGGCTGGAGACCTGTCCCACCGCCTCGCCGGTCACCAGCGCGCGGGCGTCGAGCTGCTCGGCCAGCCGGGTGGCGGCGCGCAGCATCATTCGTTTCAACACCACGCCCATGTGCGAGTCGTCGACATCCCTGAGGATGCCGCCGACCACGCCTTCGAACGGGACGGCGATGAACTTGACGCGCGAGGCGGCGCCGTAGCGTGACCAGAGATGGTGCGCGACCTCCTTGACGCCGATCTCGTGGGCGCGGCCGCCGAGATTGAAGAAGCAGAAGTGGGTGCGCATGCCGCGCCGCATGGTCAGGTAGCTGGCCACCGCCGAGTCGAAGCCGCCCGACAGCAGCGACACCACCGACTCCTGGCCGCCGAGCGGAAAGCCGCCGATACCGGCGTGGCGCTGGCTGATGACGAACAGGCGGTCGTCGCGGATATCCAGGCGCACGGTCTCGTCGGGGTGGCGGATGTCGACGCCGGCGGTGTCGCACTGCTGCAGCAGGCCGGCGCCGATCAGGCGCTCGACGTCGAGCGACGAGAACGGGTGCTGGCCGACGCGGCGACAGCGCACCACGAAGCGCTTGCCGCGCAGGCGCTCGCCCCACAGCTCAATGGTTTTGACCAGGGTATCGTCGAGGTCGACGAACGGGTGCTCGATCACCTGCTGGAAGTGGGCGATGCCGGCGGTGCGCGACAGCACGTCGACGATGCGCTCGCAGCGCTCCTGATCGTCGTCCGGCGCCTGCAGCTTCAGCTGGTCCCACTCGCGAATCACCTGCACGTCGGGGTCGCTGCCGCGCAGTTGCGCCTTGATGTTGTCGCGCAGCTGCTTGGCCAGCTGCAGGCGCACCGGGCGGCTCTTGATGGTGATTTCAGGGAAGAATTTGACGATGAACTGCATGGGCGGCGGTCGACGGGGCGGCGGGGCGCGCGATTATACGCGCGTTGCCGAAGCGGAGCTCCGGTGCCGGCAGATATGGAGTGCACCAAATTGGAATTGTCGTGATCCAAAGCGGTGCGTCGTTGTTGCCGGATTGGCGGGATATGGCCCTGAATTGGGGCCAATTCATTGGCTTAGCGGTTGCCGATGCGTGGCACAGAGTTTGCTCTTCCCCAGCCTAGCCACTGGCAGCAGGGTGGCCGTGCGCCAAATTTGGGCCGCGGCGGCTCATGCGCCATGTAAAGGCCCTATAATCCGCTCCCTTCGGCGCACCGGTGGGCTCTGCCGGGAGCACTTTCAAATGTTGGAGGAACAGCCGCAATGTCAGAGAAAACTCTGAAACTGATCAAAGATAACGAAGCCAAGTGGGTCGATCTGCGTTTTACCGATACCCGCGGCAAAGAGCAGCACGTTACCTATCCGGCCAAGACCCTCGACGAAAGCTCGTTCGTCAACGGCAAGATGTTCGACGGCTCCTCCATCGCCGGCTGGAAAGGCATCAACGAGTCCGACATGATCCTGCTGCCGGATGACTCTTCCTCCTTCATTGACCCCTTCTTCGACGACCCGACCGTGGTCGTGCGCTGCACCGTGGTCGAGCCCGCCACCATGCAGGGCTACGAGCGCGACCCGCGTTCGATCGGCGCCCGCGCCGAGGCCTACCTGAAGTCGACCGGCATCGCCGACAGCGCGCTGTTCGGACCGGAGCCCGAGTTCTTCATCTTCGACGACGTCAAATGGCACGCCGACATCTCCGGTGTCAGCTACTCGATCAATTCGAGCGAAGCGGCCTGGGCCTCCAACAAAGAGTTCGAAGACGGCAACATCGGTCACCGCCCGGGCGTCAAGGGCGGCTACTTCCCGGTGCCGCCGGTCGATTCGCTGCACGACATCCGCGCCGCCATGTGCGCTGCGGGCGAGTCGATGGGCCTCGATATCGAAGTGCATCACCACGAAGTGGCCACCGCCGGCCAGTGCGAAATCGGTGTCGGCCCGGCCACGCTGGTACGCAAGGCCGACGAAGTGCAGATCCTGAAATACGCAATCCACAACGTCGCCCACGCCTACGGCAAAACCGCCACCTTCATGCCGAAGCCGCTGGTTGGCGATAACGGTTCGGGCATGCACGTGCACCAGTCGCTGTCGAAAGGCGGCGTCAACCTGTTCGCCGGCGACGCCTACGCGGGCCTGTCGGAACTGGCGCTGTACTACATCGGCGGCATCATCAAGCACGCCCGCGCGCTGAACGCCTTCTGCAACCCGGGCACCAACTCCTACAAGCGTCTGGTGCCGGGCTTCGAAGCGCCGGTCATGCTGGCCTACTCGGCCCGCAACCGCTCGGCGTCGATCCGTATCCCGTTCGTCTCCAGCCCGAAAGCGCGCCGCATCGAGACCCGCTTCCCGGACCCGAGCGCGAACCCGTACCTCTGCTTCGCCGCGCTGCTGATGGCCGGCCTCGACGGCATCCAGAACAAGATCCACCCCGGCGATGCCGCCGACAAGGATCTGTACGACCTGGAGCCGGAAGAGGCGGCGGAGATCCCGACCGTGGCCAGCAGCCTGGAGATGGCGTTGGACGCGCTGGACGCGGACCGCGCGTTCCTGACCGCCGGTGGTGTCTTCACCGACGAGGTGATCGATGCCTACATCGCACTGAAGCGCCAGGAAGTCGAGCGCCTGAACATGACCACTCACCCGGTCGAGTTCGCGATGTACTACTCCTGTTAAGTACAGCTGCTGAGTGCCGTACCTGTCCGCCGGCCTGTGCCGGCGGCAGATCGAGAAAGCCCGCCATTCGGCGGGCTTTTTTTGTGGCCACCGTCCATGGCGGTCACCCCTGCGGGATCGCCACTGACGTGGCGCCAGAAATCGCTCCCGGCGATTTATTGTTGTTGCACCCTTCACCTTCGCCGAAAGCCTTCGAGGATGCGGCCGGCACCCGGGTAAACGGTTGTTTCCGTTTCAAAAGCCGATCGCGCCCGGCATCTGCCGACGGGCTCTGCCGGGCGCGTCCGGCCGAATCTCGCCTTGAAAGGTTGAGGTATTGAACTAGATTGAGGCGGTGCGCGGCCGGACGCCCGCGGTTCCATTGCTGGGAGCGCTATCGACTCATCCTTACGCACCGCGGGTGGCGGTGCCCTGCAGGGTGTCGGCGAGCAGTCGCTGCAGCTCTGTGGTCTAGCCGGGAATAACAACTGATGAACCTCCGCACGCTCTGGATCCTGCCGCTGATCCCCGCTCTGGTCGTCGCCGTCGCCATCTGGTTCGTCGGCGCCTCGGCCGGTGCCGCCATTGCCCTGATCGTCGTCACGCTGGCCGTTGGCGCCGGCTGCGCCGTCGTGGTGCGACGCACCGCCGACGACGAGATCGCCCGCCAGCTGGCCGCGCAGCGCGCCGAGGCGGAGCGTGCCAGCCGCCGCGAGACGGCCGAGTTCCTGACCGGTGTCGAGGCCCTGAACGCCGATGTGCTGCCGGTCTGGGTGCGCCAGATCGAGCTGAGCCGGACCCAGATGGAGGAGGCGGTGGTCGGCCTGACCGCCCGCTTCGCCGGCATCGTCGAGCGCCTCGAGGGGGCGGTGTCGGCATCGGCCGTCGCCGCCGAGGGGGTCGAGGGCGGGCAGGGGCTGGTGTCGGTCTTTTCCAAGTGCGAGACGCAACTGAATGAAGTGGTCAGCTCGCTGAAGCTGGCGATGCAGAACAAGCAGTCGATGCTGGCCGAGGTGACCGGCCTGCTCGACTTCATCGGCGAGCTGAAACAGATGGCGGTCGATGTCGCCGGCATCGCCGACCAGACCAACCTGCTGGCGCTGAACGCCGCGATCGAAGCGGCGCGCGCCGGCGAAGTGGGCCGCGGTTTTGCCGTGGTCGCCGACGAAGTGCGCAAGCTCTCCAACCTCTCTAAGGAGACCGGTACCCGCATCAGTGCCAAGGTCGAGACCATCAGCTCGGCCATCAGTGGCGCGGTGCGCGCGGCCGATCAGACCCGCGTCAATGAATCGCAGTCGGTGGTGCGGTCGGAACAGGCGATCGACAGCGTGCTGCGCGACTTCAAGGCGGTCACCGAGGGGCTGGTCGAATCGAGCAGCATCCTGCGCAGCCAGAGCGCCGGCATCAAGGACGAGGTGGCTGACGCCATCGTCCAGCTGCAGTTCCAGGATCGCGTCAACCAGATTCTCAGCCACGTGCGCGACAACATCGCCGTGCTGCCCGACTACCTGAAAGACAGCATCGGCAATTTCCACGGCGGCGGCGCGCTGCAGCGTCTGCGCACCGAGCAGCTGCTCGAAGATCTGGAGCGCACCTACGCCATGAGCGAAGAGCGCGGCAGTCACGGCAGCGCCTCGGGCGGCGGTGACGAGATCACTTTCTTCTGAGCACTATTCAACCCCCTCTCCCTTCAGGGAGAGGGGCCGGGGGAGAGGGAGTTGCAGCACAAGAACGGCCCTCTCCCTGAAGGGAGAGGGGATTTGGTATCAGCGGGCTTCGCGGGGAGCCCTGAACGTTTTGAAAGGAGCGGTAAATGGCAAAGACAATTCTGGTCGTCGATGACTCGGCGTCGTTGCGGCAGGTGGTGGCGATCGCACTGAAAGGCGCCGGTTACGACGTCATCGAAGGCTGTGACGGCAAGGACGCGCTGAGCAAGCTGACCGGTCAGAAAGTTCACCTGATCATCAGCGACGTCAACATGCCGAACATGGATGGCATCACCATGGTGAAGGAGATCAAGCAGATGGCGGCCTACAAGTTCACGCCGATCATCATGCTGACCACCGAGAGCCAGGAGTCGAAGAAGGCCGAAGGGCAGGCTGCCGGCGCCAAGGCGTGGGTGGTCAAGCCGTTCAAGCCCGAACAGATGCTGCAGGCCGTATCGAAACTGATCCTGCCCTGATCGACTGCGTTATCCGCCCCTTCACCGCGCCACTCACCTTTGGTTTCCACCCCATGGCTCGCCGCAAATCAGCAACCGCTACTCCCGAAGCGCCGTCGCGGCTCGCCATCGAGGGTGAGCTGACCATCTACACGGCCGCCGACAGCAAACCGAAACTGCTGGCGGCGCTGCAGGCGCCGGCCACCGAGTTCGATCTGTCGCAGGTCACCGAGATCGACTCGGCCGGTTTGCAACTGCTGCTGCTGGCCAAGCGCGAAGCGCGCATCACCGGCATCGATCTCAGCTTCACCGGCCACAGCAGCGCGGTGATCGACTGCTTCGACCTGTGCGATCTCGGTGCCGCCTTCGGCGATCCGATCGTGCTGGCCGGCACCAATTCCTGAACGGGGTGACGAACAAATGAACCTCGACAGTGCACTGCAGACCTTCTTCGTCGAAAGCCGCGAACTGCTGACGGACATGGAAGCGGCGCTGCTGCGCCTCGAACACGAGCCGGCCGACAACGACACCGTCAACGCCATCTTTCGCGCCGCGCACACCATCAAAGGATCGGCCGGCCTGTTTGGTCTCGACCTGGTGGTGTCGTTCACCCATGTCGTCGAAAGCGTGCTCGACAAGGTGCGCGGCGGCGAACTGACCATCGACGGTGATCTGTCGTCGCTGTTCCTCGACAGCTGCGACCAGATCTCCGCGCTGGTGGAGCTGGTGGCCAGCGGCGGTGGCGACGAAGCTGCGTTGGCGAGCAAGAGCGCCGCGCTGATCGATCGCCTCAACGTCTATCTCGGCCAGCCTCCCGTGCAATCACCCGCGCAGACGCAAGCCGTGGCGACGACTGCTGCACCGGTTGTCAGCTCCAGCGGTGGCCCGCTGGCGGTCTCCGACAACTGGCACATCTCGCTGCGTTTTGGCGTGGATGTGTTGCGCAACGGCATGGACCCAACGTCGTTCCTGCGCTACCTGAAAACGCTCGGCGACATCGTTGCCATCACCACGATTGCCGACGGCATGCCAGCCGCTGCCGACATGGACCCGGAGAGCTGCTATCTCGGTTTCGAGATCGCGTTTCGCAGCGAAGCCGACAAGGCGGCGATCGAAGGCGTGTTCGAATTCGTGCGCGAGGATGCACAGATCCACATCCTGCCGCCGCGCTCGCTGATCAATGCCTATATCGAACTGATTCGCGCCATGCCCGGCGAGGAGATGAAGCTCGGCGAGATGCTGGTCAAGTGCGGCACGCTGACCGAGCAAGAGTTGAATGATGGCCTCACCGCGCAGAGCGGTGCCGTGGAGCCGGAGCCGATCGGCCAGATTCTGGTCGAGTCCGGTTCGGTGCAGCCGGCGGTGGTCGAGGCGGCGCTGCAGAAACAGCAGCAGGTCAAGAGCGCCAAGAGCAAGCAGCAGAGCTTCGTGCGGGTCGATGCCGACAAGCTCGACCAGCTGATCAATCTGGTCGGCGAGCTGGTCATCGCCGGCGCCGGTGCCGTCGTGCTGGCGCAGCGCACCGGTGTCGCCGAAATGATGGAGTCGACCGCTGCCATCGGCGAGTTCATCGAGCAGGTGCGCGACAGCGCGCTGTCGCTGCGGATGGTGGCGATCGGCGAAACCTTCAGCCGCTTCCAGCGCGTCGTGCGCGATGTCAGCAAGGAGCTGGGCAAGGAGATCAATCTCGAAATCTCCGGCGCCGATACCGAGCTGGACAAGACCGTGGTCGAGAAGATCGGCGACCCGCTGATGCACCTGATACGCAACTCGATGGATCACGGCATCGAGAAGGATGTGGCGCTGCGCCGCGAGCGTGGCAAGCCGGCGCACGGCACCATTCGCCTCAACGCCTACCACGACTCCGGCTCGATCGTGATCGAAGTCGGCGACGACGGCGGCGGTCTCAACCGCGACCGGATTCTTGAAAAAGCGATCGAGAAAGGGCTGGTGGCGCCGACCCAGCAGCTCAGCGATGCCGAGATCTACAAGCTGATTTTCGCCGCCGGTTTTTCCACCGCCGATCAGGTGACCAACCTGTCGGGTCGTGGCGTCGGCATGGATGTGGTCAAGAAGAACATCGAAGCGCTGCGCGGCAGCATCGACATCGACAGCGTGCCGGGTCGCGGTTCGGTGACGCGCATCCGTCTGCCGCTGACGCTGGCGATCATCGACGGCTTCCTGATCGGCGTTAACAGTTCGACCTTCGTCATTCCGCTCGACGCGGTGGTCGAGTGCATCGAGATGGACAGCAGCAGCCAGGACGGCAGCGACGACAGCAGCTACATCAATCTGCGCGGCGAAGTGCTGCCCTATGTGCGGCTGCGCGATCTGTTCGAACTCGGCGGCGAGCGCGGTGAGCGCGAGAACATCGTGGTGATCCAGTATGCCGGCAGCAGGGCGGGGCTGGTGGTCGACGAGCTGATGGGCGAGTTCCAGACCGTCATCAAACCGCTCGGCAAGATTTTCAGTCATATCCGCGGCCTCGGTGGCTCGACCATTCTCGGCAGCGGCGAAGTGGCGCTGATTCTCGATGTTCAGGGTGTGATTTCACAGGTGTTGCAGCGCGAGCCAAAAGCCACGGTGGCCGCGCACTAACGGTACTGACGGCAAGTCGCGGTGTGCTGGATGAAAACAGTGGCCGGATGGTTTTGAGTTTTGGGATTGTTCATGCCGCGACCGCGGCGGAGGTAAGCAGGCTATGTTCAAGAACATGAAGATCGGCGTCAGACTCGGGGCGGGCTTCGCGCTCGTCGTGCTGCTGATGATGGGAACGCTGGGCGTCTCTGCGCTGCGCATGAACGAGCTGAACAACAAGCTGCAGATCGTGGTGGCCGACCAGTTCCCGAAGACGGTGGCAGCCAACCGCGTTATTTATCTGGTCGAGACCAACGCGCTGCTGATGCGCGACGCGATGCTGGTTGACTCGGTCGACGAGCGCAAAGAGCTGATCGAAAAAATGGCGCCCAACAGCGCGGAGGTCAGCGAGCAGCTCGGCACCTACAAGTCGATGATCACCAATGAAGATGAAGAGCTGATGTTCAACAGCGTCGGCGAGGCGCGAGTCGCCTATTCGGAACAGCGCAAGGAAGTGATGGCGCTGATCGAAGCCAACAAGATCGACGCTGCCACCGAGCTGATGCACGAGGAGTTGGTCGGGCTGCAGGACAGTTATATCGCGTCGGTATCCGACCTGATCGACTTCCAGAGCGATGCGGTGATCGAAGCCGGCGAAGAGGCGACGGCGATGTTCGAGTCGACCCGCCTGCTGGTGTCGATCCTCGCCGCAGTCAGCGTGCTGCTGGCGATTCTGGTTGCCTGGCTGGTGACCCGCAGCGTGACCCGTCCGCTCGGTATTGCCGTCAGCGCCGCGCAGGCGCTGTCGAACGGCGATCTGACCGTCAAGATCGAATCGAAGTCGCGCGACGAGGCCGGCCAGCTGCTGACCGCGATGAGCGAGATGGTGGCCAGGCTGTCGCAGATCATCGGCGATGTGCGCAGCTCCGCCGATAACCTTTCCAGCGCTTCCGACCAGGTCAATGCCACCGCGCAGTCGCTGTCGCAGGCCAGCTCCGAGCAGGCCGCCAGTGTTGAAGAAACCAGCGCGTCGATCGAACAGATGACGGCCTCGATCGGTCAGAACGCCGAGAACGCCAAGGTCACCGACGGCATGGCGACCAAGGCGTCGAAAGAGGCGGTCGAGGGTGGCGGCGCGGTGAAAGAGATGGTCGGTGCAATGAAAGCGATCGCCGCCAAGATCGGCATCATCGACGACATCGCCTACCAGACCAACCTGCTGGCGCTGAACGCGGCGATCGAAGCGGCGCGCGCCGGCGACCACGGCAAGGGTTTCGCCGTCGTTGCCGCCGAAGTGCGCAAGCTGGCCGAACGTTCGCAGGTGGCGGCGAAGGAGATCGGCGATGTGGCCGGCTCCAGCGTCACGCTGGCCGAGCGCGCCGGCAAGCTGCTCGACGAGATCGTGCCGTCGATCAACAAGACCTCCGATCTGGTGCAGGAGATCGCCGCCGCTTCCGAAGAGCAGTCGAGCGGTGTCGCCCAGGTCAACACGGCGATGAATCAGCTCAACCAGCTGACGCAGCAGAACGCGTCGGCCTCCGAAGAGCTGGCGGCGACCTCCGAGCAGCTGACCGGCCAGGCCGAGCAGCTGCAGAAACTGATGGAGTTCTTCCGCACCGGCGCCGACGATGCCGAAGCGACGGAGCCAGGCGACGAGGCGCGCCCGGGCGACAAGCCGCGCGCGGCCGACAAGCGCGCGGCGAGCACCGAGTCCGGTGTCGATGAACGCGAATTCGTCCGTTTCTGAGTGCGGTGTCGATGAGCGGAGCAGTTCAAGGAGCAGTCCCATGGCCAGCGATATGATCGGCGCAGCGCGCCACTCTTCGGCCGGCGAGCAGCCGCCGCAGCAACTGCTGACGTTCCAGCTCGGCGGCGAGCCGTTCGCGATCGACATCCGCGCGATTCGCGAGATCATCGAATTCGGTGTGCTGACCGAAGTGCCACTGATGCCGGAATTCATCCGCGGCGTGCTGAACCTGCGCGGCGCGGTGGTGCCGGTGATCGATCTCGCCGCGCGCTTCGGTCGCGGCCGCAGCGCCACCGGCCATCGCGCCTGCATCGTCATCATCGAGGTGCCGAGCGGCGAGGATGATGGCGAGCTGCAGGTGCTCGGCGTCGTCGTCGATGCGGTCAGCGAGGTGATCGATGTGGCGGTCGACGCGATCCAGCCGGCGCCGGCATTCGGTGCCGGCATTCGCGCCGATTTCATTCGCGGCATGGTGCAGCTGTCAGATCGCTTCGTCATCATCCTGGAGGTGGGTCGGGTGTTGTCGATCGAGGAGATGGCGCTGCTGGCCGAAATCGAGGAGGGGAACCCGGAAGCTCCCGCCGCGGCGGAGTAAGCCATGAGCCAGGCGGTGCTGACGCGGAAGGAGTTCACCCGCTTTCAGGAGCTGATCTACCGCATCGCCGGCATCAGCATGACCGAGGCCAAGATGGTGCTGGTCAGCGGCCGGCTGGCGCGACGCCTCCAGCACTACGAGCTCAACAGTTACGGCGATTACTTCGAGTTGCTGAATCGCCCCGGCAACAGTGCCGAGCTGCAGGTCGCCATCGACCTGCTGACCACCAACGAAACCTTCTTCTTCCGCGAGCCGAAACATTTCCAGTTTCTGCGCGACACGGTGTTGCCGGCGCTGCCGGCCAACCGTCCGGTGCGAATCTGGAGCGGCGCCTGTTCCAGCGGCGAAGAGCTCTACAGCATCGCCATGGTGCTGGCCGACCGTCTCGGCGAGCGGCCGTGGGAGCTGATCGGCTCCGACATCAGCGCGCGCGTGCTGGAGCGCGCGCGCGCCGGCCACTATCCGATGGAGCGCATCGACGAGATACCGCCGGAGTATCTGCGCCGCTTCTGCCTGAAGGGGGTCGGCAAGCAGGCCGGCACCATCCTGGTCGACAACGCCTTGCGCAAGAAAGCGCAGTTTCGCCAGATCAACCTGAACGCGCCGCTGCCGGAGCTCGGCCAGTTCGATGTGATCTTTCTGCGCAACGTGATGATCTATTTCGACCAGGAGACAAAACGCCAGGTTGTGCGCCGTGTTGCGGCGACGCTGCGCAGTGGCGGCTATTTCCTGGTCAGTCATTCGGAGAGCCTGAACGGCGTCAGCGACGGTTTGCAGCTGGTCACTCCGTCGATCTACCACAAGCCCTGAGGTGCGCCACCAATCAAGTCCCCTCTCCCTTCAGGGAGAGGGTTAGGGAGAGGGAGGGGTGCGCGGAAATGGCCCTCTCCCCCGGCCCCTCTCCCTGAAAGGAGAGGGGAGGAATAGCGCGGAAACAGACGAATGCGCCGCATGGCGCGGATAAAGAGTGAATGTGCCGCGTGGCGCGGGAGCCGAGATGAAAAAAATAAATGTGCTGGTGGTCGACGATTCGGCGGTGGTGCGGCAGGTACTGACACAGCTGCTGGAGAATGACCCGGCCATCCACGTGATGGGAACCGCTTCCGATCCGATCTTCGCGCTGGAAAAAATGCAGAAGGCGTGGCCCGACGTCATCGTGCTCGATGTCGAGATGCCGCGCATGGATGGCGTCACC
>CAZWXW010000014.1:0-56726 GCA_964638025.1 uncultured Verrucomicrobiaceae bacterium
TCACGCCGAAGGGCGACATCAAGGAGCTGCCGCAGGGGGCGACGCCGCTCGATTTCGCCTACGCCGTGCACTCCGATGTCGGCAACAGCTGCGTCGCCTGTCGCATCAACCGCCGGTTGGCGCCGCTGTCCGAAGTGCTGCAGAGCGGCCAGACCGTCGAAGTGATCACCGCGCCCGGCGCGCAGCCGAATCCGGCCTGGCTCAACTTCGTCGTCACCGCGCGCGCGCGCACCGCGATCCGCCACTTCCTCAAACACCGCCGGCTCGCCGACGCCGTGCAGCTCGGGCTGCGGCTGCTCGACAAGGCGCTGGTCAATTTCAATACCTCGGTCGACAAGCTGACCGACGAGCAGAAACAGCGACTGTTGAGCGATGCCGGCGTCGACCAGTTCGAGCGGGTGCTCGAACAGATCGGCCTCGGCAACCGCGTCGCCTTCATCGCCGCGCGCCAGCTGATGAGCGAGCCGGCCGAGCTGGAAGGGAGCCGCGCCCAGCCCGACGACGCGCTGGTGATCCACGGCACCGAGGGCTTCCTGCTCAACTTCGCCAAGTGCTGCCACCCGATTCCGGGCGACCCGATCATGGGGCTGATCAGCGCCGAGCGCGGCATGGTGGTGCACACCGCCAACTGCCACAACGTCGCCGAGATGCGCGAAAAACCCGAGCGGCTGGTGCCGCTGCGCTGGGCCGACGATATCGGCGGCGAGTTCTCGGTGACGATCAAGGTGCTGCTGGAGAAGAGTCGAGGCGTCATCGCCGTGATCGCCACCAAGATCACCGGCGCCGATGCCAGCATCAAGAAGATCAGCGTCGACGAGGACGATCCACGCCTGTCGACCGTGCATCTGCTGGTTGGCCTGCGCAACCGCGTGCATCTGGCGCAGGTGATGAAGCGCATTCGCACCGTCAAGGGTGTTACCAAGGTTGTGCGCATCAGGCATTAGGAAAATTCAGCATCTGGTCTTCGTCATTCCGCGCGTAGTCGCGGAATCCATGGTGACCGCACGCGATCGGATGGATTCTGCGACTTCGCTACGCTACGCGCAGAATGACGTAGAGCCTCAGGGATAACGATGAGGCTTGTTCAGCACCAACATGAGGAGAGTTAGTTTCGTGAGCACGCGCACCATCATCGCCACCCCGGACGCACCCGCCGCCATCGGCCC
This sequence comes from uncultured Verrucomicrobiaceae bacterium, assembly GCA_964638025.1. GTDB lineage: Bacteria > Pseudomonadota > Gammaproteobacteria > Pseudomonadales > CAMLJR01 > CAMLJR01. Next base: position 1,167 of record CAZWXW010000014.1, read on the forward strand.
CTATTCGCAGGCGGTCAGGGTTGGCAATACGGTCTATCTGTCGGGACAGATTCCGCTCGACCCGAACACGATGCAGATGGTCGAGGGCGACATCGAGGCGCAGGCGGCGCGCGTGTTCGACAATCTCGCCGCGGTGGCGAAAGCGGCCGGCGGCGGCCTCGACGATGCGGTGAAGGTGAACATTTCGCTGACCGATCTCGGCGACTTCGCCCGCGTCAACGAGGTGATGAAGCAATACTTCCGCGAACCCTATCCGGCGCGCGCCTGCGTGCAGGTGGCGGCATTGCCGCGCGGTGCGCAGATCGAAGTGGAAGTGATTCTGGCGCTGTAAGCAGCCCTCTCCCCGACCCTCTCCCGGGACAGATTCCACTCTGAAGGCGGCAGCGATATTCCCCTCTCCCTTCAGGGAGAGGGTTAGGGAGAGGGAGAGAGTTAGAGCGCGGGCCGGTGGCTCAGAACTTGAACTCGAACAGTTTGATTTCGGGTTTGGCGTTCATGCGGTCGCGCACCTGGTCGTAGTCGTCGCGCTCGTCGCGGCTGTATGTCGGCGCGAGCTGCAGGCGCGACGGCTTGGGGGTGGCGTCGAGATCGAACTTGCCCCGGTTCCAGTCCGGCGGCGCCTCCTTTTCGCGCCACTGCGGTTTCTGCGCGCGCACCACCACCTCTTCCAGCTGCAGCGGATACTCCTTTTCGCTGAGCAGCTCGGTTTCTCGGGTCGAAGCCGCGCCCTGCGCCATGGCCGCTGCCGCCAGCAGCAGCGCCATCGCAATCAGCACGGCGCGCGACGCCTGCGATGGCGCAGGCGTCGCCATCGTCAGCGCCATCATGGCGCCACCCGGTCCTGCCAGCTCAGCCCCTCGAACCAGTACTGGTGCGTGCTGGCGAGCCAGATGTCGGCGCTGCGCGCCTCGATCCAGGCGTTCAGGAAGTTGACGAAGCCGGCATCGCCGCGACGCACCGCGAACGCCTCGCGCGTTTCCAGCAGCGGCTTGCTGATCGGCACGTCGACCGTTTTCGGGTTGCGCAGCGCCAGGAAGCGCGGTGCTGGCTCAGAGCGGACGTAGGCGTGCACCAGCCCTTTCACCAGCGCCTCTTCCACCTGCTTCTCTTCGCTGAAGGTCTTGATGCTGGCCTTCTCGAACATTTCGCGCGCCAGCTGCTCGGAGACGGTGCCGCCGATGACGCCGATCGCCACCTTGTCGCTGTCGAGATCGTCGAGGCTGTTGAACTCGCTGGTCAGCGAGGTGTTGGTGGCGATGCCGATGCCGGAGCTGGCGTAGGGCTGCGAGAACCAGACCTGCAGCGCGCGCGCCGGGGTGATCGACAGGCCGGCGACGATGATGTCGATCTCGCCTTTCTGCAGCGCCGGAATCAGTTGCTCCTGATCGTAGAGCTTGAATTCGGCGCTGACGCCCATGTCTTTCGCCACGCGCTGCGCGATGTCGATCTCGGAGCCGACCAGCTTGCCCTCCTTGCCCTGCATGGCGTACGGCACCAGCAGGTTGACGCCGACGCGCAGGGTCTTGGCGGCGACGATCTGGTCGAAGCTGCGGGTTTGGGCCGCGTCGGCGGCGAACAGCGGAGCGTTGGCGAACAGCGCTGCGCCTAACAGCAGCGGGGCGAACAGGCGGGAGAGCGATCGCATCGGCGACATTCCTTTCGTGCGTTATTGGGAGAGGCGGGTCGTGCATGACTGAACGGGAGAAGCCGGGCCATTATTCGCGTGCCCCGTGATGCCGGCAAGCGTGGAAGATCAAACCAATGTTTGTAATCCCTCGCGATAGGTCGGGTAGCGAAAGCGGTAGCCGAGCGCCTGCAGCCGCGCGCTGCAACAGCGGCGGTTGCCGCCGCGCAGTTCGCCGTCGCCGGCGGTCAACGCGTCGTAGTCGATGCCGAGATAAGCGGCGAACCACCGCTCGACCTGCGCGATCGGCGCCGGCTCGGTGTCGACGCCGACATAGAACGGATCGAGCGCGCGACCGGCCGCCGCGCGCTGCAGCAGGAAGTCGAGCGCGCCGACGCAGTCGTCGCGGTGGATACGGTTGCTGTGGCGGACCGGCTCGGCGCGGGTGCAACGGCCGTCGCGCAGTTGGCGCAGCAGGCGGTCGCGACCGGGGCCGTAGATACCGCCGAAGCGGATGCAGCTGTAGGCGATGCCGCTCTCATCCAGCAGCTGTTCGGCTTCCAGCAGGCGGCGACCGGAGAAGCTGGTCGGCGCAGTGGGGGCCAGTTCGTCTACGACACTGCCGTCATCCTGGTGATAGACGCCGGTGCTGGAGACCCACAGCAGATGGCGCAACGCCGGGCGGTCGATCACCTGCAGCAGGTTGCGCAAGCCATCGACGTAGGTGCGAAGGTAGTGCTCATCCGAGAAGCCGCCTGGTGTCAGCACCACCAGCACGAGGTCGGGGCGCAGTGCCGCCAATGGCGCCAGCGTGGCCGGGTCGGTGACATCGGCGGCGATATGTTCGACACCAGCGGGTACCGCGCCACTGCGGCGCATGCCCCAGACGCGCCAGCCGCGCGCGATCGCGATCCCGGCGACGCCGCCGCCGAGATCGCCGCAGCCGACGATGAGCAGCGAGGGTTGCGATAACGGCGCGGACATTGATTCACCTCATTGAGTCTGATAAACAGCATCGACAATTGAATAGCCAAACTTAATGATTGGCTGGCTCCATCAACAGAGAATTCCCGGAGGCGTCGCATGACCCTGACCGAACTGCGCTACATCGTCGCGCTGCACCAGACCGGCCATTTCGGCAAGGCGGCCGAGCGCTGCCATGTCAGCCAGCCGACGCTGTCGATCGCGATCAAGAAGCTGGAGGACGAACTCAACGTCGCGCTGTTCGAACGCACCCGCAACCAGGTGCGGACCACGCCGACCGGGCAGCAGATCGTGGCGCAGGCGCAGACTGTGCTGGAGCAGGCGCACCGGATCAAGGAGCTGGCCGAGGTCGGTCGCGATCCGCTCGGCAGCCGGCTGTCGGTCGGCGCCATCTTCACCGTCGGCCCCTACCTGTTTCCCTGTTTCGTGCCGGGACTGCAGCGGCTGGCGCCGCAGATGCCGCTCTACATCGAGGAGAGCTACACCGCCGTGCTGCGCGAGAAGCTGCGCTCCGGCGAGCTCGACGCCATCGTCGTCGCGCTGCCGTTCAACGAGCCCGACGTGGTGACGCAGGTGCTGTACGAGGAGCCGTTCGTCGTCGTCATGCCGGCCAGCCACCCGCTGGCGAAGCGCGACGCGATCACGCCGAAGATGCTGGAGCGGGAGACGGTGATGCTGCTCGGCGAGGGCCACTGCTTCCGCGACCAGGTGCTGGCTGCCTGCCCGGGGCTGAAGAAGTCGGTCAGCCAGCACGACGCGCAGGGGCAGTCGGTGATCGAGGGCTATTCGCTGGAGACGCTGAAGCACATGGTCGCCTCCGGCCTCGGCATCACCGTGCTGCCGCTGTCGGCAGCGCAGATCGCGCCCTATGGCGATGGCGCGCTGGTGGCGCGACCGTTCGTCGAGCCGCAGCCGGTCCGCACCGTGGCGCTGGCGTGGCGCGCCAGCTACCCGCGTCACAAGGCGATCGACGTCGTCAGCCAGGCGATCCGGCAGTGTCCGCTGGCGATCGCCCAGGCTGCCTGATCCATCCCCGTTGAGCACCGCGAACGATCCGCGCACGCTCGACCGCGTAGCGGTCACCGAGCTGCGCGGCGTCGGTCCGCAGCTGGCTGGCCGGCTCGCCGCGCTCGGCATCCGCTGCGTGCAGGACCTGCTGTTCCACCTGCCGCTGCGCTACCTCGACCGCACCCGCATCACGCCGATCGGCGCGCTGCAGCCGGGGCAGGATGCGGTCATCGAAGCCGAGGTACGGCTCGCCGATATCGTCTTCGGCCGCCGCCGCAGTCTTGTCGTGCGGGTGCAGGATGGCAGCGGCGCCACCACGCTGCGCTTCTTCCATTTCAGCGCCGCGCAACAGCAGCAGCTGACCGCCGGCACGCTGCTGCGCATCTTTGGTGAGGCGCGACGTGGCGCTGCCGGTCTCGAGTTCTACCACCCCGAATACCGCATCCTCGAGGGTGAAGCGCCGGCGCCGGTGGCCGAGACGCTGACGCCTGTGTATCCCAGCAGTGAAGGGTTGCAGCAGGCGAGCTGGCGCAAGTTGTGCGGGCAGGCACTGTTGCAGCTGACGCCCGACAACCTGATCGACCATCTCGCGCGGTTGCCGCCGGCATTGCGACCGGGCGGCGCCATTCAGCTCGACGCCGCGCTGCGCTACCTGCACCTGCCACCGCCCGATGCGCCTCAAGCGAAACTGATCGACGGTATCCACCCCTATCAGCGTCGTCTCGCCTTTGAAGAGTTGTTGGCGCAGCAGCTGTCGATGCAGAAGCTGCGCGAGCAGGTACAGCAGCACGGCGCACCGGCACTGACCGGCCCGAACGGGCTGATTCGCCGCTTCCTCGACCAATTGCCGTTCACGCTGACCGGCGCGCAGCAGCGCGTCGCCGCCGAGGTGGCGGCCGATCTGAAACAGCCGAAGCCGATGCTGCGGCTGGTGCAGGGCGATGTCGGTTCCGGCAAGACCGTGGTTGCCGCGCTGGCGGCACTGCGCGCGGTGTCGAGCGGCTATCAGGTGGCGTTGATGGCGCCGACCGAGCTGCTGGCCGAGCAACATCGTCACAACTTCTCGCAGTGGCTGGCGCCGCTCGGCATTCAGGTCGGCTGGTTGTCGGGGAAGGTGAAAGGCAAGGCACGCACGGTGCAGCTGGCGGCGATTGCCGACGGTTCGGCGCAGGTCGTCGTCGGCACCCACGCGCTGTTTCAGGACGATGTCGAATTCGCCCGGCTCGGGCTCGCCATCATCGACGAGCAGCACCGCTTCGGCGTGCATCAGCGTCTCGCCCTGCAGCAAAAAGGAGGCATGCCGCATCAGCTGATCATGACGGCGACACCGATTCCGCGAACGCTGGCGATGAGCGCCTACGCCGATCTCGATACCTCGATCATCGACGAGCTGCCACCGGGCCGGCAGCCGGTACAGACGCTGGTGGTCGGCAGCGAGCGCCGCATCGAGATCGTCGAGCGCATCCGCACCAGCTGCGCGCAGGGGCGGCAGGCCTACTGGGTCTGCACGCTGATCGAGGAGAACGAGCAGCTGGAGGCGCAGGCGGCCGAGGCGACCTGGCAGGATCTGACGGCGGCGCTGCCGGGGGTGAAGGTCGGATTGCTGCACGGCCGCATGAAGCCGGCCGACAAGGCGGCGACGATGGCGGCGTTCAAGGCCGGCGAGCTGCAACTGCTGGTGGCGACGACGGTGATCGAGGTCGGCGTCGACGTGCCCAACGCCAGCCTGATGGTGATCGAGAATCCGGAGCGGCTTGGCTTGGCGCAACTGCACCAGCTGCGCGGCCGGGTCGGGCGCGGCTCCACCGAGAGCTTCTGCGTGCTGCTGTACCAGACGCCGCTGTCGCGCAACGGCCGCGCCCGGCTGCAGGTGCTGCGCGATTCGAACGACGGCTTCGTCATCGCCGAGAAGGATCTGGAGCTGCGCGGCCCCGGCGAGGTGCTCGGCACGCGTCAGACCGGGCTGCTGACGCTGCGCATCGCCGACCTGCAGCGCGACGCCGACTTGCTGCCAGCGGTGCGCGAGGCGGCGACGCTGTTCCAGTCGGCGTCGCAGCGCCGCACGCGCGACGCGCTGATCGCGCGCTGGCTGCCCGACCGCGAACGCTTCGCCCGCGTCTAGCCGACCGCGTCTAGCCGACCGCGTCTGACGAATCGTCAAAATCGTCAGCCGGACAATAAATCGTAAAAGCCTGACGCAGTTCGCATTTGCGGCGAGCATCGGGCCACGGCGCGGGGCCGCACTGGCCGACGCTGCCCAGCCTTCTATATTTGTTGTCACTTCCGCCCACCGATGGCCGCCGCGATGGTCTCCATGACGACGCGATCGGTACCCGCCGCGACCCCAGCCCGGCACCTGATTCAAGAGAGCAGTGATGACCATCCCCGCCGTTGTCGACCAGATCCTGCGCAACCAGAACATCGACTATCAGGTGCTCGACCTCGTACCCGGCGCCGCCGAACCGCAGCCGGGCGGCAAGGTGCTCAGCTCGCTGCTGTGCGATGGCAACGGCGAACGGCTGCAGGTGATCCACGCCGGCGACTCGCTGCTCGACCTGAACGCGCTGAACCAGCTGACCGGCCGCGACTGGCGCGCGGTGGCGCCGGCCGAGATGGCGAAGCTGTGCGCCCAGCACCGCCTGCGCCAATTGCCGGCGGTGCCGGCGGCGCTTGGCGTGCCGTCGATCGTCGACAGCCGCTTGCTGGAGCGCTCGGCACTGGCGGTCAGCAGCGGCGACGAACAGCAGCTGGTGCAGCTCAGCGCCGAACAGTTCCGCCGTGCGCTCTCCAGCGCCACCGTCGCCGAGTTCACGCGCCCGGTGGCCGAGTTCCAGCGGCCCGAACTGGCCGAGGTCGACGATGTCGTCGACATCACCCGCGCCGTCGCCAGCTTCACCCAGCTGCGCGTGCGCCAGCGCCTCGAAGAGACGCTGGAACTGCCGCCGCTGCCCGACACCGCGCAGCGCATCCTGAAACTGCGCGTCGATCCCTATGCCGACATCCGCGACCTGGCCAACATCGTCGAACTCGATCCGGCGCTGGCGGCGCAAGTCGTCAGCTGGGCCGCGTCGCCCTATTACGCCGCACCCGGCAAGATCCAGTCGGTGCACGACGCCATCGTGCGCGTGCTCGGTTTCGATCTGGTGTTGAACCTGTCGCTCGGTCTCGCGCTCGGCAAAACCCTGAACCTGCCGAAGGATGCGCCGCGTGGTTTCACGCCGTACTGGAAGCAGGCGATCTACGTGGCGACGGCGGTGGAGTCGCTGGTGGGTTGTATCCCGTCGCGGCAGCGCCCGACCATCGGCCTCGCCTATCTGGCCGGCCTGATGCACAACTTCGGTTTCCTGATGCAGGCGGAGATCTTCCCGCCGCACTTCGCCGGCTACTGCCGTTATCAGGAGGCCAACCCGCACCTGAACTACACGGTGATCGAGCGCTTCCTGCTCGGCGTCGACCGCGACCAGATGGCGGCGTGGCTGCTGAAACTGTGGGGACTGCCGGAGGAGGTGGTGCAGGCCATTCGCCACCAGAGCGAGGCGGGCTACGACGGCCCCGGTCACCGCTACGCCAACCTGATCCACATCGCGGTGCGGCTGCTGCGGCTGCACGGCATCGGCGGCACGCCGCCGGAGCCGATTCCCGAAGCGATGTACGAACGACTCAATCTCGATCCGGCCGCCGCCATGGCGGCGATTCAACAGGTGGTCGAAGCCAGCGCCGAGATCGACGGCATCGCCGCCAATCTCGCTGCGTAACTTTTTCGCCCTCTCCCTGACCCTCTCCCTCAAGGGAGAGGGGATTCAATTCGCCGCGTTGGCGATGACTTCTGCGACACCCGCATCAATCTGATCGAACAACTGCTGCAGCGCCGGATCCTGCAGCAGTTGTTCGTATTGCCGCAGTTCGTCGTCGCGCAGGTAGCGGTAGGCGTAGAGCAGATACTGTTCGGTGAACGGCTGCAGATGCTGCATGCGCTCGCCGGTCGCTTCGGCTTGCAGCGTGTCGTCGGCGATACCGAACTGACGTTGCACGGCGCGTTCAATCGAGGTCTGCAGTTGCGCGGTCAGCTGACTGTCGCGCGCGGCGGCATCGATGGCGCGCAGCTGTTGCAGTCGCGCGGCGGCAGCGGGCGGCGTCTGCTCGCGCCACTGCTGCCACTCCTGTTCGACCTGCGGTTGCGTCAGCGCGCGCTCGAAGAAGCGCACCCGCTTCGCCAGCGGTTGTTGCAGCGCCGTCTGCGCCTGCGCGAGTGTCTCCGCCGGCAGTTGCGTGGCAATGCGTGCAATCAGCGCCTGCTGCAGCGAACGGGCCTCGAACCGCTGCAGCAGTTCGCGCTGGCGCTGCGGCGACAGTGATTGCGATGGTGTCCGCGCGAGCCGCGCCTGCTCATCCTTCAACACCAGCAGCGCCAGCGGCCGCGCCTGCTCCAGCAGTGCCAGCGCGCCGGTCCACTCCAGCAGCTGGCTGGTCTGCGCCAGCGGGTCGGCGCGCACCGGCAGTGCCAATACACACAGCAGGGCCAGCAGCGGCAGTCGAGCCATCACTGCGCGCGGGGACAGCGCTGCCCTCATCGATCGATCGCCGTGGTTTCGCCTTCGCTGCGGGCGATGATCACCGCGCCGCAGGAGTCGCTGAAGATGTTGACCGCAGTGCGCAGCATGTCGAGCAGGCGATCGGTGATCAGCAGCACGCCGATCGCCTCCAGCGGCAGGCCGAGCACGCCGAGAATGACCCCGATCGCCACCAGGCTCGCCGCCGGAATGCCGGCGACGCCGATGGAGGTCAGCAGTGCCGTCACCATCACCGCGACCTGCTGGCCGAGCGACAGATCGAGGCCGTAAGCCTGGGCGATGAACAGCGCGGCGGCGCATTCATAAAGCGCGGTGCCGTCCATGTTGACAGTGGCGCCGAGCGGCAGCACGAAGCCGGAGACACGGTTGGAGACGCCGACATTCTTCTCCAGACACTCCATGTTGACCGGCAGCGACGCTGAACTGCTGGCTGTCGAAAAGGCGGTCAGCAGCGCCGGTGCCATCGCCCGGATATGCGCGTAGGGGTGCACGCGACCGAGGAAATGGAGCAGCAGCGGCAGCACCACCAGCAGGTGAATCAGCAGCGCCGCGACCACCGAGAAGAAGAAGATCACCATCGGACCGAACGCCGCGAAGCCGGTCGCCGCCACCGTCTTTGCCACCAGCCCGAATACCCCGATTGGCGCGAAGCGCATCACCAGCATGGTGATCTGCATCATCACGCCGAAGACCCCGGCCCAGAAACGCTGCACGGTCTCGCCCTCGGTGGGCTTGATGCGAGTCATGAAGAAGCCGAACAGCAGGCTGAAGGTGATCAGCCCGAGCATCTGCCCCTCGACTGCGGCGGCGACGATATTGGTCGGCACCATGTCCAGCAGCAGCCGCGCGAAATCGCCGGCACCGCGATCGCCGACATGCGCCAGCGCGCCGACCACCGCCGGGTCGCTGCTGTCCAGATGCAGGAGTTCGCCGGCGGGGCTGCCATCGATGATGCCAGGCTGCACGAGGTTGGTGATGAACAGGCCGATCAGAATCGCCAGCAGGCTGGAGAGCAGGTAGTAGCTGAGTGTCTTCAGGCCGACGCGGCCGAGATTGGCACTGGGGCCGAAGCCGCTCATGCCGGTGATCAGTGAACTGACGATCAGCGGCACGATCAGCATTTTCAGCGCGTTCAGAAACAGGGCGCCGAGAAAGTCGTAGACCGCATAAAAGCTCAGCGATCCGATACCCGCTTCGGTACCGCTGAGGAGGCCGCAGCCGGTGCCGATCGCCATCGCAATCAGTATCTGCCAGTGCAGGGCGAGCCAGCCGCTCTTGGTTTCGCTCATGTTCTTCTCGCCTTATGCGGGCAGCACCGCGTTTCGGATGTCAGTTGAAGAGTTCGCGCAGCGGTTTGCCGGGCCGGAAGCCGACACTGACCGACGCGGCTATCTCCATGCTGACACCGGTCTGCGGATTCTTGCCGCGTCGGGCGCCGCGCTCGCGCCGTTCGAAAGTGCCGAATCCGATCAGGTTGATACTGTCGCCGCGCGCCAGTGCCGCGCCGATCGCGTCGAAGATCGCCTCGACGGCGCGCTCGGCGTCGGCGGGCAGAATATCGGCCCGGTCGGCAATGAAAGCGACCAATTCCGCTTTGCGCATCTCTCCTCTCCCTGACACGTCACTGCGTCGTTGTGCGCCGTTGCCGGTGCGTTTCCGAAGAGCGCTCATTAAACCCGCGTCGCCGGGAGCGGTCAAAGGCCGCGCCTTGCGGCATCGCAGTGATTCGCGCATCCTCGCCGACCGCACCGATTCCCGCCGTTGAGAGCGCGCGTTGTCCTTTGCCATTACCACTTCCCGTCACATCGCGCGCTGGCGCCACTGGCGCCAGTTCCGCGCGACAGAGTTGCCGCTGGCATTGCGGCCGTGGCTGCTCGACCCCGGTTCACTGACGCGCCACCTGACGCAGGAGGCGGGCGGCGATTTTCGCGTCGAGCGGCTGAGTCAGCAGTGGCAGCGACCGCGCGTCGACGAACAGCGGCTGCTCGGCCTGCGCGGCGGCGAATGGGCACTGGTGCGCGAAGTGGTTCTGTGGGGGCGCGGCGAGCCGTGGGTCTATGCGCGCAGCGTATTGCCGGTGCGCACGCTGACCGGTGACCTCTATCGCCTGCGCCGACTGCAGAACAGCTCGCTCGGTTCGCTGCTGTTCCGTCAGCGCGGCCTGCAGCGCACGCCGTTCCAACTCACCCGTTTCGACGCACGCACGCTGCCATCACGTTTCGCCGCGAAGGGCTTGTACTCGAATACGCTGCTGTGGGGGCGGCGTTCACGCTTCGAACTGCGCGGACGGCCATTGATCGTCGGCGAGATTTTTTTGCCGGCGTTCACACCCCTGCAGCCGCCGAGAGGGCGGTGACGCCATCGATATTTGATGTATCATTTGATCCTGTTTCGTGTATCAAATGATAAGTCGAGGTGGGCGATGGCGAAATCCCGAAACATCCGTTATCCGCAGATGCCGGCAACCCCTGCGACCGAGGTCCGGGAGGCGCCCCCGGCCGGCCGTCGCGGTGCCAGGCTCGGCCTGGAGCGGTTGACCCCGCGCGCGCTCTATCGCGCCAACCCGGTTGAGCGCATCGCGATTGCGCGCACCGGCGTCAAGGCGAAGGGGGTGGCGCACGCGGCCAGGCTGCTCAATGTCACCCAGGATCATCTGATCGAAACGCTCGGCCTGTCGCGCCCGACCGTTGCCCGCAAGGCGCGCGACGATGCCGCTCTCGACCGGGAGCAGTCGGCGCGACTGATCGGCATTCTCGCGCTGGTCGGTCAGGTCGAAGAGATCGTTGCCACCGCCGGCGAAGTCGATGCCGGTCGTTTCGATGCTGGCGCGTGGGTGGCGAACTGGCTCGAAGAACCGCTGCCCGCGCTGGGCAGTGTGCCGCCGGGCGACTTCATGGACTCCACCGAAGGGCAGATGCTGGTAGCGCGCCTGCTCGCGCAAAGTGTCGCCGGTGCCTACATCTGATGCCTGCGGTGTGGCGCATCGCGACGGTGTCTGGAACCGCGGCCGCCGACGATCTGTCGGGCGCCGGTGCTGCCGCTTTTGGCGGGCGCTGGAATTCGGCCGGCAGGCCACTGGTCTACGCCGCGCAGAGCATTGCGCTGGCGTGTCTGGAGACGCTGGTACACGCGAACATCGGCACACTGCCGTTGCGCCGCTTCCTGGTGCGCATCGATGTGCCGGATGCGGTCTGGAACGCGCGGACGGTTCTCGCACCACCGTATCCCGCCGGCTGGAGTGAAACACCGGCCGGCATCGTCAGCGTCGAGTTCGGCGACCACTGGTTGCTGCGTGCGGCGTCGGCCCTGCTCGATGTGCCGTCGGTGGTCGTGCCGGAGGAGCGCAACCTGTTGATCAACCCCATGCATCCGGATGCCGGGAGAATCGTTGCGAAGACGCTGCGGCCGTGGCGGTACGATTCGCGGCTGTTGCGGTGAGCGGGTGTCGTCGCCCAGGTCCTGGTGGCGCCGTCGTCACGGCTCCGTGGGCGCACCCTCGATTACGACTGCCCGGGCAGCAGATGCTCCGTCAGCAACCACTCGCGAAACATCGGGTCTTCGATCACGTAGTGTTTTGCGCTTTCGACTTTGAAAATCAGGGCGCGCCGCGACAGGCGCCGCAATGCCGATTGCACGGTTGAAACGGGCACCTCGGGCACACCCAGATGTTTTGCCAATGATTCGCGTGTTGTCGCGCTGTAGGGCTCCATGTGCTCCGCGAAGGTGGCGATCATCGACAGCAACATGCGCTCCAGCGCGTTGCACCGCTCCATCTCGCTGGCGTAATTGCGATCGTGGTTTAGCTCGGTGACCAGCGAGTGTTTGGCTTCCTCGATGGACAGGGATGCGTTCAGTGCCAGCCGTTCCACCAGCGAGCGCGCCAGTTGTGGCACATGCCCCATCTCGACGAAGGCCCGCCACAGTGCATCCCGATCGAGCTGGCGCGTGGTGGCCTGCTCGAACACAGTGGCCAGATGCTCGGTGAACGACCGGTCGAGATCGGGAAATGGCAGGTTCTGGCCGAAATGGAAAAACGGCGCGCTGGCCTGCGAAAACATCCGACGCAGCCCTTCGCGCGAGGAGCCGGTGAAGATCACGCTGACCTGATCCTTGTTCAGGTCCAGCGCCGTGCGCAGGGCGGCGACGAAGGTGCGATGAGTGGGGCTGGCCAATGCCTGCACCTCGTCCAGTAGCAGCAGCACCCGGCTCTCGCCCTTTGCCAGCCGCGCGACCACGCTCTTGATGTCGTCGGTTTCGGCACGGTTCAGCTCGACACCGGCCTCAATGCCGCCAACCCCGCCGGATACCTTGCCGATGCGACCGAGCGCCTTGCCGATACGCGGCAGCCAGCCGGCGCCCTCCGCGAACGATGTCAGCGCGGCCGAGAACGATTGGGCGGCACTGGCATCGGCATCGAGAAAGCTGAAATAGAAGACGCGCCAGCCGCGCTTCTCGGCGGCCGGCGTGATGTCCTTGCGCAGGAACTCGGTCTTGCCCATGCGGCGCGGCGCGAAGAAGGTCAGTGCCGATGCCAGCCCGGTGTTGAACATGCCAAGTACCTGATCGGCCAGGGCGGTGCGGGGAAAGTGCCAGGAGTCTTTCGACATGGGCGGCCTCCGTTAGGCGCGATTAGACTCGAAATGTCTAATTAGACAGATGTTGTCTAATTCTGTCTAAGGCGCGCGTCGGCTGGCAAGTACCGGATTGAGAGGGCCGCTGATCGGAGTTTGCAGAGGTGCTCGGGCGAGGGGGTATCAGGGTTTGGCTGGCTTCATGGCGGCAAAGGCCCGGATCACCTCGCGCACGATCTTTTTCTGTGGCTCCGGCAGTGCCAGAAAGGCTTCAAAGGTCTCCCGCTCCCTATGCTGGGTCGCCGCTTCCCAGTGCTCCTGCTTCCTGCGGATACGTGTCGCGACTTCCGCACCGAAACGCAGTTGCTGCGGTTCGATATTCAGCCACTCCGCCAGCACCACCAGTTTGTCCTCATCGGGCATGGTCTCGCCCAGTAGCCAGCGGCGCACCCCATGCAGCGTCATCGGCTTGCCCCAGTAGCGCAGATTGAACTCCCGCTCCAGCACCGCCGGCCGGGGCTCAAGGCCGGCGCGCTGCATCGCCTCGCGTAACCGCTGCGCAAACTGCTGCTTGACTGTTTTCATGGCGCGGACTGTATGACGCAGGCAGTACCGGTAAATTAACCATGTGACGTAACCAGTTACGCAAACAATCAACTATCCTTTGCGGCCTCCCGGTTACGTAACTTCTGGTTAATTCATGCCCAAGTCCCTGCTCGAACAACTCCCGGAGATCGTCGCCGACGGTCGCAAGGAGGCCGAACGCATCCTCGAAAGCCTCGAAGGGCGCCACCGCGTCGCACTGCAGACCCGCGAATGGGTGCTGCCGGCCAAGGACGTCAGGCTGGATGACTTTTTCCGCCGGGATGCGCGCCAGTCGGCGCTGGCCTCGGCGCAGGGCTGCGGCGAGGAGGGCTGGGCCAACCGGCTGATCTACGGCGACAACCTGCTGGCGATGGCGGCGCTGCTGGCCGGCGACGACACCACGCCGTCGCTGCGCGGCAAGGTCGACCTGATCTACATCGACCCGCCATTCGACTCGAAGGCCGACTACCGCACCAAGGTGACGCTGCCCGGCGTCGAGCTGGAGCAGCGCCCGACCGTCATCGAGCAGTTCGCCTATTCCGATACATGGAGCGATGGCACGGCGTCGTATCTGCGGATGATCACGCCACGGCTGATTCTGATGCGCGAGTTATTGAGCGATACCGGCTCGATTTATGTGCATCTGGATTGGCATGTGGGGCATTACGTGAAATTGGTATTGGATGAGATTTTCGGAAAGAAAAATTTCCGTAATGAACTGATCTGGTACTACTACAACAAGATGCCGGATACCAGGAACAGGGTTTTTCCACGATCTCACGATGTCATCTACTGGTACACCAAGAACGAAAAATCCGAATATTTCTTTGAGCACCAAGAAGAAAATAGGGAAAAGCCAACCAAGCAGTTGGTGCGAAAAAAGCTAGATGGTCGAATGATCAATGCTCGCGATGAAAACGGAAATGTTATGTATGTCGAGAGAACTGAGCGAACAGTAGACTCGGTCTGGCGACTATCAATGCTGCAGCCTGCAGGAAAAACTGAAAACAGTGGGTATCTCACGCAGAAGCCAGAATCTCTAGTAGAAAGAATTATCAGGTCGACATCGAAGGAAAATGATCTGGTCGCCGATTTCTTCGGCGGCTCCGGCACCACCGCCGCCGTTGCCGAAAAACTCGGCCGCCGCTGGATCACCACCGACCTTGGCAAGCCCGCCTGCATGATCATGCGCAAGCGCTTGATCGACCAGCACGCCAAACCGTTCCTGTATCAGGCCATCGGCGACTATCAGGTCGAGGCGGCGAAATCGACGCTGGGGCGCCAGTTCCGCATCGGCGATCTGTCGCAGATCGTGCTGTCGCTGTACGGCGCATTGCCGCTTCCCGTCGAAGAAAACCCGCTGCGCAATCTCGGCGCCGTTACCGGCAGTGCAAAAACATTGGTGCTGGTTGACTCCCCGAACAAGCTGGCCGGACTCGCGACGCTGAAACGCGCCATCGCGCAGCGCGACAACCTGATGGGCGGCTGGGATCGCGTCGTCGTGCTGGGCTGGAATTTCGAGGCGTCGATCGGCCAGAGCATCACCGCACTCAACGATTCGAAACTGGAAGTGCTGGTGATTCCGCCTGACCTGCTCGACCGGCTGAAGAAGAAAGGTTCGCTGGAAAAACTGCGCGGCCATGTGCGTTTCTCCAGCCTGCAATACCTGACCATCGCGCCGGTGCGGCGCACCGCGACCGGCGACGGCGAGCAGATCACCGTCGAGCTGAACAACTACGTGCTGCTGTCGCCGGAGGCGATCAACCTCGACGAGGAGAACCGCAAAAAGCTGCAGGCGGTGATGAACGCCGAGCCGCTGGCGCTGATCGAGTACTGGGCGGTCGATCCCGACTACGACGGCGCGGTGTTTCGCTCGGTGTGGCAGGACTATCGCGGCAACACCGACAGCGATGGCGATCCGCTGCGCGTGGTGAGCCGCGCCGAGCTGCAGGTGCCGGGCAGGAGCGGCGAGCGCAATCTCTGCGTGCGCGCCGTCGATGTGTTCGGCTTCGAATCCGAAGTGGTGATGAAGGTTGCGGAGGTGGCATCGTGAGCCGCACCGCCGCAAGTGACGACCAGCTGCAACTGGCACAGGCGCTGACCCGCCGCACCGAACAGCTCTGCCTCGGCCTCAGCGACGGCAGTGCCGATATCCTCGAACTGGTGACGCCGACCACCGCCGACCTGCTGCGCTGGTGGTTCGGCGACGATGCCTGCCTGACGCGGCCGTTCAACTTTCACCCCGGTCAGCGGCAGGCGATTCTGAACACCATCGTCGCCCATGAGGTGTTGCAGGTCACGACGCTGCAGTCGCTGTACGAGCAGGTGGCACCGGAGTCGCTGCTGACCGGTTCAACGCTGGTCGAGGTGGCGCAGCTCAAACACGCCCACCCGAAGTACTGCCTGAAGATGGCGACCGGTACCGGCAAGACCTGGGTGCTGCAAGCGCTGATGATCTGGCAATTGTTGAACAAGAGTGCCGTGCTCGACGAGGGGCTGGATGATCCGCGCTTCACGCGACAGTTTCTGGTGGTGGCACCGGGGCTGATCGTCTACGACCGGCTGCTGGATGCCTTCTGTGGAAAATTGACAGCGGGTGTTCGCGACTTCTCCTCATCGGACATTGCTACCTACGCCGAGCTGTTCATTCCCGAGTCGCAGCGCGAGCGGGTGTTCGGTTTCGTGCGCGGCAATGTCTGCGGCAAGGCGGAGATCGGCCTCAAGGCCACCGGCAACGGCATGATCGCCATCACCAACTGGCATCTGCTGGCCGACGTGGCGGATGACTATCCGTTGCCAGAAGAGGAACTGATGCTGGCGCCGGCCGGTGTCGCCGAGGCCTCCGCCGTGATCGCGCAGGTATTGCCGCTGACGCCGGGCCGCAGCACCGGCAACAGCCTCGACCAGCTCGACCGCCGCTACGCGCGCGGCAATGTGCTCGAATTTCTCGCCGGTCTGCCCGACCTGATGGTGTTCAACGACGAGGCGCACCACATCCACGAGATTCGCAAGGCTGGCGAGTCGACCGAGGTGGAGTGGCAGAAGAGCCTGACGCGAATCGCTGAAACGAAGGGGCGGCGCTTCGTGCAGGTCGACTTCTCGGCGACGCCCTACAACGACGTCGGCAGTGGCAGGAAGAAAAGCAAACTCTATTTCCCGCACATCGTCGTCGATTTCGATTTGAAGAGCGCGATGCGCGCCGGGCTGGTCAAGTCGCTGGTGCTCGATCGCCGCAAGGAGATTGGCGCGCTGCCGCTGGAATTCAAGGCGGAGCGCGACGGCGACGGCAACCCGGTGCTCGCCAGCGGGCAGATGGTGATGCTGCGCGCCGGCCTGCAGAAGCTGCGCAAACTCGAAGCTGACTTTGCCCGCATCGATCCCGAACGCCACCCGAAGATGCTGGTGGTGTGCGAGGACACCACGGTGTCGCCGCTGGTGGTGCAGTTCCTGCGCGACGAGGGACTGGCCGACGACGAGGTGATGGCGATCGACTCCGGCAAGAAGGCCGAGCTGGGGCCGAAGGAGTGGGAGCCGGTGCGCGAGCGGTTGTTCAACGTCGATCGTCACCGCGCGCCGCGCGTCATCGTCAGCGTGTTGATGCTGCGCGAGGGCTTCGACGTCAACAACATCTGCGTGATCGTGCCGCTGCGCTCATCGCAGGCGCAGATCCTGCTGGAGCAGACCATCGGTCGCGGCCTGCGGCTGATGTGGCGCGACGCCGAATTCGCCGACCTGAAACGCGAGAACCGCGAGCGCATCAATCAGGGGCAGGAACCCAACAGCCTGATCGACATTCTCTCCATCGTCGAACACCCGGCCTTTCAGGATTTCTACGACGAGCTGATGGCCGAGGGGCTGGCCGGCACCACCACCGAGGCCAGCGACGACACCAGCAGCACCGGCGATCTGGTCGCGGCGGAACTGCGCGACGGCTACGAGGCATTCGACTTCGCGATTCCGTTCATCCTGCGCGAAGCCGAGGAGTGGTTCGAACACCAGCCGCTCGACATCGCGCAGCTGCAACCGTTCACGGCGATGAGCCGCGAAGCACTGGCGGCGCTGCTGGGCAAGGGCGACACCTTCACGTCGCAGGATCTGCAGAGCAGCACGCTGTTCGGCGACTACCGCGTGCAGGGCGCGGTGATGAATGTCGGCGGTTACAACGACTGGCTGGCGCGCGTCACTCGCCGCATCAGTCAGGCGTTGAGCCAGCCGCTGCCGAAAGGCAACAAGATCGCCCACCACCTCGCCACGCCCTATATGCAGGTCAGCACGGTGCTGCTGGCAACGGCGGTCGACGACTATGTACGCGAGCGATTGTTCGGCGCCGAGTTCGAGCCGCTGGCGAATGAGAGCTGGCGTCTGCTGCTGCTCGATCCGGTGGTCGAACACATCACGAAGATATTCGCGCTGGCATTGCACAACGCCGAAGAGCGGGGCATCGACGGCGAGACCGAAGTGCGTCACCGCCGTCTCTCCGAGGTGACGAAACTGATGGTGCGCGAGAGCGGATCGCTGGAGGTTGCCAAGTGCATCTACACCCGGCTGCCGTATCCGACGCGCAGCGGCGGGCTGGAGAAAGCCTTCATCGAGTGGGCGCAGACAGATACCGGAATTGCCGCCTTCTGCAAGATCAGCGAGACGCGCCACGATTTCGTCCGGCTGCGCTATGTGAAGGACGACGGCCTGCCGGCGTTCTATTCACCCGATTTTCTGGTGCGCACGAAGGAGGCGATCTATCTGGTCGAGACCAAGGCGCAGCAGCAGACCACGCACCCGAACGTGCAGCGCAAATTGAAGGCGGCCGTGAACTGGTGCGAGCGGATCAACCGGTTGCCCGCCGAGCAGCGCGACCAGCTGCCGTGGCATTACGTGCTGCTGGGCGAAAGCCTGTTCCACGACTGGCACGACAAGGGTGCGCGGCTGGCGGAGCTGCTGGCGTTTTCGCGGGTGCGGTCGGCCGCCAGCGTTTCCGATCAGCAGGCGATGGCCGGCTTTTAGTCGACTGCCGCGATCAGCGACCGCGACGCCCGATCAGCCATAGCGCAACAAACGTCAGCAACCCCGCTGCCGACAGGTAATAGCCGACGAACTGCAAACCGAAATGATCGGCCAGATAGCGCGCGATATAGGGCGCGAACGAGGCGCCGAGGATGCCGGCCAGGTTGAACGTCAGCGAGGCGCCGGTGTAGCGCACGGCGGTCGGGAACAGCTCCGACAGCGAGGCGCTGACCGGCCCGTAGGTCAGCCCCATCAGGCCGAGCCCGAGGCAGAGGAACAGCAGCACGCCCGCCGCGCTGCCCGAACCGAACAGCGGCGCGAAGGCGAGGCCGAACAGCATCACCAGCAGCGCCGATCCCATCAGCACGGTGCGGCTGCTGTAGCGGTCGGCCAACAGCGCCGACAGCGGAATGGTCAGCGCGAAGAACAACACGCCGATCATCTGGATCTGCAGGAAATCGCTGCGGCTGAAACCGAGCGCGCTAGTGCCCCAGCTCAGCGCGAACACCGTCATCATGTAGAACAGCACGAACGTCGCCACCGCCGACAGCGTGCCGAGCAGCAGCATGCGGGTATGTTGCGTCAGCACCGTCATCATCGGCAGCCGCACGCGCTCGTTGTTGTCGATCGTCTTCTGGAAGTCGGGCGTCTCCTCCAGTTTCAACCGCACATAGAGGCCGACGAACACCAGCAGCGAGCTGGCGATGAACGGCACGCGCCAGCCCCACGTAAAAAAGTCCTCCTCGGAAACCCACGCCCCCAGCAGCAGGAACACGCCGGTCGACGCCAGAAAACCGAGCGGCGCGCCGAGCTGCGGAAACATGCCGAACCAGGCGCGTTTGCCGGGCGGCGCATTCTCCGTCGCCAGCAGCACGGCGCCGCCCCATTCGCCGCCGAGACCGAGCCCCTGGCCGAAGCGACACAGCGCCAGCAGCAGCGGCGCCATCAACCCGATCGAGGCATAGGTCGGCAGAAAGCCGATCGCCACCGTCGACAACCCCATCGTCAACAGCGCCGCCACCAGCGTCGCCTTGCGCCCGACGCGATCGCCGAAGTGGCCGAACACCGCCGAGCCGATCGGTCGTGCAAAAAAGGCCAGCGCGAATGTCGCCAGCGACTGCAACACCGCCGTGGCCGGATCGCCGCCGGGGAAGAACAGCTGTGGAAACACCAGCACGGCGGCGGTGGCGTAGATATAGAAGTCGAAGAACTCGATCGTGGTGCCGATCAGGCTGGCAAACAAAACCCGGCGCGGTGAATTGCCACGCGCGCCAGCAGGCTGCTGACTCATGGAGTGCTATCCGGTTGGGAGGGTAAGGTAAAGACGGCGCGGATTTTCGCACGACTGACGGGGGTGTGCGCCGGCTTTCCCCGCCAGTCGTGCGTGCTAGTTGTCGTTATTCGAGGGCAGCGCCGCGCCCAGCGGTGGCTGCTCGGTCAGCCAATCCTCGCGTTTGCTCTGCGTGGTCTTGATCGCCGCTTCCCAGAATGCCGAGCCCGATGCCAGCCATTTGAAGTTGAAATGGTCGGTGGTACGAAACTCCAGCAGCTCGACACCCTCTGGGCCAGCGACATAGGCGTAGGGCATACCGGCCGGCAGCAGAAAGCCATCGCCCTTGCCGAGTGTCTGGTTGCCGAAAAGAATCGAGCCCGCCATCACGTAATAGAGACAGTCGGAGTCGTGTGAGTGGCGCGGCAGCGGGTAATCGCTTTTGAACCACGCATAAGTGAGGCTCATGGTTGGCGATGAAAAGACGACGCGCGTGTCATACGCCTGGTCGAGACCGGCCTGCAGCAACCGCACTGCGTGCTCGCCAATCTCCGGCGTCATGCCGACCATTTCCATGTGATTGCTTTCGTCAAGCGACGGCGCTTCGCAGGTGCGAAAAATCTGGAAGCGAGTCTGCGAGTTGTCGGTCATTGGAACGCTCCGCAACAAAGGCGTAGGTTTGCCCGTGAGTTCTCAAGTGTCGATTGGCCGCGCAAGAAGATACGCCGCCAGTTTGTCGAGCGCATCGTTCCATCCCTGCAAGTGGCTGTCCCGGCTCGCGGCCGATTCCAGCCCTTCGTGCCGCAGCGTGACAACGGTTTTGCTGTCGCGTGCCGTCAATGTGATGGAGATGAGCGTCGAGCGCGCGGGTTCGTCGGCTCGCCCCCAATTGAAGACGATGCGGGCCGGTCGTTCGACCTCTCTATAGATGCCAGCAACGGGAATGGTCTTGCCGGCCGCGATGCTCATGCGAATCTGAAAGCGACCGCCGACGACCGCTTCCAGCAGCGGCACCTCGCAGCGCAACCCCTTCGGGCCGATCCATGCCTGCCACGCCTCGCGTGTCATCCATGCGTCGAATACTTTCTCTGGCACGGCATTCAGCGTGCGTTGGACTTCGAGGGAAAAATCGTTGTTGGTATCGGACATATGTTCTCTCAGAGACAGGTACAGTTTTTCGCTTCTTTCCCGGCCTGCGTAAACCTATTGGGCATACAGCACCACGACCAACGCCAGACCCAGCAATGCCACCACGATGTTGACCGTCAGTCCCCAGCGCGGACTGTAACCCGTGGGGAATTCGGCGCGGGTAAGCGTCTTCAATACGGCCGCATATTGGTAAGAAGAAACTGCCGCGCACGCGGCGCCAAGCAGGATGAAGGCCAGCCCGAGAAAAAAGGTGGAAGTGTGCAGCGCGTCTCGGGATGAGGTGTGCTCAAGTGCCTTGAGCAACAGACCGGCGCGCTCGACCACGAAACCAAAGGCAATCAGTCCAAGGCTGGTTCTGTTCCATGCCAGCAAGGTGCGCTCTGCGGCAAACAGCACTCTGGGGTCTTTGAGGTCGGACATGATTTTTCTCGCACTGAACATGGCTTTATATCGATGTGCTGGTAGCTCCAGGTGGCCTTGGCGTCAGTACTTTTCGTTGGCAGTGCTCACAGAATCTGTTCAGTTGCTGGAAGAGGCTCGCCGCTTACCGGTTGGCTTCCGGGAGGTGGATACTCACTCGACGATCCTTCAGCGCTGTTGCACGAGCCACTGCTTTGAATTTTGCGAGTTCGGTTTTGGTGGCGACCGATTTCAGGCGGCCTTTCTCGAAGGTGTTCAGCACGTCGAGTTCTTCGTCATCGATTTTAGGCACCTGTTCACCTTCCTTATTCATGTAGTCACGCGTTGCCATGACTATTTTGAGGCGAAAGTATTTGTCAGCGGATGATCCTACGCGCTGTGCCTGTTGGTACCAAGGGGTCGACGCCGTCACGCGGCCGGACACGGACGCGTTGCTATACTCCCGCGCCGTTGCCTTTGTGAGCCGACACCACCCCATGACCCTCACCCAGCTCCGCCAGCGCCTGCCGCTCTATCTGCGACTGATGCGTGCCGACAAGCCGATCGGCACGTTGCTGCTGTTGTGGCCGACGTTGTGGGCATTGTGGATTGCGGCGAAGGGTATTCCGGAGTGGCATCTGCTGTTCATCTTCATCGCCGGTACCTTCCTGATGCGCTCGGCCGGCTGCGTCATCAACGACTTCGCCGACCGCGAGGTCGATGGCCGGGTCAAGCGCACGGCGCAGCGGCCGCTGGCGACGGGCGAGGTGTCGAAGCGCGAGGCGTTGACGCTGTTCGCGGGACTCTGCCTGCTGGCGTTGGTGCTGGTGCTGTTCACCAATACCTTCACCATTCTGCTGTCGCTGGTCGCGGTGGCGCTGGCGGCGGTCTATCCGTTCATGAAGCGCTACACCAACCTGCCGCAGCTGGTGCTCGGCGCGGCGTTCAGCTGGGGTATTCCGATGGCGTTCGCGGCGCAGAGTGGCGAGCTGCCGCGCGGGGTCTGGCTGCTCTATATCGCCAACCTGTTGTGGACGGTGGCGTATGACACCTTCTATGCGATGGTCGATCGCGATGACGACCTGAAGATCGGCATCAAGTCGACGGCGATTCTGTTTGGCGAGGATGACCGCACCATCACCGCCATCCTGCAGGCGATGGCGATCGGCGTGCTGTGGCTGGCCGGGCTGCAGTTCAAGCTCGGTTACTGGTTTTTCATTGCGCTGGTCGGTGCCGTTGCGCTGTTCGTCCATCAGCAGTGGCTGATCCGCCATCGCGACCGCGATGCCTGCTTCAAGGCATTCCTCGACAACAACCGCGTCGGCGCGCTGATCTTTGCCGGCATCGCCCTGCATTACGCGGTAGGCTGAGCGGCGTTTTCGTCGACGATCAGACCGCCGCCGCATGTACTCCATCCGCTTCATCGACAGCCTCGACGCCATCGCCGCCGATGACTGGAACCGCGTCGTCGGTTCATTCAGCTATCCATTCATCCGCCACCAATTCCTCTCCGCGCTGGAGCGTAGCGGCTGCGTCGGCACGCCCGAGTCGGGCTGGTTGTGCGAGCACGCGCTGGTCGAGCGCGACGGGCGGCTGGTGGCGGCGATGCCGCTCTATCGCAAGCTGCATTCGTATGGCGAATACGTGTTCGACTGGCAGTGGGCCGATGCGTACCAGCACCATGGCCTGCGCTACTACCCGAAGCTGGTCGCTGCCATTCCGTTCACGCCGGCGACCGGGCCGCGTCTCGGTATCGTCGACGGCGAGAATGCGCAGGCGGTCTGTCATGCGCTGGTGGATGCACTGCGCGAGCGGGTGAAGACCGGGAAGTTGTCATCGCTGCATCTGCTGTTTCCACAGCCGGAGCAACGCGATCTGCTATTGCAGAATGGATTGAGTTTGCGCTGCGGCGTGCAGTACCACTGGTTCAACCGTGGCTATGCGTGCTTCGACGATTTTCTCGGCGCGCTGAGTTCGCGCAAGCGCAAGGGGTTGCGGCGCGAGCGCGAACAGGTGAGGCAGACAGGCGTGACATTGCGCTGGCTGCGCGGCGCCGAGATCGACGCGGCGATGTGGCGGCGTTTCCACGCCTTCTACCAGTCGACCTACGCCAAGCGCAGCGGTCACGCCGGTTATCTGAATCGCGCCTTTTTCGAACTGCTCGGCGAGGGGATGGGCGATCAGGTGTTGCTGCTGCTGGCCGAACGCGCTGGCGAGGCGGTGGCCGCTGCGCTCTATCTGCGCGGCGGCGAGACGCTGTACGGCCGCTACTGGGGCTGCAGCGAGGAGATCGATGGCCTGCACTTCGAGGCCTGTTACTACCAGGGCATCGACTACTGCATTCGCGAGGGGTTGCGGCGCTTCGACGCCGGCGCGCAGGGCGAGCACAAACTGCTGCGCGGTTTCGAGCCGGTGATGACGGACTCCTGCCACTGGATCGCCGAGCCGGCGTTTCGCGCCGCCATCGACCGGTTCCTGCAGCAGGAGCGCGTGCAGGTGGAAAGTTATCTGCACGGCGCGCGCGAATTGTTGCCGTACCGGCGGCCCTCTCCCTGACCCTCTCCCTGAAGGGAGAGGGAAAAATCGCTGCCATTGTTCGAGCGCAGCTTGCCTCCCCTCTCCCTTCGGGGAGAGGGGTCGGGGGAGAGGGGGAACCGCGCGCACTATCGGCGCCGGGGCACCTGTGTCGACAGCGCCGAATCAGGCGATATCGCGCTGCGGTGCCAGTGTCTGACCGTAGAGCTGGCCGTGCACGTCATCGAACAGCCCGCGCCAGCCGGCGCGCCAGTGCGCCACTTCGTACAGCAGCTGGTCGCGCGTGGTGACGAAGGCGGCGCGGCTGCCGTAGTACTCGAAGGCGGGGCTGATCTGCTGCAGCTGGATGCCGTAGCGCTGCAGATGGCGCGAGAAGCGCGGCTCCACCACCATGAAAATCCACTGGTAGCCGAGTTCGAGAATCTGCGCGATTACCGCGTGGTAGAGCGACAGCGCGATGACCGGCGCATCGACGTTGTTGCCGGCCTGCGCCAGCCGCTGGCGGAAGTCGGGG
Source organism: uncultured Verrucomicrobiaceae bacterium (assembly GCA_964638025.1). Taxonomy (GTDB): domain Bacteria; phylum Pseudomonadota; class Gammaproteobacteria; order Pseudomonadales; family CAMLJR01; genus CAMLJR01. The sequence continues at coordinate 25,378 of CAZWXW010000014.1, forward strand.
GCGACCGCGAGCCGCGATACCTCGCAACAGCGGGTCGGGTCCAGCTTCTTCCAGTCGAGCAGATGGGGGTCGACGTAGCGCAGGCCGAAGCCTTCGAATGGCAGGCCGCCACCGCGCTGCAACGGCAGCACCAGCCGGATGCAGCCGACATCGGTATTGCTGTGCGGATGGGTCAGCAGGGTGTGCAGGCTGTGGCTGTCGTAGCTGTCCGCTTCGCGCCCCTCCTGCTGTGTCATCGCATAGCCGAGCTCGCGACAGAAGACCTGATAGCGCAGCTCGTAGACGCGTCGTCGCAACGCTTCCGAGTCCGCCGCTTCCATGTGGTAGTGAAGTCCGAAATCCCGCGCTCCATTACCGCTGTGACGCATGCTGGCGGACATACCGCGTTCTCCAAAATCCTGGGCGAACGCATTTGAGCAAGCACCATACCACTGGTGTTAGGTGGCTGATCGGGAAGGGAAATCGATTGATTTTGCGGCGGCGGGCAACGGCCGATGGCGGAAATCTGGCGCCGCTGCCGCGACCGGTGTTGCCGCTTGACCGCAAGAATCCCGGATCAGGACAGAGAATCAGGGCAGGGCGCGATAGAGCAGTTCGACGCTGAACTGCTGGCCGATGTCCTCGATGCCGCCGCGGCTGTTGACGATCGACGGCCAGACATTGTCGCGATCGAACAGGTTGCGCACGGTGAAGCGACTCTCCCAGCGCGCATCCCACTGCTTGCGCAGCACCAGATCGGAGCGGAAAAAGGTGCCGGTTTCGTCGAGCTCGACCGGGCTCAGCGCCTGGTCGCCAACGGTGACGCTCTCGTGCAGGCGGTTGCTCCAGAACAGCTCGATGCGCTGCTGTGGCCAGCGATAGCCGACGGCAAACGAGGCGATCCAGTTGGGGAAAACGGAGGATTCGACCTGGGTGGTGCGGTTTTCATTTTCGATGTAGGAGCTACTGAAGGCGACGGTCCAGCGTTCGAGGTGGTAGTTGATGTTGAGCTCGACACCGTTCGATTCGCTCTCGCCGATGTTGGTGTAGCTGCGCAGCAGCGCTGCCGACGGGTTCTGCACCAGCAGAATGCGGTCGTCCCAGGTGTTGTCGAAACCGACCAGCTCGACCTGCCAGCTGCCGCGCGACCACGCCATTGCCAGTTCGTAGCTCTCCAGCGTCTCCGGCTGCAGCGCTTCGTCGCCGGAGGCGAAGTTGGTGCCGCGCAGCTCGTTGGCATTCGGGGCGCGGAACGCGGTGCCGTACTGAATGCGGAAGCTGAGGTCGGGGGTCGGCACCCAGATGCCGCCGACGCGCGGCGAGAATTCGTCGCCGAAGGTGGAGTAGTCGTCGTAGCGGCCGCCGTAGAGCAGCTGATAGCGGCCGTCGCGCCAGCGCGTCTTGCCCTCCAGCGACAGCGAGTCGATGCGCTGGTCGAGCCCTTCGTAATCGGCCGGCGGTGTCGGCAGCTGCGTGCCATCGAGCAGGAAGCGCTCGTTGTCGTGGTCCGCGATACCGGCGCGCTCCATACCGCCGGTCAGTGCCAGTTGCGTGCTGCCGCCGAGGAACTGCCAGTCGGTGCGGGTCAGGCGCGCGCGGCTGCCGTAGCGGAATTCGAGAAACTGCTGGGTGTCGTTGACGAAACTGGTCGCCGCCGGCGAGGTCGGCAGGTAGTAGGACTGGCCGTAGTCGTTTTCCCAGTAGTAGCCGTCGATCTGCCAGCGCCAGTCGTCGGCGAAGCTGGCACCGACCTCACCTTTCACCATCCACAGCTCGGCGTTGTGATCGGCGATGTCGTGGTTGCGGGTGTCGCCGGTCAGCGTGCCGCCGCCGGGGTATTCGTTGGCGTCGGTCTTGTCGACGAACAGCTGCAGGTGGTACTGCAACTGCTGCCGCGAACCCTCCCAGCGCACCAGGCCGGTACCGGCGTCGTAGTTGCCGGCGCGCTCGGCGGTGCCGAAGCCGCCGCCGATCTGCGCGTAGTCGTATTTGAAATCCTGACTGCCCTGATGGGTGGCCGACAGCGCGGTCTGCAGCGTGTGGCTGTCGCCGATCGGCGTGCTGCTGCGCACGGCGGCGGTGGCGTAGTCGTCGCTGCCGAGTTCGCCGCTGATGCTTAGCTCCGGCAGGCGGCTGCGATAGGTGGAGAGCAGCAGCGCGCTGTGAAAGGCGTCGCTGCCGTACAGGATCGAGCTGGGGCCGCGCACCAGCTCCAGGCTGTCCATCACCGGCAGCTGGATCTCGGCGTTGCTGAACACTTCCGAGCCGAACGCGAAGGTGTTGATCGGCACGTTGTCGACCAGCGTGGCGCGCCCGCGCAGCGAGGTCGAGTCGTAGGAGCGCACCTGGATCAGTTTGCCGCCGGCCGGCGGCTGCAGCAGCATCACGCCGGGCAGGTGCATGACGGCGTCGGGCAGCAGGCGCGCGCCGCGGCGCTCCCAGTCGGCGCGATTGACGACGCTGACGGTGGCCGACGAATCGAGCGCCGTCTCGGTGAAGGCCGAAGCGGCGGTCACCTTGAGCTGCGACAGGTGTTCGGGTGGCAGATCGAAGAAATCTTCATCGGCGGCGTGGACGGTGCCGGCGATTGCCGCGATCAACAAGAGACCCGACCGGAAACGATCAGCCATGACAACTGCCTCCAAAATCCCGCACCGGGGCGATCCATCACTCAGCAGTGCGGGCCGACAAGCCGCCGGCCGGGCGGTGGTGTGTCGGCGTGATCAGTGAACGTGGGGTTGTTTGGCGCTGGGTTCAGCACCTTCGGCGGGCAAAATGTAGTCGAGATGGTGAGCTTCTGCCGCCAATTGACGCGTGGCGTCGACGGCGGTGGAGACAAACAGGCGGAACTGCGCCTCTTCGAGGCCGGCGCCGGTCAGCGTGGTGGCGCCAACCACCAGTTGCGGCATGCCGTCGTCGACCACGTCGAGGAACAGCTTCAGCGTCGGGTAGTCCATGTGCAGCCGGCCGAGATCGGCGGCCAGCACCAGCAGCGCGCTCGGGCGAATCTCCAGCTCGGTGCTCAGCAGCAGCCCCCACGGTTCGAGGAACAGCCGGCTGTCGACAACGCCGTCGATCTCCTGCAGCGACGACAGGTGCAGGCCGCTGCACTGGTCGCACAGCGAAAAGCTGAAACCGGCGCTGGTGAGCCACTTTTCCAGCTGTTTGCGATCGAGGGTACTGCTGTCGTTCATGAGGGGTCCTGACGGTGTGGCCCTGATTCGAAGGGCGCCATTTTGAAGGCGCGCCATTCTACACCAGTGCCCCGCTGCCGGCAGGAAGGAAAAGGGCCGCCGGTCGGGCGGCCTGCGTGTAGCGATGAGGCACGTCGAAGCAAGCCTTGGCTTGCTTCGACGTGAGCAAAGCCAGGCGCTGCCTGATTTTCCGAACAGATTACGCGGCGCTCTGGCTCTGCGTTTGCGTCTGTATCGCCGCGCCGCCGCTGAAGAAGGCGGTCACCAGTTCGTCGTGTACCTGGGCGAAGCCGATCTGCAGCTGGTCGATGAAGGCCTGCAGGTCGGCCTGCTTCAGCTTGTCGATCTGCGCGTGGTCGAGCTGGCGCTTGATGCGGTGGATCACCAGCTTGGTCTTGTCGTGATTCGGCAGCCGCTCGACCGCGTTGAGCACGGCGTTGATGCTGAAACCGAGCGAGCGCGGGAACACGTCGGACTGGAACAGGAAGCGCAGCACCTCGGTGCGCTTGATGCGGATCTGCATCTGGCGCCGGTACATCTGGTAGCCGGTCAGCGAGCGCAGCACGCTCATCCACTGCAGGTTGTCGTAGGTGGCCTTGGCCATCGTCGCGTCCGGCAGCAGGTTGGCCGAGCGGATGTCGACGATGCGGCTGGTCATGTCGGAGCGTTCGAGGAAACGGCCGATGCGCAGGAACAGGTAGCCGGCGTCGTGGTTCATGGTGCCGGAGAGAATGCCGGTGATCTGCTGGCACTGGTGGATGACGCTGTCGAGAAAAGCGAAGCGGCCGCGCTTGGTCAGCGCCTGCGGCGCCTGCTCCTTGGCGTGCAGGTAGGCGCTGTTGATCGCCTCCCACACTTCGCGCGGAATGGCGTCGCGGATGGTGCGGGCGTTTTCACGCGCGCTGGCGAGGCAGGTGAGGATCGACACCGGCGACTGCGGATCGCTGATCAGGAATTTCAGCACCGCGCGCTCGTCGAACTCCTTGCCCGGGTAGAGCGCCTCGGCGCCGGTGATGGCGATCAGCTGGCTCCAGATCGGCGACAGCCCCTTCGGCAGGTCGAGCGTCAGGTTGGCGTTGACGTTGATCAGTCGCGCCAGATCCTCGGCGCGCTCGATGTAGCGCGCCATCCAGTAGATGTTCTCTGCCACGCGTGAAAGCATTTCGAACCCTCCTCGCTTACCGCTGCCTTCTGTTGATATGAAACCGATCAGTCCCCTCTCCCTTCAGGGAGAGGGGAGAGAAGCAGTTACTCACGCACCTTCATCAATGATCCACGTGTCTTTCGAGCCGCCGCCCTGCGACGAGTTGACCACCAGCGAACCGCGCCGCAGCGCGACCCGGGTCAGGCCGCCGGTGGTGACGTGGATCTGGTCGCTGGAGAGGATGAATGGCCGCATGTCGACGTGGCGCGGCTCCATCTTTCCTTCGATCAGCGTCGGCACCGTCGACAGTTTCAGCGTCGGCTGCGCGATGTAGTTGCGCGGGTCGGCCTTGATCAGGTGGGCGAATTTCTCGCGCTCGGCTTTCGTGCTCATCGGCCCCATCAGCATGCCGTAGCCGCCCGATTCGTTGGCCGGCTTCACCACCAGTTCATCGAGATGTTCGAGCACGTACTTGCACTGGTCATCCTTCATGCACAGGTAGGTCGGCACGTTCGGGATGATCGCCTCCTCGCCGAGGTAGTACTTGATCATGTCGGGCACGAAGGCGTAGACCACCTTGTCGTCGGCGACGCCGGCGCCGGGCGCATTGGCCAGCGCGACATTGCCTTTCAGCCACGCCCGCATCAGCCCCGGCACGCCGAGCGCGCTGTCCTTCTGGAACACTTCGGGATCGAGGAACAGGTCGTCGACGCGGCGGTAGATGACGTCGACGCGCTCCATGCCGGTGATGGTCTTCATGTAGACGCAGTCGTCGTCGCGCACGACCAGATCGCGCCCCTCCACCAGTTCGCAGCCCATCTGCTGCGCCAGATAGGAGTGCTCGAAGTAGGCGGAGTTGTAGATGCCCGGCGTCAGCACCACCACCTGCGGATAGTCGGCCGGGCGCGGCGACAGCGCGGCCAGCATGTCGAACAGCTGCGAGGGATAGTCGTCGACCGGCATGATCGCGTAGTCGCCGAACAGGTCGGCGAACACGCGCTTGATCACCTGCCGGTTCTCCAGCAGGTAGGAGACGCCGGACGGCACCCGCAGGTTGTCCTCCAGCACGTAGACGGTGCCGTCCTTGTCGCGCACCAGGTCGGAGCCGCAGATGTGCGCCCAGACGCCGAAGCGCGGGCTCATGCCGACGCACTCGGGACGGAAGTTCTTCGACTTGCGCAGCAGCTCGGCCGGAAACACCTTGTCCCTGACGATCTTCTGGTCGTGATACAGATCGTCGATGAACAGGTTCAGCGCCCGCACGCGCTGCTTCAGGCCGGCGTCGATGACGTCCCACTCTTTTTTCGGCATCACGCGCGGGATGATGTCGAACGGCCACTGCCGGTCGATCGAGCCGCCGCCTTCGTTGTAGACGGTGAAGGTGATGCCCATCTCCTTGATGGCGAGGTCGGCGCTGGCCTGCAGCCGCTCCAGCTCCTTGTCCTCCAGCGTCGCCAGATAGTTGGCCAGCGCCTTGGCGACGGGGCGCGGCTTGCCGCGCGAGTCGATCATCTCGTCGTAGAGGCCGGTGCTCTCGTATTCCTTCCAGTTGATACCCATCAACAACGTCTCCGAAAGCTGTTTGGCCGAAAGCTGCTGGTTCATCGCCACTCCGTACGCCTTTCGTCATTCCGCGCGAAGTCGCGGAATCCATGGCCATTCGCGCAGCAGCATGGATTCTGCGACTGCGCTTCTCTCCGCGCAGAATGACGAGGAGCCTCAATCGGCGGCCAGAGACCCCCTAGCCGATCTGCTCCACCGTCACCGCCACGCTGAGCTGGTGCTGGCCGCCGCCGAAGCAGACACCCTTCACCGGCGGTGTATCGCTGTAGTCGCGCCCGAGCGCGACCACGATGTGTTCGTCGCCGACCACCAGGTTGTTGGTCGGATCGAGCTGCAGCCAGCCGGCATCGAGACCGCCCCAGACGGCGAACCAGGCGTGCGAGGCGTCGGCGCCGATGCGTTTGGCTTCGCCCGGTTTCGGGTAGGTCAGCAGGTAGCCGCTGATGTAGGCGGCGGCGAGGCCGAGGCCGCGCAGGCAGGCGATGGCGAAGTGGGCGAAGTCCTGGCAGACGCCGGCGCGCTGTTCCCACACCTGTTGCAGCGGGGTGTCGATCTCGGTGGTGCCGGGCAGATAGTGGAAGTCGCTGAAGATCTGCGCATTGAACGCGATCAACGCCTCGCCGAGCGGGCGGCCGGGGGTGAACGCCCGCCGCGCGTAGTCGCTCCAGCACGGGTCGAGCGGCACCAGCGCGGTCGGGTAGGTGAACTCCCAGGCCGGCGGCTCGCCGGCGCCGCCGGCGAGACTGTCGGCACCGCCGCCGCCCGGTACGCGCGCGGACTCCCACGGCTGCGTCAGGATCGACAGGTCGGGCGCGCTCATCGTTTCGACCTGCGCCTGACTGTGGATGCGCAGCTCGCCGTGGCTCTTGTGCACCTCGAAGTAGTGCTGCAGGTTGCCGAAGCTGTCGCGCTGCTCGTGCAGGTAGCGCGGTTTCGGGTAGACGCTGAGGCGGTGGTCGAGCAGGCGCTGGCCGGCGATCGGGCGCGGCGTCAGCCAGGCGAGGCTGTAGCCGAGCGAGGCCGCCCACTGGTAGCGGTAGACGGTCTCGTGGCGGACGCTGAGCCGGCGGCCGGCCGCGGCGGCCCCGGTGTCAGCGCGCGAAGTGGGTGATGGGCTGGGTGTGGCGGAAGTATTGGTGGTCAAGATCGGTTCCCAGTTGTCGCAGTCGTCCGCTCAGTTCGCCGAGGAAGCGCGCCAGCAGCGTGCTGGCGGCCTCGGCGCAGGCCCATTCGCGCGCCTCGGCCAGCTTCAGCGGCGTCAGCACCGACAGCAGGATCTTCTCGGCGTCGGTCAGGCCGAACTGCGGACTCGTGTTGAGGAAGTGCAAGAGTGATTCCAGTTCCTGCAACTGGTGCAACATCGAGCGTGGATTGGTCACTTCCAGCAGCAGGTGCTGCCACACCGTCTGGTAGCTCAGCGCCATGCCGTAGCGGCGGCGGTGGCTGACCATGCAGCCGTTCGCCTCCAGCAGCATCTCCAGCGGCAGGGTCTCGGCGCCGTCGTTGTCGGCGGCCAGCTGACGACTGACGGCGACGATGCCCAGCGCCATGTTCTGCACCCGCTCCAGGCGGCGACCGATCTGCAGCCAGAGGCCGCCCTGGGTCAGCGCCACCCCCTCCTGGCTGGCGCCCCAGAAGGCGAGCAGCGCGTTGAGGATCGGCTGCACCAGCTGTTCGACCGAGACCACGTCGCTGTTGCGCTCGGCGTAGCTGATCAGCTCGTCCAGCTCCTCGATCACCCGCCAGCTGTCGAGCGGCCACAGGTCGCGCACGGTGTAGGTGGCTTCCAGTGCGCGGTGCAGGTTGAAGGCGAGGCTGCCGGTTTCCGGTCCGAGCAGCGCCCGGCGCAGCCGCTCCGGGGCGGGCGCCACGCCGCTGCCGGCAAGGGTCTCGGGCAGGTAGAGGCTGAGTGCCGGCAGCCACTGCAGCAGCGCGCGGTGGTCGCTCTCCTGCGCGTAGTCGAGCCAGGTGTCGTAGCGCTTCTGGTAGACGCCGGCGACGCGCAGCTCCGACTCGGCGCGTTCGAGATAGCAGCCGGCCCAGAACAGGTTCTCGGCGGCGCGGCTGGTCAGCGCGGCGGCGGCCTGGCGGCCCTGGCTGGTCGGGTGCAGCCGCAGCACGTCGCGCATCGAGCCTTTCTTGCGCAGCACCCAGGTGTCCTTGCTCCAGCCGCCGCTCTGGCTGGAGATCAGCGGCGAGTCGGCCTGGCTGGCGACGCGGGTCAGCCCGCCCGGCATCACGTCGTAGTGCTGGCCGTTGCCGGCCAGGAACGAGCGCAGCACCAGATGACGCGATTCGAGCTTGTCGCCGTTGACCGTCGGCAGCGTCGAGAAGGCGATCTTCTCCTGGCCGACGAAGCGCCACGGCGTGCGCTTGATCTGCTCGATCAGCTGCTGCTGCGCCTTGCGCGTCAGCTGGTCGCCGAAGATGACGCGGCCCGGTTCGTCGACCACCTTGATCACCATCGACGCGATCTGGCTGCAGACGTGCTTGCGCTCCTTCTCCTGCCCGCACCACCAGCTGGCGACGCTCGGCAGCAGCAGCTCCTCGCCGAGCCAGGCGCGCGCCAGCGCCGGCAGGAACGGCAGCAGGCCGGCGCCTTCGAGCACGCCGGAGCCGATCGGGTTGGCCATGCCGACGCGGCCCAGCGCCTGCGCCTGCACCAGCCCCGGCACGCCGAGCATCGAGTCGCCGCGCAGCGCCAGCGGGTCGCAGAAGGTGCTGTCGACGCGGCGGATCAGCACGTCGACCTTGCGCAGGTCGTCGACCGTCTTCAGGTAGACATTGCCCTGGCGCACGGTCAGGTCGTCGCCCTGCACCAGCGTGATGCCGAGTTGCGCCGCCAGGTAGGCGTGTTCGAAATAGACCTCGTTGCCGATGCCGGGGGAGAGCAGGGCGATGGTCGGGTCCTGTCCCGGCTCCGGCGCCAGCGCGACGACGTGGCGCTTCAGCTGCTGGAAGAACTGCGCCAGCGGTGCGGTGGCGTAGTCGTTGAGATGGCCGCCGACGCTCTGGCCGAGCACGCGGCGGGTGATGAAGCGCGCTTCGAGCACGTAACCGGCGCCGCTCGGCCCCTGCGTGCGGTCGGCCAGCACCCACCACTGGCCGTCGGGGCCGCGCGCGAGGTCGACCGCGTACAGCGTCAGTGCGCTCATCGGCGCCTGTTGCAGCGGGCGCAGGAACTCCGGGTGGCGCAGCACCAGTTCGTGCGGAATCAGCCCTTCGCGCAGCGCGCGCTGCGGGCCGTAGAGGTCGGTCAGCAGCAGGTTGAACAGCTGCGCGCGCTGCTGCAGGCCGGCTTCCAGCGCCGGCCACTCGCTCTCCGCCAGCAGCAGCGGCAGCGGGTCGAGCTGCCAGGTGCGGCGCTTGCCGGCCGGGTCCTGATAGATGTTGTAGTGGACGCCCTGCTCCTTCAGCCGGCGCACCGTCTCCAGTTGCAGTCCGGCCAGCGCCTGTGGCTCACAGCCGTCGAGATAGCGGGCGAACGGCTGCCAGTGCGGGCGCACGCTGCCATCGGCCGCCACCATCTCGTCGAATCCACTGCCGGGGCGGTAGCCGTTGCTGGTTGGCATCAGCGCCTCCCGGGTTGTGCTGTCGTCCATCTACTGCCTTCTCTTGTTTTTCAGCTCAGCCCAACCGGTGAGCAAGGAAACTCTGAACAAGTCTGGAATCCGGTATCTGTCATTCCGCGCGTAGTCGCGGAATCCATGTTCAGGCCATGCCATCCGATGGATTCTGCGACTGCGCTTCGCTACGCGCAGAATGACGACGAGCCAGCACTTATTGCCTCACGCATCAAAGCGCAGGTCGAGCGTGTAGGGATAGCTGGGGTTGGGTTTCGGCGGCAGCGGCGTGGCCAGCACGCGCGGGGCGTGCGGGCTGAAGCGGCCGATCCCCTGCGCCTGCATCGGAGTTGCTGCAAAACGTGGCTCCGGCCCCAGCAGCGGTGGCCGCACCAGCGCACCGTGGGCGTGACCCAGCTCCTCGAAGCGGGCGACGCGGCGTGCTTCGGCCTCCAGCGCGTTGACCGGGAAGTGTTCGTAGTTGCGGCCGCCCTGATGCACGACGTGGTAGGTACAGCCGCCAAGCGCGCGGCCGTTCCAGGTATCGAACAGATCGAACACCAGCGGCGAGTGTACGCCGATCATCGGATGCAGCGCCGACGGCGGCTGCCAGGCGCGGTAGCGCACGCCGGCGACATAACAGCCCTCCTCTTCGGTCGGCAGCAGCGGCACCACCTTGCCGTTGCAGGTCAGCCGGTAGCGCTCCGGCGCGGACAGGCGCAGCTTCACCTGCATCCGCTCCACCGACGAATCGACGTAGCGCGAGGTGCCGCCGGCGCTGGCCTCCTCGCCGAGCACATGCCACGGCTCCAGCGCGTGGCGCAGCTCCAGCTCCATGCCGCCGAGTTCCATATGGCCCACTTTCGGGCAGCGGAACTCGCGGAACGCCTCGAACCAGTGCGCGCGGAACGGCAGGTCGTGGTCGTTCAGGTAGTCGAGCACCTGCGTGAAGTCCTGCCACAGGTAGTGCGGCAGCATGAAGCGGTCGTGCAGCGCGTGGCCCCAGTCCACCGGCTTGTGGGTGTAGGGCTTGTCCCAGAACAGCGCGACAAAGGCGCGCAGCAGCAGCATCTGCACCAGCGACATGCGCGCGTGCGGTGGCATCTCGAAGGCGCGGAACTCGAGAATACCGAGGCGGCCGGTCGGCGCGTCCGGCGAGTAGAGCTTGTCGATGCAGAACTCGCTGCGATGGGTGTTGCCGGTCAGGTCGGTGAGCAGGTGGCGCAGCGCGCGGTCGACCAGCCACGGCTGGTTTGAGTCGCCGGACGGTAGCTGTGAGAAGGCGATCTCCAGCTCGTAGAGCTTCTCGACGCGCCCCTCGTCGACGCGCGGCGCCTGGCTGGTGGGGCCGATGAACATGCCGCTGAACAGGTACGACAGGCTCGGGTGGTGCTGCCAGAAAGTGATCAGGCTCTGCAGCAGATGTGGTCGTCGCAGCAGCGGGCTGTCGGCCGGTCGGGCGCCGCCGAGGGTGACGTGGTTGCCACCGCCGGTGCCGCTGTGACGGCCATCGAGCATGAATTTCTCGGTGCCGAGCCGGCTCTCGCGGGCGCGCTGGTAGAGCGTCTCGGTGATGTTTTTCAGCTCCGCCCAGCTCGATGCCGGGTGGATGTTGACCTCGATGACGCCGGGGTCCGGCGCGATCACCATCTTGGTCAGGCGCGGGTCGGACGGCGGCGTATAACCCTCCAGGCGCGGCGCCAGGCCGACCCGCGCCGACGCCAGCGCGATCGCCTGCAGCAGGCCGTTGAAGCTGTCGAGATCGGCCAGCGGCGGCAGGAAGATGTTCAGGTAGCCGTCGCGAATCTCGGCGCACAGCGCGGTGTGGATCGCCATCGGTGCCAGCAGCAGGTAGTCGGCTTGCGTTGGCGCGCGCACCTCTTGGGGAAGCGGTGCGAACGGGTCGGCCGGAATCGGCTCCAGCGCCTCCACCTTGGCGTGATAGGAGAGCGAGGCCAGCGGCAGCCGGTAGCCCAGCGCCGAGTTGCCGGGGATCAGGTACATCGACCCCTGCCGGAACTGCCAGCGACAGCTCTGCCAGCGGTTGTTGCCCGGGTTGAAGGCGAGCGGCAGGCAGAAGCCGGCGGGGCGGTTCAGCCCCTGCTGCAACACCTTCGCCAGCGTGCGCTGCGCCAGCGCCTCGTGATCGAGGGTGGGCTCGGCGTCGAGCGGCAGCTGGGTGTTCTGCCACAGCGTGTGGAACGGATCTTCAAAGCAGGGATGCACCGCTTCGCGCGGCAATCCCATGATTTCGCACAGCGCGCTCATGAAGCCGCGCGCGCTCTCCAGCGTCGCCTCGCCGGTGCGCGACGGCTGCGGGCCGCGCCACAGCGGCTCGCCATCCTTGCGCCAGTAGATCGAGTACTGCCAGCGCGGCAGCGCTTCGCCCGGATACCACTTGCCTTGGCCGAAGTGCAGCAGGCCGCCGGTCGGCGCGAAGTCGCCCATCAGCTTTTCGGTCAGATCGAGCGCCAGCGCGCGCTTGTGCTCGCCGTCGGCCTCGGTGTTCCACTGCTCGGACTGCATGTCGTCGATCGACACGAAGGTCGGCTCGCCGCCCATCGTCAGCCGCACGTCGCCGCGCGCCAGCAGCGTGTCGACATGCTCGCCGAGTGCGTCGATGTCGGCCCACTCCTGCTCGGTGAACGGCCGCGTGACGCGCGGGTCCTCGTGCAGCCGCACCACCTCGTTCGCGTATTCGAACGTCACCTCGCACGGGTCGACCAGACCGGTGATCGGCGCGGCGTCGACCGGCTCCGGCGTGCACGACAGCGGAATGTGCCCCTCGGCGGCGAACAGCCCCGAGGTCGGGTCGAGGCCGAGCCAGCCGGCGCCGGGCACGTAGACCTCGGTCCAGGCGTGCAGGTCGGTGAAATCGGCCTCGGGGCCGGACGGGCCGTCGAGGCTCTTCTGGTCCGGCGTCAGCTGCACCAGATAGCCGGAGACGAAACGCGCGGCCAGCCCGAGATGGCGCAGCAGCTGCACCAGCAGCCAGGCCGAGTCGCGGCACGAGCCGCGTGCCAGCGCCAGCGTCCGCTCCGGCGTCTGCACGCCCGGTTCGAGCCGGATCGTGTAGCCGACCGCCTCGAAGGCGCGGCGGTTGATGTCGACCAGAAAGTCGATGATCGGCAGCTTCGTGTTCCGGATACCGTCGAGCAGCGCGTGGAAGCGCTCGCCGCAGTCGCCGCGGCGGCTGTCGAGTTCGAGGAACGGCAGCAGCTGGTGCTTCAGCGCGGCCGGGTAGTCGAACGGGAATCTCTCGGCGTAGCTCTCGACGAAGAAGTCGAACGGGTTGTAGGCGGTCAGGTCGGCGACCAGGTCGATGTCGACGGTCAGCGCCGCAGTCTTGTCCGGAAACACCAGCCGCGCCACGTAGTTCGAGAACGGGTCCTGCATCCAGTTGATGAAATGGACCTCGGGCGACACCTTCATGCTGTAGCTGACGATCGGCGTGCGGCAGTGCGGCGCCGGCCGCAACCGCACCAGATGCGGCGACAGCGCCACGCGGCGGTCGTAGTGATAGGTCGTGGAGTGGCGAAGGCCAACCAGAATACTCATGTGCGCCCCTTGGTGGCTGGGTTAGCGGCAGCCGAATGAGATGCAGAGACTATGCCGAGACTGTGTCGGCGCTCAGATGGGGAGGATGACGCAGCCGACGTTACGCCAGTGCGGCGAAGAAACGGAAGGAAAGAAGGAGAAACGCGGAGAAAGAAAAAATCGCCGGGAGCGATTTTTGACGCCGCGTCAGCGGCGGCCCTGCAGGGGTGGTTGCCACGGATGGCCAGCCACAAAAAACCCCGGTGGCACAGCCACCGGGGTTTCCGAGATCAACCGATCGTGGGAGCGATTACTCCGCGCGAACTTCCTCGGCTTGCGGGCCTTTCTTGCCTTGGCCGGCAACGAAGCTGACGGTCTGGCCTTCGGCCAGCGACTTGAAGCCGTTAACCTGAATGGCGCTGAAGTGAACGAAGAGATCCGGGCCGCCGTTGGAAGGGGTGATGAAACCAAAACCCTTGCTGTCGTTGAACCACTTGACCGTACCAGTCTGACGATTAGACATAACCATTTCCTGACTAACTTGATGGAGGCTCCCCGCACGGCGGGCCCTGATTAAAGGAGCGGGCCGGTAGGGAATAACTGAGGCAGCAGGGAGTACCAGATCGACTTCGGAGGAGGCAGGAAGACCTGCTCAGACCACGATTGACGCAATACCAAGCTGACGACAGCTCGGCAACTTTACGCCAACTTTTAAAAAAAGCGAATCCTCCGCCACATTTTTTTGGTGAAAAAATGTGCGCTGCTCGTCTGGCGACGTGCAGGGTTGGCGGGGTTGGTCAAAAACGGGTGCTTAGGCAGCGCGTCCATTAAAGATGGTGCGCCATCTGTGTATATGTAGTGGCGCGCCCTAGAGGATTCGAACCTCTGACCTCTGCCTCCGGAGGGCAGCGCTCTATCCAGCTGAGCTAAGGGCGCGAAGAGGCGCGCATGATACCGGGGTGCCCCGGCTATTGCCAGTAAAGCCCCCGGAAATCAGGTGGTTTCCCCAGGGCCATGTGGCTATAATTCGCGGCGTTTTACCTGCCCCCGACGCCCCTTCTGGCCGTGAGGAACCGATTCGTGAGCAAGTCGAAGTTGAATAAAGTCGCCGTTGTCGTCGGTACGTTCTGCCTGGGCGTTGCGCTCAGCCTCTCCAGCCACGCGCTGACCGACAACCAGAAAAAGGCGATCGAGGAGCGGGTCAAGCCGGTCGGCAGCGTTTGCCTCGAAGGCGACAGCAGCTGCGGCGGCGCGGTGGCGGCGGCATCGAGCGGCCCGCGTTCGGGTGAGGATGTCTACAACGCTTCCTGCATGGCCTGCCACGGCACCGGCGCCGGCGGCGCACCGAAGCTGGGCGATGCGGCCGCCTGGAAACCGCGTCTGGCCAAGGGTGCCGACACGCTGCACAAACATGCCATCGATGGTTTCAACGCCATGCCGGCCAAAGGTCTCTGCATGACCTGTTCGGATGACGAAGTGAGCGCTGCGGTCGACTTCATCCTCGCCAAGAGCAAGTAACGGCGAGGTTGCTGCCCGCTGGAACAAAGCCGCCTGATGGCGGCTTTTTTATGGCGTGCCGTCCATGGCCGCCACCCTTCGGGCCGTCACTGGCGTGACGTTAAAAATTGCTCCCGGCAATTTTTTATGTCTGCCGTTTATGGGCGCCTCGGCGAACCGGTATACGCGGCGCGTTACCAGGCACCGGCCCGCCTGATCTGCAGGTACTGCGCGACCAGCGCCGTGTGCAGCTCGCCCGGTTCGGCATCGACGATATGCACGGCGCTGTCGCGCAGCCGGCGCAGCAGGGCGTGGCGCCCGCTGCGGTAGTGCTCGTTGCCGAGCCATAGCAGCGCCTCGTCTGCCGTGCGGATCGGTGCATCGCGCAGCTGGTCGAGCAGCGGGTCGCGCAGGCAGGCGACGACGACGCGGTGACGCGAGCGTAGCAGCCGCACGGCGGCGCCGAGATCCTCGGCATCCTCCTCCCGCACATCGCTGAGCAACACCACCAGCGCGCGCTTCGAGCAGCGTTCGAGCAGCCGTTGCGCCGCCACCAGGTAGTCGCTGGTGCTGGTGCTGCTGTGCAGGTCATATAGATGCCGCAGCAGCGTGTGTACCTCGGCGCCGCCCTTGCGCGGTGCCAGCCAGCGCTCGTTGCCGTCGCCGCTGGCGAAGGTCAGCAGTCCCACCGCGTCGCCCTGCCGCAGCGCCAGTTGTGCGGTCAGCAGCAGCGCATTCAGGGCGCGATCGAAATGGGAGAGCTGGCCGTCGTGGCTGTGCAGCCGGCGCCCGCAGTCGAGCAGGAAGATCAGGCTCTGGTCGCGCTCCTCCTGATAGTCGCGCGAGACCGGTTTGCGGTAGCGCGACGTCGCCTTCCAGTCGATCTGGCGCAGCGCGTCGCCGGCGCGGAATTCGCGCAGCTGCCGGAACTCCATCCCCTGTCCGCGGCGCTGCAGCTGGTGCACGCCGATCTCGCCCAGTTCGCGTTCGAGGCCGATGGTGGCGAAGTGGCTCAACGCGCTGAAGCTCGGGAAGACGCGACAGCGCATCGGCTCGCCGCGCCGCAGTCGCCACTGCCACAGCCGCCACGGCGAGGTGACACGCAGCCACAGCGGCGCGAACTCGACATCGCCGCGCCGCCGTGGCACCAGCTGGTAGCGCAGCTCCAGCGCCGCACCGGGTTCGAGCGTCAGTGTCAGCGGTAGCCCCTCGACGTCGACGCCGGGCGGCAGCCCCTCCATGATTTCGATCCGCAGCGGGCGCTCGCCGCGAAACTGCAGCATCACACTGGCGGGGTTGCGGTTGGCCAGCGACAGGCTGTCCGACAGCTGGCGCGCCACCGTCAGCTTCGCCGCGTCACCGCCGCGCAGGGCGTCGACCAGCGCGGCGGCGATCAGCAGTGTCAGCGCCAGCCACCACAGTGTCGTCAGTCCGACCGGCAGGCCGGTCGTCTGTCGCAGCAGCGCCAGCAGCAGGGCGCTGCCGGCGAGCAGGGCGAAGGCGAGCAGCAGCGTGCGCGACGGTCTCACTGACGCGGCGCCTGCACCGTTTCGAACAGCGCGCCCAGCACCGTATCGATAGCGAGACCGTCGAGCTGCGCTTCGGCCGACAGTTCGACGCGGTGGCGCAGCGCCGGCAGCGCCACCGCCTTGATGTCGTCGGGCAGCGCGAAGTCGGCGCCGCGCAGTAGCGCCCAGGCGCGCGCGGCGGTGATCAGCGCCAGCGCGCCGCGCGTGCTGGCACCGCTGCGCAGGCTGTGCTGTTCGCGGGTCGCGCGCACCAGTCGCACGGCGTAGTCGTAAATCTGGTCGTCGACGGTGACGCTGGCGGCCGCGCGCTGCAGCGCTTCGATACCGGCGGCATCGAGCAGCGGCGGCGCGTCGGCCGGCGGTGTGCCGATATCGGTGATGGCGCGCGTGATCGCCACTTCGTCGGCGTGACTCGGGTAGTCGATAACGACATTGAGCAGGAAGCGGTCGAGCTCGGCTTCCGGCAGCGGGTAGGTGCCCTCGTGCTCGATCGGATTCTGCGTCGCCAGCACCATGAACGGCCGCGGCACCTGTTGCGTCGAACCCTCGATCGTCACCTGCCGCTCCTGCATCACTTCGAGCAGTGCCGCCTGCGTTTTTGCCGGCGCGCGGTTGATCTCGTCGGCCAGCAGCAGGTTGGTGAAGACCGGGCCGCGACGAATGCGGAAACGGTTCTCCGCCATGTCGTACAGCGCGTGGCCGCTGACATCGGCCGGCATCAGGTCGGGGGTGAACTGGATGCGGCGGAACTCGCCGGCGAAGCAGTTGGCCAGCGTGCGCACCAGCAGCGTCTTGCCGAGCCCCGGCACCCCTTCCAGCAGCACATGGCCGCCGGCGAGCAGGGCGGCCAGCACCTGGTCGACCACCAGCGGCTGGCCGATCAGCGCGGCGTTGATGCGTTGGCGCAGCGCCTGCAGCGCGGTGTTGGCCGTGGCGAAGTCGACGGGGGTGGGGCCGGGGGTGTTGGAAGCATTCATGGCAGGGTTCGATCCAGGGTTTGCAGGTCAGTGACGATGGCGCGCAGTTGTTCGGGGTCGTGGCCGGGCGACTGCTCCAGTGCGCGTTGCCGTTGCGCCGGACTCAGCGGATCAGCCTGTCCATGGCTGGCGTCGTAGCGCGCTTGCAGTTCGTTGCGCAGCGGCTGCAACAGCGACGCGATCTGGCGCTGCTGCCATTGATAACGCGCGCTGGCCAGCAGGTGTTCTGCCAGCGCGCGGCGCGGTGCCTGCTCGGCCTCGCGCAGCGGTCCGAAGCGGGCGGCGCGATGCCACAGCCACAGCGACAACAGCAGCGCCAGCGCGGTCACCAGTTCCGGCGCGGCGCGCCAGATCAGCGTCGTCAGCGGCGCGGTGCGGGCGGCGCTGAGCAGCACCACATCGCCGCCGTTGCCGGCCAGCAGGTGCGCCAGATAGGCATGGTCGTGCTCGCCGATGGCGTCGTTGTGCCAGAAGTCGAGTTCGGTGACGACGGAGACGATGCCGTCGCCGTACTCGAACTGCAGGAAATGGGTGCGCTCATCGATGCCGGCACCGTAGAACGGCACCGGATCGGAATTCTGTTCGCTGTCCTGTTCGTCGTCTTCACCAGAGTTGTAGGTCAGCGCGCGGCAGCGGCTGCAGATGTCGATGCTGAGCGGCCCCTCGGCCCCTTCGAAATGGAGTTCGAGCGGCGGCTTCTTCAGCACCGCCGGCAGTGCTTCGCCGCTGGCGCGCGCGATCTTCTCCAGCGCTTCGACCATCTGCTCGCCGGCGTCGCCGTCGGCTTCCGCTGCGAAGCCGACACCGAAGCGCGTCAGCAGCGCGCTCTGCTCATCGCCGCTGGCGACGATCAGGTGGCCGCCCTGTTCGACCCAGGCGAGCACGCGATCGACCTGTTTCTGCGTGTAGAGGTAGTGCGCGTCGGTGGCGATCAGCGCACCGGCCTGCGACAGATCGCCCAGTCGCGCCGCGCTGTCGGCGCGGCGCACGGCGATGTCGTCGTTCTGGAGCAGTCGCGCCAGTGCCAGCAGCGGATCGCGGCGCGCCTCGCGGCTGTAACCGCTGTCGATGGTGGTCTCGTAGGGCTCCAGGTTCGACCACAGATACCAGCCGGTCGCCAGCACCAGCGCGATCAGTGCTATCCACACCGCGTTACGCATCGGCGAACTCCTGCGCCCAGCGCGGCCACAGCTGCGCCATCTCCGCCTCGGTCGGCAGCTGGTGCGCGTAGGCGAGCCGCTGCCAGAGTCGCGTCAGTTCCGAGAACACCGCCGCCGCTGCCGGCGACAGATGGGCCGTCGCCAGTTGCGCGCATTCACTCTCGGTGTGGTGGTCGCGCAGCGGGCAGCCACGTGCAAGCAGCTGCACCAGCGCTGTTCGGTAGAGCAGCGCCAGCGCCGCACGCGGCTGCCGGGGCCACAGTTGTTGCGCCACAGCCAGCGGATCGGTCGGCAGCGTCTCCGCATTCAGCTCCAGACCAAACAGTTGTGCCGGTGGCGCTGCGGCGCGCTCGCGCCGTTCGACACCGGGTCGCCACAGCCGCAGCGCGTCGCGGTAGTGCCAGAACGTCCACGCCAGCAGTGCCGCCAGCAGCAGGCCGAGCAGGTATTTCAGCGCCAGCGCCACGGTCAGCAGCCACTTGCTGTCGCCCAGGTCGAAGCGGGCAAGCAGATCGCGCAGCCAGTCGGGAAGCCCGCTCTCGTCGTCATCCTTGTCGTCGCCGCGCAGTCGCCAGCGGGTGACGCTCTCCTTCTCGCCGAAGTCGGGTGAGGCCAGCACGGCGTCGATGCGCTCGCGCACGGCGCGTCGTTCGGGATCGGTGTCGAGCGCTGCGGTCTCTGCATCCACTTGTTCATCGACGGTTGCCGGCTGCGCCCACAGCGGCGCCGGCGGTTGCCACAGCAGCGCGAGCCCCAGCAGCAGGGCGGCGGCGACGCGCGCTGCCGAGGTCGAGCGCCGCGCCGCCAGCTGGCGGAAGCGCACCTCGATATCCCAGCCTTCGAGTTCGACACGGCGGTTGATGTAGAGCGCGAAACCGGCGGCGGTGTAGAACGGCGCCACCAGGATCGAGGCCAGCAGCGACAACGCAGCCAGGCCGATCTGCGGCGCGCGCGCATCGCTGGCGAACAGCGACCAGTAGTCGATATCCACCTGTTCCGGCAGCAGCATCGCGACCAGCCCGATGATGCCGATGCTGATCGCCATTTCGAGGTGGGTGCCGGCGATGGTCAGCCAGCTGGCGGCGCTGCCGTGGGTGGCGTGCAGCAGCGCGAGACGCTGCGCGCGCGGTTTGCCGCGCAGCCGCTCCAGCAGCGTCACCGGCAGGTCGGCCGAGCGGTGCAGCGACAGCCGGCGCCAGGTCAGCCACGCCAGCGCCTCGGTGCCGAGCAGGCGCGGCACCTGCCGCCAGGTCTGCCGCAGCGACAGCTCCTCGCCGAACAGACGGCGGCTGGCGATCAGCAGCGGGAAGCAGTCCCACAGCGGTTTCAGCCACCAGATCAGCAGGCTCAGGCTCCACAGCCACGCGGTCGGCAGCAGCAGTGCCAGCAGCACGAACAGCGTCGTCGCCGGGATCGCCCAGGCCAGACAGAGCGACCACCACCAGCGCCGCGCCAGCAGCGTGCCGAGATCGACCGCCTGCCACGGCGAGCGCTCGCGCAGCGGCACGGCGACGCGATCAAGCCGCACGGGGACGCCCCGCGCAGCCGCAGTAGAGCAGCACCAGCAGCCACATGGCCGCGCCGACGCCGACCTTGGTGGCGATCGGCAGCTCGGCGTTGGAGGACCAGAACGCTTCCAGGAAGGCGGCCACCACCAGCATCAGCGCCGCGCCGTAGACGATGGTCACCGCGTCGCGGCTGGCGTGGCGCAGTGCGTCGATTCGTCGCAGCGGGCCGGGGTCGATCAGCGCCCAGCCCAGTTTGAAGCCGGCGGCGCCGCAGAAGACGATGGCGGTCAGCTCAAACGCGCCGTGGCCGATCACGAACGGCCAGAACGTATCGCTGTAGCCGACGCGGGTCAGGTGGCCGGCGACAGCGCCGAACAGCACGCCGTTGTAGAGCATGAAGAAGAGCGTGCCGATGCCGAACAGCATGCCGCCGGCGAAGCTGCGAAAACCGACGCCGATGTTGTTGCGGATATAGAAGCCGAACATCAGCAGATCGGTGTCGGCCTCGCGCTCGCGGCCGAGACGGTGCTGGCCCGGTTCGTACATGGCGTCGAACTGGCTCACCTGGGCCGGCGACATCACGCTGTAGACCAGCTCGTCATTCAGGTAGCAGCCCAGCCCCAGCAGCAGCGCCGGCACGAACAGCAGCGCCGCCGCCAGCGCCACCAGCCGGCCGTTGGCGCGCAGCGTCACCGGGAAATCGATCAACAGAAAACGCAGCCACAGCGCACGGCCGTGATCGCGGTGGCGATAGAGGCGGTGGTGGCAGAGCCTGACCAGTTCGTTGAGGCGCGCGACCAGATGGCTGCCGTAGCGGCGCTGCCTGGCCAGCGCCAGGTGGTGGCACAGCTCGCGGTAGCGGCCCGCAAAGTCGTCGGGCGGCGGCCCCGGCTGCCGACCCTCGGCCGGCTGCAGCCACTGCTCCAGTTGCAGCCACAGCGGCGCGTGCTGCGCTTCGAAATCGTGTTGTCTCATCGTTTCGTCACCGCGCCCCGAGCAGCCAGGCGCCGATGCCGCGCAGCCGTGTCACGGCGGCCTGCCCGGTGGCGCCGAGCGGATCGGCGAGCAGCTCCGCCAGTTCGCGCTGGCGGTCGCCGCTGAGCTGGCGGTGGCGCTGGGTGAATTCGATGACGGCGATCTGCTCGTCCACCGTCAGCGCGCACGGCGGCATCACCGGCTCGACCTCGGGCAGCGTCGGCGCGGTGCGGCGCGGCAGCCGGTAGATCACCAGCGTGCCGGCGGCGAGGTCGCCGAGGCGCTGGAAGCGGCTGCTGGTCGCCATCGCCACCAGGCCGCCGAGATAGAGGAACGGCAGGAAGTCGGCGGCGCGCAGCAGGTTGCGCACGGTGGAGGGGCCGGCCCGCACCGGCGTCAGGTCATCGTTGACCACCGCCAGCCCGAGCAGGCGCTTGCCCGGCGTCTGGCCGCCGCGCCACAGCTCGAACGCCACCGGGTAGAACCACTCCAGCAGGAACGTCAGCAACAGCAGCACGCCGACGCCGGCGCGACCGAATGGCAGCAGCGCCAGCCAGATGAGGCCGAGCAGCAGCGTGCGCAGGCCGATGTCGACGGCGTAGGCGAGTGCGCGCGGCACCGGCCCGGCCAGATCGGCCTGCAGGTCGATCCCCTCCGGGGTCTCGACCTGGAGCAGTGTGTCGATGGTCATTGCGGGGAGGGCGAGCGCCGCCGTTCTCGGTCAGGCGCGGTTGGCGGCTTCGACGCCGAACACGTTGCGGTAGAGGATGCCGTAGGCGATCAGCGACATCGGCAGCGTCCAGATCAGGCCGATCGTCAGCGGGATCGCGGCGACGATGTTGATCAGGGTCAGCACGATGAAGAAGCCGAACACGGCGAACCAGCGCTTGCCGATCGCCTTGCGCGACGCCTCCAGCGCCTGCCACGGGCCGAGGTTCTTCTCGACCACCAGCGGCATCGCCAGCATGTAGGCGACCGACAGGTAGATGCCGGGCAGGATCAGCAACAGGAAGCCGATCACGATCAGCACCATCATCAGCAGCTGAGTGATGAACAGCGGCAGCATGCGGTGGAAATAGGCCAGCACCTGACCGGGGCCGAACGGCGCGTCGGCCGCGCGGCGGATGCCGATCATGGCGAGGCCGGCTGCCAGCGGCGTGCCCAGCAGCATCATCAGCAGCTGCGGAATCACGCTGCCGGCGATGGCGGCGCCCGCGCCGGCCGACTCGTCACCGGTCACGGCGGCGCTGCCGAACAGCAGGCCGACGATCAGCATCGAGACGCCCATGATCACCAGGTAGAGCACCATGTAGAGCAGCAGTGCGAGGTGGATCTTCCACTTCGCCCCTTTCGTTCTGGCCCACGCCTCACTGAGCGTGGCGCCGATCTCGAAGCGGTAATCACCGGCGATGGCGCGGTCGAGCGAGCCCTGGTCGATGGCGGTGGTTTCGGTCAGCGTGGAGGAGGGTGCGGCGTAGATGTCGCCCATGGCTCAAGTCCCTGTGTCGTTTGTCGGTGGGTGTCGGTGAAGGGCGCGGCGCGCCGGCCGGCGGTGGGCGCCGGGCAGGGACGGAGTGTAAACAGGGCCACGGTCGGAAGGCCACGGCGATCGGCGGGAGGTGTGGAAAACGGGACGAGCGGTGCTCAGGGCAGTTCGTCGAACAGGCTGCGCAGGCCGCTGCCCCAGGCCTGGCGCAGGCTGTTGAAGTACTCGTCGTTCTCGGCGATGCGCTCGATGCGCAGCTCGAAGCTGTCCTCGCGGTAGGCCGCGAAGTCGATCGGCAGGCCGACCGACATGTTGGAGCGGATGGTCGAGTCGAACGAGATCAGCGTGCACTTGGTGGCGCGGTTCAGCGGCGTGTCGTAGCCGATGATGCGGTCGAGGATCGGCTTGCCGTACTTGACCTCGCCGATCTGGAAGAACGGCGTGTCCTCGGTCGCCTCGATGAAGTTGCCCTGCGGGTAGACGTGGAACAGGCGCGGCCGCTCGCCGGCGATCTGGCCGCCGAGCAGCACGTTGCAGCCGAAGTCGATGCCGGCGCACTGCTGGTTGCCGACGTTGCGCGCCACCACCTCGGTGATGGTGTTGCCGACCAGTTCGGCGGCGTGAAACATCGAGCCGACCGAGTAGAGGTTGGTGGCGTCCTCGTGCTGGGTGCGTTCGCACAGCCACGAGATCACCGCCTGCGAGGTGGCCAGGTTGCCGGCGGTCAGCAGCACGATGGCGCGTTCGCCGCGGCGCTCGAAGACATGCATCTTGCGGAAGTGGGCGATGTGGTCGACACCGGCGTTGGTGCGGGTGTCGGCGGCAAACACCAGCCCTTCGTTGAGGCGCATGGCGACGCAGTAAGTCATCGGGGTGAATCCACGGCAGAAAGCGGCGGTCACTCTGCCGCGCTGATGTCGAAGCCGTCAATACGGGGTTACTACCCGGTCCGGCGCCAGACCAGCGTGCGGTTGTTGGCGGGCATCGCACAATCGTCGATCAGCTCGAAGCCGGCCCGATGGCATTCGACGGCGATCGCCTCGACGTCGCGAATGCCGGAGCAGGGGTCGCGCTGTTGCAGCCACTGGTCGAATTGGGCATTGCTGGCGCTGGTGTAGCGACCGCCGTAGTTGAACGGGCCGTACAGCAGGAACAGGCCGCCGGGCTGGAGCAGGCGGCCGGCGCCGGCGATCAGCCTAACGACTTGCGGCCAGCCGATGATGTGGGCGGTGTTGGCCGAGAACAGCGCGTCGAACGGTCCCGCCGGCCAGATCGGGTCGTCGACGCTGAAACGCAGCGGCGGCGGCAGGTTGGGCAGGCCGCTTTCGGCGCGCCAGGCCTCGATGCCGGGCAGGTTCTGCGGCAGGTCGCTGGCTTGCCAGGTCAGCTGCGGCAACTGCTCAGCGAAAAAGACGGCGTGCTGGCCGGTGCCGCTGCCGATCTCCAGCACGCGGTGCACCTCGCCGAAATGGCGGTGAAGCACGTCGAGGATCGGGCGCTTGTTGTTTTCGCAGGCCTGGGAGAAGGGTTTGTCCATCATCGGATGCTCTTGACCTTCTCCTCTCCCCGGCCCCTCTCCCTGAAGGGAGAGGGGAATATCGATGCCATTGATTGGGGCGGTGTGCTGCTCCCTCTCCCTTCAGGGAGAGGGTGGGGAGAGGGCTCTACAGCTTTTCGATGTAACGCGACAGCAGGTCGAGCTTGGCGGGGTCGTCGTCGACGAAGCGGATCGACACTTTCAGGATCGGGCTGTCGATGCGGTTTTCGCCGGCCTGCAGCCCGTGCACGTAGCCGTTCAGCCGCGCCACGTCCTTGCCTTCGTTCTCGACGATCGAGATCACCACCGGCTCCAGAATGCCGGGCAGCTGTGCCTCGCGCTTCATCACGCCGTGCAGCATCTGCAGCGAGATGTCCTTGATCACGCACTGCGCGGTGAAGCCGGCGAAGTTCAGCTGCGCCTGACCGCGCGCCACCGATCGCTTGGGGGCCTCTTTCGCCGCTGCCGCTGCCGGTGCGGCGGCGCCGCCGAAGCCGGTCAGCACGGCGATGCTGGCGCCGGCGATGCCCTGGGTGGCGCCGCTGGCGCGGGCGGCGGGAGTCGCGGCCGCGCCGCCGCGACCCAGTACCTTGTTGACCTTGGCCACCAGCTGCTCGGCCTTGAACGGCTTGCCGAGGTAGTCGTTGACGCCGGCCTGCACCGCCTTGACCACGTAGTCGCGCTCGCCGCGGCTGCTGACCATGATGAACGGCAGCTCGCCGTGCTCCGGGTGGGCGCGCAGCCAGCGCAGGAACTCCTCGCCGGAGAGCTCGGGCATCTCCCAGTCGCACAAGATCAGATCGAAGCGCTGTGTCTTGAGCAGGGCCTGCGCGCGCAGCGCGCTCGGCACGTCGGTGATCTCGCAGCCGGGAAAGGCATCGCGCAGCTGTTTCTTGACCAGATCGCGGATGAAGCTGGCGTCGTCGACGACCAGAAAGCGGAGCGGCGGCATCGGGGGGTTCCGGAAAGCAGTCCGGTCAGCTTAGTCGAGGATGGGGGTGGTCGCGAACGCGCCTGCCGTCAGCCGGCGTGGTGCTCAACCGGCGACAGTGTGTCGAGATAGCGCGGCTCGGCGCCCGGCCGCCAGTGCGGGGCCGGCTGCAGCGCCTGCTGCCACAGCGGGTCATTGCCGCGGCGGCCGAGCCAGCCGCGCAGCGCCAGATAGGGCGAGCTGTCGAACCAGTCGCGGTCGACCTCGGCGAAATCGTGGACGAACGGCAGGATGGCGATGTCGGCCAGCGACTCGCTGTCGCCGACCAGATGGCCGGTGCGGGCGAGGCGCGCCTCCAGCTGGGCGAGGAAGATCTCGGCCTCGATGCGGTAGTCGCGCGGCGACAGCACCACCAGCCGCGCTGCCTCGCGATAGTTGCGCAGCGCGATGGCGAACGGGCCGTCGTTGGCGAGGATCAGGTTGTCGATCGACTGCTGGCGCACGCGGCTGTCGGGCCACAGCTCCAGTTCGGGGCGGCGCTCCATCGCCCAGCGCAGGATGGCGGCGGAGTTGTCGAGCAGCTTGCCGCTCGGCAGCTGCAGCAGCGGTATCGCCGGCAGCGGCACCGGCGGGTGGGCGGGGTCGACTTCGCGCAGCTCGCTGCGCAGCCCCGCGCACAACAGCGCCAGCCGGGCGCGCAGCGAGTGCGGCTCGGGGGCACAACTGTAGAGAACCGGTATGGCCATGGTGTTGGAACCCTACAACCGCACCTGTGGTGCGAATCTGCTGTCTCGCTGCACCCTGTTTTTGCAGCGCATCCCTTGGCAGCGGCGCTCTGTGGCTCCTGCTGCCCTGCTTCACGCGACTTCCACTTGGGTCACTACGTCACTTCGCGGGTGAAGACCCAGTCGTTGTCGCGCGACAGCTTTCCATTAAAGCGGTAGCCGGCGTCATCGAAGCGTCGCATCTCGTCCGGATCGTCGAGGCGGTTGCGAATAATGAATGCACTCATCATGCCGCGCGCCCTCTTGGCCGGGAAGCTGACGATCCTGTAGTCGCCGCCGCGTTTGCGCTCCTTGAATATCGGCGTCACCACATCGGCGGCAAGGGCTTTCGGATGAACGGCCTTGAAGTACTCGCCGGAGGCGAGGTTGATCAGCGGCCCGTTCGCTTTCTTCAGGTCCTTGTTCAGCGCGGTGGTGATGATCTCGCCCCAGAACCGGTAGAGATTGGCGCCGCGCGGGTTGGCCAGCGCCGTGCCCATCTCCAGCCGGTAGGGCTGGATCAGGTCGAGCGGCCGCAGCAGGCCGTAGAGGCCGGAGAGGATGCGCAGGTGCTGCTGGGCGAAGGCGAAGTCGTCGGCATCGAAGCTGTCGGCGTCGAGCCCGGTGTAGACGTCGCCGCGAAACGCCAGCAGCGCCTGCTTGGCGTTGCCCGGCGAGAACGGCGGCGCCCACTGCTGGTTGCGCTGCCAGTTCAGCTCGCCGAGCGCGGCGCTGATCGACATCAGCTCGCTGAGCCGGTCCGGCGTCAGCGGCCGCAGCGTCGCCATCAGTTCGGCCGAGTGGTCGAGCAGTTGTGGCTGCGTGTGTTTGCGGATGACGGGCGGGGTGTCGAAGTCGAGCGTCTTGGCCGGGGAGATGACGAGCAGCATGTTCTGCAAACTTCCCTAGAAATTTTTGGAAAAGCCATCAACGTGCTGTTCGTCATTCCGCGCATAGTCGCGGAATCCACGGGGACTGGATTCTGCGACTGCGCTTCGCTTCGCGCAGAATGACGAGGAGCTGCATTGCACAGAGGCGCGGCGCGTTCAGGGCATCCTCTCGTCAGATGACATCCGCCAGAGGTGGCCACGCGCGCAGCAGGATCGCACGGCAATCGGCGCCGGGCGGCAGTGTACCGTAGGCCAGCCCCGCCTCCGCGCCGAGGCGCGCGGCGATGAACGCCTCGGCGTCGGCGGCCGGCGCGAAGCGCGCCATCAGCCCGGCCTGCAGCGCCAATGCGATCGTTTCGGTCAGCCGGCGCGCTTGAGGTTCGAGCCGCTCCGGCTGTTCCAGCAGCCGCGCGATGGTGGCGACATGACCGGCGATGCGCTCGTCGAGCGCGGCCGCCGCCAGCAGCTCGGCGCGCATCACCTCGGCGCTGTCGGCATCGCGCGTCAGCGCGCGCAGCACGTCGAGGCAGATGACGTTGCCCGATCCCTCCCAGATGCTGTTCAGCGGCGCCTCGCGGTAGAGGCGCGGCAGCGGCGACTCCTCGACGTAGCCGGCGCCGCCGTGGCACTCCAGCGCCTCGAACACGGCGTTGGGGGTGCGCTTGTTGACCCAGTACTTGCCGACGGCGACGCCGATGCGGGCGAACGACGCGGCAGCGGCGTCGGTCGGCGCTTCGTCGTAGGCGCGGGCGAGGCGCAGCGTCAGCAGCAGTGCCGCCTGTGCCTCCAGCGCGAGGTCGGCCAGCACGTTGCGCATCAGTGGCTGCTGCGCCAGCGGTTTGCCGAAGGCGGTGCGGAAGCGGCAGTGGTGCGCCGCCTGCACGAACGCCTGCCGCATCAGGCCGGCGGCGGCGAGGCAGGTGTCGAGGCGGGTGTGGTGCACCATGTCGATGAGGGTGCGGATGCCGTCGCCCTCGTCGCCGACCAGCCAGCCGCAGGTGTTGTGGTATTCGATTTCGGACGAGGCGTTCGAGCGGTTGCCGAGCTTCTCCTTCAGCCGCTGGATGTAGAAGCGGTTGCGACTGCCGTCGGGCAGCCAGCGCGGCACGAAGAAGCAGCTCGGGCCGCGCGCGGTCTGCGCCACCGTCAGGAAGGCGTCGGACATCGGCGCCGAACAGAACCATTTGTGGCCGGTCAGCAGGTATTCGCCATCGCCGCTCTTCTGCGCCCTCGTCGTGTTGGCGCGCAGGTCGGAGCCGCCCTGTTTCTCGGTCATCGCCATGCCGAGGGTGACGGCGCGCTTCTCGGCCAGTGGCAGCGAGCGCGGATCGTAGTCGGCGACCAGCAGCTTCGGCAGCCACTCGGCGGCGAGCCCCGGCGAGTGGCGCAGCGTCGGCACGGCGGCGTAGGTCATCGTGATCGGGCAGCAGACGCCGGCTTCGCACTGCACCATCAGGTATTCGAGCGCGGCGTGGGCGGTGTGGCCGCCGCACGGGCCGGTCCACGGCAGCGAGTGGATGCCGGCGCCGAGGCCGGCCTGCATCAGCTGGTGGTAGGCGGGATGAAATTCGATGTCGTCGATGCGCTGACCGTAGCGGTCGAAGCTGTGCAGTGCGGGCGGGTGGCGGTTGGCGAGATCGGCGGCGGCGAGCAGTTCGGCGCTGCCGGCGCGGGCGCCGAGCGCATCGAGTGCCGGCTCGGCCCAGCCGGCCCCTTCGCGCTGCACTGCTTCCTGCAGTGCCGTGTCGAGCCGGTAGAGGTTGATCTCCTCCAGCGGCGGCGGCTGGTTGGTCACGCGATGGGTGGGCAGCTCGGTGTGCGGCGCGCGCGTAGCCATGGTTCTGCTCCCTGCGAGGCGGGTGAGGCAGAGGTTAGCAGAGTGGGTACTTCGAATCGGGGCGCGCGAGCGGGGGATACCCCTTCCGGGACACGCCGTGAATCCATCCCTGGAGGCTTCTCGGTGACATCCCTGTCACCGAGAGTCCCGGAAGGGGTATCCCCCGCTCGCGCTCGCAGCGCGCCTACGGGTTCAGCATCCCCTCCCACCAGCTCAGCGGTTCGCCGCTCTCCGGGTCGAACACATTGCCGTAGTTCCAGCCGCCGCCAGCGGCGACCACCAGCGCGTCGATCGCCGTTTCGATCTCGGTGAAGCCGACTGCGACATGGATCGAATAGACCAGCGCCCGCTCGCTCTGCACGTCGAGACGGCCGCCGAGCATCTCGATCACCGGTGTCAGCTCCTCGGCCAGCGCCGCGACGCCGTCGCGCACGAATACGCGCAGCGCGATCTGGCCGCTGCGCTCGTGCACACGGAAGCGTCCGGGGTTGTTGTGCAGCAGTTCGATGCGGTCGCCGCGCGCGCAGCCGGGCACGAACAGCGGCGACAGCAGCAGCCAGTACTGGTTCGGCAGCTGCGATGCCACCGCCTGCAGCTTCTCCACCACCGGCTGGCCGTTCGGATGGGTGCCGGCGAGCAGCGAGATTTCGACGGGCTGGGATGCAGAGTCGAAGGAAGAGTCGTTCGGCGACATGGCGGATACCGTAGAGAGAGAAGGGACGGATCGGGAAGCTGGGCGCGGATGGTAAAGGAATCGCTCAAATATTCGCAGCGTCGGCCCGTATAATGCCGCGCTTGCGCCGCGGCCTGCGGCGTCCGCCACCCCATAACCGATAACGATACGAACTGGCGCCTGCATCCTCCCATGCGCACTCTGCTGACAGCGATCGATCGCTTTACCCGTCTGTGCGGCCGCGCGCTGGCGTGGCTGACGCTGGCGATGGTGCTGGTCACCAGCGTCGTGGTGTTGCTGCGCTACGGCTTCGGTATCGGCTCGGTGGCGCTGCAGGAGTCGGTGATGTACCTGCACGGCCTCGTGTTCATGCTCGGCGCCGCCTACACGCTGCAGCGCGACGGCCACGTCCGCGTCGATGTGCTCTATCGCAACTTCTCGCGGCGTCGCCGCGCCTGGGTCGATGCGCTCGGCACGCTGCTGTTCCTGCTGCCGTTCTGCGGTTACGTGCTGCTGTCGAGCTGGGAGTTCGTCGCGGTGGCGTGGCGCGTGCGCGAAACGTCGACCGACGGCGGCATTCCGGCCGTGTTCCTGTTGAAGAGCCTGATTCCGGCGATGGCGATCCTGCTGGCGCTGCAGGGCATCGCCGAGCTGCTGCGCGCGGCGCTGGTGTTGTGCGGTGACGAGCCACCGGATGACAAACCGCTGGCGGAGAAAGAAGAGGGGCCGGTGCTGCTGTGAACCCCGACCTGATTCCGCTGCTGATGTTCCTCGCCGTCTGCGTCGCGCTGATGGCCGGTTATCCGGTCGCCTTCTCGCTGGCCGGCGTCGCCATGCTGTTCGCCGCCGGCGGCATTCTCGCCGGCATGTTCGACCCCAATCTGCTGCTGGCGCTGCCTGGCCGCATCTTCGGCACGATCAACAACACCTCGCTGATGGCGGTGCCGCTGTTCATCTTCATGGGCACGGTGATGGAGCGCTCGCGCATCGCCGAGTCATTGCTGCAGAGCGTCGCCGTGCTGTTCGGGCGTGTGCACGGCGGACTCGCGCTCGGCGTCATCGCGGTCGGCTCGCTGCTCGCCGCCAGCACCGGCGTGGTCGGGGCGACCGTGGTGACGATGGGGCTGCTGTCGCTGCCGACGATGCTGGCGCGCGGCTATGACCCGAAACTGGCCGCCGGCGTCATCTGCGCCACCGGCACGCTTGGCCAGATCATTCCGCCGTCGATCGTGCTGGTGCTGCTCGGCGACGTGCTCGGCAGCGCCTACCAGCAGGCGCAATTGCGCATGCATGTGCCGCACCCGCAGACGCTGTCGGTCGGCGACCTGTTCATCGGCGCCATCGTGCCGGGGCTGCTGCTGGTGGCCGCCTACATGATCTACGTCGCCATCCTCGCCTGGCGCCGGCCGCATCTGGCGCCGGCGTTCGTCTCGGATGAGCGCCCGCAAATCGGCCAGCTGCTGCTCGATCTCGGCGTGCCGGTGGCACTGATCGTCGCCGTGCTCGGCTCGATCATGATCGGCGCCGCCACGCCGACCGAAGCCGCCGGTGTCGGTGCGCTCGGCGCACTGGTGCTGGCGTTGATCAAGCGCCAACTGTCGCTGAAAAAGCTGCACGAAGCCGGCATCGCCACGCTGGAAATGACCTGCATGGTGTTCGTAATTCTTCTCGGCGCGACGATCTTCTCGCTGGTGTTTCGCGGCTTCGGCGGCGAGGAGATGGTGGCGCACCTGTTCGATCAGCTGCCGGGCGGTACTTTCGGCGCGATGCTGATCGTGATGCTGGCGATCTTCCTGCTCGGCTTCATCCTCGACTTCATCGAAATCATTTTTGTCGTGGTGCCGATCGTCGGGCCGGTGCTGCTGATGATGGGTGTCGATCCGCTGTGGCTCGGCATCATGATCGCCATCAACCTGCAGACCTCGTTTCTGACGCCGCCGTTCGGTTTCGCGCTGTTCTATCTGCGCGGCGTGGCGCCACCGACGCTGCCCACCGGCCATATCTATCGCGGGGCCGCGCCATTCATCGCCATACAACTGTTGATGCTGTTTGTACTGGCGCTGTGGCCGGGCTTGATCAGCTGGCTGCCGAACCTGCTGGAGCAGTGATGGCGAATCGCGTTGACAGTGCGCAGGCACAACCCTATAACCCGCTGGTCAGGCGGTTCTGATAACAAAGGGTCCCGAGTGGACCGAGAGAGCAATCATGAGCGAAGAGATCGACATCGACGACACCCCGGCCCCGCGCGGCACGCTGAGCCTGCAGACGGTGGCGATGCCGAAAGACACCAACGCCTCCGGCGACATCTTCGGTGGCTGGCTGCTGTCGCAGATGGACCTGGCCGGCGGTATCGCCGCCGGTGAAATCGCCAAGGGCCGCGTGGCCACCGTGGCGATCACGGCGATGGGTTTCTACACGCCGGTGCATGTCGGCGCCGTCGTGCGCTGCTACACCGACGTCGTCGAAGTCGGCCGCAGTTCGATTCGCATCAGCATCGAGGTGTGGATCAACCACCGCGATACCGGCGAGCTGATCAAGGTGACGGAGGGACGGTTCGTGTTCGTGGCGATCGATGAGAAGGGGCGGACGAGGCCGGTGCCGTCGA
>CAZWXW010000015.1:0-56074 GCA_964638025.1 uncultured Verrucomicrobiaceae bacterium
GCGAGCCGCTGCTCAATTTCGACAATGTCGTCGATGCCATGTCGCTGATGATGGACGACTTCGGCTACGGCATTTCCAAGCGCCGCGTCACCCTCAGCACCTCCGGCGTAGTGCCGGCGCTGGACAAGCTTGGCGATGTCAGCGACGTGTCGCTGGCGATCTCGCTGCATGCGCCGAACGATGCGCTGCGCAACGAGCTGGTGCCGATCAATCGCAAGTACCCGATCGCCGAGCTGCTGGCGGCCTGCCGTCGCTATCTGGCCAAGCAGAGCGATACCCACCGCGTCATCACCGTCGAGTACACGCTGATCGCCGGCGTCAACGATGGCGTCGAGCAGGCGCGTGAACTGGCGGCGCTGCTGCGCGAGTTTCCGTGCAAGATCAACCTGATTCCGTTCAACCCGTTCCCGCTCTCCGATTACAGTCGCCCCGGCAAGAGCGCCATTGAGCGTTTCTGGCAGGTGCTGACCGATGCCGGCTATGTCGTCACCGTTCGCACCACCCGCGGCGACGATATCGACGCCGCCTGCGGGCAGCTGGTCGGGCAGGTGCAGGATCGTACCCGGCGCGCCGAGCGCCACCGCCAGGCAGCGCTTGACGGCACACAAGTCATTCGCGTCCTATAATGTCGCTTTGATCTAGTCAGAACAGAGGCTTACAGCGGCATGTTAAGAGTCTGGAGAAGGTTTGTGGTGGTGCTGGCAGTTCTGCTGCTGGCCGGCTGCGTCACCACGGAGACCGGGGTGTTCACCGAGAAGAAGGACCCCAAGAAGGCGGTCCAGCTGTCGGTGGAGGCGGCGCGTGGCTATATCCAGCGCGGCAATTGGGAGGCGGCCAAGCGTCATCTGCGCAGTGCGCAGGAGGCCGATCCGAACAATGCGGAGGTGCAGGAGGCGCTCGGCCTGGTGTTCCAGAACACCGGCGAATTCGAACTGGCCGACCAGCACTTCCGCAAGGCGGTATCGCTCGATGGCAGCTCATCGCGGATTCGCAACAACTACGCCGTCTACCTCTATCAGCAGAAGCGGTACGAGGACGCGGCCAGTCAGCTGGAAAAGGTGGTTGCCGACACCTTGTACGAGGGGCGTCCGAACGCTTACGTCAACCTCGGTCTGGTGCGGATGAAACTGAAGCAGTACGAACCGGCGCGCGCTGCCTTTGATCGGGCGCGGCTGATGGATCGCAGGAATCCGCTGACGCTGTTCCAGCTGGCGGAGGCCAATTACCAGCTCGGTGAGCTGGCGCGTGCGCAGGATTTCTACTCGGCCTATCGCAAGCAGGTGCCGAAGCAGACCGCCGGTAGCCTGTGGCTCGGTATCCGGCTCGCCGACAAGTTCGGCGATCGCA
The DNA here is from genome assembly GCA_964638025.1 of uncultured Verrucomicrobiaceae bacterium. GTDB lineage: Bacteria > Pseudomonadota > Gammaproteobacteria > Pseudomonadales > CAMLJR01 > CAMLJR01. The sequence continues at coordinate 1,348 of CAZWXW010000015.1, forward strand.
ATGCGATGGCCAGCTATGCGCTGGCCCTGAAGAATCTCTACCCGCGGTCCGAGGAGTACCTCGAATACCAAAGTGTTTATGGCGGCGGTGCAAATGGAAAATAACAGCGAAGTGACGAGCGGCGAGTCGCCCGGCGAACTGTTGCGCGAGGCGCGCAAGCAGGCGGGGCTCAGCATCGAGCAGATGGCCGAGAAGCTCAACCTGCGCCGTGGCACGGTGCTGGCACTGGAGCAGGACCGCTTTGACAGCCTGCCCGGGCCGACCTTTGCGCGCGGTTACCTGCGCAACTACGCGCGTGCATTGAAAGCCGACGAATGCCGGATACTGGCGCTGTTTGAAGCGATGTTGCCGCCGCCGTCGCGGGCGGTCGCAGCGGTCGAGCCGCAGCGGGCGTCGCGCTACCGCCCGATTGCACTGGACAACAGCCGTGGCCCGCGCCGTCACTGGGGCGCCGCGGCCGCGCTGCTGGTGGTACTCGGGCTCTGGGGCTGGCAGCAGCTCGGCGAGCGGACGCCGGAACTGGTGTCGCTGACCCCGGACAGCAACAGCGTCAGCATCGACCTGCCCGGCGGGCTGGACGAGGCGCTGCCGCTGGCGCACAACGTCAACCCGCTCGACATGGTGGAGCTGCTGCCGACGATACCGTCGGAGTTGCGGCCGGGCGCCGGCGGCGAGTCACAAGGTCAGGCGGCGACCGCCGCTGCCGGGGTCGACCGCCTGAACCTGCGGTTTTCGGCCGACTGCTGGGTCGAGATCAAGGATCGCGACAACCGGGTGCTGGTGGCGATGTTGAAACGCGCCGACGAGCAGCTGCAGATCGAGGGTCGCGGCCCGTTCAAGGTGCTGCTCGGTTTCGCGCCGGGCGTCGAGATGGCCTACAACGGCCGCCCGGTCGATATCGAAGTGCCGAGCGGTGCGCGCTCCGCCCGCCTGATCGTCGGCAGCAGCTGAGCCCGACGGCAGACTTCCTGAGGTACGCATGAAATTCGAATCGCCGATCCGGCGCCGGCAGTCGCGTCAGATCATGGTTGGCAAGGTGCCGGTTGGTGGCGACGCGCCGATCTCGGTGCAGACCATGACCAACACCGACACCTGTGACGTCGGCGCCACCGTCGCGCAGATTCGCAAGGTGGCCGAGGCCGGTGCCGACATCGTGCGGGTATCGGTGCCGACGATGGAGGCGGCCGAGGCGTTCCGCGCCATCCGCGCCGAGGTCGAGGTGCCGCTGGTCGCCGATATCCACTTCGATTACAAGATCGCGCTGAAGGTGGCCGAGTATGGCGTCGACTGCCTGCGCATCAATCCGGGCAACATCGGTCGCGAGGATCGTATCCGCGCCGTGGTCGAAGCGGCCCGCGACCGCAACATCCCGATCCGCATCGGCGTCAATGCCGGCTCGCTGGAGAAGGATCTGCAGAAGAAATATGGCGAGCCGACGCCGGATGCGCTGGTCGAATCGGCGCTGCGCCATGTCGAGATTCTCGACCGCCTGAACTTCCCCAACTTCAAGCTCAGCGTGAAGGCTTCCGATGTCTTCATGGCGGTGGCCGCCTATCGCAAGATCGCCAGCCAGATCGACCAGCCGCTGCACCTCGGCATCACCGAGGCGGGCGGCCTGCGTGGCGGCACGGTCAAGTCGTCGGTCGGTCTCGGCATGCTGCTGATGGACGGCATTGGCGACACCATTCGTGTCTCGCTGGCGGCCGACCCGGTCGAAGAGGTGAAAGTCGGCTACGAGATCCTGAAGAGCCTGAAGCTGCGCACGCGCGGCATCAACTTCATTGCCTGCCCGAGCTGTTCGCGGCAGAACTTCGATGTGGTGGCGACGATGAATGCGCTGGAGAGCCGGCTGGAAGATCTGAACGTGCCGCTCGATGTCGCCGTCATCGGCTGCATCGTCAACGGCCCCGGCGAAGCCAAGGAGGCCGATATCGGCCTGACCGGCGGCACGCCGAACAACCTCGTCTATGTCGATGGCGCGCCCGATCACAAGGTGGTCAACGCCGAGCTGGTCGATCATCTCGAACAGCTGATCCGGCGCAAGGCGGCGGCGAAGCTGGAGGCCGAACAGCAGCTGATCGCGCGCGGCTGATACCCGAAGAGATAACCGCGCCGCGCGCACCGCAGAGCCCACTTTAAATCCGGCGATCCGCCACACCGTTTCGAGCATCCGATGGCAACGATTCAATCAATACGCGGGATGAGTGACATCCTCCCCGAGCAGACCCCGCTTTGGCAGTACCTCGAACGCACCGTCGCCGGCGTGCTGGCCAGTTACGGCTACCGCGAGATCCGCTTCCCGATTCTGGAGCAGACCGAGCTGTTCAAACGCTCGATCGGCGAAGTGACCGATATCGTCGAGAAGGAGATGTACACCTTCGACGACCGCAACGGCGACAGCCTGACACTGCGCCCCGAGGGCACCGCCTGCTGCGTGCGCGCCTGCGAGCAGAACGGCCTGCTGTTCAACCAGAGCCAGCGGCTCTGGTACGCCGGCCCGATGTTTCGTCACGAGCGTCCGCAGAAAGGGCGGCAACGTCAGTTTCACCAGATCGGTGTCGAAGCGTTCGGCATGGTCGGCCCTGATATCGATGCCGAGCTGATCCTGCTGACGGCGCGGCTGTGGCAGGCGCTCGGTGTCAGCGCTGCACTGACGCTGGAACTGAACAGCATCGGTTCGGCGGCCGCTCGCGCGACTTACCGTGCCGCGCTGGTCGAGTATCTGGCGCAGTTTCGCGATCAGCTCGACGAGGACAGTCAGCGCCGGCTTGCCAGCAACCCGCTGCGCATTCTCGACAGCAAGGATGCGGGCACGCGCCAGTTGCTCGATGCCGCGCCGCGCCTCGATCAGTACCTCGACGACGAGTCGCGCGAGCACTTTGCGCAGCTGTGCGGAACGCTGGATGCGGCGGGTGTCTCCTATCGCGTCAACCAGCGGCTGGTGCGCGGTCTCGACTACTACGGCAAGACGGTGTTCGAGTGGACCACCGACCGTCTTGGCGCGCAGGGCACCGTCTGCGCCGGCGGCCGCTACGACGGGCTGGTCGAGCAGCTCGGCGGCAAGCCGACGCCGGCGGTCGGTTTTGCCATGGGCATGGAGCGGCTCTGCCTGCTGCTGGAAACGCTGCAGGTCATTCCGGCGGATATTGTTCCGGCTCCGCATGTCTACACGGTCGCCGCTGGTGTTGCCGCCGAGCGCGAGGCGCTGCTGATCGGTGAGCGTTTGCGCTCGGCGTTACCGGGGCTGCGTGTCATCACCAACTGCGGCGGTGGCGGTTTCAAGAGTCAGTTCAAGCGCGCCGACAAGAGCGGTGCGGCGATCGCGCTGGTGCTCGGCGACGATGAAGTGGCGCAGCAGCTGGTAAATGTGAAGTGGCTGCGCGACGATGCGCGGCCACAGCAGGCAGTGGCGATCGACGATCTGGCCCGCTTGCTGGCTGCCGAGCTGGCGCTGCCGGCCGACTGACCGCCTGAACATCCGGCTTAATAACCTATATCGACCCGCGTCGGCGCTGCCGACCAGAACGGAGAGTTTTTGTGGACGTTTACAAGACCGAAGAAGAGCAGCTGGAGCAGCTGAAGAGCTGGCTGCGCGACAACGGCCGCAGCATCGTGCTCGGCATTGTCGTCGCCGCGGCCGTGGTGTTCGGCTGGCGCGGCTGGCAGGCGCAGCAGCGGGCGCAGGTCGAGCTGGCATCGGCACAGTTCCAGGGTCTGCTGGAGTCGATGCGCCAGCTGGAGCGGTCGCCGCAACCGGTCGTCGAGCAGGTGACCACGGCCAATACGCTGGCCGATGGCATCAAGCGCGACTTCCCGAGGTCGACCTACGCGCAGCTGGCGGCGCTGCTGAAAGCGCAGCTGGCGGTGTCGGGCGATGAGCTGACGCTGGCGGAGCAGGAGCTGAATTGGGTATTGGCGCAGAAGCCGACCGTAGAGATTGCGACGCTAGCGCGGCTGCGGCTGGCGCGCGTGCTGCACGCCGCCGGCAAGAACGACGAGGCGCTGGCGCAGTTGCACGACGGCGGCAGCTACGCCTTTGCCTATGAACAGGTGCGCGGCGACATTCTGCTGGCCAAGGGGGATGCGGTCGGCGCGCGCGAGGCCTATCAGCGCTCGAAAACGCTGGCCGCCGCGATGAGGGAACCGATGTCCGACCCGCTGCTCGACGTGAAGCTGCGTGATCTGGAAACCGTCGCGGAGAAAGCCGAATGATGGCCAATGATCTGACGCCGCGCCGCATGCGCCTGCTGTTCGTGCTGCTGGCGGCGCTGCTGTCCGGCTGCGCGCTGTTCGAGGATGAAGAGGACAAGGCGCTGGGGCCGGCGCCGCTGACCGATATTCAGCAGGAGCAGCGGTTCGACCGGGTCTGGAGCGACAGCGTCGGCGATGGTCAGGGCGGGCTGTTCAACCGGCTGCGCCCGGCGATCAGCGGTGACACGCTGGTGGTCGCCGCCGCCAACGGCAAGATTGAGGCGTTCGACCGCCACAAGGGCAAGTCGCTGTGGCGCGCCAACCTGAAACAGCCGTTGACCGGCGGTGTCGGTATCGGCGGCAATCGCGTGTTCGTCACGTCGGCTGACGGTCGTCTCTGGGCTCTCGATCTGGCCGGCGGCGAGACGCTGTGGAAGAAATCGGTTGGCGGCGAAGTGTTGTCGCCAGCGGTGGCCGACGATGGGCTGGTCGCGGTGGCGACCTTCGATGGCCGGCTGGTCGGTCTCAATGCCGAGGATGGCGCGCCGCGCTGGAGCTATTCGGTGATGCCGCCGGTGTTGAGCCTGCGTGCCGCCAGTGCGCCGCTGTTTGTCGAGGGCGCGGTCGTCGCCGGTTTTGCCAGCGGCAAGGTGGTCGCGGTCAACCGCGACAGCGGCCAGCTCTACTGGGAGAGCCGGGCCGGCACCAGCGAGGGCAGCTCCGAGATCGAGCGGCTGACCGACATCGCCTCCGATCCGCTGGTCGCCGATGGCAAGCTGTTCGTCGCCGCCTATCAGGGCGACCTGAGCGCGCTGGAACTGCGCAGCGGCCGCAAGATATGGAGCCGCAAGGCGTCGAGCTACGGTTCGCTGAGCGACGGCTACAGCAACATTTATGTCGCCACCGTCGACGGCAATGTCATTGCCTTCGATCGCGATGATCAGGGCGTGCGCTGGGAGCAGAGCGTGCTGGCGCGCCGTCAGCTCAGCGGCACGGCCACCTGGCGCAGCTATGTCGCGGTCGGCGATCTGGAAGGCTATGTCCATCTGCTGTCGCAGGCTGACGGTCGCATCGTCGGCCGGGTTCGCGTCGACTCCGACGGTGTGCGTGTCGCACCGCTGGTGGTCGACGACCTGCTCTACGTTTTCGGCAATAGCGGCAAGATCGCCGCCTATCGCCTGGAAGCCGCCGACTGATCGGCGGCTCCACCCTTTTTATATATGTGAGGTCGATGATGGTCCCGGTACTGGCCCTGGTTGGGCGCCCCAATGTGGGCAAATCGACCCTGTTCAATCGACTGACCCGCACGCAGGATGCGCTGGTCGCCAACTTTCCAGGTCTGACGCGCGATCGCCAGTACGGTGAGGCGCGCTTCGAAGACCGCCATTTCATCGTCATCGACACCGCCGGTATCACCGGGCAGGAGGAGGGGATCAACGCCGCCGTGGCGCAGCAGTCGCAGCAGGCGGTCGACGAGGCCGATGCCGTGCTGCTGATGTTCGATGCGCGCGTCGGTCTGACCGCTGTCGATCGCGAGCTGGCGCAGAAGATTCGCGCGCAGAACAAGCCGATCTTCGTGCTGGCCAACAAGATCGACGGCGCCAATCCCGACGAAGTGATGGCCGAGTTCTACGAACTCGGCGTCGAGCGCATCTACCCGACCACGGCGACGCACGGGCGCGGCGTGCGGCCGCTGCTGGAGGATGTGCTGGAGCTGTTCCCCGAGGAGCCGGCGCCGGAGGATGCGTTGCCCGAAGGGCAGGATTCCGGCATCAAGATCGCGATCGTCGGCCGTCCCAATGTCGGCAAGTCGACGCTGGTCAACCGCCTGCTCGGCGAGGATCGCGTCGTCGTCTTCGACCAGCCGGGCACCACGCGCGACAGTGTCTACATCCGCTTCGAGCGCAGTGAGCGCGTCTACACGCTGATCGATACCGCGGGCGTGCGCCGTCGCAAGAACGTGTCGGAGACGGTGGAGAAGTTTTCGATCGTCAAGACGCTGAAGGCGATCGATGACGCGCAGGTGGTGATCCTGGTGATGGATGCCAGCGAGGGGCTGGTCGATCAGGACCTGCATTTGCTCGGTCACATCATCGATGCCGGTCGCGCCGTCGTTATTGCGCTGAACAAGTGGGATGGGCTTGCCGAAGATCATCGTCGCATGGTGAAAGAGGATCTGGAACGGCGTCTGCAGTTTATCGACTACGCCGAAATCCATTTCATCTCGGCGCTGCACGGCACCGGTGTCGGCCATCTGTATGAGTCGGTGCACAGTGCGCATCGCGCGGCGACGATGAAACTGCAGACGCACAAGCTGACGCAGATTCTGGAGAAGGCTGTGTTCGATCACCAGCCGCCGCTGGTGCAGGGGCGACGCATCAAGTTGCGCTACGCGCATGCCGGTGGCAGCAACCCGCCGCGCATCATCATTCACGGCAACCAGACCGAGAAGGTGCCGTCCGCTTATCAGCGCTATCTGGAAAAAACCTTCCGGCGCGAACTGAAGCTGGTTGGTACGCCGGTCTTCATCGAGTTTCGCACCACCGAAAACCCGTATGCCGGGCGCAAGAATGAACTGACGCCGCGACAGGAGCGCAGTCGCGAGCGACTGATGAAGTTCCACAAGAAGGGCAAGAGGAAATAGTCGTACTAAAAATCTAACTAGAGCCGCGTCGAGCAGTAGCAGCGAGTGTTGCTATTGCTCCTTGATCGGCAGACGCACCACCGCCGGCTCCGGCATGCGTGCGATATATAGCGATACCGCCAACGCAATCAACAGCAATACAACCGACAGCCAGCGCCACTGCACGATCAGCAGCGCCGTCGGTGTCATGGTCAGCCACAGAATCGAAATGATGCCGATCTTGGCGCGGCGCGGAATGCCTTTGCCGTCGAGATAGAGTCGCAGGTACGGGCCGAGCAGGCGGTGATTGACCAGCCAGTGGTAGAAGCGCGGCGAGCTGCGCAGGAAGCAGGCAGCCGACAGCAGCAGGAACGGTGTCGTGGGTACGACCGGCAGCAGGATGCCGATCAGGCCGAGCACCAGCGATATCCAGCCGGCGATGAGCAGCAGCCAGCGGACGGTTGGTGAGCGGTGCAGTTGCGGTGTATTCGCCATGAGCAATGTCAGCGCCGTGCGCCCGTTGCCGCCAGCAGGATCGTCGGGCTGTTGCGGAAGTTGTCGTCATTAAAATCGTGCAACAGAAACGTATTTTGCGCAGTGACGTTCCATCGTCACTGTTCTCGATGTGATCGCTGTTATTGCATCACGAAGCGAGGCTGCTGCGAGCGCGGGTAGAACTCCTGGCGATTGCCGTCGTTGCCGTTGCCGTAACGGTTGCCGCCGCCCTGATTGTTGTTGCCGAGATTACCGTTGCCGTAGTTGCCGTGATTGCTGTTGGGATGGGTGTTGGGATGGGTGTTGGGGCTGCCACTGCTCGGCTGGCTGCCGCGCACCGGCTTGACGTGGCGCGCCACCAGCTTGCCGTCGAACACATGGCACTCGAATTCGACGAGATCGCCCGTGTTGATACGCTCTGCGCCGCGAAGGCTCTTGGCATTGACATAAATATCGGGGCCGGCACCATTTTCAAGAAAGCCGTAACCCTTCGTCACGTTGAACCACTTGACCGTTGTTCTCATCACGTCGTTGAACCATTTTTAAGTGATAAAAGAATTTTCAACCCGGGGGTTGGCATTTTTATTTCTGATGATGCTTCTGTGTCTGATGCTGCGCAATGTCGAAAGTTTCCAAGCAACCAGAAACAACTTATTTTTTCCGTATGCGAACAGATATTCCGTGCGAGGTGGTGAACATTGCAGTGAATATGAAGCGGAAGTAAAGAGCGAAGAGTGTTGTGAAAACACACTGTTTACGCAGCCTATGCATTTGCTTTCCCGCTGTCAATCGGCTCTGTGTGCAATTTATGTGCACTGTATTTCGTTGTTGAGATGACGGTTGATATGGCGTTTTATCGCGGCGCCGACGAGCGGTCGCGGTCGCTGCGATCTGTCTATTCCGCGTGCTGTTGGGGCAGCGCAAACAGTTTTCCGCGCACGGCGCGCCGGTATTCGCTCGGTGTCATTTCGGTTTCATTGCGGAACAGTCGGCAGAAGTAGTCGCCATCGGCAAAGCCCGCGGCCAGCGCGACATCGGCGATGCCGAGGTCGGTGGTGCGCAGCAGCTCGCGCGCGCTGCGCAGCCGCTGCTGTTGCAGGTAGCGCACCGGCGTAGTGCCGGTGGCATTTCGAAAGCGACGGTTGAGCGTGCGCAGGCTGATGCCGAGGCGTTGCGCCAGCGCCGGCATGGCGATCTCGTCGTTGTGGTTGCGCTGCAGCCAGGCCTGCGCCTCCTGAATCAATTCATCGCCGTGCACGTCGGCGCTGAAGGCGTGGCTGGCAAACGGCCGGCGGATCTCCGGCGAGAACTGCGCTTCGACATGGCGCGCGAGATCGCCGCCGTAGAAGCGCTCGATGAAGTGGATGGTCAGGTCGGCCACCGAGTTGACCGAACCGGCGCAGTAGATATTGGCGGCGCCGGTGATCAGGTGCTGGCGCTTCAGCTGCACATCGGGGTAGCGCTGCTCGAACTGATCAAAATAGAACCAGTGCGTGGTGGCCGGGCGCCGATCCAGCAGACCGGCCTCGGCCAGCAGGAAGCTGCCGGTGCCCACCGCGCACAGCAAGGTCTGCCGTTCGGCCAGTTCGTGCAGCCAGGGCAGCAGCTCGCGGTGGCGGCGCAGATGTGGCAGCGGATTGCGCCACAGTGCTGGCACGATCAACAGGTCGGTCTGGCTGACCTCGCTCCAGTGGCCGTCGAGCTCGAAGCGCAGGCCGTTGGCCATGGTTGCCGTCCGGCCGGAGACGCCGACCAGGCGATGCCGCAGCGCGGTGCTGGACGAATTGCGCCGGCCGCGCGCCAGCTGATCGGCCGCCGTCAGCATCTCCATCGGCAGCGACAGGCTGGAGGCGAGGGTGCCGGGCAGCGCCAGTAGTGTGATATGTGCCATCGTGGTGGCCAGATAGTTCGGATAAGTGGCGACTTTATACGTATTGATGGCGAGAGGCGCCACTAGAATCGCTGTCATTACCAGCGCTTCTTTTTGCCTCTCTGTCGTCAGCCTCTTTTCTTATCCGGAACCCGCCATGGCCAGATTGCCCTTGATTGTCGGTTTCGGTGGCATCAATGCCGCCGGTCGCAGCTCCTTCCATCACGGCTACCGCCGCATGGTGATCGATACGCTGCCGGCCGCCACCGCCGAGCGCACGTTGAAGAGCCTGGCGGCGCTGATGGGGCGGCCGGGTGCCGAGCGCGATGAAGCGGGGCGCCGCTACCTGCTCGACCACACCCTGATTCGCCGCATCGAGCCGGACTGGTTCGACCCGGCGCGCACGCCGTTGAACCGGCGCCTGCCGATCGAGGCCAATGGCGAGACAGTCAGCTTCGTCACCAAGGCGCGCAACCTGCCGCCGGAGCTGCCGCCGCACTGGCGCGTCAGCGAGCTCGATGGCCGCAGCGTGCGGGTCGAGATCAGCGGCGATACCGAACTGCTGCTGCCCGATTTCGATGCGATCGAAGCCAAGGCCGGCGGCATCCTGCCGACCGGTTTCGATCCCGGTGCCCTCTATCAGTCGCGCAACCATCCGCGCGGCCTGCAACTGGCGATCTTCGCCGCCTCCGATGCACTGGGCGCGATGGGGCTTGACTGGCAGACCATCTGCAACGCGGTCGCGCCCGACCAGATCGGCTGCTATGCCGGCAGCGCGCTGGCGCAGTGCGACGAGAACGGCAACGGCGGCCTGCTCGGTGCCCGCTATCGCGGCAAGCGTGTGACCTCGAAGCACCTGCCGTTCGGCCTGCTCGACATGCCCGCCGACTTCATCAATGCCTATGTGCTCGGCAATGCCGGCTACACCGGCGGCAACTCCGGCGCCTGCGCCACCTTCCTGTTCAGCCTGCGCCAGGGGGTCGAGGACATCCGCTCCGGTCGCGCCCGCGTGGTGGTGGTCGGCAGTGCCGAAGCACCGGTGCTGCCCGACGTGATGGAGGGGTTCATCGCCATGGGGGCGCTGGCCACCGACAAGGAGTTGCTGGCGCTCGATGTGCACAAGGGGCTGACCGAGCCCGATTACCGGCGCGCGTCGCGACCGTTCAGCACCAACTGTGGCTTCACCATCGCCGAAGGGGCGCAGTACGTCGTGCTGATGGACGACGAGCTGGCGCTGGAGCTTGGTGCCAATATCTACGCTGCCGTGCCGGAGGTGTTCATCAACGCCGACGGCTTCAAGAAGTCGATCTCGTCGCCGGGCATCGGCAACTACATCACGATGGCGAAGAGCTGCGCGACGGTGCGCGCGATCCTCGGCGACGAGGCGCTGCGCCGTCGCTCCTACGTGCATGCGCACGGCACCAGCACGCCGCAGAACCGCGTCACCGAATCGCATATCTTCAACGAGGTCGCGCGCCAGTTCGGTATCGAGCAGTGGCCGGTGGCGGCGATCAAGGCCTATATCGGCCACACCATGGGCGTGGCGCCGGGCGATCAGCTCGCGGCCAGCCTCGGGGTCTGGGCCGACGGCGTGATTCCGGGTATCCACACCATCGACCATGTTGCCGACGACGTGCACCGCAGCAATCTGCTGATCGGCAGCGAGCATATTCATGTCGACCCGCTCAAGCTCGACGTGTCGCTGCTCAACGCCAAGGGCTTCGGTGGCAACAACGCGTCGGCACCGCTGCTGGCGCCGCATGTCGTGCTGCGGATGCTGCAGAATCGCCATGGCGCCAAGGCGATGGCCGACTACCGCCAGCGCAACGAGAGCGCGCAGCAGCAGGCGGCCGCTTACGATGAGCGCGCCTGCAACGGTGACTGGCAGATCGCTTACCACTTCGATCACAACGTGCTCGGTGGCGACGATCTGAAACTGGATGCGCACGAACTGCGCGTGCCCGGCTTCGGGCCGGCGGTCGATCTCGATCTCGATTCGCCGTTCAGCGACTGGGCGTAACTCCTCATCTGACAGGGCGGGTGCCAGCGCATGAGCTACGCACCGGACAATTCAACGCTGGTCAGGACACGCTGGCTGCAGCGGCTGTTGCAGCCGCTGGCGGCTTTGCTGATGCGGCTGTCGGGCTGGCAGCTGCTGGGGGACGTGCCGACGCTGAAGCGCTATGTGCTGATCGCGGCGCCGCACACCAGCAACTGGGATTTTGTGCTGATGGTGCTGGCGGTGCTGAAGGCCGGCATCGATCTGCACTGGATGGGCAAGCACTCGCTGTTCAAGCCGCCGTTCGGCGGCTTGATGCGCTGGCTGGGCGGCATCGCGATCGATCGCAGCAAGGCCAACAACGTGGTGTCGCAGATGGTCGATATCTACGCGCAGCGCGACGATCTGATTCTGCTGATCACGCCGGAGGGAACGCGGTCACAGGTGGATCGCTGGAAGACCGGCTTCTACCTGATCGCGCACGGTGCCGGCGTGCCGATCGTGCCGGTTTATGTCGATGGCGAGCGGCGCACGATCACCTTCGGTGACGCCTTCATGCCGAGCGGCGATCTCGACGCCGACCTGCCGAAAATCCAGGCGCGCTACGCCGGCCTGCGGGGCGTGCGTGCGCGCTGATTTAAATCTCTACAGACATTCGATCTCGTAGTACAGGAAGTAATCCTGTTCGACCGGCTCCGAGCGTTCGCTCAGCTTTTTCCACCCTTTCGCGCACAGCTGTGCGGACTGCTTGTGCAGTGCCTCGATGACATAGAACGCCGAGTAGGGGGTGCTGGCGCTGCGGCCGAGGGTGTAGCGCTCGCGGATCTCCAGGCGCTGGCCCGACTTGGCGGCAGCTGCCGCGGCTACCGGTGTCGCCGTGGCGGATGCTGCCGCTACCGGTGTTGAGGTGGTGGCAGTTGCAGCCGCGGGCGCAGCAGCTGCCGCCGGTTGCTCATAGGTCTTTATGGTCTTGTCTTTATCCTTCCAGATCTTCACCGCCTCCTTCTTGTCGGTGTGGAACGCCTCGAAGTTCAGCGAGTCGGCCTGGTCGACATCCATCTGTGCCTGCGCAGCGGCGCTGGCCATTGCAACGATAAGCAGAGTAGTTCGCGCGATGCTGCGCATGCTGAAAACCTCATCAAGTGCATAGAGCGGGGAATGGTTTTGGCTGAGCGATCGTTTTATTGAGCGACTGCCGCGAAGCGCGGCGATTGTCACATTGCCGACACGGTATTGTCATGGGCAATGCTTATGAAAACTTGGCTGGCACTTATGAAAAAAAGAGGGGGCACAAGGCCCCCGGAAGATCAGTGATGAACGCTGGTTTGAATCAACCTTAGAACTTGAAGTCGAAGCCGACCGCGAAGGTTTTGTCTTCGACGGTATCGTTGGTGATGGATGCATCGCCTTCGGTTTCGAGCTGGGCGTAGTAGGCGAACAGCTTGGCGTTGTCGTTCAGCTTGTAGTCAACGCCGAGCGCTATCAGCGTCGCTTCGGCATCGGCGAGACCCGCGGTCACGGAGGACGATTCCGAGTAGCCATACTGCGCCTTCAGTTTCCAGGGGCCGCCCAGTTTCACTTCGCCGTTGATGATGTAGGCGTCCTGCTCATCGACGCCGGGGCCATCGAAGCTGGGGATGTCGCCGCGCACAGTGGTGATCGCATCGCCATTGTCGTGCGCTTCGGCGGTCTGGTAGATCGCGCCGATCTTGGCCGGGCCGAAGCTCACTTCGCCGACGGCGCGGATCGCATCGGTGTTGCCATTGACGTTGCTGTCGGCAGCAAGCGCCAGGTAGACCGTTTTACCGGTGAAGGTCAGCGCGGTGGAGATGGCATCGGTCAGGCTGTCGTCGTCCTGGCCGTCGGTCACGCCATTCTGCTCGCCGCCAGCGGCGCCGATGCTGAAACCGAAACCGCTCATGCTCGGCGTGCTGTACATGATCATGTTGTCGGCGCGGTTTTCGCCAACCATGATGTTCTGGATGTCGGCCAGGATCAGGTCGTTGAAGCGGTCGACTTCGCCTTGCGCCAGTTTCAGCGGGGTGTCGTTGCGACCTGCGATGACCGTACCCCAGCCACCCTGCAGACCGGCGTAGATGTTACGAGCGGAGAATTCGCGCGAGTTGCTGTTCACGCCGTCGTCGACAGCGATTTCGTATTCGAGTTTGTAGATGGCCTTGAGGTCGCCGGCGATATCGAAATCACCCTTGACGCCCAGACGCGACGAGTTGCTTTCCATCGACCAGTTGTCCTGGCTGTCGACGGCGGCACCGCCGGTGACCGACTGGAAGTCGTTCTTGTGAACGGTGACGTTGGCCTTGCCGTAGATGGCCGGAGCGCCGGCCAGTGCGGTACCGGCTGCGCCGATGGTCAGACCCGCGATCAACAGCGGAAGCAGTTTGCGTTTCATCCAGGTTCTCCACGTTTGGTTGAATTTCGCGAAGAGCGAGCTTCGCGATGCCGCGCATTGTGTGGCGGCATTGTTGCAAACGTGTGACAGCGGATGATTGCGATCAGGTTACGTTGGCGTAATGCGATTGAGTGTCGATGTTCCACCCAGCAGCTGCGGGTCGCCGCCGAGCGCGGCGCTGTTGACGGTCAGCGTCGCTTCGGTGGTGAAGGCGTGCAGATAGTGCGGGCCACCGGACTTGGGGCCGGTGCCGGAACGATTGCAGCCGCCGAAGGGCTGGGTGCCGACGACGGCGCCGACCATGTCGCGATTGATGTAGCAGTTGCCGACCTGCAGCCGCGCGGCGAGGCGTTGCGCGCGCGCCTCGTTGCGGCTGTGGATGCCGGCGGTGAGGCCGTAGCCGAGGGCGTTGATGGCGTCGATCAGTGCGTCGGGCTGGCCTTCGTCGTAGTGCAGCAGATGCAGGATCGGACCGAACGCTTCGCGCTGCAGCTCGTCGACGCGCTCGATGCGCAGCAGGGTTGGCGCCAGAAACAGTCCCTGCGTCGGCGCATCGCCCTGAAACAGCAGCCGGTCGCGCTGCCGGAAACGTTCGATGTACTGCTGCAGCGACTGCCGCGCCGGCGCGTCGATGATCGGTCCGATGTCGCTGCTCCACTCCAGCGGATCGCCGAGCTGCAGCTGCCGCATGGCGCCGATCAGCAGGCGCTCGATGTCGCCGGCAACGCTGCGCGGCAGGCACAGCAGTCGCAGCGATGAGCAGCGCTGGCCGGCGCTGTCGAAGGCCGAGCGCAGCACGTCGATGACCAGCTGCTGCGGTTGCGCGCTGCTGTCGGCAATCAGTGCGTTGATGCCGGCGGTTTCGGCGATCAGCGGAATCAGCGCGCCGTCGCGCTCGGCCAGCACGCGCTGGATCGCGCGCGCGGTATCGAAGCCGCCGGTGAAGACGATGCCATTGATGGCGGGGTGGGCGCACAGCTGGCGGCCGATGGTCTCGCCGTCGCCGGGCAGCAGCTGCAGCAGACCGCTCGGAATACCTGCCTGCTGCAGACATTGCGTCGCCAGCTGTGCGGTCAGCGTCGCCTGCTCCGCCGGTTTGGCGAGGACGCCATTGCCGCAGACCAGCGCTGCCGCGACCTGGCCGACGAAGATCGACAGCGGAAAATTCCACGGGCTGATGCTGGCGATCAGGCCGCGTGGACGCAGCTGCAGGATGTTGCGCTCACCGACCGGGCCGGGCAGCGGTTGTGGCTGCAGCTGCGCGCGTGCCAGCGCTGCGTAGTAGCGGCAGAAGTCGACCGCCTCGCGCACTTCGTCGAGACCGTTTTCCAGCGTCTTGCCGACTTCGCGCGCCATCAGTGTCACCAGTTCGGCGCGCCGTGCCAGCAGCCCGTCGGCAGCGCGCTCCAGGCAGGCGGCGCGGGTTTCAACCGCGACGTGCGCCCATTCGCGCTGCGCCTGTCGTGCCGGGATAACGGCGGCATCGAGCTGCGCGAAGTCGGCCGGTTGCCAGTGACCGACCGTTTCGCCGCTGGCCGGGTTGAGCACCGCGCGCGGGCTGCTGTCGTCGCCGTAGCGGTTGCCGCGAAAGGCATTGATCTCGTGCAGCAGCGTCCGCCGCTCGGTTTCGCTGTGCAGCCAGACTCCGGGCGCATCGCTGCGCGGTGCATGCAGCGCCGTGGGTGGCGGCAGCGGATCGCCCGATTGCGTCTGCAACGGATCGCGCAGCAGCTCCGCGACCGGAATCGCCTCGTCGTGCAGTTGATGCACGAAGGCATTGTTGGCGCCGTTTTCGAGCAGCCGCCGGATCAGGTAGGGGAGCAGTTCGCGGTGGGCGCCGACCGGCGCGTAGATGCGCAGCGACAGCTCGGGGTGGTCGCGCTGCACGCAGCGGTAGAGCGCTTCGCCCATGCCGTGCAGGCGCTGGAATTCGAGCCGGCGCGGATCGCGCTGCCACTGCAGGATGGCGGCGATGGTCAGCGCATTGTGGGTGGCGAACTGCGGAAAATATTGCTGCGGATGGCGCAGCAGCCACTGCGCGCAGGCGAGGTAGCTGAGGTCGGTCTGCCATTTGGCGGTGAAGACCGGGTAGCCGCGCAGGCCGCGCTGTTGGGCGCGCTTGACCTCGCTGTCCCAGTAGGCGCCCTTGACCAGCCGCACCTTCAGCGGCGTGCCGTAGCGTGTCGCCAGCTCGCCGATCCACTGCAGCGCCGCCAGCGCGCGCGGACTGTAGGCCTGAACCGCAACACCCATGCGTTGGCGGGCGGCATCCGGCAGGTTGTCGCCGAGCCGCTCCAGCAGTGCCAGCGACAGCTCCAGCCGGTCGGTCTCCTCGGCATCGAAGGTGATGTCGACTCCGGCTTCGGTCGCCCGCAGCAACAGCGATTGCAATACAGGCAGCAGCTCCTTCTGCAGCCGCTGCCAGTGCGGGGTCTGGTAGCGCGGATGCAGCGCCGACAGCTTCACCGAGACGCTCGGCCTCGCGGTACCGGCCGGCAGGCGCGCGGCGCCCGCGGCATCGATCGCGCGGCGGTAGGCCTGCAGGTAGGCGCTGCTGTCGTCGGCGCTCAGCGCCGCCTCGCCGAGCATGTCGAACGAGTGGGTAACACCCTTGTCCCAGAGCGGCTGGGCGCGGGCCAGCGCCTGCGGCAGGTCGGCGCCGAGCACGAACTGGTCGGCGAGATAGCGCATGGCCCGCTTCAGCGCGCGGCGCAGCAGCGGTTCGGCCAGCCGGCCGCGCCAGCGCTGCAGCCACTGCAAGGGGTCGGTGGGCGCGCGGCCGTTGCGATCGTCGCTGTCGGCCAGCCAGCGCCCGGCCAGCGCCAGCCCCCAGCTGGTGGCGTTGACCAGTGGCGAGTCGCTGCGACCGACATGGCTGTGCCAGTCGGCGGGGCCGAGCAGATCGTGAATCAGCTCGTCGGCGCTGTCGGCGTCGGGGATCCGCAGCAGCGACTCGGCCAGTACCATCAGCGCCAGCCCCTCGCGGCTGTCGAGCGCGTATTCGCGCAGCAGCGCTTCGACCCCCTGCCCGCCGCCAGTGGCGCGGATTGCCTCGATCCAGTGGGCTGCCTGCGCGGTGGCGCCGGCGGGTAGCGGCGCCGATGCCAGCTGCGCGCGCAACGCCTGCAGCTGCTGCGCCTCGTCGGCGAGCCAGGCATCGGTCAGCAGGCGCCAAGTGGCGTTGGCACTCATCTCCGGCCTCTTTAATAAAAGCGACAGTGGACGGCGTTAACTATACTTCGCGCCGGTTGCACCTCCGGCGGATTGATCGGAGTCGCCAGCGATCGCTTCCGATGTTGGTTCCCGATCACCTGTTTTCGATTAACGGCTTTCAATCGGCGTCGCCTGCGGCGAGCCAGTGTGAGTGACATGAATAATAAGAATGGATCCCGGCAGCTGCGTCAGGACGCCCTGAAGATGGTCGAAGCCAGCCGGCGCCTCGACTACCCCGCCATCATTGCCCATCAGTCCGCCGCCATTGCGCGGCTGCAACAGGTGGCGAGCGAGCTGCGGCTCGATCTCGACAGTTTGCGAAGAAGCTCCGATGAAACGCTCGATGCCTACGCCCACGCACAGCCGCAACCGAAGGCGCGACCGGTGGTGGAGCCGGAGTCGGTACAGGAGCGCCGGCGCCGCTGTGCCGATGCCCTGACCAAGGCCGGACTTGGCGGGCGGCTCGGCAAGCTCTACTGCAGCAACAGCGCGCAGCGTCAGGTGCCGTTTCGCGATGCGCCCCATCATCGCGGGCTGGTTCCATTCGATATGGTGGTAGCGGCCGACTATATGCCGGGCGAAGGGTTTCACGGCATTTTCGTCACGGCGGGGGAGGTCATATCCGCGATGCTGTTGCTGCCGGCAGAGGAGCGTGACTGGCAGCTGCGGTCGCGCTCGCCCTATGCCGGTGTGGTCGAGATGGCGGAGAAGGTGGGGCTGATGTCGGCCGGTTTCCCGGTCTGATCGGAACCCGTATCGCAGGTGAGAATTTTCCACAATTTCTGTGGATAACTTTCTGGATAAAATGTTTTCCAGATCGCGCAGACCATGTTTCACGCAGGTTTCAGCGAATTGATCAAAAAGCGATCAAAACACAATAAATATATATTAATCAAATAGATATGATATTTTTTTAAAGTCGTTTTTATAAAGATTTCGCATCTCGGTCATGTGACGGTTTTGAGAAAAAAACGATTTGTCAATGTGAATAAGTGTTACCGGGTAACACTCGGCCGGCGCTGGGGCAGGATGGTTCGTCGTTCGGGGCCTGGCCGGTGAGGGGCCACTTATGGCGCCTGAGTTGCGGTGATTAGCCGGTCTGCGATGGACGGCACCCGCCGCGTGGCTCAGTCGCCGCGATAGAGACAGCCACTGGTACAGGTTTCGCGCAGTTCAATGGCGCTGAGCGTCGGCAGCAGCGGTTTGGCCTGCGCCCAGATCCAGCGGGCGATGTTCTCGCTGGTCGGGTTCTCAAGCCCCGGGATCTCATTCAGGTAGTAGTGGTCCAGCCGCTCCAGCACCGGTTTGAAGGTGCGCTTGATGTCGGAGAAGTCGAGCACCCAGCCGCTCTGGTCGCCAACCGGTCCCGACAGGTAGAGGCGAACATGGAAGCTGTGGCCGTGCAGACGCGCGCACTTGTGGCCGGCCGGAACATTGGGCAGGCGATGTGCGGCTTCGAAGTGGAACTCCTTGAATATCTCCATCGTGCTCACCGGGTTTGGAGTTGTGGCTGCTGCCGGGTGTGGCGGGCCGGTATGGTAAGTGCGGCCCGCGATCGTTGTACAGGCGACCGCTCGAGGTCGCCGTCGGGAACGCCGCGGGCCATCGTGGCGTAACGGCAGATCGCCTAAAAAAGCAGCAATTTCGCGCTTGTTTCGCCGAGAAAATTTTCTGATTCAGGGTTTGACTTCAAAAATCAGGTATGTAGAATGCGCACCACTCGATTGCAGGGTGATTAGCTCAGCTGGGAGAGCATCTGCCTTACAAGCAGAGGGTCGGCGGTTCGATCCCGTCATCACCCACCATAATCCTTGCGCAATCGGGGTCTCAGCGGCCCGGTAGTTCAGTCGGTTAGAATGCCGGCCTGTCACGCCGGAGGTCACGGGTTCGAGTCCCGTCCGGGTCGCCATCTTCTCCTGCTCTTCCTTCATATATATGTCCGGGTGCCTGATATCGCTCCCGGTTTCGGCTGCCGACGGTTTGCCGCCGTAGTTTCTCCACCCAACCTTGTCCCCCCTCGACGCCTTGTCCTTGCGGTCGTCTCCGGTTGCGCGTTGCCAAGCGGGTCACACTTGTCGGGGTGTCAATTTATCCTCGCTGTCCATAATTGCTGGGTATATCGGCATCGATGTCCGCAAGGCGTCGGTTGGCCTCTTGTTGTCCCACCGGGCCGGCCGGTGCGGGCAAGGGTTGTGGAATGAGCAGACGCGGGCAAAGTGTCACCCATGAAGCGATTGTCTTCTTTGACAGCGACAAGCTGGTCAAGGAGATGCTGCGCGCCGAGTTCGACGCGGTACTCGACCAGGTGGTGGGGCTGGCCGACTTCGCGGGGCGCGAGATGCGCGCCTGCTTCCTGCGTATCAATCAGCGCCTGCAGATTGTCGGCGCGGTCTTCTTTCTGGTCGATTTCGACCAGCATGGCTTCGTCAATCGCAGCTGGAATCTGCCGCTGTCGCAGTTGCTCGACAACGCCGGCCGGGGGCCTGACCTCGGTGCCGGACGTATCCGTCTCTCCTGTCGCAGCCAGTGTTCGATTCCCTGGCACCAGCGCCAGCTGTGGGATCCGCAGCTGGAGGGCGACAACAGCAGCCTGCAGAAGCTGGGGGCGGCGGTGCGCCGCAACCGTCTCTGCCTGCGCGTCGAGGATGAGCCGGAGGCGATCGAGCCGCCGATGCTGCAGGTCCAGGAGAAGACGACCCGGCGTCGCAAGCGCAGCGCCGGGGCCGACAAGCCGCACGCTGACACCGACACGCCGGCGGCCAGGGTGGCGGAGCTGTCGCAGAAGGTGTTGGACGAGCGCGTTGCCGAGCTGGGCGAGCAGCACCGGTTGCAGCTGACCGCGCAGAAGGGGGCGGCCGACGAGGAGCTGGCGCGACTGCACCAGCACTACCAGATCGAAATGGCGCAGCTGAAGGAGTCGCTGGAGTCGACCAAGTTGCTGTTCAAGGACGAGAAGCGCCGCACCGTTGCCCTGAAAGGGAAGCTGGAGACACAGGCCGCGGAATTCTGCACGCTGCGCGAGCAGGCGCAGCGCGACATGGCCGAGGTCCAGGGCGGTGAGCTGGAGCGCCTGCAACAACAGTTCGAGCTGGAGCTGAAGGCGCGACTGGATCAGGCCACGGCCGATCTGCGCGAAATGCTGGAGATGCGCGAGGTGGAGCTGTTCTATCGCGAGGAGCAGATGGGCAGCCTGCGCGAGGAGATCGCGCGCCTGCGCCGCGAGCGCGAACAGCTGATCACGCGCAGCGGCGACCAGATGGTGCAGCAGCTGGTCGAAAGCGGCATCGCCTTCGTCGCCTACCTGCCCGGCTCCGAGGTGATCAACATCCCGATCGGCGACCTGCCGCGCTACATCGAATCGCCGGCCTCCTATGTGGCCGAGCAGTGTCATGTCACACTGAGCCACTTTCAGCAGTGGTCGGGCCACCACGACCTGCCGGTCTGTGGGGCGCCACTGGAAGATGGCTCGCTGTGTGGCGAGCCGCTGTCCAAGGTGGGGCGACCGAATCAGTTCGTGCCCGGTGACAGCGACCGCTGTCGTCATCACAAGAGCGGTGCGGTGACGCCGCTGCACGCGCTGTCCGGGCGCAAGCCGTAACCGGTTGTGATCATCAGGGAGCTGTCGCCTGGCAACGCGGGTGGCAAATCAGCCAAGGGTGGAGAGCAGCGTGTTTCCGAGTAACGATCGCCAGCGTCGCGAAGCCGAATCGCCAGCGGGTGAAGCGGTCGCGCCAAGCGAAGAGCTGCAGCTGGCGCTGAAGCGCTACCTGCTGCAGACGCTGGTGCCGGTCAACGCCCTGACCGAAGACCACCTCAATACCCTGCTGCGCGACACCGGGCTGGAGATGGTCTGTCGCGGGCAGACCCTGGTGCAGCGCGGCGATTGCGACAACCAGCATATCTATCTGCTGAGCGGCACTGTCGTCATTGGCGATGGCGACGAGAAGCGCACGCTGGTGGCCGACGCCGTCGAGGCGCATTTCCCGCTGGTTCACCAGCAGCCACGCCTGCAGACCGTTACCGCCACCGAGGATTGCCAGGTCATCCGCTTCGACAGCGATCGCCTCGACGCCATGCTGGCGTGGGATCAGGCGGCCAACTACATCACGCTCGATATCACCGGCCGGCGCGATCTCGACGAAGACGCCGACTGGATGCTGACGCTGCTGCGTTCGAACCTGTTCTACAAAGTGCCGCCGATCAACATTCGCGAGATCCTCAACCGGTTCCGTCCGATTTTTGTCGATGCCGGTACCGTGGTGTTGCGTCAGGGGGAGCTCGGCGACTGCTGCTACTTCATCAAGGAGGGCGAGGTCGATGTGTTGCGCGCCGAACACGAGCGCGCAACGCCGCAGCCGATCGCACGCCTCGGCGTGGGTCGCTGCTTCGGCGAGGATGCGCTGGTCAATGATGCGCCGCGCAATGCCACCATCGTCATGCGCGAAAACGGCGTGCTGATGCGTCTCGACAAGCAGGATTTCTATCTGCTGCTGAAGTCGCCGCCGGTTTCGAGTGTGTCGCTGGCTGAGCTGGAACGCGAAGTGGCGGCGGGCGCGGTGCTGATCGACGTGCGCACGCAGGATGAGTTCGAATTGGCGCATGCGCCACAGGCGCTGAACATGCCGCTCAGCATTCTGAAGCTGAAGTCGCGATTGCTGCAGCGCGATTGCCGTTACATCACCTACTGCAACAGCGGCCGCCGCAGCAGCGCCGCCGCCCATCTGCTCGCCGCCGACGGCTACGACGCGATCGCGTTGCGCGGTGGTACCGACACGCTGCCGCTGGCACAGCGGTTGCGCTTCCTCGCCGATGGCATTGCCGACGATCTGGTTCGTCCCGGCGGCTAATACGGTTTGGCGCGTCTCGCCAGTCACCCGCTCTTATCGCTACCTCCCCGGTCCGAACTGCCGTGGCGCCGCCGTATAATGGCCGCCACTCTTTCTGGGCGACGGAAATCTGTTGATGGAACCGTTCCGCAACATCGGCATCATGGGGCGCGAGGGCAGCGGCGTGGTCGAGTCGCTGCAGCGGCTGATCGCCTTCCTGCACGGTCGCGGCCTGTCGATCATCGTCGGCGACAATCTCGAACCGCTGATCAATCCCGCGCAGAAGTCGCAGGTGCGGGTCAGCCTGCGCAAGATGATCGGCGAGGTCAGCGACCTGATCATCGTCGTCGGTGGCGATGGCAGCCTGCTCGGCGCGGCGCGGCTGTTGGCCCGTTTCGACGTGCCGGTGCTCGGCATCAACCGTGGCCGTCTCGGCTTCCTGACCGATGTCTCGCCCGACGAGATCGAGGCACAGGTCGGTACCGTGCTCGACGGCCACTACCGGCTGGAGAAGCGCTTTCTGCTCGACGCGATGGTCAAGCACGACGGCGAGCCGATCGGCGTCGCCGATGCGTTGAACGACATCGTCGTCAACTCCGGCACCTCGGCCAAGATGATCGAGTTCGAACTCTTCATCGAAGGCGAATTCGTCTACCGTTTGCGCGCCGATGGCCTGATCGTGTCGACACCGACTGGTTCCACCGCCTATTCGCTCTCCGGTGGCGGGCCGATCATGCACCCGCGTCTCGATGCCGTGGTGCTGGTGCCGATGTTCCCGCACACGCTGAGCAGCCGGCCGATCGTGGTCGACGGCAACAGCGAGATCAAGATTGTCATCCTCGACAGCAATGTCGGTCAGGTGCCGGTCACCTGCGATGGTCAGGTCAACCTCAATGCGCAGCCTGGCGATGTCATCTACGTGCACAAGAAGCCGCACAAGCTGAAGCTGATCCATCCGCCCAGCCACAGCTTCTACGCCAGCTGCCGCGACAAGCTGGGCTGGAATTCGCAATACAGTGGCTGATGACCCATTCAGTGGCTACGACCTGATCGGCGACGTGCACGGCTGTGCGCTGGCACTGCGCGAGCTGCTTGATCGCCTCGGTTATGTCGAGCGCGGTGGCGTGTTTCATCACCGCGATCAACGGCGGCCGCGACAGGCGCTGTTTCTCGGCGACATCATCGATCGCGGTCCGCGCATTCGCGAAACGGTGCTGCTGGTACAGGCGATGGTCGATGCCGGCAGCGCACGGATCGTCATGGGCAATCACGAATACCACGCGCTCGCGTACCACACGCTCAACGGCGCTGGCAGCTGGCTGCGCGAGCGCAATGAGCGCCACACCCGCATTCTCGAAGCGACGCTGGCGCAATTCGCCAACCACGACGGCGACTGGCGCGACACGCTGGCCTGGTTCGCAGGCATGCCATTGCTGCTGCAGCCGCCGGGGTTTCGCGTCATTCACGCCTGCTGGGATCTGCGCGCGGTCGATCAGTTTCTCGCGCGCTGTCCCGATGCGGTGATGAGCGATCAGTTCCTGCACGAGTCGGCGCAGTACGGAACCTTCGCGTTCCAGTTCGTCAAACTCGCGACGCGCGGTCTCGACCTGCGCCTGCCCGACGACATGATCCTGACCGGCCTCGATGGCCTGCCGCGACGCTTTTTCCGCTGCAAGTTCTGGGTGCCGGAACCGCGCGTTTACGCCGACCTCGAATTCCAGCCGGACCGGTTGCCGGCCGAGGTGGCAACGCGCCGGCTCGGCGAGCAGGAGCGCGCGCAGCTTTTTTACTACGACGAAACGCAGCCGCCGCTGTTCATCGGTCACTACTGGCAGCAGGGGCGGCCGCAGCGGCTGACGGCCAACGTCGCCTGTCTCGACTACAGCGCGGTCAAGGGCGGACGTCTGGTCGCCTACCGAATGGATGGCGAGCAGCGGCTCGACGACGACAAATTCGTCTGGGTCGACGGCCTGCGCTGAGCGGCAGTCCCCGGGATATTTCGAGAGGCTTTGGAAACACCATGGCAGAGATCAGGGCGCTCGACGCTCCACTCGGCGAGGATCTGCGCGAGCTGAGCCTGTACTGCTGGCAGCAGGGCATCGCACACCGCATCAGCGAGCAGGCCGGGCAGCAGACCCTCTGGGTCGGCAGTGAGCAGGATGCCGAGCGCGTGCGCGACAGTCATCGGCGCTGGCGCAACCGCGAGCTGGAGATTCGTCCGCCCGATCTGGTGTTGCAGCTGCCGCGACAGCAGCTGCGCCTGTCGCGGTTGCCGGTGGCACTGTGCGGCATTGTGCTGAGCGTGTTCGGTTATCTGATGGTGGAGTTTCCCCGGCAGTTGCCGTGGCTTGATCTGTTCACGTTCTTTTCGCCGTGGTGGAACGGCCGCGAACTGGTCGCGTTGTTTCGGCCGGCGCAGGTGTGGCGGTTGCTGACGCCGGTATTTCTGCACTTCTCCCTGTTGCACATCGTTTTCAACATGCTCTGGTACTGGGACCTCGGCGGTCGCGTCGAACGTCAGCAGGGGTCATGGCGCCTGCTGTGGGTGGCGGTCGTCATCGGTGTCGGCTCCAACCTGGCGCAGGCGATCCATACCCCGGGTGGCACCTTCGGCGGCATGTCCGGCGTCATCTACGGGCTGCTTGGATATTGCTGGCTGTGGGGGCGGTTGCGTCACTCGCGCGAGCTGGCGATTCCGAAGCCGGTGATGGTGATGATGATCGCCTGGCTGCTGATCTGCATGGTCGGTTTCACCGAGTTGACGGGGCTCGGCGCGGTGGCCAACGCGGCGCACCTCGCGGGCCTGCTGCTCGGCCTGCTGCTGGGTGGACTGACGGCCTGGCTCTCTCCCGGCGAGCGGTCGCGCCGGTGATATACTGCGCGCCGCTTTTTCCCGCCCGGTCGTCCTCATGGATTTCCAACACCTGATCGCCAACATCACTCCCGAGATCTACGCCAGCCTGAAGCGCGCGGTGGAGATCGGCCGCTGGCCCGACGGCCGCCGGCTGACCGCCGAGCAGCGCGAGCTGAGCCTGCAGGCGGTGATCGCCTGGGAAGCGAACCATCTGCCCGAGACCGAGCGCACCGGCTACATCGATCGCGGCAGCAAGGCCGAGGGCGAGGTGTGTGGCGATGATCACGACCATGACGATGACGCCGGCGCCGAGCAGGCGCTGAAATGGCTGCATTGAACGACGGTTGCGTGGCGCTGGAAACGGGATCGATCGAGGCGCGCGGTCATCTGCGCAAGATGCTGGTCGAGCCCGGCGCTCCGGCTCGCTATCGATTGGTGGTCGGCGAGCAACTGGTTGAGCTGAACAACTTGCTCGGTCGCCGCATCGAACTCGAATACCTCGGTGCGATTCACTGCGTGAACTGCGGTCGCGCCACTCGCAAGAGTTTCAATCAGGGCCACTGCTACCCCTGCTTCCAGAAGCTGGCCAGCTGCGACAGCTGCATCGTCAGTCCGGAAAAGTGCCACTTCGATGCCGGCACCTGCCGCGAACCCGAATGGGCGCAAGCGCACTGCCTGCAGCCGCATGTCGTCTACCTCGCCAACTCCTCCGGTCTCAAGGTCGGCATCACCCGTGGTACGCAGGTGCCGACGCGCTGGCTCGATCAGGGCGCGGTGCAGGCGCTGCCGATCCTCGGCGTGCAGACGCGGCTGCAGTCGGGGCTGGTCGAGAGCCTGCTGAAACAGCATGTGGCAGATCGCACCAACTGGCGCGCCATGCTGAAGGGGCAGGTCGAGGCGCTCGATCTCGCCGCCGAGCGCGACCGGCTGCTGGCGTTGTGTCGCGAAGGGTTGAGCGAACTGCAGCAGCGTTTCGGTCTGCAGGCGATCCAGTCGCTGCCCGATGCCGAGCCGCTTCAATTCGACTATCCGGTGCTGCAATATCCGGCCAAGGTCGCCAGTTTCGATTTCGACAAGACGCCGCTGGTCGGCGGCACGCTGATGGGCATCAAGGGTCAATACCTGATGCTGGATGGCGGTGTCATCAACATCCGCAAATTCGGCGCCTACCAGATCGTCTTCCGCAGCGAGTGAACGCCGATCCGTGTCGGCAAGGAGAGCGCAGATGCGCGATGCACAGGCCCGCAGTGTCTATCTGAGCGACTACCGCGTACCCGACTACCTGATCGATACCACCGCGCTGCATTTTCGTCTCGGCGAAAACGAAACGCGCGTGCGCTCGACGCTGGCGCTGCGCCGCAATCCGGCCGCTGCGCCCGGCCCTGCGCCGCTGCAATTGCACGGCGTCGATCTCGAACTGCTGTCGCTGCAGATCGATGGCCGCGAACTGCGCGCCAATGAATTTCGTCGCGACGGCGAGTTGCTGACCATCGCGCAGGTGCCGGAAAAATTCACGCTGCAGTGCGAGACGCGCATCCACCCCGAGTCGAACACCTCGCTCGAAGGGCTCTACAAGTCGCGGGTGATGTTCTGCACGCAGTGCGAGGCCGAGGGGTTTCGCAAGATCACCTGGTTCATCGACCGCCCCGACGTGATGTCGGTCTACACCGTCACCATCGAAGCCGAGCGCAGCCGCTATCCGGTGCTGCTCAGCAACGGCAATCTGGTCGAGACGGTCGACGATATCGGTGATGGCTATCACCGCGCCGTCTGGCACGACCCGTTTCCGAAGCCGAGCTATCTGTTCGCGCTGGTGGCCGGCGATCTGGCGCATATCGAAGATCGCTTCCAGACGATGAGCGGCCGCGATGTGACGCTGCGCATTTATGTCGAGGCGAAGGATATCGACAAGTGCGACTACGCGATGGATGCGCTGAAGCGCTCGATGCGCTGGGACGAGGAGGTCTACGGTCGCGAGTACGATCTCGACATCTTCAATATCGTTGCCGTCGACGATTTCAATATGGGCGCGATGGAGAACAAGAGCCTCAATATCTTCAACACCTCCTGCGTACTGGCGCTGCCACAGACGACGACCGACACCGGTTTCCAGCGCGTCGAGGCGGTGGTGGCTCACGAGTATTTCCACAACTGGTCCGGCAACCGCGTCACCTGTCGCGACTGGTTCCAGCTCAGTCTGAAAGAGGGTTTCACGGTCTACCGCGACAGCCAGTTCTCGGCCGACATGGGCTCCGAGACGGTGAAGCGGGTGGAAGATGTCAGCCTGCTGCGCACGCTGCAGTTCGCCGAGGATGCCGGCCCGATGGCCCATCCGGTGCGCCCCGATGCCTACATGGAGATCTCCAACTTCTACACGCTGACCGTGTATGAGAAAGGATCCGAGGTGGTGCGCATGCTGAGTCAGTTGCTCGGCCCCGCGCTGTTCCGCCGTGGCTGCGATCTCTATTTCGAACGCCACGACGGACAGGCGGTCACCTGCGACGATTTCGTGCGGGCGATGGAGGAGGTCAGCGGTCGCGACCTGACGCAGTTCAAGCAGTGGTATGCGCAGGCCGGTACTCCGAAGCTGGAGCTGCACGGCAATTACGATGAAAACACGCGCACCTTCGCGCTGACCGTCGCGCAGTCCTGCCCGTCGTCGCCGGGACAGCCCAACAAGTTGCCGTTCCACATTCCGCTCGCTGTCTCGCTGTATGGCGACGCCGGTGCGCTGCGCTTGCAGCTGCAGGGCGCGGCGCCCGATGTCGAACGCAGCGACAACACCGAATTGGTGCTCGATATCACCGAGCCGGAGCAGGTATTCGTTTTCACTGATATTCCCGAGCGGCCGGTGCCGAGCCTGCTGCGCGGCTTCTCGGCACCGGTGCGGCTGCACTATCCGTACACGCGCGACGAACTGCTGTTGCTGATGCGCAGCGACAGTGACGGTTTCTGCCGTTGGGATGCCGGCCAGCAGCTCGCCGTCATGGCACTGCGCGACATGATGCAGGCGTGGCGCGACGGCGGTGAGATGTCGCTCGACCGCCGCGTCATCGATGCGTTCGCGGCATTGCTGGCCGACGATTCGCTCGACCCGGCGATGGTGGCGCTGATGCTGACGCTGCCGACCGAAGCCTATCTGGCCGAGATCAGCGACGAGGCCGATGTGTTCGCGATTCACGCGGCTCGCGATGCGGCGCGCCAGCAGATCGCGCAGGCGCTGGAGAGCGAGTTCTGGCGTGTCTGGAAACGGTTGGCCAGCAGTGAGCCGTATGCCGCCACCGCGCCGCAGATCGCGCGCCGCAGTCTGCGCAACGCCTGTTTGATCTACCTGATGGTGGGCGAAAGCGGCGCGGCGGTGCAGGCCTGTGTCGAGCAGTTCGAGCGCGGCGACAACATGACCGATGTGATGGCGGCGCTGACGGCGCTGGTCAACAGCGGCCGCGAGCGCGAGGCGCAGGTGGCGCTGGCGCAGTTCTACCAGCGCTGGCAGCAGGAGCCGCTGGTGGTGAACCAGTGGTTCCAGGTGCAGGCGATGAGCCCGCGCGACGATACGCTGTCGCGCGTTCGCGATCTGATGCAGCACAAGGCGTTCGACATTCGCAATCCGAACAAGGTGCGCGCGCTGATCGGCGCGTTTGCCGGCAGCAACCCGGTCAATTTCCACCGCGAGGATGGCGATGGTTACGCGTTCCTCGCCGAGCAGGTGCGCATCCTCGACGCGCTGAACCCGCAGATCGCCGCGCGCATGCTGGCGCCGCTGACCAAGTGGCAGAAATATCCGGTCGCCGCGCGCGAACGCATGATCACCGCGCTGCGCAGTATCGAGGCGCATGCGGCGCTGTCCCCCGATGTTTTCGAGGTGGTCAGCAAGAGTCTCGCTGCTGCGTCGTAGTGATGGGGGCATGGGCTGCCTGTGGAACGAATGGTTTGGCGGTTGGCGATTTTGAGCCGACCTTGGATTTAGGAGAAACAACAATGTCACTGCGTCCGCGCCGCTCGGTGCTGTACATGCCCGGCAGCAATACCCGAGCGCTGGAAAAGGCGAAAACAATTGCCGCCGATGCGCTGGTGTTCGATCTCGAAGATGCCGTTGCACCGGATCAGAAGGTGGCGGCACGTGAACTGGCGGTGAGCGCCGTTCGCAACGGCGGTTACGGTCGCCGCGAGATGGTGATTCGCGTCAACGGCCTCGACACCGCCTGGGCGGTCGACGATCTGAAGGCTGTGGCCGGCAGCGGCGCCGATGCGGTCTGCCTGCCGAAGGTGGAGAGTGCGGCGCAGGTTCAACAGGCGGCTGCGCTGCTGGAACAGCACGGCGCGCCGGCGTCGATGCGGATCTGGTCGATGATCGAGACGCCGCGCGGAGTGCTCAACGCCGCCGCGATTGCCGCTGCGCATGCGCGTCAGGCGGTGCTGGTGATGGGCACCTCCGATCTGGCGAAGGAGCTGCGTGTGCCGCACACGCCGGACCGGCTCGGTTTCATCACGTCGCTCGGTCTCTGTGTGCTGGCGGCGCGGGCGCACAACGTCGACATTCTCGACGGCGTCTATCTCGATATTCGCGACAGCGACGGTTTTCGTGCCGCCTGCGAACAGGGGCGGGTGCTCGGTTTCGATGGCAAGACACTGATCCACCCCGATCAGGTGGCGATTACCAATGAGGTGTTCGCGCCGGACGCCGACGCCGTGGCGCGTGCGAAACGCCTGCTGGCGGTGTGGCAGGCCGCGCAGGCGGAAGGGAAGGGGGTGGCGGTGCTCGATGGCAAGCTGGTCGAGAACCTGCACGCCGCTGAAGCGGAGCGGCTGCTCGCCATTGCCGACGCCATTGCGGCGCTCGGTTAGTTTGCTGTCAGCAGTTCGACGATCCGGCGGTCGACCCAGCTCTGCAGCCGGTAATTCTCGATGAAGCCGCAGTGGCCGCCGTATTCGGTCACTTCGATCTGCAGTTTTTCGCTCGCTTCGATCTTGTGCAGATCGTCGATCAGGCAGACCGGGTCGTCGCGACTGGCGATCAGGTGGCTCGGTACGCGCAGGTCGCGCAGCCGCGCACCGATTAGCGAATAACCTTCGAGATAGTCGCGCGTCGTCGCGAACTCGGTGAAGCGCGATACGAAGTAGTCATTCATCGCCCCCAGCGTGCGCAGTCGCGGCAGCATGTCGCCGTAGGCGAGATCCGGGAAGTGTTGCAGCTTGAGACGCAGCGAGCGCGACCACTTGCGATGGAAGTAGTGGTGGTAGACCCACCAGCCCTCGTGCAGGTTGTCGTTGGTTCTGACCGGATCGAGCACCGGGCAGACAGCGACGACACGATCCAGCGACAGCCCCACCCCGGATGCGCGCAGCGCCACCCGCAATGCGAAGTTGCCGCCCAGCGAAAAGCCGACCAGGAACAGCCGCCGGTGCGGCAGTTCGCGCGCGGCCGACTGAATGGCTCCGACCACTTCGTCGAGCCGTGTCGAATTGAACAGCTCGCGGTTCAGGTGATGGGTCGGGCCGTGGTCGCGCAGGTTCAGGCGCAGGATGTCGAGACCGGCGTCGAACAGCTGGCTGCCGCACGACAGCAGATAGAGCGAATCGCTGCTGCCCTCCCAGCCGTGGATCATGACGACGAGATCGCGCTTGTTTGCCGGGGCGGGGTCGTGCCGGGTCAGTTCGCCGAGCAGGCGCACATGCTCTTCGCTATGAAGTCCACCATCGAGCATCCGCTGTTCGCTATGTGTCAGCAGAAGCTGTGCGCGGCGTTTGACCAGCCAGCGGCGCGGGCCGGTGGAAGCCATGATCGACTGCAGGTGCGGATTGCGCAGCAGCGCGGGCGGATTGAAGGCGAGGTGTATTGGCGGCGACATGGTGGACCGGCTCATGTCGGTGGTGGAAATGAAACGGGGGGCTTGAGCCCCCCGTAGTCAGAGCCGTTGGGCCGAACCGATCACTCGGCGGCTTTTTCGGCTGCGTCCGCAGCGTCTTTGGCAGCATCTACCGTGGCGTCTGCAGCGTCTTCTACCGCATCGGCGGTGGCGTCAGCGGCGTCGGCAGCAGCATCGGCGGCGTCGTCAGCGGCTTCAGCGGTGGCGTCGGCTGCATCGGAAGCAGCGTCCTTGGTAGCTTCAACCGCGCTTTCTACTGCCGAGGTAGCCTGATCGGCTGCCGATTCGGCTTCTTTTTTCTCGCAGGCTGCCAGCGTCAGGCAGGCGACCAGCGAAGTCATGACCAGAAGACCCTTGTTCATTGTTTCTCTCTCCGTTTCTCATTGTTCGAACACCCTGTCGTGGGTGATACGTTGTGCACAGCGGCGCCAGTCTACTGACCATGGAAATTCGTGACAAGGCGCGAAGTTGGCGCGGCTTTCTCAGGTTGAACCAACGGTTGCCCAGGCTGAGCCGATGATTGGGGCCAGGTTGAACAACGGTTGCCGCCGGGAAAGAAAAACCCGCCGGTGGCGGGTTCCTCGGGGGCGACGACTCATCGTGTCGTCGCTGTCGTGGGAAGTGGGTTGTGTTTGGAGAACTCAGCGCATCGCCATCTTCTGCATGCCGGACAGGACGCCGTAACCGTCCCAGGCGTCGCGTCGCCCCTCGTGCCAGCCGGTCAGCCACTGTCGGCGTGATTCGCCGTTGGTGTGCGGGCAACCCGATTCCGGACGGCCCAGCAGGCCGCACCGGTAGCCGCGTTGGTAGGCCCGTTCCTGCATGTCGCGCTTCTGTCTCTTCATGGGGGATGACCTCTCATGCTGCAATTCGAAGTGAATCAGTGATTGCTGCCGCTGACAGGCCCGGTCGGGGAGGCGGTGTTACAATCCGCGCCCGCCCGGCGGCCCGCATCGCCTGCCCCTTGGATAATGGATGGGTGGAGGAGGCGGTGAAGGCTTTTTGCGCCGTCAGCTCTTGCATGAAAGCAAGGGGCCAAGCCGTCGTCGAATAGCTAACGTGTATAGCGACGGAGCTGCTTATTCCAATACGGCTATAAGCATTTCATGCCTCAATGGAATCAGTCGGTTAGCAGTGAGCACGAAGCGCGATTTTCGCGAATACCTCGAACCCGTTTTTTGTTATTTCGAGATCGTCTAGAGCGCGATCCCGATCGTGTCGAGTCCTCAACCGAGTCCAAAGAAGAATCCGATGAGCGAGCATCTGTCCCTGTTTGCCAGCTGTCCGAAGGGGCTTGAATACCTGCTGAAGGACGAGCTGTTGGTGCTCGGCGCGGTCGATGCCGCCGAGCAGGCGGCCGGCGTGCACTTTCGCGCCGATCTCGCCACCGCCTATCGCTGCTGTCTCTGGTCGCGTCTGGCCAACCGTGTCGTGCTGCCGCTGGTCGAGTTTCCGCTGAGCAGTGCGGCCGATCTCTACGATGGCATCCGCGCCATCGACTGGGCGGCACTGGTGTCGCCGCACAGCACCTTCGCCGTCGATTTCAGCGGCACCAACCCGATTGTCAACAACAGCCAGTTCGGCGCGCAGAGGAGCAAGGATGCGGTCGTCGATGCGCTGCTGGCCGACTGTGGCGAACGGCCATCGATCGACCTGCGTAATCCGCAGTGGAAGCTGCAGGTGCAGCTGCGCCGCGATCGTATCTCGGTCGGTTTCGATCTGTGCGGCGAGAGCCTGCACCGCCGCGGCTACCGGCTGCAGGGCGGTATCGCGCCGCTGAAGGAGAACCTCGCGGCGGCGCTGCTGCTGCGCGCCGACTGGCCCGGCATCGCCGCGCGCGGCGGCGCGCTGATCGACCCGATGTGCGGCTCCGGCACGCTGCTGATCGAAGGCGCGCTGATGGCGATGGAGATCGCGCCGAACCTCAATCGTCCGCAGTGGGCGTTCGAACACTGGAGTGGCCACGACGCCGCGCTGTGGAATCGCGTGCGCGACGAGGCGCTGCAGCAGCGCGAGCAGGCGTTCGCGCGGCAGTGGCCGGAGATTCGCGGCTACGACGCCAGCCTCGCCGCCATTCGCGCCGCCGAGGAGAACATCGAACGCGCCGGGCTGACCGGTCGCGTGCGGGTCATGCGCAAGGAGCTGGCGCAGTTCGTGCGGCCGACCCACCTGCCGCTCGATTCCGGTCTGGTCATCTGCAACCCGCCCTACGGCGAACGACTCGGCGAGCAGGAGAGCCTGCGCTACCTCTATGCCCACCTCGGCGAACGGTTGCGTGCCGAATTCGAAGGCTGGCAGGCGGCGGTGTTCACCGGCAATCCCGATCTCGGCAAGACCATGGGGCTGCGCAGCCACAAGCAGTACCGCTTCTGGAACGGCACCATCGCCAGCCAGTTGCTATTGCTGGATGTGCGCCCCGAGCAGTACGTGCAGCAGCGGTTACCGGCTGATGCGTCCAAGGGCGAGGGCAAGAACACGACGCCGGCGATCGAACTGTCGAACGGCGCGCAGATGTTCGCCAACCGGCTGCAGAAGAATTTCAAGAAGCTGCAGAAGTGGGCCGAGAAAAATCAGGTGGAGTGCTACCGTCTGTACGACGCCGACATGCCGGAGTACTCGGTTGCCGTCGATGTCTATGCCGACTGGGTGCATGTCGCCGAGTACGCGGCACCGGCGTCGGTCGATGCGGTGGCCGCCGAGCAGCGCTTGCGCGAAATCATGAGCGCGATTCCGTCGGTGCTCGATGTCAAACCGCATCGCGTCGTGCTGAAACAGCGTCGCCAGCAGAAGGGTAGTGCGCAGTACCAGCGTGTTGCACAGAAAGGTGACTTCCTGGAGATGCGCGAGGGGCAGGCACGATTGTTGGTCAACCTGACCGACTACCTCGACACCGGCCTGTTTCTCGATCACCGTCCGGTGCGGTTGAAAATTGCCGAGCTGGCGCGCGACAAGCGCTTCCTCAATCTCTTCTGCTACACCGCGACCGCTTCGGTGCAGGCGGCCGTTGGCGGTGCGCGCCTGACCACCAGCGTCGATCTCTCCTCGACCTATCTCGACTGGGCGCGCCACAACCTGGCGCTGAACGGTCTCAGCGAGTCGCGCAATCATCTGATCCAGGCCGACTGCCGCGAGTGGCTGCACGAATGCGAGCAGCAGTTCGACCTGATCCTGCTCGACCCGCCGACCTTCTCCAACTCGAAGAAGATGGAGGGAACACTCGATATCCAGCGCGATCAGGTCGAGCTGATCGACGAGGCGATGCGGGTGCTGGCACTCGATGGCCTGCTGATCTTCTCCAACAACCGGCAGAAGTTTCGCCTCGACCCCAAGATCAGCGATCACTATGCGGTCGAGGAGATGACGCGCTGGTCGCTCGATGCCGATTTCCAGCGTCAACCGCCGATCCACCAGTGCTGGTTCATCCGGCACCGGTCCGGAGCGGCCTGAGTTGCGGCAGCTGCTGGCGATCGTCGCGGGGCTGTTCTGTGCAGCGGCGTTGGCTGCGCCGTCCGCGCAGCTCGCCGGCGATCAGCTGCAGGTGCAGGTGGTCGACAGCGGCCGCTACAAGATCCTGCAGCGCGAACCGCGCCATGCCGACGGTGCCACCACCGCCGGTTACAGCAGTGTCGTCAAAACCGAATTGTTGTCGGACTCGACCCAGGTGCCGCTGCGCCTCGGCGACGCGTTTGGTTTCCGCTTCCGGCTGCAGGTGGCCGATGCCGGCAGCGCGTGGTTGCCGCTGCAGATCGTGGTTCGCCATCCACCGCTGATCGATGTGCGCGGCCAGCGCAGCGAAGGTTTCGTCATCGACAGCGCGGCGCGACGCGATAGCGACGGCAGCTACCGCAACGGTGCCTACTACGTGTTGAGCGATGCCCGCGAACTGGTGGCGGGGCGCTGGCGTATCGAACTGGTGCATGACGGCCGCACGTTGATCCGTCGCGAATTCTGGCTGGCGGTCGACGATGGTCGAGTGGCTGGTACACAACTTGCTGAACCGGAAGCATGGCAGTGACAAACACAGCGTCGGCGCGATCCGCCGCGGCATGTCGATCTGCCACACCGGTTTCTCCTCCGTTTGTCGCCCCGTCATGGGGCGACCTTTTTTTCGGAGTACTGTTTTGGGGCGTGGCGTCGCCAGACGAGTCGAATAACCGATGACAGCCTATCCCTCTACCGCCGTGGCCTCGCTGCCTGGCGCTGACAGTGCGCAGTGGCCGGCCGAACTGCAGCTCGAATTGCAGCGGCGGGCGGAGGGGACGCGCGTCGTGCAGTGTCGCCATCACGGACCCTTGCGGCTGCAGCGGCCGTTCTACCCCGAAGGTGCCGATTGCGCGCATCTCTATCTGCTGCATCCGCCGGGCGGATTGGTCTCCGGCGATACGCTGGCCATCGATGTACAACTCGGCGAACGCACCGCCGCGCTGGTGACGACACCCGGTGCCGGCCGCGTCTATCGCGCACGTGCTCAACACAGCCGGCAGACGCAGCGCGTGCGGTTGAGTGTCGAGCGCGATGCGGTGCTGGAGTGGCTGCCGCTCGAAACCATCGTCTTCGACGGCGCCGATGTCGCGCTGTCGCTCGATATCGAACTGGCGGCCAATGCCTGCTTCGCCGGCTGGGAAGTGGTCTGTCTCGGTCGCCAGGCCGGCGATCAGCCGTTCAATCGCGGCCGGTTGCAGCAGCGCTGGCGCATCGATCGCGACGGTCGCCCGCTGCTGCGCGAGCGGCTCGATCTCGACGCCGACAGTGTGCTGATGCAGCGACCGTGGGGTCTGGCCGGCGCGCCGGTTTATGGCACGTTCGTCGTCGTCGCAAACCATCTGTGGTCCGACACCGAGTTGCAAATGCTGCGCGACATGACGGCTACCGAATCTGAATGCTTTGCCGTTACGCAGGCGCGCGGCATGTTGATGATGCGTTATCGCGGCGACAGCGGTGAGCAGGCACGCGCGCTGTTCCGGCGCTGCTGGGAGTGGCTGCGACCACAATTCAACGGGCGCGCTGCCTGCGCGCCCCGGATCTGGAATACGTGAGGACGCTATGGAGCTGACACCCCGCGAGAAGGACAAACTGCTGCTGTTCACGGCGGCACTGCTGGCCGAGCGCCGGCTCGCGCGCGGCGTGAAACTGAATTACCCGGAGACGGTTGCCTATCTGTCGATGCAGATCATGGAAGGCGCGCGCGATGGAAAAAGTGTTGCCGAGCTGATGGGGCTCGGCAAAACCTTGCTGAGTCGCGAGCAGGTCATGGACGGCATTCCCGAGCTGGTGCAGGAGGTGCAAGTGGAAGCGACCTTCCCCGACGGCACCAAGCTGGTCACCGTTCATCATCCGATTCCCTGAGTTCGACGACGCCGTTAAGGAGAGCGAAACATGCTGCCCGGAGAGATCGACACCCTGCCCGGCGAGATTGAAATCAACGCCGGTCGTGCCACCCTCACGCTGTCAGTGGCCAACAGCGGCGACCGCCCAATTCAGGTCGGCTCGCATTACCACTTCTATGAAACCAACCCCGCTCTGCAATTCGATCGCGAAGCGGCGCGCGGTTTTCGTCTGAATATCGCCGCCGGTACGGCCGTCCGTTTCGAGCCGGGCCAGACCCGCACCATCGAGCTGGTTGCCTTGGCCGGCTTGCGGCGTGTATTCGGTTTGCGCGGCGCGATCATGGGCGATCTGGATAAGCAAAACTGAGGAGCGACGTGATGGCGAGGATGGACAGAAGAGCTTATGCCGAGATGTTCGGGCCGACCGTCGGCGACCGCGTGCGCCTCGGTGACACCGAGTTGTGGATCGAAGTTGAAAAAGATTTCGCGCTGTACGGCGAAGAGGTCAAATTCGGCGGCGGCAAGGTTATTCGCGACGGCATGGCGCAGGGACAGCGTTCCAGTGCCGAAGTAGCAGACCTTGTCATCACCAATGCGCTGATTGTCGACTGGTGGGGCATCGTCAAGGCCGACATCGGCGTCAAGAACGGACGCATCAGCGGCATCGGCAAGGCCGGCAACCCGGATATTCAGGATGGCGTCACCATCGTCATCGGCGCCGGCACCGAAGTGATTGCAGGTGAGGGGCAGATCGTCACTGCTGGCGGCATCGACGCGCACATTCACTTCATCTGTCCGCAGCAGGTCGAAGAGGCGCTGATGTCGGGTGTCACCACGATGATCGGTGGCGGCACCGGGCCGGCCACCGGCACCAACGCCACCACCTGCACGCCGGGACCGTGGTACCTCGGCCACATGCTGCAGGCCTGCGACATGCTGCCGATGAATTTCGGATTTCTCGGCAAGGGCAATGCCAGCGTGCCACTGCCGCTGGCCGAGCAGATTGCCGCCGGTGCCTGCGGTCTGAAACTGCACGAAGACTGGGGCACAACGCCGGCCGCGATCGACAACTGCCTCTCGGTTGCCGAGTTGTACGACGTGCAGGTGGCGATTCACACCGACACGCTGAACGAATCGGGTTTCGTCGAAGACACGCTGGCTGCGTTCAAGGGCCGCACCATTCACACCTATCACACCGAAGGTGCCGGTGGCGGTCACGCGCCGGACATCATCAAGGTGGCGGGTGAATCGAATGTATTGCCGTCGTCGACCAACCCGACGCGCCCGTACACGATCAACACGGTCGACGAACACCTCGACATGCTGATGGTCTGTCACCACCTCGATCCGAACATTCCCGAAGATGTTGCCTTCGCCGATTCGCGCATCCGCAAGGAGACCATTGCCGCCGAAGATATCCTGCACGACATGGGTGTCTTCTCGATGATCTCGTCGGACTCGCAGGCGATGGGTCGCGTCGGCGAAGTGGTGATTCGCACCTGGCAGACCGCGCACAAGATGAAGGTGCAGCGCGGCCCGTTGTCGGAAGACAGTTCGCGTTCCGACAACCAGCGCGCCAAACGTTACATCGCCAAATACACGATCAATCCGGCGATCGCGCACGGCATCAGCGATGTGGTCGGTTCGGTCGAGGTCGGCAAGCTCGCTGATCTGGTGTTGTGGCGGCCGGCATTCTTCGCCGTGAAGCCATCGTTGATTCTGAAAGGCGGCATGATCGCGGCGGCGCCGATGGGTGACCCCAATGCATCGATCCCGACGCCGCAACCGGTGCACTACCGGCTGATGTTCGGCGCGCTCGGTGCCGCTGCCGCGCAGACCAGCGTTCACTTCGTCAGTCAGGCCGCATTGCAGCAGGACATCGGCCGCAAGCTTGGGCTGCAGCGCAAGTTGGTGGCGGTGCGCAACACGCGCAGCGTGAAGAAGGCCGACATGAAGCTGAACAATCTGCAGCCGAAGATTGAGGTCGACTCGCAGACTTATGAGGTGCGTGCCGACGGTCAGCTGCTGGTATGTGAGCCGGCTGATGTGTTGCCTTTGGCGCAGCGTTACTTCTTGTTTTAGGAAAGATTGGGCCCTGTCATTCCGCGCGTAGTCGCGGAATCCACTGTTGGTGGTTGATGGATTCTGCGACTTCGCTTCGCTACGCGCAGAATGACAAAGGGGAGGCCAAAGACGTTCAGGACTCACCGTGAAAATTGAATCTCTGAAAAAAGTGATGTTGGAAGTTCATCACCTGCATGTGCAGGAAGGTGGCCCGGTAGACGATCTGCTGGAGCTCCCTTACGAACTGCGCTGCCGCGCCCGCTTTCGCGCCGTGACGCAAAAGGGCGAGGAGGTCGGGCTGTTCCTGGAGCGCGGCCATATCCTCGACGAAGGCGACATTCTGTTTACCGACTGCGGCAAGCGCATTGGCATCAAGGCTGCGCTCGAATCGGTGGCGACACTGCACGCCGCCGACTGGCAGAGTTTTTCGCGCGCCTGTTATCACCTCGGCAACCGTCACGTACCGCTGCAAGTCGGCGAGTGCTGGGCACGGATGCAGCCCGATCACGTGCTGGAGGAGATGGTGATCGGTCTCGGTCTTGAAGTGATGCACGAGCGGCAGCCGTTTCGCCCAGAGTCCGGCGCCTACAAAGGTGGTGGCCACGCTCATGCGCACAGCCACGATCATGGCCACAGCCATTCCCACGGGCATGAGCACTGATGCGTTGAACGACCTCGCGCTGATCCGACTGCTGCAGCTGGTCAGCCCGGCACTGCCGGTCGGTGGCTTCGCCTTTTCGCATGGTCTCGAATATGCCGTGCATGCGGGCTGGGTGAAGGATGAGGCGACGCTGCAGCAGTGGATCGAAGATCTGCTTGAGCACTCGATTGCGGCCATCGATCTGCCGCTGTTGTTGCGCTGCCATCGCGCGGCGATTGCGAACGATCGCGAGATATTGCAGCGCTGGAATGACGAAATCCTTGCCTGGCGCGAAACCGGCGAGCTGCACACGGCCGATGTCGCCGTCGGCGGTGCGCTGGTGCGGTTACTCAAGAATTTGCCTGATTTGCAACCGCTGCTACCGCACGGCGAAACCAGTTGGACCTGTGCCTTTGCATCGACGGCCGCCGCGCTCGCCGTACCGGAGCGTTCCGCACTGCTGGCCTATTTATGGAGTGTCAGCGAATCGCAGGTGACGGCTGCATTGAAGCTGATGCCGTTCGGTCAGAGCGCCGGTCAGCGGCTATTGCTGAGTCTCGGCACGAAGCTGACAGCACTTGCCGAACGTGCTGAGCAGCTCGATGACGACGACATCGGCGCATCGCTGCCCGGCGTTGCGCTCGCCAGCAGCTGGCATGAAACCCAATACAGCAGGTTATTCCGGTCGTAACAAAAAGCGTCGGCTGTTCCGGTCGTAAATAACAGCGTCGGTTGTTTCGGTCGTAACGAATAGAGCCGCTAGTAACGAACAGTAATAGTGGAGAGAAAAATGAGTAAACATTGCCTGCGTGTCGGCGTCGGTGGCCCGGTTGGCTCCGGTAAGACTGCACTAATGAAGTCGCTCTGTCTGGCGCTGCGCGAGCGCTACAACATCGCCGCCGTGACCAACGACATCTACACGAAAGAGGATGCCGAGTTCCTGACCCGGCACGAGGCGCTGTCGGCCGACCGCATCATCGGCGTCGAAACCGGCGGTTGCCCACACACGGCGATTCGCGAAGATGCATCGATGAACCTTGCTGCCTGCGATGACTTGATGGCGCGCCATCCCGGTCTCGAGCTGATTCTGGTCGAAAGTGGCGGCGACAATCTCGCAGCGACTTTCTCGCCGGAGTTATCTGACCTGACGCTCTACGTGATCGACGTGTCGGCCGGCGACAAGATTCCGCGCAAGGGCGGCCCCGGCATTACCCGCTCCGATCTGCTGATCATCAACAAGACCGATCTGGCGCCGTTGGTGGGAGCGTCACTAGAGGTGATGGATCGCGATGCGAAGAAACAGCGCGGCGAGCGGCCATTTGTATTTAGCAATCTGAAGAGTGGCGATGGGCTGCAGTCGATTATCGACTTCATCGTCGACAAGGGGATGTTGGGGGCGGGACATTAGGTCGATTGAAAGACCAGCCATCCATTGCGGATGGCTGGCCGATTTTCGCTTACCGCACGCGGTTCTCGGGTTGAAGCGGCAACACGAGGTTCATGTTGTTCTTCAGATCCAGCGCGAAAATGCCATTAAGTTTCGCAACGGCAGCCTTGTCGCCGGAAATTTTTGCTTTGCCGGAACTGCTCAGATTATCCAGCGATGACTTGCCGGAGGCGAAAGTCAGAAAATCCAGCTTGGAAATTTCCAGCGTGGCATCCGCGTTCTTGGCTTGAAAGTTGGCGACGCGGTTGAGTACGCCGTTGTGCAGGTCAAGACCAAAAGTGGAGCCATCGCTCAGCTTGAGATTGATGACGGCGTTCCCTGCTTTTTCTGCCTTGATCTGGTCAACCATCATGCCGAGGAAATTTACAAACATTTCTGGCGGCAGGCCGGCAATCACTTCCGGTGAGGCGGTATTCAAGTCATTTTTGATGTTTCCGCCTTGACGCAGCTCGACGGCCGCGCCGAGATACCAGTTGCGATAGAGCGCGTTTTCTTCCTGATATCCCAGCTGCTCGAAGGCATCAGCCATCAGGTAGTTCACGTTCTTGTTGCTGCCATCGTAGGCGATAACGTTGTTGAGAAGGTCAACCGTGAAGCGATAGTCCCCTTTGTTGAAGGCGTTCACGGCTGCATCCAGTACCTTGCTCGTGCCGCCAAATGCCTCGACGTAGCGCTTGCCGCGCTCGGCATCGGGATACCTGGCCAGTTCCGCTGGGTTGCCACTAAACCAGCCCAGATTGCGGACATAGGTGGCTTTCAGGTTGTTGCGCGTATGGCCGTAGTACGGACGGTTGTCCCACTGGTTGAACACGGATTTGGGCAGCTGTGCATTTTCGGCAATGTCGTCCGGACGATAGCCGTAGTTGGCATAACGCAACGTGGTATCGAAGATGGACTGGTAGACGTCGCGCTGATTCTTCAGGTATTCGACGACGTTCTTGTTGCCCCAGACCGGCCATGTGTGGGGTCCGAAGTTGACTTC
Source organism: uncultured Verrucomicrobiaceae bacterium (assembly GCA_964638025.1). Taxonomy (GTDB): domain Bacteria; phylum Pseudomonadota; class Gammaproteobacteria; order Pseudomonadales; family CAMLJR01; genus CAMLJR01. The sequence goes on from CAZWXW010000015.1 coordinate 42,156, forward strand.
AACCTCGTCGCCCCAGCGGGCAACGGCCTCGCCGATGTACTTGGCCCAGACGGATGCATCGCGAGTCTGCGCGCCGCGCAGTGTGTAGATATTGTGTTGCAGGTGGTTGACGTCCTCGGCCATCGACAACGCTTTCCACTGTGGGATGTACATGACCATTTCGGCTGGCGCTTCCGAATGCGGAGCGAGATAGAAGACAAAATCGACGCCATCGATGGTGACTTTCTCGCCATCCTTCGTGATGAATTTGTTGGGGATTGGCAGTGCTGATGCGCCGTTTGCCAGTGCAGGGCCAAGGGCGCCAGTCATGATGCCTTTTTCGCCCGGCTTGAGAACATTGCCGTACTGATAGCCGGCGCGACGAGACATGATATTACCCGCCGTGACGTTTTCGGAAACGGCCTCTTCGACAAATCCTTCTGGCGCGATCAGCGGAATCTTGCCGCTCTTGAAGTCCTCTTCCTTGGCCAAGCCAGCCTTGTAGATGCCGTCGAACCCGCCGAAATGATCGGCATGACTGTGGCTGATGATCACGCCCAGTAGAGGACGCTTACCGCGATGTTTCTGATACAGCTCGACGGATTTGGCTAACGTAGCGGCAGTGTATTCAACGTCGAAAAAGACCATGCCGCTTTTCGTTTCGATAATGGTGAGGTTCGACAGGTCCTGACCACGAATCTGGTAGATGTTTTCGTTGATCTTGAACAGACCGCCGTAGTTGACCAGCTGTGAGTGACGCCACAGGCTGGGGTTGACGGTATCGGGCGCTTTCTTGTCCTGCATGAAGTTCATGCCCGTTGCACTGAATATTCCGCCATCGATATCGCCGTTATTGAGTAGCGGCGCAATGAGTCCCTTGCGGGAATCCTCGAAAGCCACCTTGTTGTCGAAGTCCAGCTGCTTGTACACAGCCTGATTGTTGTCGCGCGTATAGCCGGTTGCCCCTTTCTGCTCGGTGGTGAACTTGTAGTCACCTTGTGCGTAGGTTTGATTTGCCAATCCCAGTGCCAAAAGTCCAACGAGCTGAAGGGCAGGGAATTTGCGGGTAGATGGCATCATTTTTCACTCTCCTTGGTGTGATGAACAACGTTTTACGCAGGCTGGGAAATTGGGTGTGCACAGGTTTTATTCAGGCGGTAGTGCTGTGGATCAATTCAGGAACTGCATGTTGAAGCCGAGAAAAACCTGCCACTCCGGTTGCCCCGGACCGTCATCGGCAACCGAAAACTGCGGCTCGATAAACATGTTGTATACCGTTTTTCCCTGCTTGATCACCTGACCAATACCGACGCCCAGAGGAACGCTGTAGGCATCGTTCTCGAAGTTGTAGACCCAGATCGGCGCGGCGCGCAGATAAGTGCCACCGCCCAGCTGCAGGAAAGTGAAGGGCTGAAAGGCGCCGACATTGACGTCATCGCGGTTATCTTCGCCGGCAAAACTCTCTTGCCAGGTCAGCAGATAGCCATACTGGAATTTCGCCGAGCTGGCATTGAACAGTACGTTGGCAAAGCCGGCCGACCACTTTTCGCTGCCGACCTCATCCTTGGTGGCCGTAGGGGCGGTGAGCTGTGGGCCAAAACCAAAACTGATCGCCGGGTTGCCGGTGTCGATCAGATAGGCCGCGAAGACATTGAGATCGCCAATGCCTGTTGTGTTGCCCCCGCTTGCAGAGGGATAGGTGTTGATGGGTAGTGAGGCTCGCATCAGCCACTTGGTTTCGGCGACGGAAAACGGCTGGGCGTAGCGGAACCAGACCTGATTGGCCGAGTCGTCGGACTCGGTCAGTTCGCCGATGTAATAGTCCTGAATGTTGAAGGCGGTCATATTGGCCAGCGGGTTGTTGGCCTGCGCCGCGGCAGCTGCTGTGTCAGCTGCGCTCGCACTGTTCACGCAGAAAAGAGAAAGCAGAAGGGCGGGGAGGATTCCGTGCCATACGCTTTCTTTTTTTGTGGAAAGCGATGACAGGGCAAGTGGGAATTGGCTTCTAAGTGACTGGAGGCCAAAGTCGATATTGCGATAACGCCGAGCTGACATACCGCACTCCTTGTATGGTGTGGTCGCTCCGCTGTGCTCGCACACAACTCGGGAGCTGCAGCGATTCGGACCCCTCGAAGGGGAGCCCAGTCTATTATCGGCAGTCGGTGTAAGGTATCCGAAAAACGAAATCCCGATGGGGCCAAACCATGGGTGCTCTGCCCACCTTCCAGCGCTTCTCATACTTGGGTCTCGAACCGGCCCTGGCCTTTGACGTCATATACGGCGGGCATTTCGAGCATCGCCTGCTGTCGATCAAGCAGGCCGCTATGGAGCACCAGCGACTGGCGATGGATGACCTGTTGCTGGAGTCGGGAGCCTACGATTTTCCAGTCATCGCGCGCGGCGCCATGCCGAAGGGTTCGGTATGCATCGGCATGATGGCGGCGGGGGCGAAAACCACGCGCTGCAATACCACCGCGATCGGCCCGGACGAAATTCAGATCTATGCGCCGGGCGTGGATCTGCTCTACCACGCGAAGGCGGAGTCTCGCTGGATCAACTTCAGCATTCCGGAAAATCGTCTGCAGGAGGCAGTCATCGCGCGTGTCGGATACCCGCTGGCTTTGCCGAACAACGATGTCAAATGGGTGCAGCTTCCACGCGGCCGTCGCAGCTACCTGATCCGGCTGGTGGATGATGCCTTCGCGATCGCCCGGACCTTTGATGCGAAGGGAATGCCGGCAGCGCTGGCAGCGGGAATTGCGCAGGAGTTGCTTGGCAGCTATATCGAGGCGTTAGGTGACGCGACCCTGACGGACAGGGTCAGGCGGGGCAGCGTGGAGAGGCATCATTCCCGGCTGGTACTCGCCTGCGAACAACTTGCGCTGTCAGGTGACGCGGTGGCCATGGATATGAATGAGATGGCAAGCCGCTGTGGCTATACGCGGCGTTCGCTGGAATTGATCTTCAACCGAAGTGTTGGCATGCCGCCCGGACGATGGTTCTTGAACCTCCGGCTGAACGGTGTGCTGCGCGATCTTCTGACATCGACAGATGCGTGCCGCATCGCCGATGTCGCATTGCGGTGGGGCTTTCGCCATCCGGCGCGGTTTGCCGAGCAGTATCGCCGGGCCTTTGGCGAGCTGCCGAGTCAAACCCTCGGCCGAAGGCGCTCATAAAGCTGCGCGGCGAACGGTCGTTCGTGTTCAGCAATTTGAAAAGTGGTGAAGGGCTTGTCGACTATCGACTTCATCGTCGACAAGGGGATGCTGGGAACAGGGCACCGATAGGTGGTGTTATGAATGTTGCGCGATGTCGGGGGCGGGGGCGCCGCGCAACAGTCCCTCGGTGCTGAGGTCTTCATCGAGTTCCGGCCAATGGATTCCATAGCCACCGCCGCAGATTTCCCAGTTGGCGCGGGCTTTGCCGGAAGCGCTGGCAAGACGTGGATACCAGGCGACCGGTACGGAGATGCGTCGGCCATCTTTGAGACCAACAACCAGATAGCCTTCGGAAAACTCGACACTGGCGACGCGTTCGTCAGTGTTGATTGCCAAAGTACCCATGCCAGCTCTCCAGAAACTTCGTCTGATTCGATTCGACAAGCGATTGTATACGCCGTAATTCGTGGGCAGGGAAGCCCATGTTACGGGCGAGTGACACCGGTTGTAGCCAGAATTTTGCCGTCATCTCGCCGCGGTCAATGTGGACGTGGGGAGGTTCATTGGGCTCGTGGCTATACCAGTAAAAACGGTAGGCTCCGTCCCTGCGGATGGTCGGCATTCAGCTATTCCCTTAGCTGCAGTGAGATGGCGCCGCAATCAGCGGCGCCATTCGTTACTTCAGTGTTGCGAAATTACTTCAGCGCAGCCAGCGCCGCATCGTAGTTCGGCTCGTTGGCGATTTCCGGTACCAGCTCGCTGTGCAGCACCTTGTTGTTCTCGTCGAGAACGACAACGGCGCGCGCCGAAACGCCGGCCAGCTTGCCCGAGGTCAGGGCCACGCCGTAAGCCTTCTTGAACTCGGCGCCGCGCATCGTCGACAGCGAGACCACGTTGTTGATGCCCTCTGCGCCGCAGAAGCGCTTCTGCGCGAACGGCAGGTCGGACGAGATGCAGAGCACGACGGCGTTCGACAGGCCGGCGGCTTTCTCGTTGAACTTGCGTACCGAGGTGGCGCAGGTGCCGGTGTCGATGCTCGGGAAGATGTTCAGGACTTTGCGCTTGCCGGCGAAGCTGGCCAGCGTGTAGTCGGCGAGATCAGAGCCGACCAGCGAAAAATCGGGGGCCTGTTGGCCGGGCTGCGGCAGTTTGCCGTCTACGTCGTGCGGGGCGCCGCCGAGGGTGACTTGGGTCATGGGGTTATCCTCCAGTGGGGTGGGTGACAGGTGATTGGTTGCCGATTGAGCAGACGCGAATGCTGGCGCTGATTCTGGCGATAGTTGCTGGCGAGCGCGCTGTCCGGCGAGGCGGCAACGCTATCACTTCACCGTCTGCATCGCCACCGACGCCGCCGCGGCGCGGGTCGAGACGCCGAGCTTCTCGAAGATATGTTCCAGGTGCTTGTTTACCGTACGGGGACTGGAGCCGAGGATCAGGCCGATATCGCGGTTGGTCTTGCCGCGCGTGATCCACATCAGCACCTCGGCCTCGCGCGCGGTCAGGCCGAGCGTGTCGCGGATGGCGTCGGTATTGGGTTCGGTCGCCACCTTCTGCAACAGCAGCAGATACTCGCCGGCGTAAACGCACTCCGACATCCGCGCCGCCAGATTGCCGAGCTGGAAGCGCACCGGCGCCTTGTGGTTCTGCGCGCGGATGTAGCTCATCGCGAAGTCGTGCAGAACCGGCGGCAGGGCGACGGCGCTGCCGGTCAGCTCGGCCAGCTGCGCGCTGGCCGATGGCGTGATCCAGGTGATGCTGCCGCTGTCATCCAGCGCCACGGCGCTGAGGCCGCTGGCGGCCAGTGCCTGTTCGACGCGGGCGCCGATGCGCGCCTGACTGATATGGGCGCCGACCCGCGCCAGCACCTCCTCATTGCGAAACGGTTTGACGATGTAGTCGACGGCGCCTTCGTCGAAGCCGCGCAGCAGATCGTCGAGTTCGCCGAGCGCGGTCATGAACAGGATCGGGATCGCCGCCGTCAGCGGATTGGCCTTGATACGGCGGCAGGTTTCGAAGCCGTCGATGCCGGGCATCATGCCGTCGAGCAGGATCAGGTCGGGCCGGATCAGTTCGAGCTGCTCCAGCGCCGAGTAGCCATCGGTGGCCACCAGCACGCGGTAACCCTGCTCGACCAGCGCATCCGACAGCAGCGCCAGGTTGGCGGGCGTGTCGTCGACGATCATGACGGTGCCGTTGTTGAGTACCGAATTGGCTGCGGTTGCCATTTTTATTCCTCGCTCAACAGCCGCTTGATGTCGGCCAGTCGAAACTCCTTCGCCAACCCCTGCAGGTGTGCGGCGAAGGGGGCGTAGTCGGGTTGTTGATCGGCCAGCTGCTGCAGCTGTTCGGTGACGCCGCGCAGGTCGCCGATGCGTGCCAGCTGTGCCAGCTCGCGCAGCGTGTCGCCGTCGGGGAAGCGGATTGGCGCGCTGTCGCTGACCGGCGGCATCGGCTGCGACTCCTCGTCGGCGCGAATCCACTCCAGGCTCAGGTGCAGGCGGATCTTGGTCAGCAGATCGTCGATCTGGAACGGCTTGGCCATGAAGTCATCGGCGCCGGCGGCGATCGCGTCGGCGCGGTGATTCTGGTAGGCGTGCGCGCTGATGACGATCATCGAGGCGCTGAAGCCGGCGCGGCGCAACTGTCGCACCAGTTCGTTGCCATTGCCGTCGCCCATGTCGAGATCGGTCAGGATCAGCTGCGGCCGCTGTTCCAGCGCCCTGGTGTAGCCATCGTGTCCACTGCTGGCTTCGATCAGTTCGAAGCCGAGCGGTGCCAGTACCGAGCACAGCAACTCGCGGTGTTGCTGCTGATCGTCGACCACCAGAATGCGACGGCGCATGCCGTGATAGCCGATGATCTCGCGCTCGTCGCTGTCACCTGCGACAACGCTCTGCGGTGCACTGGCGACATCGTGCAGCTCGGGCAGGAACAGTCGCAGCATAAAAGTCGTGCCGCTGCCGATGGTGCTCTCCACCTTCAGCTCGCCGCCCATCACCTCCGCCAGAATCTTGCAGATGGTCAGGCCGAGGCCGCTGCCGGCGACGGCGTTGCCGCGATTGACGTTGAGGCGGCGGAACGGCTGGAAGATCTCGTCGAGCTGGTCGGCCGGAATCCCCTCGCCGGTATCGCTGACGCGGAACACGATCACCTGCCCGCTGTAGTCGACCTGCAGCACCACTTCGCCGGTGCTGGTGAACTTCACCGCGTTGGCGAGCAGGTTGATCAGGATCTGCCGCAGCCGGTTCTGGTCGCCGCGCACGAAATGCGGCAGCCGCGAGCGAATCTGGCAGCGGAACGCCAGCCCGTTGCCCTCGGCCTGCGGGCGAAACATCTTCACCATCTGTTCGACCAGTGCCGGCACGTCGATCGGTTCGCGCTTCATTTCGAACTTGCGCGCTTCGATGCGGGCGATGTCGAGGATGTCGTCGATCAGCTGCGCCAGATGCTCGCCGCTGTTCTGGATCGTCGCCACCGCGTCGCGCCGGTGTGGTGGAATCTTCGGGTCCTTCGTCAGCAGTTGCGCATAGCCGAGGATGCTGTTCAGCGGCGTGCGCACCTCGTGGCTCATGTCGGTCAGGAAGCGGCTCTTGGCGCGGTTGGCGTTGTCGGCGGCCTCGCGCGCGCGCTGCAGCTCGGCGTCGGTGTTGCGGTGATCGTCGATCTCCTTCAGCAGCAGCCCGGTCTGCCGGTTCGACTCCTCCTGCGCCACCTGTCGGCTCTCGTTGTTCAGGATCAGCCACCAGCTTGCCAGCCCGATGAAGATCAGCAGGCAGGCGTAGACCTTGGTGAAGTTATTGGTCAGCAGCTGCGCGGTGATGTCGTCGCTGCTGCCGAGCGCCAGCAGGTCCTGAAAATAGATGACGCCGAGAAAGATGCCGCTCATCGTCGCCAGCAGTAGATAGAGCAGCGTGAACTGCATCAGCCGCAGTCGCAGCTGCGGGCCGAGTTTGCCCGGCATGCAGAGATCGGCCAGCCGCTGCAGCTGGTCGTCGAGCCGATAGCCCGGTTTGCAGGCATCGCGGCAGCGCGCATCCAGCGTGCAGCAGAGCGAGCAGATATTGCCGCTGTAGGCGGGGCAGTAGGCGTTGTCTTCGGCTTCGAAGGTGTTACCGCAGATGCAGCAGGGATCGGTGACGGTGGGGTGATGACGGTCGCGGGCGATGTAGCTGGGAAACGTGTAGCGATGGGCGGGGTGTTGACCGACATCGACGGCACGGCCGCGATTGCGCGTGAACCAGGCGATCAGCGGCGCCAGCACGAAGGCGACGCACAACGCGAGGTAGGCCGAGAAGGCCTGCAGCACGATGCCGAACAGGCCGAGGTAAGCGGCGATCGATAAGCCGGAAGCGATCAGCGTCGAGAAGACGCCAACCGGATTGATGTCGGGCAGGTAGGCGCGTTTGAACTCGACGAATGGCGGGCTCAGTTTCAAGGGCTTGTTGATGACGAGGTCTGCCACCAGCGCACCGATCCAGGCGATGGCGATATTGGAGAACAGCCCGAGCACGCGCTCCAGCGCGCCGAATACGCCCAGCTCCATCAGCAGCAGCGCGATGGCGACGTTGAAGATCAGCCACACCACGCGCCCCGGGTGGCTGTGCGTCAGTCGCGAAAAGAAGTTCGACCATGCCAGCGAGCCGGCGTAGGCATTGGTGACATTGATCTTGATCTGCGAGATCACCACCAGCAGCAGCGTCGCCGTGGTGGCGAGCAGGATGCCGCGCTCGCCCCAGCCCTCGAACACCGTGCCATAGGCCATCAGGTACATCTGCGTCGGCTCGAAGGCGTGCGAGGCGCTGACGCCGGCCTTGATCGCCAGGAAAGCGAGGAAGGCGCCCATCAGCTGGCGGATGACGCCGAACACGATCCAGCCCGGACCGGCGATGACCACCGCGCTCCACCAGCGCACGCGGTTCTCTTTCGTCTTTTCCGGCATGAAGCGCAGGAAGTCGATCTGCTCGCCGATCTGCGCAATCATCGCGAACGCCACCGTGCTGGCGGCGCCGAACGCCAGCCACGAGAAACCGCGTTCGTCATTCACACCCGTATAGGCGAGCAGTGCCGGCAGGGCATCGCGCTCCTGCATGAAGATTGCCACGAACGGCACCGCCAGCAGGATCAGCCACACCGGCTGCGTCCACAGCTGCAGCCGGTTGATGTTGGTGATGCCGTACATCACCAGCGGAATGATCACGACGGCGCTGACGATATGGCAGAAGGCGATCGGCCAGCCGAAATACATCTGCAGCGCCAGCGACATGATCGACGCCTCCAGCGCGAATAGCGTGAAGGTAAAGGAGGCGTAGATCAGCGAGGTCAGCGTCGAGCCGATGTAGCCGAAGCCGGCGCCGCGCGTCAGCAGGTCCATGTCGATGTTGTGCCTGGCCGCGTAGTAGGCGAGTGGGAAGCCGGTCAGGAAGATGACGAGGCCGACACTGACAATGGCCCAGAAGGCGTTGGTGAAACCGTAGGTGATGGTCAGCGCGCCGCCGATCGCCTCCAGCACCAGGAAGGCGATCGAGCCGAACGCGGTATTGGCGACACGAAACGCCGACCACTTGCGAAACGAGCGCGGCGCGAAACGCAGCGCGTAGTCCTCCAGCGTCTCGTTCGCCACCCAGCTGTTGTAGTCGCGGCGGATCTTGAAAATCTGCTGCTGGCGGAATTCGCCCATTGCGCTACCCAAAGTCCGTGTTCGTCATTCCGCGCGTAGTCGCGGAATCCACCGGCTGGATTCTGCGACTGCGCTTCGCTGCGCGCAGAATGACGGAAAAGCCGGCAGTTTACCGGTCTCTCGGTACGACGCCGAGTTAACGCCACCCGTCCCGCCACCGGTATACGTCATTTGACGCATTGTGCCGTTTGCCAGCTGCTCCGTTTAATGGCATCGAGCCGGCCGCCTTGCCGCCCGCGATCCAACATTCATCCACATGGAGCAAAACGACATGAAGCGATTCAGTTCCATTCTGCGCAGCGCGGCATTGACCGCCGCCGTTGGTGCAGCTGCCCTCGGCAGTCTGGCCGCACAGGCCGCCGACACCATCAAGGTCGGCGTGCTGCACTCCCTCTCCGGCACCATGGCGATCTCCGAGACCACGCTGAAGGACACCGTCCTGATGATGATCGACGAGCAGAACAAGGCCGGCGGCCTGCTCGGCAAGAAACTGGAAGCCGTTGTCGTCGACCCGGCCTCGAACTGGCCGCTGTTCGCCGAGAAGACGCGCGAGCTGATCAGTCAGGAGAAGGTTTCCGTCATCTTCGGTTGCTGGACCTCGGTATCGCGCAAGTCGGTGCTGCCGGTGATCGAGGAGCTGAACGGCCTGCTGTTCTACCCGGTGCAGTACGAGGGTGAAGAGTCGTCGAAAAACATCTTCTACACCGGCGCCGCGCCGAACCAGCAGGCGATTCCGGCCGTTGACTACCTGATGAACGACATTGGCGTGAAGCGCTGGGTATTGGCCGGCACCGACTACGTCTATCCGCGCACCACCAACAAGATCCTCGAAGCCTACCTGAAGGCGAAAGGCGTGGCCGAGAGCGACATCCTGATCAACTACACGCCGTTCGGTCACTCCGACTGGCAGTCGATCGTCGCCGACATCAAGAAATTCGGCAGCGCCGGCAAGAAAACGGCTGTCGTCTCCACCATCAATGGCGATGCCAACGTGCCGTTCTACAAGGAGCTCGGCAACCAGGGCGTCAAGGCTGACGATATTCCGGTCGTCGCTTTCTCGGTCGGTGAGGAAGAGTTGTCCGGTATCGACACCAAGCCGCTGGTCGGCCACCTCGCGGCATGGAACTACTTCATGAGCGTCGACAATCCCGAAAACGCCGCCTTCATCAAGACCTGGAAAGCCTTCATCAAGGACCCGAAGCGCGTCACCAACGATCCGATGGAAGCGACCTACATCGGCTTCAAGATGTGGGTGAACGCGGTCAAGAAAGCCGGCACCACCGATACCGACGCGGTTGAGCAGGCGATGATCGGCCAGCAGACACCGAACCTGACCGGTGGCATCGCGGTGATGAACAAGAACCACCACCTGTCGAAGCCGGTGCTGATCGGCGAGATCCAGGAAGACGGTCAGTTCGCCGTGGTTTGGGAGACCGACGGTGTGGTCGTCGGTGACGCCTGGTCCGACTACCTCGAAGGCTCGAAAGACCTCGAAGCGGACTGGACCGCGCCGATCAAGTGCGGCAACTACAACACCAAGACCAAAAGCTGCGGCGGCTCCAACTGAGTCGCGGATCCCTCCGCCTCGCTGTGCTCGGCACCTCCCCTATTGCATAGGGGAGGACTCGACCGGTCTCCCCCTGCGAAGTAGGGGGAGTGCCCCGAAGGGGCGAGGGGGTCATCTCTTCCGAGCAACGACGAGAATTCCCATTCATGTTGCGTCTGCTAACCGGTCTGCTGCTCGCCCTTGCCGTGCTCTGTGCGCACGCGCAGGAATCCGGGCCGGCCGCCAATGAATTCGAAAGTGCGCTGGCCCATCTCGCCAACGCGAAACTGCGCGAACTGCCCGCTGCCGTGCAGGCGGTCGCCGCCGGTGGCGAACAGTCGCTGCCCTATCTGCAGGGGTTGCTCGACGGGCGTCTCTACTTTCGCAAGAGCGACAAGCAGCTGTTCGTCATCGACAACGGCGGTACCGCGCCGAAAGCAATCGATCCGGCCAGCGGCAATGCCGAGCCGATCGACAGTACCTCGGCGTTCAAGAAGATCATCATCAACAACAGCGTGCGCGGCGCGCTGCGCGACATGATCGCGCGGCTGCAGCTCGAAAGCGCCGATGCCAACAAACGCGCCGATGCCGTGCGCGCGATGCTGGCGCAGCTCGGCGACGACGATCGCGCGCTGCTGCAGCAGGCGCTCGACAAGGAGAAGGATGGCGATGTCGAGGAGTTGTTGCGTGCCGGCATCGCGCTGATCGAGCTGAACAGTGGCGACAGTGCCGTGCGCATCGCCGCGCTTGAGCGACTGGTCGGCAATGTCGAGCCGGAGATTCACAACCGCGCCCGGCAGCTGGCTGACAACGATGCCGATGAGGCGGTGCGTGCCAAGGCACGCGATGTCGTCGCCAGCATCGACAGCAAGCGCGAGCGCTACCAACTGGTCGAGACGGTCTTCTTCGGCTTCAGCCTCGGCTCGGTACTGCTGCTGGCCGCGATCGGTCTTGCCATCACCTTCGGCGTCATGGGCGTGATCAACATGGCGCACGGCGAGCTGATCATGCTCGGTGCCTACACCACCTATGTCGTGCAGCTGCTGATGCCGAACCACATCGAGTACTCGCTGCTGGTGGCGCTGCCGGCGGCCTTCATCGTTGCCGGTCTCGTAGGTGTCGCCATCGAGCGCGGTGTCATTCGCTTTCTCTACGGCCGTCCGCTGGAGACGCTGCTGGCGACATTCGGATTGAGCCTCGTGCTGCAACAGGCGGTGCGCACCATCTTCTCGCCGCTGAACCGCTCGGTGATAACGCCGGAGTGGATGAGCGGCAGCTGGCAGATCAATCCGGTCTTCTCGCTGACCTTCAATCGCCTCTACATCGTCATCTTTGCGCTGATCGTTTTCGTGCTGCTGTTGCTGCTGCTGAAGAAGACCTCGCTCGGTCTCTATGTGCGCGCCGTGTCGCAGAACCGTGCGATGGCGAAGGCGATGGGCATTCGCTCCGACTGGGTCGATGCGCTGACCTTCGGCCTCGGCTCCGGCATCGCCGGCATCGCCGGTGTCGCGCTGAGCCAGCTGACCAATGTCGGCCCGAACATGGGGCAGGCCTACATCATCGACTCGTTCATGGTGGTGGTGTTCGGCGGGGTCGGGAATTTGTGGGGAACCTTGGTCGGCGCGCTGTCGCTCGGTGTCGCCAACAAATTCCTGGAACCGGTCAGCGGCGCTGTCCTCGCGAAGATTCTGGTGCTGATCTTCATCATTCTTTTTATCCAGAAACGCCCGCGTGGATTGTTCCCGCAGAAGGGCCGCTCGGCGGAGGGTTGAGATGTTTGTGGAAGCCATTCGCTCCGTGCTGCCGGGCGGTGCGCAACGCACCGGCAACAGCAGCGATCGCGGCGGTGCGATTCTGTTGTCATTGCTGTTGCTCGCCGCCATCGTCGTGCCGCTGTGCAATCTGCTGATTCCCGAAGGTTCGGCGCTGCATATCTCCACTTACACGGTGACGCTGCTCGGCAAATATCTCTGCTACGCGCTGCTGGCACTGGCGGTCGATCTGATCTGGGGTTACTGCGGCATTCTGAGTCTCGGCCACGGCGCCTTCTTCGCGCTCGGCGGCTACTGCATGGGCATGTACCTGATGCGGCAGATTGGCGATCGCGGCGTCTACGCCAACCCGACGCTGCCGGATTTCATGGTGTTCCTGAATTGGCAGGAACTGCCGTGGTATTGGCAGGGCTTCGACATGTTCTGGTTCGCGGCAGCGATGGTGCTGCTGGTGCCGGGCGTGCTCGCCTTCGTGTTCGGTTGGCTGGCGTTCCGTTCGCGCGTCACCGGCGTCTATTTGTCGATCATCACGCAGGCGTTGACCTACGCCTTGATGCTGGCCTTCTTCCGTAATGAACTCGGCTTCGGTGGCAACAACGGGCTGACCGACTTCAAGGAGATCCTCGGTTTCAACCTGCAATCCAACGTGACGCGCGTGGTGCTGTTCGTACTGAGTGCGGCAGCGGTGGCCGGTGGCTATCTGCTGTGTCGCTTTCTGATGAATTCGAAATTCGGTCGCGTCATCGTCGCGATTCGCGATGCCGAGAGCCGCGCACGTTTCATCGGTTACCGCGCCGACACCTACAAGCTGTGGCTGTTCGTTATCTCGGCGTTGCTGGCCGCAGTAGCCGGCGCGTTGTATGTGCCGCAGGTCGGTATCATCAATCCCGGCGAGTTCTCGCCGCTGAATTCGATCGAGATGGTGATCTGGGTGGCGATCGGTGGTCGCTATACGCTCTACGGTGCGGTGCTCGGCGCGCTGCTGGTCAACTACGCCAAGACCTGGTTCACCGGCGTGATGCCGGAGGCGTGGCTGTTCGCGCTCGGTGCACTGTTCGTCATCGTGACGCTGTTCCTGCCGAAGGGCATTGTTGGTCTGCTGAATCATGGCGGCCTGCTGAATCGGCGCGGAGGTTGATCATGGCGAGCAATGGCACGTCGATACTGCGAAAAACCTGCGAAGCGGTCGGCGGCAGAAAGCTGGCCGGCTTGATGTGGGGCGATCCACCGCTGAGCCGCGAGCTCGACGTCAACAAGGGGGTGATTCTGTATGTCGAGGGCGTCACCGTCAGCTTCGACGGCTTCAAGGCGCTCAACGATTTGACGCTGTACGTCAACGATGGCGAGCTGCGCTGCGTCATCGGCGCCAACGGTGCCGGCAAGACGACGATGATGGATGTCATCACCGGCAAGACTCGTCCCGATGTCGGTCGCGTCTTCTTTGGCCAGAGTATCGATCTGCTGACGATGAGCGAACCGGAAATCGCCGAGATCGGCATCGGCCGAAAATTCCAGAAGCCGACGGTGTTCGAACCGCTCAGCGTGTTTCACAACCTCGAACTGGCGATGAAGACGGACAAGCGGGTCTGGTCGTCGATCACGGCGAAGCTGTCGGGCGCGCAGCGCGATCGCATCGACGAGATATTGAAGATCGTCGGCCTCGAAGCCGAGCGCTTCAAGCCGGCCGGTGCGCTGTCGCACGGCCAGAAACAGTGGCTGGAGATCGGCATGCTGCTGATCTCCGACCCGCGCCTGCTGCTGGTCGACGAACCGGTGGCCGGCATGAC